>CAZSNP010000124.1:0-2294 GCA_964608265.1 uncultured Anaerolineales bacterium | reverse complement strand
GGCCTGCACATCGCCAAGGTGGACGACTACATCACCAAGCCCTTTGGCCCGCAGGATTTGCTCGAAAGCGTGGAGAAGGTCATCGCCCGCCGCACCTCGCCGGACGCCGAGCCGCAAGCGTAAGTTCGGCGCCGTCGCGCAGCCGAGTTCACCGAGGGCAGCCCGATCTGCCCTCGTTTCGCGTATTGAGAGCACCGTGTCGCCCCGAGTCAATGTGCGCCAGCGTTCGAGCGGAACGGTGCTGCTGGCCGGCGCGCGCTGGTGCGAGTCGTTCTGGTGCCGGCTGCGCGGCCTGCAGTTTCGCTCGCGGTTGAACGCGGGCGAAGCCCTCATCCTCGCCGAGGGGCGGGAGAGCCGGGCCGCCGCCTCCATCCACATGTTCTTTGTACCGTTTCCGATTGCGGTGGTATGGATCAACACCGCCGGGCGCGTGGTGGATAAGGCGGAAGCGCTGCCGTGGCGCCCGTACTATGCGCCGCGCGCCCCGGCCCGCTACACGCTCGAGGCGGAGCCCGGGTTTCTGGAGCGAGTTGAGATCGGTGATGAGGTGGTTTTTGACCCGGCGTAGACGCGCCGCGCGGTTGCGCCGCCTCCTCATGGCGCTGCTGGCGTGTGGGCTGCTCGCTGCGCCGGCTGCCCGCGCGCAGGAGGCCACCCCGGCGCCGGCGGGCGCGCCGACGTACACCGTGCAGGCGGGCGACACGCTCTTCGGCATCGCGCGACAATTCGGCGTCCCGCTCGAGGCGCTGCAGGCCGCGAACCCCGGCGTCGATCCCGAAACCCTCCAGGTCGGCGCGATCCTCCTCATCCCCGGCTTCGGTGACCTGACCGGTGAGCTGCTCATCCATCCGCTTGAACCGGGCGAGTCACTCGCCAGCCTGCGGCTCCGCTTCGGCATGCAGCGCGCGACGCTCATCCGCCTCAATCGCGTCCTCAACCCCGACCAGCTCTACATCAATCAACCCATTGTCTTGCCGGGGCAGGGTGATGACGGCGCGGCGCTGCCCGTCGGGACGAGCCACATCGCCGAACGAGGCGGAGGGCTGCTGGCGCTGGCGGCCACGCGCAATCAAAGCCCGTGGGCCGTCGCGGCCGCGAATCGACTCGCCCATCCGGGGCTGTTGCCGCCCGGCGCGCTGCTCGCCTTCCCCGGCGGCGAGGCGCCGATCAAGGCCTTGCCCTCGCCGTTGCGCGATGTGCAGCTCGGGCCACAACCGTTTGTGCAGGGGAAGACGCTGGTCGTGCGCGTCGTTACACAGCAGCCGGTCGCGCTCAGCGGCAGCCTGGGCGAGTGGCCGCTCAACTTCGTCGGCGAGGCGACGAATGCGCAGGCGCAGTACGCATTGCTCGGCGTGTATCGCCTGGCCGACCCCACGTTGTATCCGTTGACCATCACCGCTACGACGACTGACGGCGCGCCGGCGCGCCTGGCGCAGTCGGTGCCGGTGCGCGCAGGGGCCTACGCCACCGACCCGCCGCTGAACGTTGACCCGGCCACGCTCGACCCGGCGGCGGTGCAACCCGAATTCGAGAAAGTGCGGGCCATTGTCACTCAGGTGAGCGCCACGAAGTTGTGGCAGGGGTTGTTCGCCTTGCCGTCGGTCGGCGTCATCCGGTCGCGCTTCGGTTCATTGCGCTCGTACAACGGCGGGCCGTATGACTCGTTTCACGGTGGCACCGATTTCTCGGGCGGCGCGGATCGCCCGATCACCGCGCCGGCCTCGGGGATCGTGGTGTTGGCGGAGGAGTTGACGGTGCGCGGCGGCGCGACGATCATCGATCACGGCTGGGGGGTGTTCAGCGGCTACTGGCATCAGTCGCAGATTCTGGTGAACGTCGGTGACGCGGTGACGCCGGGGCAGATCATCGGCTACAACGGCGCGACCGGGCGCGTCACCGGCCCGCACTTGCACTGGGAGGTGTGGGTAGGGGGCTTTCAGGTCGAGCCGCTCGAGTGGACGGAGCGGGTGTATCCGTGATGATGAGACCCTAACTTTCTTCAGGGCCGTCGGGGTCTGCGGCGCTTTCCCCCGAATCCGGCGTCTCCAATTCCCCTCGTTCATACCTGGCAATCAATTCCTGCGCGGCGGCCAACTGTTCGCTGGGGACCAGCACCTCGACCTCGCCCAGCGGCCCGACGGTGAGGGCATACACTGACCCCGCGCTCTCCTGGCTGAGCCGCGCCTCGATCTCGGCGGCCTGCAACAAACCGGCGATGATCTGGGCCTGGAATCGTCCGGCGGCGGTGTGGGCGATGCTCCAGTGTTCGTACATTTCTCTCGCTTTCGTTAGCG
>CAZSNP010000123.1:0-3180 GCA_964608265.1 uncultured Anaerolineales bacterium | reverse complement strand
CGGCCCTCTCCCGCTGGGAGAGGGAGTGGGTCGCGTCAGTGGAAGGCCGCTCCAAATGATGAGTGCCGACTCCCCTTCTCCCAGTGGGAGAGTCGCTGCGCTTACGGGTCGGGGGATGAGGGCGAGCGCGGCGACTTTGCACACACCCTGCCTCACCCCGGCCCTCTCCCGCTGGGAGAGGAGGAGCACACAGCCATTGGTGGACGCCACATGCTACCTGCCACGCGTCACCCCTCACTCCTGAATCGGTTTGAAGCCTTCACCAATCGCTTCGTGGGCCTGGCCGATGACGACGAAAGCCAGCGGGTCGGCCTCTTTGACGATGGCCTTGAGTTGGCTGACCTCGGCCCGGCTGACCGCTATGAAAAGCACATGCCGCTCCGCGCCCGAGTACATGCCGGTGCCCGCCCAGCCGGTGACGCCGCGCGCCATCTCTTTCATCACCCGGTCGGCGATGAGTTGCGGTTGCGAGGTGATGACGGTGGCCGCGCGCACAATCCCCACGCCCTCCGCCGAGGCCTCGGCGGCCAGGCCGGTGATGTAGAGGGCGACGACGGCGTACAGCGCATAATTCCAGCCGAAGGTGAGGCCGGCGAAAAAGACGATGGCGGTGTCGGTGAGCAGGTAGCTCTGGCTGAGCGGCACGCCGCGCCAGCGCCCCAATATCCGGGCGACGATGTCGGTGCCGCCGGTGGTGCCCTGCGCGCGGAAGACGAGGCCCATGCCCAGCCCGCCGAGCACGCCACCGTAAAGCGCGTTGAGGAACAGGTCTTCGGTCAGGCCCGACTGTGGGAGGTAGAGGGCGAACAAATCCACAAACGCTGAGTACAGCACCACGGTGGCGACGGTGCGGGCCATGAAGCGCCGCCCGCCCAGGTAGCGCCAGCCCACGTAAAACAACGGCAAGTTCATCACCGTCACCATTACGCCGATGGGCCAGCCGGTGAACGAATTGACGATCTGTGCCAGCCCGCTCACGCCGCCGGCGGCCAGTTGCGCGGGGATGAGGAACAAATCCATCGCCAGCGCCTGAATGACGCAGCCGAGGGTGATGAGGGCATAGTCGCGGAGGCGGAGGAGCATATGACACGCAGACCGTTAGGGTCTCGTCCTGGGTTAGCGGCCCGGTAGTTATAGCACACCCTTCCCATCTGCAACCCGCAGGTCAGCCGGTTACAATCGGGCCGCCTGTTCGTAGTTGCGACTTCCGTCGCACCGGCGGCTATTGCCGCTACGGCAATCCTCGCGCAACTCATTTGAGGCCTTCATGTCCGATGCCCCTCTCCGCTCCCTCAACTGCCCAAACTGCGGCGCGCCGATTGACTTCCCCGAGGCGCGCGGCACGGCGAAGTGCCGCTTCTGCGACTCCGTCATCGAGCGCTCCGACGAAGCGCCGACTGCCGACGACGAAGGCCACGCGCTCAAGGTCAACATCACCGAGGGCCGCATCGCGGTGGAGCGGGTGGGCAATTACACGCAGGGCGCCAAACGCTTCATCATCAAAATGCAGGGCGGCCGGCCGATGGTGATCGAGTCGTCCGAGGCGGTGGTGCGCCCGCCGACGTTTGCCTCGGTGACCTACACCAACGCGCCGCCGGCGACCACCCGCCGCGCGCAACCGAGGAATGCCGGCTGCCTGGTGTGGGCGCTCGTCATCGGGATCGTGCTGCTCGGTCTGCTGCCCGTCGCGACGGCCTTTATCAATCTTGAAGCGCTGATGAGTTCCCTCACCAGCGGCGGCAGCCTCAGCGACGCGCTCACCGCCGTGCCCACGCTCGGCAGCCGATTTGTGGTGGGCCGCGTGGCCGCCTTCATCCCCTCCGCGAGCGACGCGCCGCCCGACCTCATCTTCCTCGCCGACGAGTATCCGCAGAGCGGCGGCGACGGCGAGAAGAAGCTGGTGGCGTTGAGCGGCGAGCGTCCGCAATTTTTGTGGAAGAGCGCCAGGCTCGACAATGACACTTACGACACGCGCCTCGTCGGCGATGCCGAACGCATCTACACGGTGAGCGGCGCGCGCCTGCTGGCCTTCAACCGCGCGGATGGCGCGACGGCGTGGGAGGCCTCGCTCGCGGACAAAATCTCGTTTAACACCTGTGTGAACTGTCTACAGTTGTACGAGGGCCGGCTGTTCGCCCTGAGTGATGACGGCTCGTTGAGCGCCTTCGACGCGGCCACCGGCCAGCCGCGCTGGAACTATCGCGCCACGCAGGATTCGCCGCGCGGGTTGTACGTGCTCGGGAAAAAGATCGTGTTCATGGATCGCGACGAAAACTCCGACGGCGTGCTGCGCGCCTTCGACCCGGCCAGCGGCGCGGTGGCGACTCGCAAACCCACCTGCACCTCGGATGAGGACTTCGGGCCGAAGGCGGCGGATTGGACGACGCCGCTGTATCCCGCCGCGAGCGGCAGCGACTTCTTCATGATCTTCGGCTGGCCGGCGCCGTGCGTGTTGCGGCTCGACCCGGCAACGTTTCAGCCGGTGTGGTCCACGTTGCCGCCGCGCGAACTCAATCTGCTCTCCAGCTTCAACCCCAACGTCATCGTCACTGCCAGGGCCCTGTTCGTCCCCGCTGACGATAAGGTGCTGAGCGTGGAGGCGACCACCGGCGAGCACCGGGTTCTGCTGCAGGATGGCGATTACAACTTCCTTCCGCTCGACCACCACGACGATGTGCTGGTATTGCTCGCCCGACGCCAGCGCGGCACTCGGCGCAATGAAGTGTGGGTCGTAGACTCACAAACCGGCGAACGGCGCTGGTCGGTGGATTTGGGCGAGGCGCCGGGCTTCGGCGGCGCACTGGAGGAAGCCAGCATCATCAGCGAGGACAACCCGGCGTGGACGTGGCATGTCTCCGGGCGCGGGCTGCACATTCTGCGTTTCAAGGCCGCCGCCGACGATGTCTCCCACGCCATCCTGCACGATGTGTACGACTGGCAGAGCGGCGCGAGCAGCGGCACGCGCGAGACGCGCCTCGGCGTCAGCACCATCATCCTCAGCGCGCCGGGCTTCACCCTGTGGCGCGGCGATACGCTGTGGATGGAGATGGAAACAGGCGTGATGGCCTTCGACGCAGCCGACGATGCGATTGTGTATCGGTGGCCGTGACTCCGGTGACTGGTTTGTAGGAGATTTGCTGGCGCGGTGTCTGACAAGAACTGGTTGAAATGAATATCAGT
>CAZSNP010000122.1:0-4180 GCA_964608265.1 uncultured Anaerolineales bacterium | reverse complement strand
CCGGCGTTCAGCGCAACGGCCGCGAGGCCGCGCTGCGCGCGGGCCGGGGGACACCACCACGACCCGAAAACCGAAGTCGTCGCGCCGGGCGTCAGGCGGGGGGTTTAGGCGGAACGCGCAGCGCACGAGCCTGCGACCGTCATCGAACGACCCGCCGCGCAACACCCGACGACCATCGCCCTTCAAGTCTTCGCGCCCGTCATCCGCATCGTAAGGATAAGGCTTGTACTTCGACTGGCACCATTCCCAGACGTTGGCGGCGATATCCAGAGCTCCGTAGGGGCTGGCGCCCGACAAGAACAGCCCAACCGGAGAGGTGTCGTCCAATCCCAACTCGCCGGAGTTACACATCAACTCACCCCATGCGTCGCCCCAGGGATAGCGGCGTCCGTCGCGGTCGCCACGCGCCGCCTTCTCCCACTCGGCTTCGGTCGGCAATCGCACGGCGCGCCCGATCTTCTCGGTCAACCAGCGGCCGTACGCCTGGGCATCGTGCCAGCTCACGTTGACGACGGGGTGATCTTCCTTGCCTTTTGGTGGCTGGCGGCCGCGCCAGTGCCCGGGCGGGTCAACGTTGGCCTCCGTCACAAAGAGCGCGTACTGGGCGTTCGTTATCGGCACGCGCGCGATCTGATACTCATCCAGCCCGACGCGCCGGGCGGGTCGTTCACTGTCCCATGCATCTTTGTCGCGCACATCGCTCCCCATCCAGAACTTGCCCGCCGGGATCGTCACCCAGTCCGGCTCGCCGGTGTCAGGTTTCCGGTAACGGCTGGTGGCCGCGCCGCTCAGTTGCCCGCTCTCGATGCGGCTCAGGGCGTTGAGGGCGGCGATCCTGCGCAACAGCCAGCCCCGGCGTTGATTCTCCCTGGCCGGCTCGGGGGCCTCGGCCTCGCTTTTCAGGCGGCGCTTGATCTCACCCAACAGGTCACCTTCCACGCGCACCTCGCCGACATCGAGCACACACTCGGCCGCCAGCACCAAGTGCTCGTGCCGCTCGCCCTGGGCTTTGGCCTCCATCATGGCGCGGATGAGCTGGCTGGCGCGGCGCTTGCTCTCGGTGCTGCCCGGGGCCAGGAAGAGGGCCTCGCGCCACCACGGGTCGCCGAGTTTCGATTGAACCAGGGTTTCGGCGTTGGCATCATCGGCCAGCACCCGCGCCGCCAGATATTCCTGAAAGGTGAGGTGGGCAAAGGCATACACGCCCAGGCCGCGCGCGACGAACAGCCCGCTGCGCTCGTCAATCAGCTCGAGAAAAGTTCTGATCGCGCGTTTGGTCGCCGCGTCGCCGCCGGTGAGCTTATCGAAGGACGGTTGCAGGAGCGGCAGCAACTCGGAGTGATCGATCTCACGCAACTGCCGCGTGTGCATCCAGAAGGCCACCGGCTCCAGGATGGCGCGGCGCTCGGTGGCATCCAGTTGGCGGCCGGCCACTTCGAGCGTCGGTTTTTGGCCCTCCTTGGCCTCGTCCCAACTGCCGAGCAACACATCCACCGCCTCGGCGTACAACTCGGACCGGCGATTGGGCAGCTTGGCCCGCTGGCGGTGGACGAGGGCGATGACGGTGAGCAACAGCGGATTGACGGCCAGCTCGGCGACGCGCGGATTGTTCTCAATCGCGGCGATCAGCGCCTCGGCCTGCTGGGAGGCCAGGCGCAGCAGATCCGGCGTCACCTCGCCCGCGAGCGTGGCCTCGAGCACGCGCGTCCAGTCGCGCAGGAACTGGTGCACTTCCGGGGTGGTGAACTCGCGCACTTCGGCCAGCGCAAAGCTCTCGCTCAGCCGGGCCGGCCCGTCGTAGCCGACCTTGCGGCTGGTGACGACGTAGCGGCTTTCGGGATAGCGGACGACGAACTTCTAGAGCAGCCGCGCGACGCGTTGACGCAGCTCGCGGTCGGCGACCTCGTCGAGGCCATCCAACAGCACCACCGCCGCGCCCTGCTCCAGCGGCCGCGCGAAGAACTGATCGGGCAAGACGATGGACTGGTTCCGGTAATACTCGTGCAGGAAGTTGAGCAGGAGCGCCGGGCCGTCGGCGGCGGGGTTCGGGTGCTTCTCGCGCAGGTGCGCGCCGAGGAAGCGCAGTGGCAGCAACAACGGCAGGCGGCCGGTCTCGCCCAGGCCGAGGCGCACCCGCACCACATCGTCCGGCCCGCGGGCAGCGCGGGCGTAGGTGAGGGTGAGGTAGGCCAGCAGGGTGGTCTTGCCGCTGCCCGGGTCGCCGACGATGACGAGCCGGCGGTGGCGCTCCAGCGCGCGGGCGATGGTCAGCGCGCTCAGATCGCGCTCAATGTCTGTCACGTGGGCCGCGCCGGGCGAGCGCACGTCGCGCATCGTGAGCGAGACGCAGACCTTTTCGAGCTGCACGCTGACGGGCTGGTTGCCGGCGCGGATGCCCTGCAGGCGCAGGGTCTTGTTCGAGTCGATCAGATGGGTGAGGTAACGCTCGGTGGCCTCGACCAGCGGCAGCGGGGCCGGGCCGCCGGCTGCCCCGTAGAGGTGGTTGACGATGGTGGCGATCTTATCGCGCGCCACCGTGTCGCCGGCGACGACGACGTCGCGCTGCGCGGCGAGGCGCTGGGCGGTGACGTCGCCCGGCTGGGCCGGCGGGGCGGCAAGTGCGTGGCCGCAGTTGTCGCAGAACCTGGCTCGGCTCCGGGGCGGTTGTCGTGCTGGCAGTTTGGACAGCGCATGCGGGGATGATACACCCGTCGCTGATTCGCGCGAGAGCCGGCGCCGGTCAGGCCAGATCCTCATCTAGTGTGCTTCGTTTCCCCGGAAAATCGCCTTCTGTCTTACGCGCCTTGGTCCGATAGGCGCTCACTCTTCGAATAGTGACGTCTGTTTCGCCCAGATTGAGAATTGCGGGGTTCGCCCACAGCTCAGGCCAGCCCGTTCACAATTCTTCCCCGCATCGGCTTCCCTGATTGGAAAAATAGATTCCAGCCGGGTCATATCCTGAAGGTATCAAGATCTTTCAGGAGGTGTCTTATGGCTCGCTTGCCCAAAGGGGAACATGAAAATCGCGAGAATCTGGTGTTGCGTCTCCTCAAACGATTTTCATGGGGTATTCGAGAAGTTGACATCGCGAGCGAACTGGGCTGGGAGCGCCGCACGGCGAACAATTACCTGCGGAAGCTCAGGGAAGAGAACAAAGCTCGGCGGGAAGGACGCTCCTGGTTTTCTAACTAAGGCTGGAACATATCGCTTTGTAATTTTCCAACTGGCCCGTACACTGAGATTACGGGAGGCAAAGGGCGATGCCGAAGATTGACGAAGCCACCAAACTGCAGCGGCTCGAGCGACTCGACCTGTTGCTGACCCGCAATGCCCGCGGCCTGACCGAGGCCGAGATTGCGGAAGAGCTTGGGCTGGAACGCCGTTCAGTAAACAACTACCTGCGCGAGCTGGAAGACCGTGGGAAAGTGTTCAAAGACGGTGTGTATTGGTTTCCCCTGACCCTCAAGGAGGGGCGTCTGCGCTCCTTCGACCTATCACCCGAGGAAGCCGTCACGCTTTACCTCGGCGCGCGGCTGCTCGCCAAGCAACACGATAAACGCAACGAACCAGCCGAGACCGCCCTGCTCAAACTGGCCAGCGTGCTTAAGGCCGATGCCGGGGTGGGCGACGAAATCGAGCAGGCCGCGCGCGAGCTGGCCAGCCGGCCTGCGCAGGAGGGCTATCAGCCGATCTTCCGCGAGGTAGTGCGGGGATACATCTATCGCAAGAAAATCGTCATCAGCTACCGCCCCCTCAACTGGAACAAGCCCTTTGAGACCACCTTTTCAACATATCTGATTGAGCCCTCACCCATCGGCTTTGCCACCTATCTGATCGGGCACAGCTCCGCCGTCAACGCCGTGCGCGCCTACAAGCTGGAACGCATCGAATCCGCGCGCTTGACCCGCGAGGGCTACGCCCTCCCGCCCGATTTTCCCGGCCTCGACATTCTGCGCACCGCCTGGAGCATCGTGATGGGCGAGGACACTCAGCGGGTGGTGTTGCGTTTCAGCCCGCAGGTCAGAAGGCGCGTGCTTGAGACCCGCTGGCATCCTTCGCAGGCAACGGTCGAGGACCCCGAGAAACCCGGGTGGCTCCGGTGGCAGGTGCAGGTGGCCGATACGCTGGATATGCTTCCCTGGGTGCGCGGCTGGGGCGCCGATTGCGAGGTGCTGGAGCC
>CAZSNP010000121.1:0-4359 GCA_964608265.1 uncultured Anaerolineales bacterium | reverse complement strand
AGCCAGCGCCGGCAGCCGAAGAGATGAAACCAGCGCTCGGTCTGCACGCCCTCGGGGTTGGCGCGCATGAAGGCGCGGTCGAGGTCGCGGGCGTCGGGGTCGGTGAGGGTGTCGGGCACGGCGGGGATTTCGCCGTATACGAACTCCTCGACGGGCCGCGCGCCGCAGTGTGGGCAGGGGAGGTTGAGGCTCATCGTGCGTCACCTTTCAGGCTCATAGACCGACTCGGTTTTTGAAACCCCGTCGGTCTGCGCCGGATCAATTCGTCCCGGCTGATCCCCGATCCGCCATCGTGCGATCGTTCGCAAAGCGGCTGAGGGCGAACGGCGCGATCAGTTCGGGCATCCTGCCGGTGGCGACGGCCAGCGCCATCTGCTCGCCGCCGGCGGGGATGGCTTTGAATCCCCACGTGCCCCAGCCGGTGGTGATGAAGAATCCCTCGACATCCGTGACGCCCATGATGGGTGAGAAGTCGGGACTCATGTCGCACACGCCCACCCACTGGCGCAGGATGCGCAGGTCGCGCAGAAACGGGAACAGCGTCGCCGCGCGCAACGAACAATCCTGCAGAAAGTTGTGCCCGGAGCGATAGCTGTAGCTCGGTTGCCGGTCAATCTCCGCGCCGATGAGCATCTCGCCGCGCGCGGTCTGTGAAAAATAAAAGAGCAGCGCAGTCGAGGCCACAATCGGGCCGAAGGTGCGAGCGTAGTGATTGGTGACGAAGGCCTGCAGCGGGTGCGTGCGGATGGGCAGCCGCAGTCCGGCCATCGCGCCCAGCGTCGTGACGTGCCCGCCGGCCGCGCTGACCACGGCCCGCGTCGCAATCGGCCCGCGGTTCGTCTCCACTCCTGTCACTCGCCCGCCGGTCACGTTGATCCCTGTCACGGCCGTGCGTTGATGGACATGCACGCCGCGCTGCATCGCGCCCTCGGCGAACGCCCACACCACGCGGTCGTGCCGGGCGGTGGCGGCCTCGGGGTGATACGAGCCGCCCATCACCGGCCACACATCCCCGCCGCGGAGGTCAATCTCGGGGCAAATCTCTTTGATCTCCTGCGGCGTGACGAATTGAGTCTGCGCGCCGAAGGCGGTGTTGACGACGGCGCGCGCCCGCTCGGCCCGCAGCCCGGCCTCGTTGTGCGCGATCCACAGCAACCCTTTCTGTTTGTGCATCACCCAGCGCTCGGTCTCGGCTTCGAGGTGTTGATACAGTTCGACGCTGCGTTGATAAAAGCGCACGGCCTCGGGCAGGCCGTAGTTGCTGCGGATGACGGTGGTGTTGCGGCCCGAGTTGCCCGCGCCGATGTAGCTGCGTTCGACCACCGCGACGTTCGTGACGCCGTGCCGTGTCGCGAGGTAGTACGCCGTCGCCAGGCCGTGCCCGCCGCCGCCGACGATGACGACATCGTAACTGCGCTGTGGCTCGGGCCACTTCAGGTTGATGCGCTGCTCTTGAAATTCATTCATCAGTTTGTCCGCGCAAAACTGCTTTTGCCACGAATTGCACGAATTCTCGCGAATTGTATCTTCGTGTCATTCGTGCAATTCGTGGCCGGGCAGCTACCACTTCATTCGTTCCTCGAAGTCGGCGGCGAAGGGCGATTGCACGATGAAGAGCACGCGGTCGTGCTCGAACCACAGCTTCAACGGGATGTTGGCCACCGCACCCTGCGCGAAGGCGGGCCGGGCCGTCGGCAACTCCCACGCGCAGGCGCGTTCGAGATACTCCAGCGCCTCGGCCAGCGGCAGCCACATTCCCATGAAGCTCCCCTCGGGCGCGATGATGGCGTGCGGGTCGGTCGTCAACGGATGAGGCGCGGATGAACCGATGGATGTTGGCAGCGGATGAGGCGCGGATGAACCGATGGATGTTGGCAGCGGATGAGGCGCGGATGAACCGATGGAAACGGATGCGGTGTGAACGAGCAGAACTTCATCCGGCGCGGTGCGGAGTGGAAGTGAACCATCGGGCCAGCGCGCGGAATCGAGTGCGGTGGGCGCGGCGACGATACGCGTGGCGGGGAGGGTTTCAAGCGCGGGCACGGGCGCCCTCCTTGTCGTAGAACGGCGCAGCCACGCGGCGAGCCGTTCGGCCCGCAATCGTCACCGAGGCGGGCAGCGCGCCATCGTCCAATTTCATCCACGCCAGCATGATGGCCCTGCCCAGCACGGGCGATTGAAAACTTGAGGTGACGTAGCCCGCGTACTCGCCGTTGCGCCACAGCACCTCGCCCTCCAGCGGGGCAGGATTCTCCATTTCGAGCGCGACCAGCTGTTTGTCGAGCGGGATTTTGTTCGTGCGGATGATGGCTGGCCTGCCGACGAAATCCCGTTTGTCCATCTTCACCGCCCACTCCATGTTCACGCGGCGCGGCGTCGAGTCGAAGTCGGTATCCTGCCCGACGATGAGGTGGCCTTTCTCCAGCCGCAGTTTCAACAACGCCTCGATGCCGTGCGGCTTGATCCCGAGATCACGCCCGAGGTCGAGCAACGTGCGCCACAATTGCGCCGAGTGCTCGGAGGGGTGATGCAACTCGTACGAAATCTCGCCGGTGAAGCTCAGGCGATAGATGCGACACGGCACGCCGGCGACCTCGGCCTGGGTGTGCTGCATGTACTGCAACGGCTGCGCCAACCCGGCGCGCCGCAGCAACTCGTGCGTCAGCGGGCCGGTGACGTTGATGGCGCCGAGCGACATCGTTTGATTGAGCAGCCGCACCTCCAGCCCCCACGTCTCCGCCCAATCGCGCACCCACATCTCGGCGAAGCTCGCTCCCCCGCTGGTGAAGGTGAGGGCGAAACGACTCTCGCTATCACGGCTGATCAGCCCATCGTCGAGGACATAGCCGCGCTCGTTGAGCATCAACACGTAACGCGAGCGGCCGGGCTTGATGGTTGCGACCTGCGTCGGATACAACCGCTCGAGCAATTCGAGCGCGTCGGGGCCGGCGACCAGCATTTTGCCGAGCGTGCTCACATCGCCGACGGAAACGGCCTCGCGCACGGCCCAATACTCTTCGAGAAAGTTCCCGTACGTCCATGGCCGCCACCACCCGCCGACGCGATCCATCCGCGCGCCGAGGCGGCGATGCTCGGCATCGAGCGCGGTGCGCGGCGTGGCGCGATGATGCGCACCGGCAGCGGCTTCACCCAATGTGAGCTGTCGCGTGACCGGTCGCGCGGTGAACGGCGCAACGTGCCGCTCCGCTGTACGTTGCGCGAGGAAGCTGCGCAGGTACGGCAGGCACGTCGCGCCCTGGCATGTGCCGGTGCCCGCGAGCGTCGCGCGCTTTATCAATTCCATTTCGTGAAAGCCGCGACCCCACGCCGCATCGAGGTCGGCCACGCTGACGCCCGAGCAATGGCACACCGTCCCGGCAGCCGGGCACGGCGGGAGTGATGGAGTGAGTGCAGCCTCGCCGGCGGCGCGCACGTTCAGCCCGTCGCCGATGCGGAGGAGGGTGTCGCGCGGATGCAGCCCGAGGCCGGCGGAGACGGTGTCGCACGGGAGGCGGCGCTCGGTGCCAGCGGCATCCCGCACCACCACGGCCTGCACGCGACCGTCTCCCGCAAAGCGCACAAGTGAGCCTTCGGCAATTTGCGCGTTCACGCCTTCGGGCGGCGCGCCGATTGCAACGACGCGACCGAGATCGACACCGGCCGCGTGCAGTTGCGACGCGGCGCGCGCGGTGACCAGGCCACGCAGCTCGTTGCCTGGCGCGACCGGTTGAAGCTCCGCCGCGCCCGTCGCCACGATCACTTCGTGCGCGTGAACGTGCCACATGCCCTCGGATGTCCGCGCCACCACCAGCGGCCCGAGGTAGATGCCGATGACCTCCTGCCCATCCTTCGCGTCGAGGGTGATGACGCGCTTGCCCGCCGCTCGCGCTTCGTCCGCCGCCGCGCGGCCCGACGCGCCTTGCCCGATCACCACAACATCACTATGCAGATTTCGGGCGGCGACTTCGACGTTGTGTAACGGCGCGGTTGGTAGCGGTGGCTCACCTGTTTGTGGATGGCGCTCGACGATGAGGCCGGGCCGGGCGGCAGCCTGGCAAGTTCGCGTGTACGCGACCCCGTCCACGATTGCGATGCAGTGCGGGCAATCGCCGCCGAGGCACAGGCAGCCACCACTCGTCGGATATTGCCCGGCACGCAGCATGGCGACCAGCACGCTGTCGCCCTCGCGGAACTCAATGGGTTGGCCGTCTACGATGAATCGGGACATGCAGAAGGGGGCTTTCGGATTTTGAAGTGGGCGAATGGATAAAGCAAGTGTAAATCAAAATGACGAGTTGGCAAACAGAGCGTTGTTGCGTTGCAGGGCATGTACAAAGTCACTCGGCTCGCCCTCACCCC
>CAZSNP010000120.1:0-4768 GCA_964608265.1 uncultured Anaerolineales bacterium | reverse complement strand
CTCGCCATCATTGACGCCAGCTCGATCACGGCCATCCGTACGGCGGCGGTGAGCGGCGTTGCTACTCGCCTGTTGGCGAATAGCAACGCCGGTGATTTGGCCATCCTCGGCTCGGGCGTGCAGGCGCGCACCCACCTCGAGGCGATGCTGCTCGCGCGTCCCATCCGCCGGGCGCGCGTGTGGAGCCACGATCCCGCACACACACATAGTTTCGCCGAGCGCGAGTCGGGGCGGCATGCCATCACCGTCGAGCCGATGGCGACGGCGAAGGACGCGGTGACCGGTGCCGATCTCATATGTACGACGACTTCAGCCAAAGAGCCGGTGCTGCTCGGCGAGTGGTTGGCGCCGGGCACGCACATCAACGCCGTCGGGTCGAGCGTGCCCTTCACGCGTGAACTCGATACCGCAGCGGTCGTGAAGTCAAAGCTGTTCGCGGATCGGCGCGAGTCCACGCTCAACGAGGCGGGCGATTTTCTCTTTCCCAAGAAGGAGGGGGCCGTCGGCGACGACCACATCCGAGGCGAGATCGGCGAGCTGCTGCTCGGCCAACTCGCGGGCCGCGAGTCGCCGAAGGAGATCACGCTGTTCAAATCGCTTGGGCTGGCGGTGGAGGATTTGGCCTCGGCCCATCACATCTATCAACGCGCGAGGGAGACGGGGATGGGCGTGGCGATCGAGTTGGGCGGCAGCCGCGATCATTCGTAAGATCGTTGAACGATTACAGCTCGCCCTCACCCGCGCTGCGGCGTCGCATTGCGACGCCGCAGCGCCGCCCTCTCCCGCTGGGAGAGGGGAGAAGGCTCCACAATGAAACGACGCATTCCCTCTCCCGGAGGGAGAGGGTTAGGGTGAGGGCGAAATCTGGGCAATACCATGACAACTGTTCCCCTGACGCCCGCCTCCGTCACCCTCGCCGATATCGGCGCGGCGCGCGAACGGTTGCGCGGCCTGGTGCTGCGCACGCCGCTGGTGCGCCTCAACGTGGACGATGCGCCCGCCGAAATCTACCTCAAGCTCGAATGCCTGCAACCCATCGGTTCGTTCAAGCTGCGCGGCGCGGGCAACGCCATCGCGCAAGCGGCGAAGGAACAACTCGCGCAGGGCGTGTACACGGCCAGCGCCGGCAACATGGCGCAGGGCGTGGCGTGGAACGCGCGCCGGCTTGGCGTGGCGTGCAGCGTCATCGTCCCCGAGCACGCGCCCGAGGCCAAGCTCGCCGCGACCACCCGCCTCGGCGCGCGCATCCTCAAAGTGCCGTATGTGGAATGGTGGAACGTCATCGTGACCCATCACTATCCGGGGCAGGAGGGGGTATTCATCCATCCGGTAAGTGATCGGCGTGTGGTCGCCGGTAACGGGACGATTGGACTCGAGATCATCGAAGACCTGCCGGATGTGGCGGCGGTCGTGGTGCCGTACGGGGGAGGGGGATTGAGCAGCGGCATTGCGATTGCCATTCACGCGTTAAGGCCAAGCGCGAAAGTATTCGCCGCCGAGCCGGAGACGGGGGCCGCCTTTGCGGCGGCGCTGCAAAACGGCGCGCCGATTGAAGTGCCGTATACGCCCTCGTTCGTGGATGGCTCAGGCAGTCGCGGCGTGCTGGCGGAGATGTGGCCGCTGGTCAGCCGCGTGCTCGACGGCGGCTTCACGGTGTCGCTGGCCGACACCGCCGCCGCGATCAAATTGATGATCGAGCGCAATCGCGTCGTGGCCGAGGGCGCGGGTGCGCTGGCGCTCGCTGCCGCGCTCGCGGGCAGGGCCGGTCACGGAAAAGTTGTCTGCGTCGTGTCGGGCGGCAACATCGACTTGGCGAAAGTGGCAAAAATTCTGAACGGCGAAGCGCCGTAGCGCGTTGTGCGCTCTGCAACTACGCCATCGCTGCAAACGGATCTTTGAGGGCGGGATAGAGCGCGCGGTAGTTTGAATACAGCTTGGCGTACGTCGCCGCGTCGGGGCCGGGTGAAGTGATGCCGGTGACGCGCACGGCCGCATCGCCCGCCGCTTCGACCGACGGCCACACACCCGCGCCGACCCCGGCCAGCAGCGCCGCGCCATAGGCCGCGCCTTCGGCGCTGGTGACGGTTGCGATCTCAACTCCAAACGCATCCGCCAGCATTTGCCGCCACAACCCGCTCCGCAGCCCGCCACCCGACGCCCGCACCTGCGCCGGGCGCAGGCCCAGCCCACGCATCAGCTCCAACGAATCGCGCAGGCCGTAGTTCACGCCTTCGAGCACGGCGCGCGTGAGATGCGCGGCGGTGTGATGGACGCCCAATCCCACAAACGCCCCGCGCGCATTCGGGTCGGGGTGCGGCGTGCGCTCGCCGGTGAGATAGGGCAGAAAGAACAGGCCCTCGCTGCCGGCGGGAATGGCGGCGGCGAGCGTGGTCAGCTTCTCATAGGCGATTGCTGATTTCTGACTGCCGCTTTCTGATTGCGGCAAATCGGCAATCAGAAATCCAAAATCAGAAATCACATCGCGCCACCAGCGGAAGCTGCCGGCCGCCGAGAGCATCACGCCCATCCAATGCCACTTGCCCGGCACGGCGTGGCAGAAGGCGTGCAACCGCCCCTGCGCTTCGGGTTGATACTCGTCGGCTGCGGCGAAGATCACGCCCGAGGTGCCGAGTTGCAGCGACACCGCCCCCGCGCGCAGGATGCCCATCCCCACCGCTCCGGCGGCCTGGTCGCCCGCGCCCGCCACGACCGGCGTGCCCGCGCTCAGCCCGGTGGCCGCCGCCGCATCCGCATTCACCCGCGCGCTGACCACATTGCTCTCAGTGACCTCGGGCAGCCAGGCGCGGGGGAGGTCGAGGGCGGCCAGCATTGCCTCCGACCAGCGCCGAGCGCCCACATCGAACAGCGACGTGCCGGATGCGTCAGCGACATCGCTCAAGAACTCGCCGGTCAATTTGCAGCGCACGTAGTCTTTCGGCAACAGCACAGTGGCGATGCGGGCAAAGTGCTCCGGTTCGTGCTCGCGCACCCACAGGATCTTCGGCGCGGTGAAACCGGTGAGCACCGGGTTGCCCGTGAGTTGAATCACGCGCTGCGCCCCGACGCGCGCCGTGATGGCCGCGCATTGCGCCGCCGTGCGTTGATCGTTCCACAAGATCGTCGGGCGGATGACGGCCCCATGCGCGTCGAGCAGCGTCAACCCGTGCATCTGCCCGGTCAGGCCGACGGCGGCGATGTCGCGACCCGCGACGTCGGCCTTCGCCAGCACCGCGCGGATGCTCTCGACCGTGCCGTCCCAAAACAGGTCGGGATGTTGCTCCGTCCAGCCGGGGCGCGGGGTGTCGTAGGGGTATTCGCTCGCCGCGACGGCGATCACGCCCCCCGCTTCGTCCATCAGCAGCGCTTTGGTCGCCGTCGTGGATGTGTCAATGCCGAGGAGTAGCATTGTCGGGTAGTCGAGTAGTCAAATCGTCGAGTGGTCGCGCGATGGACTCCGCGACTACAAGACTATGTGACCGTCAGACTAACGAACGCCCATCAATAACTCGAACAATAATTGATCGAGCTGCTCGTAGTTGAAGCCGCGCCGGCCAAGCGCCTCACGGTCGAAGGGTTGCGCCCTGAGCGCGCTGGCCTTCTTCGCGCTGTACTTGCCGGTGAACCTGGTGAGCGTGCCATCCTCGTGCCTGGCTTCAGCGAGCAGGCCCTGAATCTCTCTGTCCTCATTGAACCGGCGCGCCTTTTCTTTCAGGATGAGGTAGCTCCGCATGTTGCCGCGCGCGAAGGCTTTCACCCCGGCGTAGTCTTCGGTGCGGTAGGCGTGCGCGTCGAAGTGACGCATACCGGAATAGCCCACGTCTTCCAGGAACTTCACCACAAAGAAGGCCTGCTTGAGGTTGTGCGACGCGAAGCGAAAGTCCTGATCGTAGCGGGCGAAGTTTTGGTCGTTGAGGTCAATGTGGAAGAGCTTGCCGGCCTCCCACGCCTGTGCCACGCCGTGCAGGAAGTTCAGCCCGGCCATCTGCTCGTGGGCGACCTCGGGGTTGACGCCCACCATCTCCGGGTGGTCGAGCGTCTCGATGAAGGCGAGCATGTGGCCGGTGGTGGCGAGGTAGATGTCGCCCCGCGGCTCGTTGGGTTTGGCCTCCAGCGCGAACTTGAGCCGGTAGCCCTGATCGCGCACGTACTCGCACAGGAAGTTAAGCGCCTCGCGGAAGCGTTTGCCGGCCTCGAGCGGGTTCTTCGCGGCGTCGGTATCGGTGCCCTCGCGCCCGCCCCAGAACACGTACACCTTTGCGCCGAGTTCGACGCCCAGATCAATCGCCTGCATCGTCTTCTGCAAGGCGTACGCCCGCACGCGCGGGTCGTTCGACGTGAACGCGCCGTCCTTGAAGGCCGGGTCGCTGAACAGGTTGGTCGTCGCCATCGGCACCACGAGGCCCGTTTGCTTAAGTGCCTTCTTGAAGTCGCGGACGATGCGGTCGCGTTCGGCGGGCGTGGCGTCGATGGGCACCAGGTCGTTGTCGTGGAAATTGACGCCGTACGCGCCGGTGCCGGCCAGCAAGTGCACGAGTTCGACCGGGGAGAGCGGCGCGCGGGTCGGCGCGCCGAACGGGTCGCGGCCAATGTTGCCAACCGTCCACAGGCCAAAGGTGAAGCGGTGCTCGGGTTTGGGTTCGTAGTCAGCCATCAGCCCTCTGCTTTCATTCTATGTATCTGGCGGCGGTGATCGTCGCCCGATTTCACGTTGCCGCTCTTCACCGGCACCAGCACACGCCTGGCCTTGCCGCCCGCCTCGTCAACGAAG
>CAZSNP010000119.1:0-5162 GCA_964608265.1 uncultured Anaerolineales bacterium | reverse complement strand
ATAGGGGGATTCTACAGCGGATGAAGCGGATAACCGATAGCGGCAACGGATAATGAACGGGTGCGGCGGATGGACGCGGCCTCGTCGGCATCCGTTCCATCCGCTTATCATCCGCTGCGATCATCTGCTGCCCGCATCCGCTGCCCCCATCCGCTGCCCCCATCCGTTGCCAACATCCGCTGCCCCCATCCGCTGCCAGCATCCGCCGCCAGCATCCGCTGCCATCATCCGCCGCCATCATCCGCCGCCATCATCCGCTGCCCACATCCGCCGCCAGCATCCGCTGCCCCCATCCGCTGCCAGGGTGTGTGCAAAGTCCAAACGATGCCGACAGTTCGCCCTCACCCCTTCCCTCTCCCGCTGGGAGAGGGAGTGGATCGCACCGGTGGAACGCCGCTCCCAATTGTCAGGGCCGGCTCCCCTTCTCCCAGCGGGAGAAGGGGCCGGGGGATGAGGGCTGACTCGGCGACTTTGCACACGCCCTGCATCCGCTGCCAGCATCCGTTGCCAACATCCCTCATCCGCGTTATAGTCTCGGCACGCTATGGCCTCGCCAACTCAACAACCTCGCCGCGCCATCAATCGCATCGCGTCATTTCGGCATGCCGCCGCCGGTTGGTGGTATGTGCTGCGCACTCAGGAAAACGCGTGGATACACGCGGTGGCCTCGGCCGCAGTCTTTGTCGCCGGCCTGTGGCTCGGCCTCGACCGGGTGGAGTGGGCCATCATCGCGCTGACCGTGGCGGGCGTGTGGGTGTGTGAATTTCTCAACACCGCCATCGAGGCCATTGTAGATTTGGCCTCGCCCGAATATCACGAGCTCGCCAAAATCGGAAAGGACGTGGGGGCGGCTGCCGTGCTGCTGGCCTCGCTCACCTCGGTCATCGTCGGCCTGCTCATCCTCGGCCCCAGGTTGCTGGAGAAAATCGTCGGATGGTCGGGTGGTCAAATCGTCAGGTAGGCGCTGACCCTTCGACCGTTTGGCTACTCGACCACCGGACTATGGATGTTGACATCGAACTCTATCGCCGGGAAGTGCGGCTCAGCGACAAGCCGTTGCTGCGGCTGAGCGCCATCGACATCGCCCCCGACCGGCCGGTGCGGACGATGGTCTTCATCCACGGCTACGGCGGGCACGCGGTGCAGTGGCGCTATCAACTGCAGGCCTTCTCCGACGACTCGCGCTGTCTGGCGCTCGACCTGCGCGGCTTCGGCATGGCCGACAAACCCGCCGACGCGCATTACACGATGGCCGAGTTCGTCAGCGACATCGACCGCGCCCTCGACGTGCTGGGCGTGACCGAGCCGTTTGTGCTGCTCGGCCACTCGTTCGGCGGGGCGATTGTGACCGAATACGCGCTGGCCCACCCCGAGCGCGTGAGCAAACTCGTCCTCATCGCCTCCGCTGTCGAGTACAACCTGCATCCCGTTCACAAAGCTGCCCTGCGGTTGCCCGCCGCGCTGCTCAACGTCGCACAGGCCACCTGGCTCAAAGACCTGTTCTTCACCACGCCGCACATCATGCAGACGATGTACCGCAACACCCTCAGCTGCTGGAACGGGCGCGACCTGTTCGGGCAGGTGCGCATGCCGGCGCTCGTCATCCGCGGCAACCGCGACGTCGTCTTCGACCCGCAGTATTTTGAGGAGGTGGCGCGCCTCATCCCCAACGCCGAAGAGGTGGATGTGGGCGTCAGCGCGCATCTGGTGATGCTCGAACGCCGGGACGCCGTCAACCGCGCCGTCGAGCGCTTCGTCACCGAGACCAAAGCCCGCCGCTCGCCCGCCCACCCGATGGAGACCGACGCCCACGAGCGGTTGCGCCGCGAGCGGCCGTGGTTGAGCCATTACGATGACGGCGTGCCGTTCACCATCGGCATCCCCGATATGCCGATCTATCGTTTTCTGCGCTCGGCGGCGCGGCGCTTCCCACTTAGGACCGCCATCATCTTCGAGGGCAACCGGCTGAGCTACCGCCGCCTCAACCGCGAGTCGTCGCGCTTCGCCAACCTGCTGCGCGCGCTCGGGGTGCAGCAGGGCGAGAAGGTGCTGCTGCTCCTGCCCAACCTGCCGCAGACCGTCATCGCCTACTACGGCGCATTGAAGATGGGGGCGGTGGTGGTGTTCACCACGCCGCTCTCCGAGCCGACCGAGTTGGCGCGGCAGGTGAAAGAATCGGGCGCGACGGCCCTGGTGACGCTGACCAGGCTCGCCGCCGTCGCCCGCAGCGTGAAGGCGCAGACCGGGCTGACGCACGTCATCCTCACCAACGTCAAAGACTATCTGCCCGAGCCGCAGAAGCTGGCCTTCATGCTCACCCGCGAGGTGAAGGAGGGCCACAAGCTCGACCTGCCGCTCGAAGCCGGGCTGCACCTGATGTCGGCCGAGCTGTACAAGCACGAGCCGCACGCCCCCGAAGTCAACGTGCATCCGGATGACCTGGCCCTCATCCAGTTCACCAGCGGCACCACCGCCGACCCCAAGGGCGTGATGCTGTCGCACCGCAACCTGATCGCGAACACGTTGCAGACGCGGCACTGGATTCCGGAGGCGCGCGAGGGCAAGGAGACCTTCCTCTCGGTGCTGCCGTTCAGCCATGTGTACGGCATGACGGCAGCGATGAATGTGCCGGTGGCGCTGGCGGCGACGATGATCGTCATGCCGT
The DNA here is from genome assembly GCA_964608265.1 of uncultured Anaerolineales bacterium. Taxonomy (GTDB): domain Bacteria; phylum Chloroflexota; class Anaerolineae; order Anaerolineales; family UBA6663; genus JANWXR01. The sequence goes on along the minus strand of CAZSNP010000119.1, from coordinate 2,497 downwards.
CGTTCTCGACCGAGGCGGTGCTCAAAGCCATCAAAGCCTACAAGCCCACCATCTTCCCCGGCGCGCCGACGATGTACATGGCCATCAACAACTTCCCCGGCGTGCGCAAGTACGGCATCAGCTCCATCAAGGCCTGCCTCTCCGGCTCGGCCCCGCTGCCGGTGGAGGTGCAGGAGGCCTTCGAGAAATTGACCAGGGGCAAGCTGGTCGAAGGCTACGGGCTGACCGAGGCCACGACGGCCACCCACGCCAACCCGCTCAGCGGGCGGCGGCGCGTCGGCTCCATCGGCATCCCGCTGCCCTCCACCGAGGCCAAGATCGTCGATATGGCCACCGGGCGCGACCTGGCCTCGGGGCAGGTCGGCGAACTGGCGGTGCGCGGCCCGCAGGTGATGATGGGCTATTGGCCGGAACGCCGGAGCGATTTCATCACCGCGGACGGCTGGCTGCTCACCGGCGATATGGCGCGGATGGATGCCGACGGCTTTGTCGAGATCGTGGCCCGCAAGCGCGAGATGATCCTGGCCGGGGCCTACCAGGTTTATCCGCGCGACGTGGAGGAGGTGCTATACGAGCACCCGAAGGTGAAAGAGGTCGCCGTCGTCGGCGTGCCGCAGCCCACCTCGCCGGAGCAATTGGTGAAGGCGTTTGTGGTCTTGCGCGACGGCGCCCAGCTCACCGCCGAGGAACTCATCGCCCTGTGCAAGCGCCGCCTCGAGGAGTACGCCGTGCCGTGGGAGATCGAGTTTCGTAACGAATTGCCCAAGAACTTTGTCGGCAAGGTGGTGCGACGCTTGCTGGTGGAAGAGGGCGCAAGGCCCAAGGAGTAAGGCCCAAGCGGGAGCCCCGGCGTCCTTGCTCCCTTACGCCTTATGCCTATTTCATTGGAGACATCATGGCCAAAAAACTCTTCATCGGCGTTGACCTCGGCGGCACGAGCATCCGCGCGGGGGTGGTGGATGCGAAAGGGCAATTGATCGCGCTGGAGAAGCGCAAGACCCAGCCCGAGCTGGGCGTGGAGGGTGTCTTCGAGCGCCTGACCGGCGCGATCGAGCGCGCGCTCAAAAGCGCGGACGTGAAAGCGAAGGCGTTGGGCGGCATCGGCGTGGGCGTGCCCGGCCCGGTGGACCCGGAGAGGGGCATCGTGCGGGTGGCCGTCAACCTCGGCAAGGGCTGGAAGGATATGCCGCTGGCCGACCGCCTCCGCGACCACTTCGGTCTGCCGGCGTTTGTGAACAACGACGTGCGCGTCGGCGCGCTCGGCGAGCACCGGCACGGCGCGGGCGTGGGCGTGAAGGATATGATCGCCATCTTCGTCGGCACCGGCATCGGCGGCGGGATCATCCTCAACGGCCAATTGCACATTGGCTTTCGCGGCGGCGCGGGCGAGGTCGGCCACACCATTTTCGATATGAGCAACGGCGTACTCGACCACGCGCACAACCAGCCCGGCGCGGTGGAGCCGATCGCGGCCCGCAACGGCATGGAGCGGATGATCCGCGAGCGCGCGGCAGCGGGTGAAGCCACCCTCGTGCCGCAACTCATCGACGAGATCGGCAAGGGCCGCTTGACGAGCCGCACGATTGATGAGGCGGTGAAGCGCAAGGATGCGGTGATGCTGGCGGCGCTGGCGCAGAGCCAGCACACGCTCGGGGTGCTGGCCGGCAACCTCGTCAACATCCTCGATCCGGAGATGATCGTCATCGGCGGCGGGGTGACCGAGCGCATGGGCGACCGCTTCGTGGCCCCCATCCGCAAAGTCGCGCAGGCGCACTTCGTGAACAAGACCGACCTCAACAAGGTGAAGATCGTGCCGGCAGCCCTGAAGGATGCCAGCGGCGTGGTCGGCGCCGCCGTGCTGGCGCGGGAGAGTGTGTGAAGATGGGGAGTTCGCCCTCACCCCAGCCCGCTCCCTCCGGGAGAGGGAGCGGGCCTGATCATTGAAAATCCACTCCAAATTATCGCGGCCCGCTTCCCTTCTCCCAGCGGGAGAAGGGGTTGGGGGATGAGGGCGAACTCTATCCCTCACACGCCTCTTTGATCGCCCCCAACACCCCCTCGATGTTTGCTTGCACGTCGTTGTTGCTAAACCGAATCACCCGATAGCCGCGCTCATCCAGCCATTGTGTGCGCGCCGAGTCGTATTCGGCCTGATCCGGTTCGGCGTGGGTGTCGCCGTCAATCTCGATAACGAGCCTGGCGCTGGCGCAATAGAAGTCGGCGATGAAGTGGCCGATGGGATGCTGCCGCCGGATCTTCACGCCGAGCTGCTGATTGCGGACTCGCTGCCATACCTTCGCCTCCGCCGGGGTCAGCGGGTGCCGCATCTCGCGGGCGCGTTGGAGGAGGGGCGGATAGGTGTAGTGCTCTTTTGGTTCGGATTTTCTTCTGGTCATTGCGGGATTTCGCCCTCACCCGGCGCTATCGCGCCACCCTCTCCCTCCGGGAGAGGGTTGGCCGCGTCATTGTAAGTCCTCCCAAAATATCCAGCGCCCAC
>CAZSNP010000118.1:0-5309 GCA_964608265.1 uncultured Anaerolineales bacterium | reverse complement strand
CGTCGCTCCGCTCCTCGGCATGACATTCGACCTCCTTGACTTCAATTAAGAGCGCAAAGGTATTGATCCATGACCGCACACGAACTCAAGGAACAGGGTCTGCGCCACTTCCGCGCCGAGCGTTTGGCGGAGGCGGCCACGGCCTTCACCGAAGCCCAACGTCAATTCGAGGCCGCCGGCGACCGCGCCGCCGCGGCGGAAATGCGCAACAACCTGTGCGTCATCCACATGGCACAGGAGGATTGGCCGGCCGCCATTGCGGTAGTGGCCGAGACGCCGGAGACTTTTCGCGAACTGGGCGACGCGATGCGCGAGGCGCAGGCGCTGGCCAACCTGGCCGCCGCGCACGACGGCGCCGGCCACATCGATCAGGCCGCCGAGTTGTATGTGCAGGCAATCGATCTCTTCGGGCAACTCGGTGAGCGCGATACGCGCGCAGCCTGCTTCAAAAAGCTCAGCAATTTGCAGGTGAAGCAGGGCAACAAACTCCAGGCCCTGGCCTCGATGCGTTCCGGCCTCAACCTCTCCACCGAGCTCAGCGCGCAGGAGAAGGTGCTCAAAGAGGCGCTCGACAAAGCCACCAGGTTGATGGGCGGCAACCTCCCCCTGTAGGAGCGGACTCCGTCCGCGACCACCGTGAAAACGCATGACCGGCCCTTTACCGCGCTGGCCGTGTTGCTGGTGTGCGCGGCCTGCGCGCCGGAGACCGTCGCCCCAGCGCCCACGGTGCGAGCGCCGCTCATCCCCTCGGCCACCGCGCGGCCGCCATCCGGGCCGACGCGAACGTCTGCACCCGTTGAGCGCGCGACCGCGACGACGCCCGCGGCGACGAAGACCTCAATCCCCGAAACCACGTTGCTCTTCACCGGCGACATCAACCCGGCGCGCTGTGTGTATCAGATTGCGAAGGATGCGGGGGACATGGCCCTGCCGTATCGCGCGCTGGCCGACACGCTCCAGGCCGCCGACCTGACCATCGGCAGCCTCGACGCCTCGATCTCGGACATCAACCCGCCCAGCCCGTGCGCGGAGTTTCATCGCAACCTGCTCGCGCCGTCGGAAGTGGTGGACGGGTTGCGGTTCGCCGGCTTCGACGTCATCACCGGCGCGACCAATCACATCAAGGACTGCGGTTTGCAACGCGGCTGCGTCAACGACTCGCTGCTCGACACGATCGCCAATCTGAGCGCTGCCGGCATGCGGCCGGTGGGCATCGGCCGCAATCTGGTCGAGGCGGCGGCGCCGGTGATCGTCACCGTAAACGGGGTGCGCTTTGCCTTCGTCGCCTTCACCGCCATCAACCGCGAGGTGTGGGCCGATGAGGCCTCGCCGGGGGCGGCGCCGTTCCTCAAAGAAGTGTACGTCGACGCGGTGCGGCGCGCCCGCGAGCAGGCGGATGTGGTGATTGCGCTGCCGCACTGGGGGCGTGAGTTCACCGGTCAACTGACATGGGAGCAGGCCCTCGGCGCGCAGGCCCTGGCCGATGCCGGGGCCACGCTCATCGTCGGCAACAATCCTCATCACGTGCAGGGCTTCGAGACGTTGCCCAACGGCTCGGTGGTGGCGTATGCGCTCGGCAACTTTGTGTTCGATCAGGAATGGAGCGACGGCACGCTGTACACCATCCAGGGGGTGATGCTGCGGGCGACGTTTCGCGGCGCGGTCTTGCAGAGCGCCGACCTCATCCCCATCCGCATCCGCGATAACCATCAGCCCCGGCTGGCCGAGCCCGCAGAGGCCGAGCAGATTCTGCGCGATGTGGCCGACTCGTTGAAGACAAAGCCGGGGGGCGGGCCGTAGGCCACAGCCCGGCGGGGCTGACGAACACGATCAGCCGCGGGCGCGGGCCGTACTCCGCTGAGCCAAGGTCGTCGAAGGCGCTCATCGCCACGCGGCTACCGCTCCACGATTTGGCCACCGGGTCGTAGTGGCGGACCTCCCCGCCCGGATTATGGCTGGCTGGTTGAGTGCCGTAAACGCCGATGTGGCCCGGCGAAATCAGGATCAACCCGCCGGTGTTGGGCGCGAAGGGCAACCGGTCGTACGTGTGGTCGGCGGGCGGTGCCCGTCGCGCTCGACCAGCAGAAATACAGGCACAGCCCGCGCCCATAGATCGTTTTGTTCACGACATCAGCCTCATCGTCGGATCGCCGGGAGAAACACCCGCTGAGTCAGAATCGAAAACGACTGCACGACGCGGGTGACGTTGCCCTGCACGTCGCGCACCTGAACGTACAGCCGCGAACCGGGCGCGCTCGTCAGCGGCGCCGGCAGCGTAATGGTGAAGATGCCATCGCCGGCCGGCTGCGCAAGGTCGGCCAGTTGCGCGCCGGGTGCGCGGCCCGCGATGGGGATCGTGGCGGTGATCGAGAGTGAACCGGGCTGGATGCCGGTGTACGCATCCGCCACGCCGACGCGGATGAAACTTAGCGGCGTGCTGCTCAGGCCGGGGCGCGGCGCGCTCACCGTCAGCGTCGGGCGCACATCGTCGAGGAACCAGCCGTAGTTTTGATCCGCCCCGCCCTCGCCGGTGTTGATCGGGCAGCCCAGGTCAATCCAGCGGGCCAGCGTGATTTTCTGGTCGGCGGTCAGCCCCGTCATCCCGCCCGCCGGGTGCGCGGTCGAGGGGATGAAGTCGAGGTCGGCGTCGTTGATCTGCGCGCCGGGCGGCAGGGTGGCCGCGTTGCCCGGTGTGCTTTCGGTGGGATGGTCGGCGTTCGTCCAGCCATCCATCCGCGCGCCGAAAACCTTCCACGTCAACAAACTGCGCCGGCTCTGGAAGAGCCGCACGTAACGGCTGGCGTTGGTCTGCCGCCAATAGGCGTTGCCGCCGTACGTCACCAGCGGCTTGTAGCCCCACGTCGAGTTCTGATCGCGGCACAGCCGCATGTAATCGCCCGGCGCGCTCAGGTAGGTGAAGTCGCCGATGTCGTACAGGGCATAATCGTCGAGCTTCAGGTTGCCGGGCGGGCTGCTGCCGGTGTGGCAACTCACGCACTGGGATTGGAGGATGGGCCGCACGTCGCGGTAGAACTCGACGTTGACGGCCGGTTGATTGACGACGTTGAGCGCGGGGTTGCCGCTCCCATCCTTCGTGAGCAGCGGCGTGACCTTGCTCAAATCATAAACCGCGTAGCCCGGCTGTGCGGCGGCGGTCTGCTCGAAATCCAGCGGCTGCTGGCTGTGCGCGTGGCAGCCGCCGCAGTCGTAGCGCGCCTCGCCGGGCCGCACCTGATGCCAGGTCTGCGCCATCGTCAGCACTATGCCGTTGCGATCCAACATCTGAAACGTCAGAGGCGTATCCGCCGGGACTTTGGCGAGGAAGCTGGTGTCGGGGTTGCCCTCCGGGTCGAGGATGGGGTTGCCCCGCGCATCGAACTTGCGCAGCGGGATCTCGCCGAGGATGCGGAGCTTCTCGTTCACCCAGTTGAAGAAATGCTGGCCGCTGTTCGGGCCGTAGCTGCGGTGCGTGTTCGGCTCCATCGAGAGCACGCGCACCGCCCAGATGTCGGCGTCCGTGTATCTGCCCGCCTCCGCGCCCTGCGTGAACCAGTTGAAGCTCTGGCCGTTCTCGCCGGTGTTGAAGGCATCCAGCCCGCCCCAGCGGTTGTTCGCGTTGTTGCCGGGGAAGCTCTCGCGTTTGTAGAAGCTGCTCGTTCCGATCAGGCCGAACGGGGTCCCGGCGGGCAGCAGGTTCGGATGCTCGACGCCGTCGTTCGGCAGCCACGGGAGCGCCGCCGGTTCACCGACTCCATGCACGGCGACATACGGCACGACGGCGCGCGGCCACACTTCGTTGTACTGCGGGAGGTTTTTGATCAACACAAGTTGCGTGGCATTGTTGACCGGGTTGCCGCCGGGGAGGAGGTACAGCCCGGCATCCACGGCGGGCAAATCATCGGGCCGGTCGAGGGCGTTGGCCGGGCCGCCGGTGTAGGCCACGAGCAAATCGTTGTTCGGCGCGGCGGAGGGATGGGTGAACTTGCCGACGCGCGCGGCGTTGTTGCACGACGACGCGCCGCCCGGGCACGGCGCGGCTTCATCGTTCGCGGTCGTGAAAGGCGTGATCGAGTACAAGCCCTTCGGCGTGAACGGCATGCGGAAGGGATAGACAAAGCCCGCGCCGACCGTCTGCGTGATGGGCGGATTTTGATTGACGTTCGCCGGATGAAAGCGCGGCACGCCGGCGGGCAATTGAGTCGGGAAGCGGTACAGCGCGCCGAAGCCCCAGTTGTTCAGATTGTAGTAGTCTTCAACGACGATGTCGCCGTTGCTGAGCTGCGTGGCGAAGTGGAACGAGCCGGCCTCTTTGAACGAACTGACCAGCGGCTCCCACGTGCGCCCGTCGGGTTTGATGGCCCACAGGCCCCAGTTGCGCGAATCGCGCAGGCCCTGCGTCTCGAAGCTGCTGAACATCACGCGCCCGTCGGCCAGCGGCGTCGGGTGCAGGGCGCTGCCGATGGTCAGCGGCGCAATCGGTGTGACGTTGCTGCCGTCCCAATCCATCACAAATAGTTGCAGCGTGGGATTGGTGTATCCCTTCGGCGGGATGAAGCCGTTGCGATTGCTGACGAAGACGATCTTGCCGCCGGGCAGCGGCGCGGGGCCGAGATTCAAGATGCCGTAGCCGAGGCGGTTGTATTGGGCGGGCGGGTTGACGGGATTCGCCTCAAGCCAGTTGCCCGCGCCGGTGTTGGGCGTGAACTCCTGGAACGTCAGCCGCTGCGCCTGCCGCGTGCCGAGGTGCATTCGATAAATATCTGCGCCCTGATAGGGCAGGTTGCCGCGCTGTGTGTTCAGTTCATTTGCGGTCACATCGGGGAAGAAGCTGTAGTAGACGTACTGCCCGTCAAAGGAGATGAACGGGTCGGTGACTGCGCCGCTGGTCGTATCCACCAGCACTTCCTCCGTGCCGTTCGGATGCAGCAGCATCAAATCCGAACCCGGCTCCACCGTGGCGGGGTGAAAGACCTCGGGCCAGACCGTGTGGGTGTTGTCGCCCTTGCGCGGCTGGCGCACGTAGACGATGTCGTAGCCGACGCCGGGCGCCGAGCGCACGGGCGAGAGCGTCAATGCGCCAAGGCTGAGAGCGGCGACGCACAACCCCACGGCAAAACGAGTAATTGGCGGCATACGGCCTCCCGATTGGTTACACCTTTGTCGCTCTTTTTTGGCGCCCCTGCCCAACGATACGGGGGCGCAAACGGGGCGGGCAGGGTGTCCGGCCATAGTGTAAGGGCTTGTTAGCGTGACGTCAGCGAAGGAAGGGCGAAGGATGGATGAAGGTTGCGTGAACGGGGAAGATGCGC
>CAZSNP010000117.1:0-5683 GCA_964608265.1 uncultured Anaerolineales bacterium | reverse complement strand
TGCTGGCCGCCCTGCGCGCCGGCGATGAAGCCGCCTTCATGCGCCTCGTCGAGCAATACCATGCCTCGATGGTGCGGTTGGCTACGATTTACGTGAGCAGCACCGCCGTGGCTGAGGATGTCGCCCAGGAGACGTGGGCCAGGGCCCTGCGTAGCCTCGGCTCTTTCGAGGGCCGCTCGTCGCTGAAGACCTGGCTGTTTCGCATCCTCACCAATACCGCCCTCACCACGGCCAGGCGCGAGGACCGCACCATCCCCTTTGCCGACTTCGAGCCGGCCGACGACGAACCGGCGGTCGAGCCGGAACTCTTCTTCGCTCAGGGCGAGTTGGCCGGACACTGGGTCGCCAATCCACGCCCGTGGGAGACCGGCAGCGCGGAGGACGCCGCTGTGCGCCACGAAACGCTGGGTCGCATCGAGCGGGCCATCGCCGCGTTGCCCGATAACCAGCGGGCCGTCATCACCCTGCATGATGTCGAAGGTTGGGACTCGAAAGAAATCTGTAATGTTTTGGGGATTTCGGAGACTAATCAACGCGTGTTGCTGCATCGGGCCCGGTCAAAGGTGCGCGGCGCGCTGGAACGATATTATGAGGAAGCGGACATGGTGCAATGAGCGCAAAGGCCCTGACCTGTCAAGAGTTGGTTGAACTGGTAACGGAATATCTTGAAGGTGAAATGACGCCGGAGGCGCGGGGCCGCTTCGACGCGCATCTGCAGGGCTGCGAAGGCTGCCGGCGGTATGTCGAACAGATGCGGCAGACGATTGCCCTCACCGGCCGGTTGACGGAACGCGATGTGACGCCCGCCGCCGAGCAGGCCCTGCTCGAGGTCTTCCGCGATTGGAAGCGGGGCGAGTCCCAGTCGTAGCTCAGCGCAGAAACGCATCGATCAGGGGCAGCACCACTTCTGGCCTTTCGATGTGGGGCACATGCCCCGCCCCCTCAACCCACTCCAGACGCGCCTGCGGCAATTCGCGCGCCAGCCGCTCGCCAAACTCCGGCGCGATGATGCCGTCCTGTCGTCCCCACACAACCAGCGCTGGTTGCGCCACGTTGCCGATCTCCTGCGGGATGCGGGCCACGCGCGCGGTGCGGCTAAAGGCCAGCAGGGCCTCGGTGTGACCGGCGATGCCGACGATGCGGTCCCGGGCCGCTTCGAACTCGCCCCCGAAGCACGTGGCGCCGTCGGGCGCACAGGCCGAACCCGTCAGCCTCGCCGCGCCCGGCCCACCGCCGAGCACATACCACGTCAGCGCGCGGTCGAGGCCGAACGGCAGACTGGCCACCCACGCGCCGCCGCCGCCCTCGTACGCTTGCGCATCCAACAGCACGAGGCGACGCACGCGGTCGGGATAATCCAACGCGAACTGCAAAGCGATGCCGCCGCCGTACGAAGCGCCGCCCACATCCACCTGAGCTACCGCCAACCCATCGAGCAGTTCGCGCAGCAGCGCGGCCTACCCTCGATGGGTGTACGCCTCGGTCGGCGCGGGCACGCGCTGGCTGTGCCCGAAACCCAGCAGGTCGGGGATGATGATAGCGCGCCCTTCGGCCAGCGCCGGCGTGAGGCGACGGAACTCGCCGCCGTCGCTGGCGAAACCGTGAATGAGCAGCAACGGCACGCCGTTTTGCGGATCACCCATGACTTGATAATGAAGATCGTAACCCTGCACCGTCGCGAACCGGCCGGGCGCCTCGTCGCGGTGGCTGCGCGTTTCCATGGCATCGATCTGCCCGTTGGTGTACGCCGACCAGCCGAGCACGAAGATGAAGACGACCAGTCCGAGTACGCCGAGGCCGAAGAGGATGCGTTTGATCATGTTGTGCAAGAAGAAAAGCGCAGTCGGGTGCGGCCAGTTCGGCTTTCCCAGCGCCCGCTTGAGGCGGTCTTGTCCAAGTTTCTATCGCTGGGCCAGCGCGATCTCGCGCAGCAATTCGAATTGACCGGCGTGATACGACTCGTGGCGCATGTAGGTCATGATCAGCTCTGCGCGGGGCAGGGTGAAGTCGCCCTGGGTCACCACCTCGACGGCGGCCTCGGGCGTGAGCGCGCGCAGGCCGGCGACGATCCGTGGCTGCGCGTCATCGTAGGCCCGTGTCAAATCCTCGAAGCGCGGCAGGCCCGGTTCCTCCGCGAGGATGGGCGCGCTGCCTTTGGCGAACCGCCGGGCCACGGCCTCCGCCACGACCCCGGGCTGGCCGAGGACGTTGAGGGCGTAATTCCGGTAACAGACGATGTGCCCCAGAATCCACAGGCTGCAGTTGCCGCGCGCCGGCGGCTGCATCATGGCCTCGGCGTGCGTCAGCCCGTTGAGGTGCGTGTGCACATACTCGCTGTTGCGGGTCCAGCCTCGGATCAGTGCTTCGGCGGTGATCATTTTGTCTCCAGTGAGTTATGGGTGGGGATAGAGGGCGCTGTTCTCCGGATGACGGGGCATACACAGCACATAGACCGCGCTGCCCGGCTGCAGATGCGGGCCGGGCTGGCTGAGGGTGGAGACGCTGCCCTGCTGCTGCTGTCCATCCACCCGAAACACGTAATCAATATCCCACGGATGCCGGCCGTTTACGGTGACCGAGGCGTTGAGGCGTGTGTCGGTGATTTCGCCGGGCACGGCCACCCCATGACGCAACACCTCCACGATGCGGCGCTTTTCAAGGAAGCGCCGGCGCAGGAGGAACCCGCCGCCGCCGCCGAACACCACGCCGATCAGCGCAAACGGCAGCCCGACCGGCGCGGTCACGATCCCGGCCACGAGGATCAACCCGAGGCAGGCGAAGACGCTGCCGATGAAGAGGAGCACCCCTGCGACGATGCCCACGCCATCGGCGGCCAGCAACCGCAGCGCGTAGCTGTCGGAGATGGGGCGCGGCGGTGGGGGCGGCTCGGGCAGGGCGGGCGGGCCGGCCGTCGGCTCATCAACGGGTCGAGGCTCGAGCGGAGCGGGCAGCGGCCCGCCGCAGTTGCGACAATTGGGCTGAAACGCGGAGTAGTGTGTGCCACACCACGGGCAAGTGACCATAGGGCTGCTCTGCATCGAACGCGAGTGAGTGCCGGCCGAGGGCGCCAGTCGCAAAGTGTACCGCAGATTGTTGCGAGCGAGGCGCTCGACATGCGCCATGGACCCCCAGGGCGAGCGCGGTGACTTGGCCCACACCCTGATGAGCCCCAGCTGGGTGCATTCCAGATTATTGGCCGCTCCTTCGACTGCGGCCCGCAAAAACTGCGGGCCTCCGCTCAGGATGCGGCCCGGCCAAAATATAGAAATGCACCCGCCCCAGCTTGCCACTTGACACCTGCCCCGGGAAACACGACACTCATTGCATGCCATTGCAGACCGCCAACCTCAGCGCCATCGCGGGTGAGCTGCAGCAGCCGTTCACCCTGCGGCCGGTGGCGAGCGTCGGCCACCTCGTCATCTGCGTCTTCGTCTGCCAGGGCCAAATCGAGTGGCACAAGCATCTCGACGAGGATGAGTTGTTCCTCGTGCAGGACGGCGTCATCGCGCTCGAGACGGAACGCGGCCGGTTCAACCTGCACGCCGAGGAGCTGGCCGTGGTGCCCAAGGGCGTCATGCACCGCTCGGGGTCGGTGCTGCGGTCAACGGTCCTCCTCATCCGGCCCACGGGTTACACTGAGCGCACCAACGGGCATCGCCATTTCTACTCCACGAGCGATGAGCTCCCGCTGGAGAAGGTCCGTCTGGCGCGACTGGCCGGCCTGATCACCGAGCCGTTTCAACCCCTGACCCTCGGGCAAATCGAAGATTACGAGGTGCTATTGGCGGTCGGGAAGGGGATCGGCGTCGAGCAGACCGCGCCCGCCACCGGCAGCTTCTGGCTGGTGGTGCGCGGCGAGCTGCGGATCGAGGCCAGTGACGGGGATGTGACCATCGTCCGCGCCGGTGAGATGACCGTCATCCCCGCCGGGGCCGGCTACCGTTTCATCTGCCGTGAGACCGCGCTGCTGCTGACGCTGGCGAAGGCGTAGTAGAGGGTGAAGGCTGAGGGGGTGGAGGGTTTCCACTTTTACTTTCTACTTTCGACATCCCACACCGCTTTCCGTTTTCGACTCCAGTCCGGTAGCGCGCGCACGGCGATGACGAGGCCCGCCGCCGCGGCCACCGCCGTCGCCTGCGCCGATTGGCTGAACAGCCAGATGAGCGGCGGGCCAAAGAGCGCGGTGGCAATACCGCTGCGCGCGGGTTGCCGCAGCACAAAAGCCGCGCCCAGCAACACGCCGAGCGCGCCGACGAATCCCAGCGGATAAGCGATCAGCATCACGCCACCCGCCGTCGCCAACCCCATGCCGCCGCGAAAACCCGCGAAGACCGGCCAGCAATGTCCGGCGACCACAGCGCCCCCCGCCAGCGCCGGGGCCCATACCGGCTCGCCGTAGGCCATCGCCAGCCAAACGGCCAGCGCCCCTTTCGCCACGTCGAGCACGATCACCGACACACCCGCCACCCAACCCGCCTGCCGAATCGTATTCGTCCCGCCGGAATGGCCTGAGCCGCCCGCGCGGATGTCGCGCCGCAGAAAGACGTAGCCGGCGAGCACACCGAAGGGGATGGAGCCGAGGAGATAAGCGACGGCGGTCAGGAGGAGGGTGATCATGACGGCTGGCTCACGGGGTTGGTGTCGCCGCCCTCACCCCAAACTGCCCGCCGAGGTTTTCGAGGTAGTCCTCGGCGCGCGCCAGCATCACGTCCACCGGTGTATCGGCCACGGCGATGCTGACGGGCACCGCCAGCTTCACCGGCACCACGGCCGCGATGGGCACCTCGAGCTTCACCGGGATGCTGACATCGAGGGTGACCGGCACGCTGGTTTTCAGCGGCACATCGAATATGCGTGTGCCGATGAAGGGGATTTCAAACGGCACCTGGATGACGGTGTCGATCGGGATGGTTTGATTGATCGGGATGTTGAAGTTCTGGTTGAACGGCACCGTCAGGCTGATGGGGATGGACTGATTGATCTTCACCGTGGTCGAGAACGTCGCCGCACGCAACGCCCTGATCTCCTGCGCGGCGAGGGCCGCCGCCTCGCCGGCCTGCCGCCGCACGCCGAGCAGGGTATTGATCAACCACACATTCAGCGCCAGGGCCGAGAGCGCCACAAACCACAGCAGCCAATAGTCCCACGGGCGTTTGGCAATGACGTCGCGAAATGGGTTAGGTTGGGCGGGCGGGTTTTCCGGCAATAAGGTCATGCGGCGGAGTATAGGCGGGCTGTGTTTGAATAGCAAGCTGAGGGATGATACACTCGCTTCTCAATCTACGGCCGAGGTTTGCCCATGCCCCCCTTGTCCATCGCCGACTTCACCGCGCACACCGACACCATCGTTGCGCTGCTCAAACGCATCACCGCCATCGAGACCCCCTCCACCGACAAGGCTGCCGTGGATAGACTGGGCGCAGTGATGGCGGCGGAGTTGCGCCAGCTCGGTGCGACGGTCACGGTGGATGCGCAGACCGCTGCGGGCGACAACATCATCGGCCGCTGGGGTGCGGGCCGCGACGGCATCCTCATCATGGGCCACATGGATACGGTGTACGACCTCGGCACGCTGGCGCGCCAACCCATCCGCGAGGCCGACGGCAAGCTGTTCGGGCCGGGCGTGATTGATATGAAGGTCAGCCTGGCGATGGCGCTGGTGGCGTTTGAGCAATTGCGGAGG
>CAZSNP010000116.1:0-5759 GCA_964608265.1 uncultured Anaerolineales bacterium | reverse complement strand
GTGATCTGCACGCTGTAGATGTAGTTGCGGTTCCACACCGGCTCGAAGATGGTGTTCGCAAACCGGAAGAACAAAATGTTCTGCGCCGTCTCTTTGCCGAGGTAGTGGTCGATGCGATAGACCTGTTTCTCGTTGAAGGCGGCGTGCACGGCGTGATTGAGTTCGAGCGCGGTGGCGAGGTCGGTGCCAAACGGCTTCTCGATGATGACGCGGCGCCAGTTTTGCGCTCCGTCAGGTGCGCCATTTTCATCGGCCAGCCCCGCCGCGCCGAGGTGCTGGCAGACCGGGCCGTAGTATTCGGGCGAGGTGGCCAGGTAGTACAACCGGTCGCCGGGCTTGCCCTCCAACTCGTCGAGGAACCGGCCGAGCCGCACAAAATCCTCCGCCGCATCCAGGTCGCCCTTGAAGTATGAGAGGCTGGCGGCGAACTTCTCCCAGAGCGCCGGGTCGAAGCCGGGCGCGAATTCCTCCATCCCCCTGAGCAGCATGGCGCGGAACTCGGCGTGATCCCACGGGCGCCGCGCAAAGCCGACGATGCGCGTGCCCGCCGGCAGCCGCTCCTTCTTGAAGTTGTTGAACAGCGCCGGGATGAGCTTGCGGGCTGTCAAATCACCGGAGGCGCCGAAGATGATGATGGTTGGAGAGCCGGTCATTTTGATGGCACATGAAACGTGATGCGTGAAACGTGTTGCCCGTCTACATCATGGTTTGACTCGTGGCCGCAGGTTCGGCAAAACCGAGACTCACGTTTCACGTTTTACGCCTCACGCTTTCTTCACCGCATGTCCGCCGAACTTGTTCCGCATTGCCGCCAGCAATTTGGCCGCGTAGCTCTCGTCCTGCCGCGAAACGAAGCGCATCATCAGCGAGAGGGTGATGATGGGGGCGGGCACGTCCAGGTCAATCGAATCGAACACCGTCCAGCGGCCCTCGCCCGAATCCGGCACATAGCCTTTGAGCGTGCTGAGGTCAGCATCCTCGGCCAAAGCGTCGGCGGTGAGGTCGAGCAGCCACGAGCGCACCACCGAGCCGTGCTGCCAGATGCGGCTGATCTGCGCCACGTCGAGGGCCATCTCCTTCTTGGCCTTCATGATCTCGAAGCCCTCGGCGTAGGCCTGCATCATGCCATACTCGATGCCGTTGTGCACCATCTTGACGTAGTGACCCGCGCCGTGCGGGCCGACGTGCCCCCAGCCTTTATCGGCGGCGGGGGCCAGACTTTCGAAGATCGGTCGCAAACGGGCCACGGCCTCCGCCTCGCCGCCGACCATCATGCTGTAGCCCTCCGTCAACCCCCAGATCCCGCCGCTCGTGCCGACATCCACGAACTTAATCCCCTTCGGCCTGCACATGGCGGCGTGTTTGGCATCGTCTTTGTAGTTGGTGTTGCCGCCATCAATGATCGTGTCACCGGGCGAGAGCAGCCCTATGAACTTCTCGACGTGCTCGGTCGTCGTCGCGCCGGCGGGCAGCATCAGCCACACGTGGCGCGGCGCGCTGAGCTTGGCGGCGACGTCTGCGAGCGAATAGGCCGGCGTCATCCCGACCTCAGCGGCGATTTGATCGGTGGTTTCGCGTGACCGGTTGAAGCCGACGATGCGGTGCCCGGCCTTGCTCAGCCGGCGGGCCATGTTGCCGCCCATCTTGCCCAACCCAACAATTGCCATTTCCATGATGTGCCTCCGAGAGAAAAGCTAAACGCCGGGACGCAAAGGCGCCAGGTGGCATGGCTTTGTTTGGCGTCCTGGCGTCCTGACGACTTCGCGTGAGTCCCTTGACTCAATCTGGAACAAAACGTTTCACCGGGAACAGGTTAGCCCAGTTTGCTGGCGGCAGCGCGATCTATCATCCACGTCACCATGCCCCGCCGGGGGCGGATGCGGGCGGCGGGCCAGCGGTTCGGGTCGGCATTGCCGCGCACCACGGCGGCCACCGCCTCGGCCTTCGACTCGCCCGACACCATGAAGATGATGTTGCGGGCGCTGTTGAGCACCACCGGCGTGAGGGTGACACGGTTGGCCGGTCGGTTTTGATAGTGGGCGGTCACGCCCAGGGTGATCTCGGTGAGTTCAGCGATAGTGATGGGGCCGGGGAAGAGCGAGCCGGTGTGGCCGTCGTCGCCCAGGCCGAGCAGGGCCAGGTCAAAGGCTGGCCAGTCGTGCTCGATCTCGGCGAACTCGCGCAGGCGGGCGGCGTAATCAGCGGAGGCGGCCTGCGGCCCGAGTTCGCCCTTGATACGGTGGATGTGCGAGCGGGGCAGCGGCACATGGGCCAGCCACAGATCGCGCGCCTGGCGATAGTTGCTGCCCTCGTCCTCCGGCGGCACACAGCGCTCATCAACCCAGAACACGTGCATGTCGTTCCACGGCAGGACGAGCGAATATGGTGGTTGGGCCAGGATGCGGTAGAGCGTCTGCGGCGTGCTGCCGCCCGAAATCGCCAGCGAGAAGCGCTGCCGCTGAATGGCCGGCTCAGCGGAGAGCGCGGCCACGTACTCGGCGGCGGCCCGGGCGAGCGAGAGCGCGTCGTCGAAGACGAGCAGTTGCGGCCCGAGCCTTTTTAGCTCATCGGTTGCCAGCGTCATCGTGTCCGAACCATTCGATCTCAATGGCCTGTCTTTGATTTGTTCCGGCTAACGGTGACAGTCTGAGGGAATAGCGACAAGCGGCGAAGCACATGATGGCCGCCTTTATATCACAGAATAGCATACGAGAATGGAACTTCTCAGAAGTAATCAGGAGTCCGACATGAGTACCGAACTCGCGACCATCCCCAACGATACCGCGCCATCGCAACAGGAAGCCCTGCACGGGGCGCTAGTGTTGAGCGACGGGCAAACACTCGACCGCAACCCGGCAGCCGTGTACCTGGCTGGCCTGGCGCACGGCTCGCGCCGAACGATGCGCGCCGCGTTGCAGACCGTCGCGGCCATGATCGGCGCGGAGTGGCTGCGCCTGGATTGGGCCGCCCTGCGTTTCCAGCACACGGCGGCCATCCGCGCACGGCTGGCCGAGGCCTACAGCCCGGCGACGGCGAACAAGATGCTATCGGCCTTGCGCGGCACGCTCAAAGCGGCGTGGCAACTTGGGCAGATGAGCGCCGACGACTTCCACCGGGCCGCCGGCCTGAAAAGCATCACGGGCAGCGCGCTACCGGCTGGCCGGGCGCTGACCGCCGGTGAGATCGCGGCGCTGCTCGAAGCGTGCGCGGCGGACTCTTCCCCGGCTGGAGCGCGCGATGCGGCGATGCTCGCATTGCTCCGTGTCTGCGGCTTGCGCCGGGCGGAGTTGTGCGCGTTGACGCTGGTTGACTTCAACGCGGCGGATGGCTCACTCAAAGTCAGGGGCAAGCGCAACAAAGAACGAGTCGCCTACGTGACGGGCGGCGCGGCGGAAGCCCTGGCCGACTGGCTGGCAATTCGCGGCAGTGACCCCGGCCCCATGTTCTGCCCGGTCAACAAGGGCGGGCGCGTCACCCTGCGGCGGATGCACGCCGAAGCGGTATTCGCGGCCTTGCATAAACGCGCGGCGGAGTCGGGCGTGAAAGACCTGTCGCCGCATGACCTGCGCCGCACCTTCGCCGGCGATCTGCTGGATAGCGGCGCGGACATTGCGACGGTACAGCGGCTCATGGGCCATGCCAACGTCAACACGACCGCGCGCTATGACCGGCGCGGCGAACAGGCCAAGCGGAAGGCCGTCAGCCTGTTGCACGTGCCCTACCGGAAGCGGGTTAGGCCATTGGACAGGTGATAACGCTTATGCTATCATCGCGTCACGCTATGCCGCAATGGGTGATCGAACTCTACCGGGACAGGCACGGTCACGAGCCGGTGACGGAGTACCTCGATACGCTGACACTCAAAGACCGGGCGCGCGTGGCCCGGATGGTGGGCCTGTTGGAAGAGAACGGGCCGGCCTTGAAGATGCCGCACGCCCGACACCTGCGCGGCAAGCTGTGGGAATTGCGGATGGATGGGCGGCCCAACAGTTATCGCGTGGCGTATGCCGCCGTGCCGGGCCGCAAGTTCGTTCTGTTGCACGCCTTCGCCAAGAAGAGCGAACAGACGCCCGAACGCGAGATCACGACCGCCGAGAAACGCTTGACTGACTATCAACAGGAGTTGCCATGAGCAAGAAGAAAACAGCCGTGCGCGTCTACTCTACCGGCGTGCCCTGGCGCGCGTATCTGGACAAGCAGCTTGAGAACCCGGAATTCCGCGCCGAGTATGACGCGCTGGAGCCGGAGTTTGCGTTGATCCAGCAGTTGATAGACATCCGCAACAAGCGGGGGCTGTCTCAGCGGCAACTGGCCGAGCGCGCCGGGATGAAGCAGCCCGTCATTGCGCGGCTGGAAAGCGGGCGGGCCGCCGGCTTCAAGACGCTCAAGCGCCTGGCGGAAGCATTGGACGCCCGGCTCGAAATCAAGATCGTGCCGCACAAAGCCAGTCCTGAGCGGGCCGCCAGCGGGAGCAAACGGACGCGGACAAAGCGCGCGTAGATAGAAACCGGCCCGCGCTGCTATCAACAGCCGGGCCGATGACCACGCTATCAGGGTAGCGCGGTGATGTGATAGTAGCACACTCCGCAGCCTCCCCAAAGCGTGGGCGGCTTTTTTGTTTGGAGCGTGTGGTATGCAAAAACTGTTGTTGGTTGAAACGGACTTCGATGCACTGACAACGCATCTAAAGACGTTTGCCCGTCAATTTCCAAAGTCGGCTGGGATAGATGGACTCGATGAAGTAGATGTAGTGTCTCTGCTGCACCCTAACAGAATAGACCCGACCACCGGCGAAAGGGTGCTTGATCCCGATAGGCCAGGTGAACGGTGGCCGATAGATTCCTGGGGTGCGCCTACTTCTCCGAAAGAAGTGCGGGTGTTTTCGATCAAGCCGAAATTCACACCTGACACTGCCGCGCGGCTGAAATTCTCTCAGCGCGGGGGATGCTCACTGACTATACAACGCCAAAAGACAACGGCAACAGCCGGCGATGTACTGAAACTTGAACTTCAATGGATGGGTAGGGACAACTTCGCCGATAAATTCACTTTGGCCTTTCGCGATTATTGCAGTGCTCAGCCGGGATGGAATGCAAAAGAAGTGCCACAACCCGGCGCACAGGTGGGCAGCCTTTTTTGTTTGGGAGTGTGCGAGATGGAAGACGACTATTCGGTAGACAGACGCAAGGTATCCCCGCGCCGGTTTGGCGAGTGGATAACTGAATACACGCAGAGGCTACGATTTGGCAAGGTGGAGGCCGAGGGCGGCTATTTCGAGTTGGACCGTGCGCGACAGGTAGGCAACCTGGACGACTGGACCATTGATGGACAATGGCATTCGGAAAATGGCGCTTTACCGCCCGTGCCTACTGTGACCAGCGGGAAGTGCACACTCATTCAATTTAGCCTGACACAACTGGACGATGGCCGACAGTATGAAGAACCGCGCAGCAAGATTCTAAGTTGGCGCGTTGGCGGGTTGCCGGCTTTGGAAGTCTTGTTTGCCGAACTGCAAGGAGAAATCGAGCAGAACTGGGATGCTTTGCAGAACTTGAAAACCCCCGTTTTCAAGGGCGAAATCAAACCGGTGCACGACAGCGGCGCGCCGCAGCCCGCCGTCCAGTTCACTGGCTACGTGACGCCCACCGGCGCGAGTGCGGGCATAGTGCAGCCTTCCGGGAAGCCGGTTTGGGTGACGCCAACGCCCCCGCTAGTCGCCTCCGCCGCTTCCCCGGCCATGCCCCAGCAGGCGGCGGGCG
>CAZSNP010000115.1:0-5904 GCA_964608265.1 uncultured Anaerolineales bacterium | reverse complement strand
TTAGTCACCGGCGCGGCGGGCAAGACGGGCAGGGCGGTGATTGGAGCACTCGCGGCGCGTGGGCAGGCCGTGCGCGCGCAGGTGCGGAGCGAGGCGCGGGTCGAAGCAGTCACTGCGGCGGGCGCGCGCGAAACCGTCGCTGGCGATTTCGATGATGCGACGATGCCGGCGCAAGCGCTGCGCGGCGCGCGGGCGATCTATCACATCTGCCCGAACATGCACCCGCAGGAAGTGGAGATTGGGAAGTCGGTCATTGCCGCCGCGCGGGCGGCCGGGGTCGAGCACTTCGTCTATCACTCCGTGCTGCACCCGCAGGCCGAGGCCATGCCCCATCACTGGCACAAAATGCGGGTGGAAGAGGCGCTGTTCGAGTCCGGCCTGCCGTTTACGATTTTGCAACCGGCGGCGTACATGCAGAATTTACTGGCTTCATGGAAGAGCATTATTGAAGAGAGCGTATTGCGTAATCCGTATCCCGTCGCCACCCGAATCAGTTTGGTGGATGTGAACGATGTCGGCGCCGCCGCCGCCACGGTCCTCACCGAACCGGGCCACCTCTTCGCCACGTACGAACTGTGCGGCACCGAGCCGCTCTCGCAAACGCACGTCGCCGAAGTCATCGGTCAGCAACTTGGCCGCCCCGTCCGCGCCGAAACCACGCCGCTCGACGAATGGGAGCGCACGGCCCGCGCCGCCGGATTGAGCGACTTTGCCGTCAACACGCTCAAGGCGATGTTTCAATACTACGAACGCTTCGGCCTCGCCGGCAACCCGAACGTGCTGCGCTGGCTGCTCAAGGGCGAGCCGACCTCGCTCTTCGATTTTGTCCGAGACACGTTCATCGAGCGTGCTGCTCCCCTCTCCCGGCGGGAGAGGGGCCGGGGGTGAGGGAGAGCTTCGTGCACGCCCTCACCCTCACCCCTGCCGCGCAACGCTGGCTCACGCACACGCAACACGCGCGCATCCTCAACGTCTTCGAGCGCGCGTCCAACCTCGTCAACGAGCGCGGTGAGGTGCTGGCCCTCGTCACCGCTGCACGCGCGATGACGCCGTTCGCCATTCAAGTTGATGGGCGGAGTTTTAGGGATGTCTCTCCGGCGGACTCGGTCGGCGTGGCGGGCGATGAACTGCGTCTTGGCCCGCTGCGCATCTTCACCGGCGCGGCCTCCGTGTGGAATCCGGTTCCCGATTGGGAGGCGATCTCCCGCGCGCTGGCGGCTGATCCCAGGCGACAGACATTTCTCGCCGAAACTGTTATAGCCCTCGGCAAACCCGGCAGCCTCCTCGACCTCCTCTCCCCCTCTCCCAGCGGGAGAGGGGGTTGGGGGGTGAGGGCCGAGCGCGGCGCTCGTTCACTCATCGCCGGGTTGCACACACAATCGCTCGACCGGTGCCTCGCAGGCGTGCACGCGCTGGCCGGCCTCGGCGGCGGCCTCACCCCCGCCGGCGACGACTTCATCTGCGGCGCGCTGTTCGCGGGCTGGGCGGGCCTTCTCCCCCTCTCCCAGCGGGAGAGGGGGCCGGGGGGTGAGGGCGAGCTATCATCCATCGCCAACTCTGCCGCCTCCCGCACCACCACCCTCTCCGCCGCCTACCTGCGCGCCGCCGCGCGCGGCGAGTGCATGGCGCTGTGGCATTCACTGTTCGAAGCGTTACGTTCGTCAGATGCCTCCGCTCTGCCATCCGTCGTAGAATCGTTGCTGGCCGTCGGCCATACCTCCGGCGCCGATGCGCTGGCCGGCTTCATCGCCGCGTATCACTGGCATGTCCCCGTTCCGGCTCATCACCTTTGACGTATACACGGCGTTGTTCGATGTGGAGGGCAGCCTCGCGCCGGTGGCCGGGACGTGGGTGGAAAATCCGTTGGAGTTCGTGCGGGCGTGGCGGGCCAAACAACTGGAACTCGCCCTCATCAGCAACTCGCTCGACCGGGGCCGCCTCCCGTTCGAGACGTTGACGCGGCGGGCGCTGGATATCACACTGGCCCGCGCCCGGCTCGACGCGCCGCACGGGTTGCGGCAGAATCTCGTGCAGGCATGGGATGAGTTGCGCCCGTGGCCCGAAGCCGGTGAAGTGTTGATGGAAGTGAAGGCGCGCGGCTATCGAATGGCATTGTTGTCGAACGGCGATGAAGCTCAGTTGCGGACCCTGGCGGCGCGTTTCTCGGTATCGTTCGACTATGTCTTTTCGGCTGAGGGCGCCGGACATTACAAGCCTCACCCGAGCGTCTATGCGTTGCCGAACAGCGCGCCCGAGCACGTCCTGCACGTCGCCGGCTCGGCCACCGATGTGCTCGGCGCGAAGTCGGCGGGACTGCGCTGCGCGTGGTCGAACCGGCGCGGCGAGCCGCTGCTCGACCCGGCCCTGCCACCCGACTACGAGTTCGCCGATTTGCGCGGACTGTTGAATATCCTTTGATGGAGAGACCCCCTATGAAAACCCTGATCAAAAACGGCACCCTCGTCACCGCCTCTGAATCGTTCGTCGCTGATCTGCTCCTTGATAACGGCAAGGTGGCCCTGATCGGATCGAACCTGCCCGCCGGCGACGCGCAAGCGGTGGACGCGACCGGCAAGTTCGTGCTGCCCGGCGCGATTGACGTCCACACCCATCTCGAACTGCCCTTCGGCGGCACGGTGTCGAGCGATGACTTTTACAGCGGCCACAAGGCCGCCGCCTTCGGGGGCACGACCTTTCACATTGACTTCGCCATGCAAACGAAAGGCGAACGGCTGCATCAGACCGTCGAGCGCTGGCACGCCAAGGCAAAAGACAAAGCCGTGCTCGATTACGCCTATCACCTCGGCATCACCGACCTCACCGACGAGGTGCTGGACGAAATCCCGCAGATGGGCAAGGAGGGCATCACCTCGCTCAAAGTCTTCATGGCCTACAGAGGCGTGTTGCAGATTGACGACATGACGATGTTCAAGACCATGCTCAAGGCCGCCGAGCACGGCATGATCGTGATGGTGCATGCCGAGAACGGCGACGCCATTGACGTGCTGGTGAAGGACGCCATCGCCAAAGGCCGCACCGCGCCCGAGTGGCACGCCCTCACCCGACCCGATTGGTGCGAGGGCGAGGCGACGAACCGCGCGGTGTCCCTCGCCGCCGTGGCCGGTGCGCCGCTGTACGTCGTGCACGTCACCTGCGCCAAAGCGGCGGACGCCATCGCCCGCGGCCGCGCGAACGGGGTGAAGGTGATGGGCGAGACGTGCGTGCAATACTTCCACTTCACGATTGATGATCTGCGCCGGCCCGATGGGGCCAAGTGGGTGTGCTCGCCGCCGGTGCGCACCAAGGCCGATGGCGAAGCGTTGTGGCAAGCGGTGCGCACCGGCACGCTGCAACACATCTCCACCGACCACTGCCCCTTCCTCTTCGACGGCACCAAGCCCATTCAATACGAAGGCCGGCCGTTTCAGATCCCGGGCAAGGAACTGGGGAAGGAGAGCTTCGCCAAGATCCCCAACGGGCTGCCGGTGCTCGGCGACCGCATGCCGATTCTGTGGAGCTATGGCGTGGGGCAGGGGCGCATCTCAATGAACAAACTCGTCGAGCTGTGCTGCACCAACCCGGCCAAAATCTTCGGGCTGTATCCGAAGAAGGGCACGCTGGCCGTCGGCTCCGATGCGGATGTGGTGATCTGGCATCCGAATGCGAAAAAGACATGGGGCGTCGCGGCCTCCCATCAGCGCACGGACTACAACATTTACGAGGGGTGGGAGGTCACCGGCCTGCCGGAGAAGGTGTGGCGGCGCGGCGAGCTGCTGGTGGATGGGGAGCGGTGGCACGGGCAGCGCGGCAGCGGGATGTGGACGCCGCGCGCCAGCCACGCGCCGGTGCTGTAATACGGGCAAGAAGGAAATATGGGAACTGAGGGAAGAGCGGCTTCCCTCGGTTCCTTCGCCTCGTGCCGGTTGTTATTTGATCGAACTCAAAAACGACTCAATCGCCGCGTCGTCCCACTGGGTGGGTTCGCTCATTGCCATGAACATCACGATGTTGCCGCTGCTGCCTTCGAAGGCGGCCACCGCCTGGCGCATGCTGGCGCCGCTGCTGTTGGTGCCGTCACGGATCACCAGGTTGACTTCCTGACCTCGGATGGTGACGGCGCGCTCCTCGGTGGTTGTGAACTCAAACCCGCTCTGACCCGTCTGCTGCGAGAAGGCCCGCGACATCTGCTCCTGCATCTGCTCGGTGTTGCCCGCCATACTGGCCGGGAACGTCATCAGCATCATGATGGTGCCGTTGCCGCCGCCCTCCGGCCCAATGGCGACCATCTTGATGCCGAGCAGTTCCATGCTGAAGGCTTCGGCGTACCCCTCGGGCGCGGTGTAGGTGGCGATGGATTGGCCGACCTCCTGCGCCCTGGCCGGGTCCTGATTGAACCCCTGCGCGACTTGGTTGAACAGCGTGTTGCCCGCCCACCACAGCAGCCCGCCGCCGAGGCAGCACAGCAGCAATATGCCGCCGACTACACCGATGATGATCTTCTGATTGCGAGTGAGGTTACCCATGTCCGTCTCCTGTGCCAAAATAACGTAGTCTGACCGATAGGGTCTTGGATCAGATGAAGTCGTCGTTCTCCGGCTCCAGCGCGACGCCTGCTTCCGTGTCCAACTCCAGCGCCGGCATCGGCACGCTCCACGTCACCGCGCGGCCAAAGATGAGGTAGCCGGTGTGCGCCACCATCCGGTCGGTGGGGCGCAGGCGCTCGGGCACGGTCTTGTAGTAACGGATGAGCACCTCGCACACCTCGAGGAAATCGAACCGGCTGCGCTGCAGGGCCTCGAGCAAACGTGAGACCTGGTTGGCCGTGGGCGCGATGCTGCCGAAGAAGCCGCCGCCTTTGAGCGCCGCCCGCGCTTGCGCGACGTAATCCCACGGGTTGGCCACATCAAGGAAAAACGCGTCGGCCTCCGTCTCATCGAAACCGGCCGCCGCGTCGCGGAGTTTGAACGTCACCCGGTCGGCCAGGCCCACCCGCTCGAGGTTCCTGCGCGCCAGCGATTGGTGATCGTCGCGCACGTCGTAACTGATCACCCGGCCCGGCGTCCCGACCATCTGCGCCAGCACCGTCGTCAGCCCGCCGCTGCCCGTGCCGCACTCCACCACCGTCACGCCGGGGTGGATGGCGAGCTTCATCAAAATAAAGCCGATGTCCTTGGGATAAACGATCTGCGACTGACGCTTGATGTCGCGGATCAAATCGTCGGTGTTCGGCGCGAGCAGATAGAAACGGTGACCCTTGTGGCTGGCGATCTCCGAGCCGAGCTCGATGCCCAGCATCGCATCGTGTTCGACCATGCCATAGTGCGTATGCAGCTTCTCGCCCGGCGTGAGTTTGAAGATGAAGGTCTGCTTTTTGCGGTCCTGCCCGATGAGTTGAACGATGTCGCCCGGTTGGGTCAAAGCCATGCTGTGCGCGCCTCAGAGTCCAGGATGCGGGCATTATACTCGCCGGCCTGCCGGCGCCCGGCGCGACCCTGTGACCTTCGGCGGAGGTGGAACCCGGGACGCCTGTGGTAAACTTCGCGCACGGTTGTGGAGGCCTGAGGATGGAGAATCAAAAACGAGTCGTGTGTGTCGAAGATGAGCCGGCGATGATCGACCTCATCCGGCTGATTTTGAGCCGCAAAGGCTATTACGTCGTCGGGGCGATGGGCGGGCGTGAGGGGCTGGACGCCATTCAACGCGAGAAGCCGGACGTGGTGCTGCTGGATTTGATGATGCCGGATATGGATGGCTGGGAAGTCTATCAAAAGCTGAAGGCCAACGACGCCACCAAGAACATCCCCGTCATCGTCGTGACGGCCAAGGCGCAGAGCATCGACAAAGTCCTCGGCCTGCACATCGCCAAGGTGGACGACTACATCACCAAGCCCTTTGGCCCGCAGG
>CAZSNP010000114.1:0-5979 GCA_964608265.1 uncultured Anaerolineales bacterium | reverse complement strand
GGTCAACCCAATCCGTTTACGCCTTGACGACGTTCGCGGCCTGCAGACCCTTAGGGCCTTTTTGGATGGTGAACTCCACCCGGTCGCCCTCTTGCAGATTGCGATACCCTTCACCGGCGATGGCCGAGAAGTGCACGAACACGTCCTCGCCGCCTTCATGGGCGATGAAACCATAGCCCTTGTTGGCATTGAACCACTTGACCGTGCCGATCTTACGCTCTGACATTGTTTGCCTCCTTCTGGCAAAAGAAAAAATTGGTGAAGCTGCCAGTCGGTTCCATCGCCTGCACAAACAAAAACGGCCCGTGTGTTGCACGAGCCGTCGTCTTTACAGCTAAAGAGAACTTCCGAGCACCTTACGGCCCAGACTCTAACAGGCTCGCCGCAAAGTGTCAAGGCCCGCGGCGATAGCGTCAGGGTGAGTGCAAAGTCCAATCCACGCCGACATATCGCCCTCACCCCGCGATGCTTGGCATCGTCGCCCTCTCCCGCTGGGAGAGGGAGTGGATCGCGTCATTGGAAAACCACTCCACAATGGTAATGCCGTCTCCCCTTCTCCCAGCGGGAGAAGGGGCCGGAGGACGAGGGCGAACACGGCGACTTTGCATACGCCCTGCGATAGGGTTCAAGACACGTTCAATGTCCAATCCACGCCGACAGTTCGCCCTCACCCCGCGATGCTTGGCTTCGTCGCCCTCTCCCGCTGGGAGAGGGAGTGGATCGCGTCATTGAAAAACCACTCCACAATGGTAATGCCGTCTCCCCTTCTCCCAGCGGGAGAAGGGGCCGGGGGATGAGGGCGAACACGGCGACTTTGCACACGCCCTGCGATAGGGTTCAGGGTGAGTGCAGAGTGGCCGGCGCGGCCCAACGCACCCGGTCGCGGGTGGCTGCCGCCTGAGACCGTAGCCGGCGCCCATGTTGAAATTGAATACCCGCCCGCCTTCGCCAGATTCGTGATTTGTGTTATAGTGTCGGCGTCGTGAACGAGGATTTGCGTGTGTGTGTCCGCCGCCAGCCCGGTTCCGGAGTGGCGGCTTTTTAATTCGGCCCGCGCGGCCAGGAATGTGAAATGACCACGAAACTCTTTGTCGGCAACCTGCCTTACACTACCACGGAGGATGAGCTGCGCACGCTGTTTGCGCAAGCCGGCGACGTCTCCTCGGTCGCCGTCATCAAAGACCGTGACACCGGCAAGTCGAAGGGCTTTGCCTTTGTGGAGATGGGAAGCCAGGCTGAGGCTGAAAAAGCCATCAGCATGTTCAATGATTACAACCTCGGTGACCGGGGCATCAAGGTCAACCCGGCCCGCCCGCGCGAGGATCGTGGCCCTGGCGGGGGCTTTGGCGGCGGCGGACGCGGTGGCGACCGGGGTCGCGGCGGCGGTGGGCGGGATCGCGACCGTCGCGGCGGCGGCGGGGATCGCCGGCGCTTCTAAAGCCCGCCTCGTTTTACTCACAATCGTTGTGCCGAAATGCCTCGGCCGCAGGTTGGCCGAGGCTTTGTATTGAGTACCCATTGGTAGCCCATTATGCCGATCGAACGGACTGACCTTCGCAACATCGCCATCATCGCGCACGTTGACCACGGCAAAACCACGCTGGTCGACGGCCTGCTGCGGCAGGCGCACACCTTCCGTGAGAATCAACAGGTGGCCGAGCGGGTGATGGATTCCAACGATCTCGAACGCGAGCGCGGCATTACCATCTTCGCCAAGAACGCGGCGTTTGTCTACAAGAATGTGAAGGTCAACATCGTTGACACACCCGGCCACGCCGACTTCGGCGGCGAGGTGGAACGGGTGATGAACATGGTTGACGGCGTGCTGCTGCTGGTCGACGCCGCCGAAGGCCCGATGCCGCAGACGCGCTTCGTCCTGCGCAAGGCGCTGGAGATGAAGCACAAGGTCATCGTCGTCATCAACAAAGTCGACCGCAAAGACGCGGTGCCCGCCGACACGCTCAACAAAACGTTCGACCTCTTCATCGAACTCGGGGCGAGCGACGACCAGGCCGACTTCCCCATCATTTACTGCAACGCCCTCACCCAGCAGGCCGGCCCGACCATTGCGCTCACGCCCGACTATCAGCCGCTGTTCGAAGCCATCCTGCAACACATCCCCGCGCCGAAGGTCGACCTCGACGCGCCGGCGCAGATGCTGGTGACGACGCTGAGCTACGACGACTACAAGGGGCTGATCGCGGTGGGCCGCATCTTCAACGGCCGGCTGCGCAAGGGGCAGATGATTGCCCGCATCGATCACGAAGGGCATGTGCAGCCGTATCGGCTCACCTATTTGTTTGTCTTTCAGGGCCTGGGTAAAACGGAAGCCGACGAGGCTACGGCGGGCGACATCGTGGCGGTGGCGGGGATGGATGAGGCCCACATCGGCGACACGGTGGCCGACCCGGAGAACCCGGCCAGGCTGCCCGGCATCCGCGTCGAGCCGCCGACCGTGCGCATGACGTTCGGCGTCAACACCTCGCCCTTAGGCGGGCGCGAAGGCAAGTACGTTACCTCGCGCCAAATTCGTGACCGGCTGTACCGCGAACTCGAGCACAACGTCTCGTTGCGGGTGGAGGACACCGACCAGGCCGACAAGCTGCTCGTCAGCGGGCGCGGCGAATTGCACCTGGCCATTTTGATCGAGACGATGCGGCGCGAGGGTTTCGAGCTGGAGGTGTCGCGGCCCGAGGTCATCCTGCTCAAGGGTGAGGCCGGCGAGATGGTCGAGCCGTTCGAGGAAGTGCACATCGAGGTGGCCGAAAACCACATGGGCACCGTCATCGAGATGCTCGGCAAACGGCGCGGGCAGATGACGAACATGACCACCGGCGGCGACGGCTCGGTCTACATGACTTACATCGTGCCGACGCGCGGGCTGCTGGGCTTCCGCTATCAATTCCTCACCGCCACGCAGGGCACCGGGCAGATGCACTCGCTGTTCTTCGACTACAAGCCATATGCCGGCGACATCGAGCAAAAGGAATTGGGCAGCGTCGTCGCCATCGAAGCGGGCACGGCCACCGCCTACGCCATTCGCAACGCCGAGGAACGCGCCACGCTCTTCATCGAGCCGGGCACCGAGGTGTACGAGGGCATGGTCGTCGGCCAGCACGTACGGCCCGAGGATTTGCTGTACAACATCGCCAAGAAGAAACAGCTCACCAACGTGCGGGCCGCCCGCGCCGAGATCCTGGTGGCCCTCACCCCGCCGCGCCGGATGAGCCTCGACGAATGCATCGAATACCTCAGCGACGATGAACTGCTCGAGGTGACGCCGCAGAGCCTCCGCATCCGCAAGCGCATCCTCAAGAATGAGAATCGCATGCGCCAGCAGAAGCGCGCCGAGAAGGCCCTGGAAGAGGCGTAAACGCAACGAGCCGCCCGTTGGGCGGCTCGTATTCTTCAATCGCGGCGGTCACGGATTGACCACAAACCCCACGCGGTCCGTCTCCACCACTTCCCCGTTCGCCAGCGTCGCGCGCGCCTTCAACTGAAAACTCCCCGCCTCCAGCGGCCACCACCACTCGAAAGGGCCGGCGGTCAGGCTGGCCACAGGCATGTCATTCAATATGAATGTGATTGAGGTTATGGGTTGATTGGTTATTACGCGGAACGGCACGCGCTGGCTCGCACGCGGCAGACGCGGCGAGATCTGGTAAATCGTTTGCGGGTCGGGCGAAGAGATTTTGACGGCTGCAAGTTGTTCGTTTGAACCTTCGACCCGCAACTCGGCAACGGGTTGCGGTAGACCGTTGGCCAATGCCCACTCCCGCGCGGCGGGCGGCAGCACGAGGCTGACCTGCGCGAGGCGCGCTTCCGGCGGGGTGGCGGAGTCCGCCGGTTGGCCGGTGCGCGCATCGATCTCCACTTCTTGATAGAGCGTATCGGGCTGCGTCGGGGCCGTCCCCTCGATGAACCACTCGGTGCGAGTGCGCGGGCACAGGGAAGTGGGTAATTGGCCCGAGGGCACGCACACCTCTGCCCGCACGAGGCCGGGCGGCGCAGTGAAGGCAGACTCGGGTTTGCCGGCCAGCGCCTCGCGCATGAAGTCGTGCCAGATCGGCCCGGCGCCGCTCACGCCGCTGAGGTTGATCATCGCCGAGTTGTTCGCGTTGCCCACCCACACGCCGGCGACGAGGTCGGGCGTGAAACCGACGGTCCAGTTGTCGCGATAGTCTTGCGTGGTGCCGGTCTTCACCGCGGCCGGCCGCCCGATTTGCAGCACGCTGTTGAAGCCGAAGGTCGGCGCGCGCGCGGCATTGTCGGCGAGGATGTCGGTGATGAGGTAGGCCACGCGCTGGTCGAGGACGCGCTCGCCGGAGGTGGGTTGCCATTTGAAAATCGGGCGACCCGCAGTGTCGGTGATGTCGAGAACGAGGGTTGGGGATTGGAGGATTCCGCCGTTGGCGAAGACGCCGTAAGCGCCGGCCAGGTCGAGCAGCCGCACCTCGCCGCCGCCGAGCGCCAATGCCAGGCCGAAGCGGTCAGCATCCGCCAGCGTGGTGATGCCCATGCGCCCCGCCAGCCGGATGGTCGCCGGCAGGCCGACGTGGTCGAGCGCCAGCACCGCCGGCAGATTGAGGCTGCCGGCCAACGCCTCGCGCGCCGAGACCGGCCCGTGAAAGGCGCGGTCGTAATTCTGCGGCACGTACGAAAAGCCCTCCTTGGTCACAAACGCCGTGCGCACATCCAACATCATCGTGGCGGGAGTCAATGGACAAGCACCAAAAACCAATAGCTGATTGCCGGTCACGGGCAACGGGTGATTGGCTCCGCACCCTTCGGGTGAGAACGCGGCCGCATACACCACCGGCTTGAGGGCGCTGCCCGGTTGGCGCGGGGCCACCGCCATATTGATGGCGCCGGCGATCGGGCCGTTGAAGTAATCGGGCGAGCCAACGAGGGCGAGCACCTGCCCGGTGCGCGGGTCGAGCGCGACCAGCGCGGCGTTGGTGGCGTTGTGCGCCGGGCCGCTGGTGTCGTCGGCGATTTGGGCGAGGCGACGGCGCACAATTCCCTCCGCCGCGCGCGTCAGGTCAAGGTCGAGCGTCGTCGTGATGGTGAGGCCGGAGTACAGCACCTCCGGCCCATACTTCTGCTCGATGAGGTTCCACACGTAGAAGGCGAAGTGCGGGGCCTCGATGGGGAAGGCGGTCGAGGCGAATTGCAGCGGCTCGTCCTTCGCCAACTGCGCCTCATCCGCAGACACATAGCCCTGCTTCACCATCAAATCAAGCACGACCGCCTGCCGCTCCTTCGCTGCATCGGGATAGAGCAGCGGGTCGTACAGCGAGGGCGCCTGCGGCAGCCCGGCGATGAGGGCGGCCTCGGCCAGATCCAGTTCGCGCGCGCTCTTGCCGAAGTAGGTCTGCGCGGCGGTCTCGACCCCGTAGGCCAGGTGGCCGTAATACGTTTGATTGAGATACAGTTCGAGCACTTGCTCTTTTGAATAAGCCTGCGCCAGCCGCCAGGCCAGGATCGATTCGCGCAGCTTGCGGGTCAAGGTGCGCGAGGCGCGCTCCTCCGGGTCGAGCAGCATGTTGCGGGCCACCTGCTGCGTCAGCGTGCTGCCGCCCGCCAGCACTTCGCCGCCCGTCAGGTTGATCCAGGCCGCCCGCGCGATGCCGGCCATATCCACCCCCGGATTGGAATAGAAGCCGGCGTCCTCGGTCGCAATCGTCGCCCGTCGCAGAGCCAGCGGGATTTCGCTCAGCGGGAGGGTGGTGTGCCGCCTGCCGGCCGGGTCGGTGATCTCGTACAGCAGTCGCCCATCGCGCGCCAGAATCTTCGTGGAGGGAGTCACGGCGTTCTCGGTCAACCGGTCGAGCGAGGGCAGGTCAACGATGAGCCATTGCCAGGCCGCAAAAAGCAGAAGGCACAAGGCGGAAGGCAGAAGAATGAACAACCAACGGCGGGGCATAGGGGGATTCTACAGCGGATGAAGCGGATAACCGATAGCGGCAACGGATAATG
>CAZSNP010000113.1:0-6485 GCA_964608265.1 uncultured Anaerolineales bacterium | reverse complement strand
GCTGGTGCGCAAGGGCCAATTTCCGGCGGCGAAAATGGCCGGGCACAAACTCTAACCGGTTGAGCTATGGTGTGAGCGCCGGAGCACTCCGTATAGCCGCAGCGTGCTTTCAACTCGTCCCAGCGGTTCATTGTTTCCAACCCCCGCTCACAAAACCCAACCCAGTCAATTAGACAAACCCATTGCGCCCGCATACAATCGCGCGCATGGCATTGAACGCGGGCGCTGTGCTCGCCGACCGTTATCGCATCGAACGCGTCCTGGGGCAGGGCGGTATGGGCGCGGTCTACCTCGCCACCGACCAGAACCTCAGCACGCCGGTGGCGGTGAAGGAGAACCTCAACGTCTCACCCGAGTCGGAGCGGCTGTTCAAACGCGAGGCCACGCTGCTGGCCGGGTTGCGGCATCATCACCTGCCGCGCGTCACCAATCACTTCGTCCTGAGCGGCCAGCAGTATCTGGTGATGGAGTACGTGGACGGCGAGGATCTGAAAGAGCGCCTCGCCCGCCTCGGCCCGCTGCCCGAAGCCGAGGTGAAGCGCTGGGCGGCGCAAATCTGCGACGCGCTGAGCTACATCCACTCGCTCACCCCGCCGGTGGTGCACCGCGACATCAAGCCCGCCAACATCCGCATCAATTCCCTCGGCGAAGCCATCCTGGTGGATTTCGGCATCGCCAAATTGTTCTCAGGCGAGTCGGGGGCGACGACGAACACCGCCGCCTTCACCCCCGGTTACGCGCCGCCCGAGCAGTACGGCATGGGCCGCACCGACCCGCGCACCGATCAATACGCGCTGGCCGCCACGTTGTACACGCTGCTCACCGGCCAGACCCCGCCCGACAGCATGGAGCGGCTGCTCGGCAACGCCACGCTCAAACCACCGGCGGAGCTGCGACCCGGCCTGTCGCAGACCTTCAGCGCCGCCATCGTGCGCGCGCTCTCGGTGCAGGCCGATGAGCGTTTCGACAGCCTCGCCGGCTTCAAAGCGATGATGCTGGGCACGGCCTCGAAAGCGCCGCCGCCGCCGAAACCGATGGAGGCCGCCCCGCGCGCGGAACCCGTCACCGTGGTGAGCGCCCCGCCGCGCCGCCGCCTGTCGTGGGTGGGGATTCTCAGCGGTGTGCTGCTCGTGGTCCTGCTCGCCCTTGGAGGCGCGTTTGCCGCCGGGCTGCTGCCGCCGCGCGCGAGCGTCGCGTCCACCGCCGCCACGAGCACATTGCCGTTCAGCGTGGCCGGGCCGGTGGCCACCTCGACGTTCGTGCCGCTGCCCACCGCCACCCTCACCGCGCCCCCCGCCACGCCGACGGCGGCTCCCCCGAGCGCCACGCCGACCGAGGCCGCGACGGCCACCCTCGGCGCACCCACGCCCGACCCGGCCGCGACTCAAATCGGCGGCGAGGGCCGCCTCGCCTTCATCAGCAATCGCGACGGCCGGCACTTTCAGGTCTATACGATGCGGGCCGATGGCAGTGATGTGCAGCAACTGACGTTCGATGAGCGCGACAAGTGGAGGCCGGAGTGGCAATTGGGGCGGCTTGGCCCGTTGCCGGGCGGCCTGCTGGCGTGGGGCCCCGACGGCGCGCAGTTGCTCTACACCGCCGAGGTCTCGCCGGGCGGGCCGGTTGATCTGTGGGTCGTCAACGCCGACGGCAGCAATCCAGTCAACGTTACCGCGCCGACGCGCGCCGGGCAACCGAACGAGAACGACTATCACCCGGCGTGGTGCAGCGATGGCACGATTGCGTTCACGTCCATCCGCAACAGCTATCCGCAGGTCTTCATCACCAGCCTGGGCGACCGCACGGTGCGCAATTACAGCACGGTGCGCTCGAACGTGGTTGAATACAATCCGGTCTTCTTCCCCGATTGCCGCCGTATGCTCGTCATCTCCACCCAGAACGGCTCAGGCGAGTTGTGGCGCATCTTCCCGTTCAACAGCGCGTTCGCGACGATGTGGGCGCAGTTCCCAGCCGCCGGGCAGTTCAGCTATCGCACCTTCCTCAGCGAATTGCCGCAGGGTAACGTCATCCTCGATGCGGCGGTCTCGCCGGATGGCACGCTGGTCGCGTACACGCGCTCCAGCCCCGGCACCGCCGGGCGCAACATCGTCGTGGCCACGGTGGAGGACAGCCAGCTCACGATGAAGTTCCAGCAATTGACCGAGGGCCGTAGCGACACCGCGCCGCAGTGGAGCCCGGACGGCAAATACATCGTGTTCGTATCGAAGCGCGACGGCGGCAACCCGCAAATCTTCGCTATGTTCGCCGGCGGCTCCGACGAGGTGAACCTGAGCGCCAACAGCTTCACCGAACTCAGCCCTGTTTGGCAACCATCGCAAAGCGGGAACTGAAGGAAACGAGGGAAAAAAGGACAGGGCGTCTCCTTCTGTTCCCTCAGTTCCAACTCTTCCTCTCGCCTCGTGTTCCACTCCCTCCGGAATGCCATAGATTACCCGCTGCGCCAGTTCTTCCGCTGGCGGCGGGCGGGCTTGCAACTCCGCAACGAACCCAAGGACAACCTGTACGCCACTCTGCCGCTGCCCGAACGCGAGCAGGCGCGGGCGCGCGCGGCGCAATTGGCCGAGCGCTACGACCTGAGTTATCTGTACGCTCACAGCCGCCGGCGCAACTACTGCGAGAATCTTTTTTATCTCGAGGTCATCGAACGGGCGTTGGAAAGCGCAGACCTGACAGGCCTTCAGCAACTGTCAAATCTGGTGGCCGCCGACATCGGCCCGTCGCACTGGTTCTACGTGCATGCGTTGTACGCGGCGCTGCGGCAATGGGGGGTGGATACGCCGCGCGCGGTGACGCTGACGGCCTACGAGGCCGATGCCTATCGCGTGTACGGTGATCTGTACTCGCGCTACGACTACGCCCTCGCGCACAAGCGCGGCCTGCCCCATGACCGCGTGCGCTATCTGCCGCAACCGTTCAACCTCCAGCCCGCCGCGTTCAACGTGGTGACGATGCTCTTCCCCTTCGTCTTTGTGCGCGACCATTTGGGGTGGGGCCTGCCGCGCGGCCGGTTCGATCCCGCTGCGTTGCTGGCCGAGGCGTGGGCGAGCGTAAAGCCGGGCGGGGCGCTGGTGATCGTCAATCAGGGAGAGGCGGAACACAAAGCGCAATGCACATTGCTCACGGCGCAAGCCATCCCAATCGTTACGGCGTATCGGCATGATTCAGCCCTGTTCAATTATGATCTGCCGCGTTTTGTGTTGGTCGCGACGAAAAGCATTTGAACCGCGAAGACGCGCAGGACGCAACGAAAGCACAGATCGGCTTGTTCTCCTTCGCGCTCTTTGTGTCTTCGCGGTTTGCCCTCAGCTCCTACAATGACCGAAACACTGGGTGAACGCGCGTACGCGCATGTGTACCACCTCGCCGCCGAGATCGGCCCGAGGCCGGCGGGGAGCGAGGCGGAGCGGCGCGCGTTCGCCTACATCGAGGCGCAACTGCGCGCCTGCGGTCTCACAACGCAGATAACGCCGGTGCCCTTCGCCCCGCCGCCGCGCTTCTTCGCGGTGTTCGCGCTCGGCGGGGCGGCGCTGCTCGCGGGCGGGCTGGCGCTCGCCGCCGTGCCGTGGCTGGCCGTGCTCGCGCCGCTCGTCATCCTCCCACTGCCAGATATCGCCCGCGCCGTCATCCGCCGCCGCCCGCGCACCGCACAGAGTCAGAATCTAATTGCGTATACCTCGGCCGACGCAACCGCGCCGACGCTGATCTTGTGCGCGCACGTGGACAGCGCGCCCGCGAGCGTCTTCGGCTCGCGCTGGTTGCTGGCGTTGCATCAACACCTGATGTTCATCGCGCTGCGGGTGGGCTGGGCGCTGGCGACGGTGGCGATCCTGTTGCTGCTCGGCTTTGCGTTGCCCGCGCCGGTGACTCAACTGGTGGGCGGCGCGGCGATTGTGACCGGCGGGGTGTGGGCATTGATGGAGGCGCTCGATCAATTGATGCGCCAGCGCTGGTCGCCGGGCGCGCACGATAACGCCTCGGGCGTGGGCGTCGTGCTGGCGCTGGCCGAGCACTTCGCGCAGCACCCGCCCGAGAGGCAGCGGCTGGGATTTTTGTTCACGGGCGCGGAGGAGACGGGCCTGCACGGCGCGGAGGCCTTCGCCGCGCTCCATCGGAGCGTGGGAGAAGTGCGGAGCGCTTCTCCTGTCGCCGGCGGAGCCTTCGCCGCGCTCCATCGGAGCGTGGGAGAAGTGCGGAGCGCTTCTCCTGTCGCCGGCGGAGCCGGCGCCGCGCAGCCGGGGTTGCGGGGGCAACGCGTCGCCATTTTGAATCTCGATATGGTCGGCGCGGGCGACCGGTTGACGTATGTGCTGCAGGATGGGGCCTTACGCGTGCATGCCACCGACGCCGCGCTCAACCAACTGGTGCGCGCCGCCGACCCCGAGGCGCGCGGCATCCTCAACAAGTTGCGCAGCGGCGACTACCTCCCGTTTCTGCGTCGAGGCCTCGCGACGACCTCGCTCGAAACGCGCGGGGCGCGCGACGCCGAACTGGCGTATCACACCGTGCGCGACACGGTCGAGGTCATTGACATCGCCCGGCTTGGCGCGACGGCGCAAACGGTGATCGCAGTGGTGGCAACGGCCGAGGCGCGCGGCTACCCGGAGCGGAAGGTTTAACGCAAAGGGGCAAGGGTGCAGGGACGCAAAGGGAGGTACTTCTCTTTGCGCCTTTGCGTCCCGGCGCGAAACATCACTTCAGAATCAAAGGCAGATACGTCTTGTTCAGCGGCGCAATCACAGAGACGTGCGCGAGGCGCACACTGCCGCGCGCCGAGGTGGTGTTGTCACCCAGAAAGAGGAAGTTGGGGGTTTCGTAGGGATCAATCGGCCCGGTGAACGCAGTGTAATCGCGCAACGCGCCGCCAAGCGCCGGCTGCCCGCTCGCGATCAGGGAGTAGCGGCTGCCATCCACCATCAGCGTGTACGTGACGAGGCCGGTCGTCGTATCGAGCGCCGCCCCCTCGGCCTGCGTGAACAAGCGGCCACCGGCGGCCACCGGCGCGCCGCCCTCCTGCGCCCACACTCGATCCGGCCAAAAGCCCAACTCGATGCCGAGGGTATCGGTGCTCAGCACGGTGAGGCTGAAACCGGCGCGGTCATCCACGCCATCGCTGTTGCGGTCGCTGCCGGTGTGCGTCTCGGTGATGACCTGGGCGGTGAAGGTCACGCTGTACCCGGCGAGGCGGTCGAGCAGCGGGGCCACCGTCGGGCTGACGGTGTATCCGGCGCTGATGGCGTTGAGGGCGGTGGTGTCGAGCGTGGTCGCGCCGCCGGTCGTGGTGCGCGTCGCGGTTCCGATCTCTGCGTACACGAACCCCTGCGCCTCGGGCGGTGTGCCCAGCGCGCCGTCATACAGCACGGTGGTGGCCGCGGTTGCGGCGATGACGCCGCCGATGAACGCGGCGCGCGCTGAAGCGCTCACTACGAGCCCGCGCCGACGTGTTTCACGTTTCATAGCCGTCACACCAATCCCCGCCTGCGCGCGATATCCGCCGCCTGTGTGCGGTTCTCGGCCTGCAGCTTGCCGAGGATGTTCGAGACGTGGTTCTTGACCGTGCCCTCGGTGATGACGAGCTTCTCGGCGATCTCTTTGTTGCTCGCGCCCTGCGCCAGCAGCACCAGCACCTCGCGCTCGCGGCCGGAGAGCGGCTCCAGGCTCTGGTCCGCCGGGCGCATCATCTCGCGCAAGGCGCGGCTGGCGATCTCCGGCTGGATGAAGACCTCACCGGCATGCACGCGCCGGATGGTTTCGATGAGCTTCGGCGCGGGCGTGTCTTTGAGCAGATAGCCCAGCGCCCCGGCGCGCACGCCCTGATACACGTAGTCATCGCGGTCGAAAGTGGTGAGGATGATGACGCGCGCCTCCGGCCACTGCCGGACGAGTTCGGCGGTGGCCTGCACACCGTTGAGTCCAGGTGCGCCGCGCGCACCCGGCATCTGCACATCCATCAGCACCACATCGGGCTTTAGTTCCAGCGCTAATTCAACGCCGCGCTCACCGTCGCCCGCCTCGCCGACGACGCGCAGGCCCGGCTCGAGGTCGAGGATGGTCTTTAGCCCCTGGCGCATCAGGGTTTGGTCTTCGACGAGCAACACACGCAGGGTCATGCCGCTTTCACCTGTGCGCCGCACGTGAGGTGCATCCGGTCAGCGGCGACGCCGTCCACCACCACTTCATCGAACATCACCGGCAGGCCCACCGCCAGCCAGAAGTTCGGGTGATCTTGTAGTTGAAAATGAAGATGCGGCTCTGTGGAGTGCCCCGAGTGGCCGCAGCGCCCGATGATTTGCCCGCGCGTCACGCGCTCACCGACCTTCACGGTCAGGCTGCCGGGAATGAGATGGGCGCTGAAGCTGTACTCGCCCTCGGCGTGGCGAATGGTGACCGAGTTGCCGCGGAAGTCGGGGCTGAGCCAGTCAAACCAGCCATGGCCGACCTGCGGGGCGTCCCGCACGCCGTCGCGC
>CAZSNP010000112.1:0-6640 GCA_964608265.1 uncultured Anaerolineales bacterium | reverse complement strand
CCGTCCGCCCCCACACCGTCCGCCCCGACTGCCCCACCGTCCGGCCCCAGATGGGCAGCGCGCAGCATCGCCGTGTACGGGCAGGAATCCAATTACACCACTTGGCGGCTGGCGGTGATGAACCTCGCCATTCGCGGCATTGACGCCCACATCGCCCACGGCGACTCGTTCCACAACGACCAGCACCCCGACCTCAAGGCCGATTACGTCCTCGCCAACCCGCCCTTCAACGACAGCGATTGGCGCGGTGAGTTGCTGAAGGATGACAAACGCTGGAAGTTCGGCGCGCCGCCGGCGGGCAACGCCAACTTCGCTTGGGTGCAACACTTCATCCATCACCTCGCGCCCAACGGCACGGCGGGCTTTGTGCTGGCCAACGGCTCGATGTCGTCCAACACCTCCGGCGAGGGCGAGATCCGCAAGGCCATCATCGAGGCCGATCTGGTGGATTGCATGGTGGCGTTGCCGGGGCAGTTGTTTTACTCGACGCAGATCCCGGTGTGCCTGTGGTTCATTGCCCGCGACAAATCCGAGAGGGGCGGACGGCCGTCCGCCCCCACGCGCGACCGGCGCGGCGAAACCCTGTTCATTGATGCGCGGCAGATGGGCACGCTCGTTGACCGGGTGCATCGCGAACTGTCGGACGATGACCTCGCCAGGATCGCGGGCACGTACCATGCGTGGTCGGGGCGGACGGCGGGAGGACAGTCGGGGCGGACGGCCGTCCGCCCCTACGAGGACATCCCCGGCTTCTGTAAAACAGCCACGCTCGACGACATCCGCAAACACGGCCACGTGCTCA
Source organism: uncultured Anaerolineales bacterium (assembly GCA_964608265.1). Lineage (GTDB taxonomy): Bacteria > Chloroflexota > Anaerolineae > Anaerolineales > UBA6663 > JANWXR01. The sequence continues at coordinate 5,838 of CAZSNP010000112.1, read as the reverse complement.
CGCCCGGCCGTTACGTGGGCGCGGCGCAGGCCGAGGACGACGGCGAGCCGTTTGACGAGAAGATGAAACGGCTGACCGCGACTTTGCGCGAGCAGCTGCGAGAGGCCGAACGGCTGGATGAGGCGATTGAGCGCAATTTGAGGGAGTTGGGGTATGGGGAATAGATTTGACCCGGCGCGGCATCATCGGCGTTCCATCCGCCTGAAAGGGTACGATTACACGCGCGCCGGGGCGTATTTCGTGACAATGGTGGTGAAAAACCGGGAGTGCCTGTTTGGGGAGGTCGTGGCCGGCGAAATGCGGTTGAACGCATTGGGGCAAATCGCGGCGGAGGAATGGGAACGCACGCCCGCCATTCGCGCCGAAATCGAATTGGATGAATGGGTGGTCATGCCAAACCATGTGCATGGCATCATCGTCATCACCGCCAACATCGTAGGGGCGACCGGCCGGTCGCCCCTACCCGGCCCGGCCAAACGATCATTGGGCGCGTTCGTCGCCGGGTACAAATCCGCCGTCACCAAACGCATCAACGAACACCGCGCCACGCCCGGCGTCCCCGTCTGGCAACGCAACTATTACGAACACATCGTCCGCAACGACGAGGCCCTCCACCGCATCCGGCGCTATATCGCCGAGAACCCGTTGCGCTGGGCGCTGGACGACGAAAACCCGCGCAAGGGCGACCGGCCAGTCGCCCCGACATCATGACCGCCTTCACCGAGTCCGTCGTCGAAGAAGCCGCCCTCGACTGGTACGCCGGCCTGGGCTACGCTATCGTCAACGGCCTCGCCATCGCCCCCGGCGAGCCGCAGGCCGAACGCGACGCCTTCGGGCAGGCCTTCAATCAACTGCAAACGTACAAGGCCGAAATCCCCTCGCTCTTCACCTTCAACGAAGCGCTCGTCATCTCGGATGGGCTGACGGCGCGCCTCGGCTCACTCACCGCCGACCGCGAACGCTTCCAGCCCTGGCGCACCATCAGCGGCGAAGGCGTGGCTGAGCGCACACTCTCCGAACTGCAGGTGCTCATCGAGGGCGTGTTCGAGAAGCGGCGCTTTCTCGACCTCATCCGCTACTTCACCGTCTTCGAGGATGAAGGCGGCGGCAAGCTGCTCAAAAAGATGGCGGGCTACCACCAGTTCCACGCCGTCAACGTGGCGGTGGAGGAGACGCTGCGGGCGGCGAACCTCGCCCGCGCCGAGCGTGCTTTGCGTGAACGGGAAGGCGTGTACTTCGCCGGCCCGCCGCGCGACGCGCAGCCCGGCGACCGGCGCATCGGCGTGGTGTGGCACACGCAAGGCTCGGGCAAAAGCCTGACGATGGTCTTCTACGCCGGGCGCGTCATCCTGCACCCGGCGATGGAAAACCCCACGCTCGTCATCCTCACCGACCGGATTGACCTCGACAACCAACTCTTCGGCGTCTTCGCCCGCTGTCAGGAACTGCTGCGCCAGCCGCCGGCCCAGGCCGAGAGCCGCGCCGACGCCCGCAACGCAGATCTGGGCCTCACAGAAGACGAGATCGCCTTCTACGACGCGCTGGAAGTGAATGACAGCGCGGTGAAGGTGCTGGGTGACGGCACCCTGCGGACGATTGCCCGTGAATTGGTCACAGCCGTGAAGAGCAATGTGACGATTGACTGGACGCGGCGCGAAAACGTGCGAGCGCAACTCCGCGTCATCGTCAAGCGCATCCTGCGCAACTACGGCTATCCACCGAACAAGCAGGAGAAGGCGACGCAGACGGTGTTGGAGCAGGCGGAGGTGCTGGCCGGAGAGTGGGACGGAGTCGCCGCTGTGTGAAGCGCGTGCGCGCTTCATCGTTCCCCAACGCGCTTACACTTTCCGAGTCATCGCCATCTCGCGGGCCGCTTTGCGCCTGGCCCGCAGGCCCACCAGCCGCTCCTCGCCGCGCACGAGGCGGGCGAAGTTGGGCCGCAGCGCCCAGGCCAGCAACAGCACCGAGCCGACCCCGAACCACACAAACGTCCAGCCGATCGCGCCGGTGACGGCGAGGTAGACGAACACGCCCGTGGCCACGATGGCGGTCATGATGGTGGCCACCGAGGCGTACCCGACGAAGTAGAGGATGAACGCCCCCTGCGCCACGATGATGGGCGCCAGCCACGGCCACAGCCCAATCGCTGCGCCGGCACATGTGGCGCCACCGGCCCCGCCTTTGAACTTCAGCCACACAGGATAGTTGTGGCCGACCACACTCATCAGCCCGGCCAGCACCATCGCCCACTCGCGCAGCGCGGGCGTTGCGAACTGACCCGCCAGCCACACCGCTAACGTGCCTTTCAAGATATCGGAGACGGCGGTGAGCAGGCCGACCCAAAAGCCGCCGGCGCGCATGGCATTGGTGCCGCCGGTGCGCCCGCTGCCCACCTCGCGCACATCCTTGCCGGTTAAAAGCCGCACGTACACCAGGCCGGACGGGAACGAGCCGATCAAGTATCCACCGACGGCTGAAAGGATGAGCGCAGGAAAATCCATAGTCTCTCCGTAGTGACCGTGAAGGTCTTAGCTCTCGATTGCCACCGCAACTTCGGCCACCGCGCCGTCCACTATCCAAAAGGCGCGCCCGCGCCACTGGCCGTGCGCATCCGGCGCGCAGATGAGGTAGAGCGAGTCGGGATAGTAGGCCTGGGCGATATCGGTCGGGGATGGGGTAGGGGGGCCGGCGGGATGCGAGTGGTAGATGGCGGTGATCTCCCAGCCCTGCGCCTCGATTTCGGTCATCGCCCGCACCTGTGCGTGCGGCTCCATCTCGTAGGCCACCGGGCTGAGGAGGATGTTGTCAATCGGATACACGCGCTGCACGACGCCGCCCACCCCGGCGAGCAGCCCGCAGGCTTCGTTGGGCCGCTCACGCGTAAGCTGCGCGATGATGATATGCCATTGCTCCATCGAAAGCCGGAGTGACATGGCTAGGGGTGTTTCGTGCGGAGGCGTTGGAATTCGCGTATCAGTGTGCTCTCGCCAAGCATCTTCTCAAACAGGCCCAGCCAGTGCAGAATGTAGCGGTCATCGAGTTGTGAAGCTTGTCGCCAGATAACACTTTCTACGTCTTTGATATCTACGGGGCGGCTGGCAATCAGTTTGAGAATGACGAGGTCTTCGGCGGCACACACACGCACCGGCACGCCGGGTTCGAGTTCAACCACCCGCGCCCGGCCAATCAGCAATTCATCGAAATCGGTGTCTGCCAAGTGCATATTCAGGCGGACGCCCGTTTTTTCATCATGCAGAAAAATAACGCCATTGTGCCTCAAGGCCTCGTCCGGATCAGCGTGCATGGGGGTGTAGCCTGGAGTCAGCAATTCCAATAACCGCTGGCGCTCCTCACGCCGCAGCAGAATTTTTAGATCCACATCGCGCGTCAGACGTGGATTACCCCATGCGCCCACCGCCATCCCACCGATAACGGCCGAAGGGATACCCGCCCGCTCCAGACGTTGCTGCAACCGAACAAGCGTGTCTGATAAAGCATCCATTGGCTTCTCCCGCGCAGGCCCCAGTCGGTACAGTTTGCTTTCAAACTCCACCGAATGTAAGTCTCGTTCCGGGCCGTAAAGCGCGTCGGTCTCCTTGACCATGTGCCGAAACTCACTCTGCAATGCCCGATAATCGGCCAGAGTCTGGGCGATTGGCCGGCTGCGCAACCATTCCACCTCCCAGCGTTCGACTTCCTCCCAATCAGTCTTCCACGGTGAACGGCGGGGCGTGCTCATGGCCGAATTATACCCGCACCTCCGGCCCGGATTTTGGGCTTGACAGCGCCCGGCGTGGCAGCGTATACTCGGACAAGTTTTAGGCAAGGCTAAATTCTGATTTCGGAAAAACGAATGATCTCGCACGCCGAGCAGGACTACCTCAAAGCCATCTACGAAATCGAGGAGGACTTCGGCGCGGTCACCACCTCGCTGCTGGCCGTTCACCTCGACGTCGCCGCCGCCTCGGTCACCGGCATGATGCAGAAGCTGGCGCGGATGCGGCCCCGCCTCGTCAACTACGAACGCCACAGAGGCGTCACGCTCACCCCGGCCGGGCGCAGGATCGCGCTGGAGATCATCCGCCACCATCGCCTCATCGAGTTGTATCTGGCCGAGGCGCTGGGTTATGAGTGGGATCGTGTGGACGCGGAGGCCGAGAAGCTCGAACACGTCATCTCCGAGGAATTCGAGGACAAGATCGCCGCGCTGCTCGGCGACCCGACCGTGGACCCGCACGGCGACCCGATCCCGACCAAGGATGGCGCCGTGGCCGAGCCGAGCCGGCTGGCGCTGAGCGAGGCAGAGCCGGGCCAGACGGTGCGCGTCACCCGCGTGCGCGATGGCGACCCGGCCTTTCTGCGCTATCTCACCGAACTCGGCATCGAATTGCAGTCGCGCCTCACCGTCACCGAGCGCGCGCCGTTCGATGGCCCGCTGCATGTTGCGATTGGCAGGTCCGCGTCTGCGACGCGCACGCACGCGCTGGGCCGCAGCGTCACCGACAAGATCTTTGTCGAGGTGGAGTAACCATGCCCATCACACTCACTCAAACCACCGGCCTCATCGCTATGCTTGGCGCGGCCGTCTACGCTATCGGTGACGTGCTGCTGCTGGCCGCCAGGGCCAACCTCGCCGATTACCCCAATCTGCAACCGCACGCCAAGCTACTCTCCGGCGCGGAGAAGATGGTGGTGCTGCCGTGGTGGCGGCTGATGTGGGGCGGATTGCTCGGCGTCTTCGCCACGCCGCTGCTCGTCATCGGATTGTGGCCGCTCTACTACGGGCTGGCCCCCGCCGGCGTTTGGGCGGTCTGGCCGGTCGTCCTCCTGCTTGGTGCGGGCTTCATCATGGCGCCCTTCGTGCATGGCACGTTCGTCTTCCTCGGCGAGTATGTGCAGGCGCTCAACACGCTCAGCGGCGAGGCGCAGACCGTAGTCACGCAAATGCTTGTGCGCTTTCGATCGTTGCTCATGATCAGCTACGGCGCGGTCATGGTCGCCATCCTCGGCGCATCGTTGTGGTTCTCCGCCTCCGTCTGGTTGGGGGCCACGCGCTTCCCACAATGGATGGCGGCGGTTAACCCGTTGACCGCCTTTGGCGTCTGGCTGGTGCTGCGGCGCATTGTCCCGCCCCTCGGCGACTGGCTGGAGGGCGCCGGGTTCAACATCGCCTTTCTCCTTTTCTTCGCCGCCGTCACAGCCGCCCTCGGGCACGGGTAGAGGCAGAAGGTCTGCGATGAATTCGACCGTTTCTTTGCTCGTGCTGGCGTTAGGCCTGATGCTGGTCGCGGCGCTTTTGTTCTGGCCGCGGGCGGGTTTGCTCGCGCTGTGGCGGCGGCGCGCCGAAAAACGCCGCCGGGTGCTGGCGGAGGACGCGCTCAAGCACCTGCATAACAGTGAATGGCGCGGACGGACGACCCGCCTCGACTCGCTGGCCGGCGCGCTGCGCCTCGCGCCAGCGGAGGCCATGGCCCTCGCGCGGCGCATGGAGACGGCCGGCTGGTTGCGCTGCAGCGAGGACAGCCTGCGCCTCACGCCCGAAGGCGAGCAACTCGCCCTCAGCGTCATCCGCGCCCACCGTCTGTGGGAACGCTACCTGGCCGATGAGGCGCGCATGCCGCTGGCCGAGGTGCATGCGGAGGCCGAGCGGCGCGAGCACCAGCGCAGCCCTCAAATCGTTCAGGCGCTCGACGCGGCACTGGGGCATCCGGCCACCGACCCGCATGGCGACCCGATCCCGACAGCCCTGGGCCGGATCGAGCGAGTCGAATCGCGGCCTCTCACCGACTGGCCGCTGGACACGCCGGCCCGCATCATCCACCTGGAGGACGAGCCGGC
>CAZSNP010000111.1:0-6956 GCA_964608265.1 uncultured Anaerolineales bacterium | reverse complement strand
TCTGACTCCTGACTCCTGACTCCTGTCTTCTGACTCCTGACTCCTGTCTTCTGACTTCGTGAGTGACATGTCGAAACCCAAAAGCATCGCCCTCAACCGGGCCGCGAAGAAGCTGATCATTGATTGGGAGGATGGCGCGACGTGCGAGTATCCGCTTGATGTGCTGCGCGAGGCCTGCCCGTGCGTCGAGTGCCGCGGCGGGCATGAGAACATGGGCGCCAAACCGGACGTGGACAACTTGCTGCTCACCATCCCCCTCATCCGCAACAAAAGCTATGAGATTGCGAAGATCGTGCCGGTCGGCAACTACGCCATCACCCCCGTGTGGACGGACGGGCACAATACCGGCATCTACGCCTGGGGCTATCTGCGTGAGCTGTGCGCCGGCCTCGAAGCGGCGGTGAAAGGCAAAGACCAGTCGCTGTACAAGCCGTTGAGTGAATGAGCTCCGCGCCTAATCGGCAAATCGCGAAATGAAGACACCTCTCTCCGCCGAAGACCTCTACGCCCTCAAGTTCGTCGAAGACCCGCAACTCAGCCCGGACGGGAAACGCCTCGCCTTTGTGCGGGTGGACGTGGATCGGCTGGGCAACAAGTACGACCGGCATATCTGGCTTGCGGATGTGAGCGATCGCGCCGCGCAGCCCCGCCAGTTCACGTTCGGCAGCAAGAGCGATTGGTCGCCGCGCTGGTCGCCGGATGGGCGCGCTTTGGCCTTCGTCTCAGCCCGCAACGACACGCCGCAGATTTTTGTGATCGAGGTGGCCGGCGGCGAGGCGCGGCCCCTGACCTCGATGCCCCACGGTGCGAGCGATCCCGTGTGGAGCCCCGACGGAGAGCGCCTCGCCTACTTCTCGCGCGTCAACGCCGAGGAGCGCGCCCGCGAAGACTCGGGCGAGCCGGAGCCGCCGCCCGCCGATGCGCTCGAAGCCAGACACAAAAAAGAGCGCGCGGACAAGAAGGAAACCGAGAAGAGCGACCCGCGGGTGATCACGCGCCTGCCATACCGCACCGGCACGGAGTATTCCGATGATCGCCGCGCACACATCTATGTGATAGATGTGGCCGAGGGCGCAAGACCGGTGCGCATCACCGACGGCGAACTGGATTTCAGCGGCCTCGCGTGGGCGCGGGACGGCGCGACGATCTTCTCGCAGCTCACCCGCGAGCCGGAGTACGACCCGTGGAACTATCAGGCCGTTGTCAGCGTGCCGGTGCTGCCCCGGGGCCGCAAGCCGCATCGCTTCATCTCCGGCCCGCACTTCGAGTATTTCGAGCCGCAGGTCTCGCCGGATGGCAAGTGGATCGCCGCGCGCCGCCAGGCCGACGAAGGATCGTGGGGCCAACGCCCGCGTCTCGTCATCATGCCGGCGCGGGGCGGCCGGGTCGTCGAACTAACCGAGGACTTCGACCGGCATGTCGGCCCGTTCCGGTGGGCGACGGACTCGCGTTCGATTTTCTTCGTGGTGAATGATCGCGGTGATACGCATCTCTATCGTGTCACGGTTCCGAAGGGCGAAGTGACTCGGGTGGTCGGTGGGCGGCGCATGCTGCTCGGCTTCAGCGTCGCCGGCGACTCGGTTGCCTTCGTCGCGCACACTCCGGCCCGCCCGACGGATGTGTATGTGGCGCGCGGCAGATCAGAACGCCGCCTCACGCACTTCAACGACGCGCTGCTGGCCGAACGCATCGTGCAGCCGATTGAGGAAGTCTTGCACACAGCACCGGACGGGCGAAAGATTCAAGGCTGGCTGCTGCGGCCGGTGGGTTATGAGCGCGGAAAGAAACACCCGTTAGTCGTGAACATGCACGGCGGGCCGTGGGTGATGTGGGGGCCGGCCATGCCCGGCATCTGGCTCGAATGGCAGTTGCACGCGGCGCGTGGGTACGCCGTGTACTTCTGCAACCCGCGCGGCTCGGAGGGCTACGGCGAGGCGCACGCCCTCGTCATCCGCAACGATTGGGGGGATCACGTCATGCACGACATCCTCAGCGGCGTCGAAAACGTCGTGGCGCAGGGCTTTGTGGATGCGAAGCGGATGGCGCTGACGGGCGGGAGTTACGCCGGTTACATGACGGCGTGGATTCTGAGTCACGACCAGCGGTTCGCCTGCGGTTGGGCGCAGCGCGGGCTGTACAACCTCACGTCGTTCTTCGGCGTCACCGACGTGCCGCAACTGATCGAGCGCGAGTTCGAGACCTTTGGCTTTGACGATGTGCAGAAGCTGTGGGCGCAGTCGCCGCTCAAGTACGTTCGCAACCTGCGCGCGCCTTTGGCGATTGAGCATCAGGACAACGACTGGCGCTGCCCGCCCTCCGAGGCCGAGCAGTTGTACTCGGCGCTCAAGCGGCTCAGGCGCGAGGTCGTCCTCATCCGCTACCCGCGCGAGGGGCACGAGATGTCGCGCGCCGGCGAGCCGGCCCACCGCGTGGATCGGCTCAACCGGCAGGTGGCGTGGTTTGATAGGTGGTGCAAGCCGAAGCGAAGGAAGTGAACGGTCGGCAGTAAACGGTCAACCCTGTCGGTGGCCGCGGGCGGATGTTGGGCCTGTTTGAGGGCGAAATCTGCGCTTGCGCAAAACCTACATCTCTGCCCCCGCCCGCAGCCACGCCACGATTTGCTTCAACGCCTCGTACGCCCGCAGCCGCGCCGCATCGCTGCCCTCCGCCTCGGCGGCCGCGATGTGCCCCTCCATCTGCCGGAACACGATGGGCGTCATCGCCAGCAGCGCCTCTGCGCCCGAGGCCGCATACTTCACCAGCACGTAGCGAATGAGGGCGGGCAGCGGTATGCCGGTATCCGCGCTCAAGTTCCGCAACGTGGGCAACGGGTCGTGGACGGTGTACAGCGCCACCTCCGCTTTGAAGTTGGCGTGCCGGTCTGAGGCTTCCCAGGTGTCGCGATACTGTTGGAGTTCCATTGGCTATTCTCCGGCCACGAATTTACACGAATAATTCGCGTTCATTCGTGGCAATGCGTGGCGAAGGCGGTTATTACACACCTGGACTTGCGCAGGCGTCAGGCGAACGGCGGGTGAGCGCCGCTGCTGCCGGAGATAGTCGGACAAGAGGCCATGCCTGACTCGATATATGGTTTGGCCGGTTTAGCAGGCCGCCTGCTTGCGACGCGCCCGCACCAACATGGCACAGCCGATATGATTGCGGACAATCCGCGCCCGGCGAGTTGCTTCCCCGATCTTGGGACGCCAGCCCCACACGTCTTGTGTGGCCGGGGTCCAATCCTGAGCGACAGCGTTGGTCACGATGTAATCGGTGCGCCCGGTCGAGAGCGTCGGGCGGAACGATTTCACCTGATGACCCGCAGGGAAAATCACCGCTCAAGCCTTTGCGGCCGATGGCCGAAGCTCACGGCGGGCGCATAGGCCGGCGCGGCCCAGCGCACGGCGTTGGTGATGACGCGCAGCACCTCCGGCTGATGGTAAGTGGGGTAGGTCTCGTGGCCGGGGCGAAAGTAGAAGATGCGGCCCGCTCCGCGCCGATAGCAACACCCGCTGCGGAAGACCTCGCCGCCCGCGAACCAACTCACCAGCACCAATTCATCCGGCGCGGGGATGTCGAAGCGTTCGCCATACATCTCCTCACCCGGAATCTCGAAGTATTCGCCGAGGCCTTCCGCGATGGGATGGCCCGGCTCCACCACCCACACGCGCTCCAGCTCGTTGGCCTCGCGCCACTTCAGGTTGCACGTGCTCCCCATTAACCGCTGAAAGATTTTCGAGAAGTGCCCGGAGTGCAGGACGAGCAGGCCCATCCCGTCGAGCACCCGCTGCTGCACGCGGCTCACCACCTCATCGCGCACCTCGGCGTGAGCGAGGTGGCCCCACCACGTCAGCACGTCGGTCTCGGCCAGCGCCGCCTCGGTCAGCCCATGCTCCGGCTCGTCGAGCGTGGCCGCGCGCACCGCCATGCCTTGCGTTCGCAGGTGCTCGACGATAGGAGCGTGCAGCCCGTCGGGGTACACCTTCCGCACTGCCTCGTGCTCCTTCTCGTGGCGATACTCATTCCAGACAGTCACACGGATAGACATGGCATCCTCTCTTTCTCTATCTCTGTCAGGCCACCTTCACAATTTGCCCGTTCATCTCGGCAGAAGCGCGGATGGCATCCCACAAGCGCGCCATCCGCAGCCCGACTTCGGGCGGGGAGGGGTTGGGCATCTGGCCGGACCGCACGGCGAGGAACTGCTCCCACACGCCGAGCGAGGCCGGGGTTTTCACCGGGCGCAACGCGCTCTGCCCGTGCTTCTGCAATTCCAAGAACTCGCCCCACATGCCGGTGCGGAGGATGGCCCGCTCGCAGAACACGCGGATATCCGACGCGCACGACGGGATGGCCTCGCCGCAGGCGTTGATGGTGACCAGCGCGCCGGACCTGAGCCGGGCGATGATGGCCGCGCGCGTATCCACCGGGCGGCCCGAGGCGTCGAGCCACGCGGCGACCTCGGCAAAATCCTCGCCCGCGAGATCGGCGAGCGTGTTGAGGACGTGCGCGCCGGTATCGAACATGAAACCCCCGCCCGAGAGGTGCGGGGCCTGCCGCCACGTGCCCACCGTGTTCGGTCCCCAGTTCTGCCACACCGTCGCGCTCAGGTTAAGGAGGGGGCCGAACTCATCCGCCCGCAGCCAGGCCACCGCCGCGCGCAGGTTGGGCGAGAGGCTGCCGGGGAAGGCGACGACGAGCAGCCGCCCGGTGCGGTCGCGCGTCTCAATCAGGCTGCGCGCCTCGGCGGCGTTCATCACCATCGGCTTTTCGAGCAACACATCCAGGCCGGCCGCGAGGCAGGCCCTGGCCTGATCGTGATGATAGGCGTGCGGGGTGATGATGAAGGCGGCGTCGAGTTTGCCCGCATACTTTTTCAACAACGTGGCGAGGTCAGGCTCGTTGGGCGGTGGGCGCAGCCCGGCCGTGCGGAAAAGCGCGGCGGCGGCTGTGTAGTTTTCCGCCGACGGCTCGCACACCACGCGCAGGCGCGTGCGATCCTTCATCTTCAGCATCTGGGTGATGTGGTACCGCGCCATCGCGCCCACACCGATCATCACTACACGCACAACGTTTGCCATTGACGCCAGCTCCTTTGATTTCAAGACCGCCGCCTCACCGACCGCTGCGGCCGGCGCTGGCCCACAGCATCCCGCGGCGCTGAATCTCGCGCGCCTCGGGCACATCGAAATCCTTCACCACATGGCCGAGCGAGGAATAAAACACGCGGCCCGCGCCCCAGCGCCGCTTCCACACGACCGGCATCACACAGCCGGCGACCCACGGCGCGTGCTCGCCGCTGAACGTCGTCGTCGCCAACACCTCGTTCGACGGGTCAACGTGCATGTAGTATTGCTCGGAGCGCATATCGAAGTCGCTCAGCCCGGCCGTGATCGGGTCGGCGCGGTCGGTGATGTTGACGCGATAAGCGATGATGTTGCCGGGGTGCGCGACCCATTGCCCGCCGACCATCCACTGATATTCCGGGTTGTCGCGGAACGAATCCGCCATGCAGCCGTGCCAGCCCGCGAGGCCCACGCCGCCGGCGACCGCGTCGAGCAGCCCGCGCTCCTGTTCACGCGTGATCGTCCCCATCGTCCAGATCGGCACGATGAGGCTGAGCGACCGCAACTTATCCGCGTCGAGGTAGACATCGAGGCTGTCCGCGATCTCGACGGTGAAGCCCTCGGCGCGCAGCAGGCCGCCGAACAACTCGGCGCCCAGGCGCGGTTCGTGGCCCGCCCAGCCGCCCCACACGAGCAGCGCGCGTCGCTCAGTCATCCAGCTCGCCTTCCCGCAGGCCCACCGGCAGCGGGGCGGGGCGCGGGCAGGCGCTGGCCAACTCGATGTGGCGGCCCTCGCGCGCGGCGTCGTGAAAGGCGTGCATCAGGTCGAGCACATGATAGGCCAGCGCCTCGTTCGCCCGATGCGGCCGGCCCGAGCGAATCGCCAGCGCCATATCCGCCGCGCCCAGCCCGCGATGGTTGCCGCGGTAGCCGTGCGTTAGCGGCACATCCTCCCACTCACGCGCGCCGCGCCGCAGCAGCCGCACCGGCCCGTCAAAGGTGTTGGGGTCGGGCACGCTCAGCGTCGCCTCGCTGCCGTAGATCTCGATGTTCGGCTGACGATGCCCGGCCACGTCGAAGGTGGTGACGACGGTGCCCAGCGGGCCGCCGGCGAATTCGAGCACGCCGATGACGTGCGTCGGCACGTTGACGGGGATGCGCTGGCCGCGGATGGCGGTGTGCCCGGCCACGCGCTCGGCGAACGAGGCCCGCGCCGCGCCGGTGACGCGCTTGACCGGCCCGAGCAAATGGATGAGGGCGGTCAGGTAATACGGCCCCATGTCGAACATCGGCCCCGCGCCGGGCTGAAAGAAGAAGTGCGGATTGGGATGCCACGCGTCCGGCCCGCTGTAGCCCATGAACGCCGAGCAGGCCACCGGCTCGCCGATGGCGCCGTCGTCTATGAGCTTGCGGCACGTCTGCAGCCCGCCGCCGAGGAAGGTGTCGGGCGCGCTGCCCACGCGCAGCGCCTTCTCGCGCGCCAGCGCCAGCACGCGCCGCCCTTCCTCGCGCGAAACGGCGAGCGGCTTTTCCGTGTGCACGTGCTTGCCGGCGTTGAGCGCCGCGAGACTCACCTCGGCGTGCGCGGTCGGGAGGGTGAGGTTGAGGACGATGTCAACCTCAGGGTCGGCCAGCATCCGTTCGACCGTGAGCGCCCGAACACCGAACTGCGCGGCCCGGGCCTGCGCGCGGGCGAAGTCAATATCCGCGCACGCGACGATCATCACCGCGTCGAGCGCCGCGCAGCTTTTGAAGTAGGTGTCGCTGATGTTGCCGCAGCCGATGAGGCCCAGCCCTGTTTTGGTCATAGCCACCTTGGGAAATGGTTTTTGGTTACGCTCTTAATTGGTTTCAAGGAGGTACGTGTCACCCCGAGCGAAGCGAGGGGTC
>CAZSNP010000110.1:0-7404 GCA_964608265.1 uncultured Anaerolineales bacterium | reverse complement strand
GACAGCCCTTGATCACACTAAATTCGGCTTCGCGTGCTACTCACGTCGAAGGAGCGGCGGACGGCCTTTGCGTGTACGCGTGGCGAGATACGCTCCACGTTTTGTTTAGCGTACGTGATAGACTCTGGCAGACTGAACCAAGTTGTGACGAAGGAGCAGACTCTATGGCTCGCAAGATTCGGCGTCAGATGATGCACATCTTTACCGGGGTGATCCACCACGAAGGTAAGTGGTTCGTTGCAGAGTGTCCGGAGGGCGGCACTATCAGTCAGGGCCGGACACTCAAGACCGCAGTTGCGAACTTGAAAGAAGCCACTGAACTGTATCTTGAAGAGCTTCCCAGGTGTGGATGAAATCCACCTGCAATGGTAAGGGATATTTCCGTCATGTCTCCCCAACCCGGTATGCCTCAACCTCAATTGCAGATGCCCGCCAGGTACGTCGTCGCCATTGCCTCGGGCAAGGGCGGCGTGGGCAAATCTACGGTGGCGGTCAACGTCGCGGTGGCGCTGGCGCAGTCCGGTGCAAAGGTCGGCCTGCTCGACGCCGACATCTACGGCCCGAACACGCCGATGATGCTGGGCGCGACTCATTACAAGCCCGCCGCCGTAAACGCCAAGCTGCTGCCCGCGCGCGTTCACGGTATCGAGCTGTTCAGCATGGGCTTCATCGTCAAGCCGGAGCAGGCCGTCATCTGGCGCGGACCGATGTTGGACAAAGCCATCCGCCAGTTTCTGAACGATGTCGCGTGGGGCGAACTCGATTACCTGCTGATTGACATGCCGCCCGGCACCGGCGACGCGCAGCTCACGGTCTCGCAGGCGTTTACGCTCACCGGCGCCGTCATCGTCACGCTGCCGCAGGCCGTTTCGCAGGCCGATGCGCGCCGGGGCCTCGAAGGCTTCCGCCAGATGGAAGTGCCCGTCCTCGGCATCCTCGAGAACATGAGCTATTTGATCCTGCCGGACGGCGGGAAGATGGATGTGTTCGGGCAGGGCGGGGGGCGCGCGCTGGCCGAGGCCGCCGGGGCGCCGTTCCTCGGAGAAATCCCCCTGGACCCGCAGGTGCGCGTCGGCGGGGATGGCGGCACGCCAGTGGTCGTCAGCCATCCCGACTCGGCGGTGGCGCGCGCGTTCACGGCAGTCGCGGGCGCGATTGCGGCCAGGGCCGCCGAGCAGGGCGCGGCCGGGCAGCACTTCATCCCCATCACGGAAATATAGCCGGACACCGACGGGCATGACAACACGGAACGAATTCGAATCCGTGACCTGCCGCGCCCCGAGTATGGCCGTTGGTTGCGTGAACCTCCCCCCTCGTCTATCATTGTCTCAACATTCAGTAGAACGCAGGTCACGGTATCCAAATGACTGATCTCGCCCCGGCGACTGCGGCCCCGCCGCTCACTCGTTCCAAATTCATCATCGGCGTGCGCTTCATGCGCGTGAGCAAGCTCTATCACTTTGACGCCACCGACTTCCCCGAGGTGCGCCCCGGCGACCGCGTGATCGTCGAGACCACGCGCGGCCGCCAGCTCGGCGAAGTCGTGCAGCAGGTGCCGCGTGAAAAGCAGTCCACGCCCGACGGCGGCTTCAAAAAGATCGAGGGGCTGGCGTCAGCCCGCGACCTGATCATGGAGCAGCACTGGAAGGCGAAAGAGACCGAGGCCATGATCCATTGCCGCGCCCGAGCGCACGAGTTGCGGCTCGAGGGCGTCAAGATCGTCAAAGCCGAATACAGCTACGACGGCTCACGCCTCACCTTCCTCTTCTGCGGGCCGGATGAGCAAAGCCCGGCGGGCGGCGGCGGGCAGGTGCCGGCCCGGGTCGAACTCAAGTCGCTCAGGGAGGATATGCAGGCGCTGCATCCGCAGCAGGTGGTGCAGATGCGGCAGATCGGCCCACGCGACGTGGCCAAGATCGTCGGCGGGCTGGGCGCGTGCGGCCTGGAAACGCGCTGCTGCTCGATGTTCCTGACCGAGTTCAGCCCGGTCAGCATCAAAATGGCGAAGGAGCAGGGCATCTCGCTCAACCCCGAGGAGATTACCGGGATGTGCGGGCGGCTGCGCTGCTGCCTCGTCTACGAATATGAGCAATACGTCGCCGCGCGCAAGCTGCTGCCCAAACGCAACAAGGTCGTCCTCACGCCCAAAGGCAAGGGCAAGGTGGTGGATGTCAACCCGCTGAAAGAATCGGTCTGGGTGGATATTCAGGACGGCGAGGACTGGCGGTCGTACGAATTTATGAAGGCCGATATTCAACCGGCGGACGAACTCGAAGCGTTGCAGAAGAAGGCCAACAGCCCGTGCGACCGGCACGAAGGCGGCGGTTGCACCTGCGGCAAATCCAAGAGAAAGTAGCCGGTTGTCAGCGGCAGGTTACACAGCCTGACGCGTCACGCGCCACAGGCCCCCGTGAGTGATTTCAATCTGACCGAACCCCCGCGCCGCGTCGTCTCGCTGGTGCCATCGGTGACCGAAAGCCTGTTTGATCTGGGCTGCGGCGAGCGCGTGGTCGGCGTCACGGAGTATTGCATTCATCCGGCAGCCGGGGTGGCGGGCCTGCCCAAAATCGGCGGCACGAAAAACCCCGACCTCGGCGCCATCCGCGCGCTGCAACCCGACCTCATCATCGCCAATCAGGAAGAGAATCGCAAAGAGGACGTAGACGCGCTGCGCGCCGGCGGCTGCAACGTGTGGGTGACTTTCCCGTGCACGGTGGCGCAGACCTTCGAGCATTTGTGGGATATCGTGCGGTTGTTCGACGTGCCGCAGATGAGTCAGTCAATTGATGCGATGGAGCGGGTGTACGAGTGGGCGGCCCGCGCGGCGGAGGATAACCCGGGGGTGGGCGTCTTCGTGCCGATCTGGCGCGAGCCTAAGGGCACGGACTCGCCGCGCTGGTGGATGACGTTTAATCGCGGGGCTTACGCCCACGATTTATTGCGTGTGTGCGGCGGCGCGAACATCTTTGCCGAGCGCGTGCGCCGTTACCCGCTGTCCGCTGACCTCGGCGAGGCGCCGCCTGTCGAGCCCAGCCCCGAGCACGACACGCGCTACCCGCGCGTCACGCCGGCTGAAGTGGCTGCCCGCTCGCCGCAAGTGATCCTGCTGCCGAGCGAGCCGTATCCCTTCACCGAGGCCGACCGCGCTGCATTCGACTCGTTTCCCGATCTGCCGGCTGTGCAACACAATCGCATCTATCCGGTGGATGGGACGCTGCTCACCTGGCCGGGCACGCGGGTGGGGCGCGCTTTGGCGGAAGTGCCCGCGTTCTTGAGTGGAATAGGAGTTGACGATGAACGTGCGTAAGTTCCTGTGCGTGATCTTGCTGGCGATCGCCCTGGCCGGATGCGGGGATGGCGGCAACAAGGGCACCGCGACCCCGTCGGGCTATCCCGCGCCGCAGCAGCCGGCCGCCACGCCGACTCTGGCCGCCTATCCCACGCCTTGATGGCCGAGCGCACCTTCACCGAGCGCGAGTTACAACGTTACAACGGGGAATCCGGCCAGCCAGCCTACATCGCCTGCGATGGCGTCGTGTACGATGTGACCGATTGCCCCAAATGGCGGACCGGCCTGCACGAGCAGTTGCACTTCGCCGGCGCTGACCTCACCCGCTCCCTCCACAAGGCCCCCCACGCGGAGGAAGTCTTCGTTCGACCGTGCGTCCGGCGGGTGGGGGTTTTGGCTCCCGGTTGATGCGGTTTCCTTGACGTTTTGTGGCGACGATGATAACTTCGCGATAAGATAAATCTGATGAATTCGATTCATCGGCTGGATATGTTTACCGACCGGCTCAACTCCGACCTGCTGCGCTACATAGTCGAACATCACTACCAACCCGGCGATCAACTGAAGTCGTCGGAGGAACTGAGCGCCGAACTGGGTGTGAGCATCGGCAAGTTGCGGGAGCAGCTCGAGGGGGCGCGGACGCTCGGGCTGGTCAATGTCAGGCCCAATCGCGGCATCCAGCTCAACGGCTACAGCTTCGTGCCGGCGGTGCGCGCGAGCTTGATGTATGCCCTCGCCAGCGGGCAGGCGCAGTTCGAAGACTTCGGTGCGCTGCGCACCCACCTCGAGGCCGCCTTCTGGCACGAGGCAGTCGGCCAGCTCACCGCCGCCGATCACACGCACTTACGCGACCTCATCCAACGCGCGCAGGCCAAGCTCAACGGCCGGCCGATTCAAATCCCTCACGGCGAGCACCGCGAGCTGCACCTCACCATCTTCTCGCGCCTCGACAACCCGTTCGTCACCGGCCTGCTCGAGGCGTATTGGGATGCGTACGAAGCGGTGGGGCTGAGCCGCTATTCCGATTACGCCTACTTGCAGGAAGTCTGGGAATACCACGCTCGTATCGTGCAGGCGATTGAGGCCGGCGAGGTGGAATTGGGTTTTGAATTGTTGAAGCAACATACGGATCTATTGAGCCACCGCCCATCGGTCAACGGTTCGCCCGAGGGCGCGCCGCCGGGCGGCGTGGCTTCGATTGAACACAAGCGCGACACCGCAAGAGGAGAATGACTATGGCAGTCAGTGAAGTGCAGGCCGGGCCCCGGGCGGGCGACCGCCCCCCCGTGGTGAATATGTTTGCCATCAGCGTGGCGACGAAGAACGGCTCGGGCAGCCAGACCGCCAACACCGCGCTGCTGCGCGCGTTGTTCAAAATGGGCATCCCGGTCAGCGGCAAGAATCTGTTCCCGTCCAACATCCAGGGTTTGCCGACGTGGTACACCATCCGCCTGAGCGCCGATGGCTTCACCGCCCGCCGCCCCAGGGCCGAGATCGTGGTGGCGATGAACCCGGCCACGGCGATCGAGGACTATCAAAGCGTCGAGACCGGCGGCTTCTTCATGTACGCCGACGATATCAAGATGCCGATGGATCGGACGGACATCGCCCACTATCCCATCCCGGCCAAATCCATCCCGCTGAAATTCGAGAAGGACCCCAAGCTGCGCGGCTACGCGGCCAACATGGTCTACGTCGGCGCGCTCGCCCACCTGCTCGGCATCAGCCTCGACGATCTGCAATCGGCGCTGATGTTCCACTTCAAGAACAAGCCCAGGCCCGTCGAGAGCAACATGAACGTCATCCGCGCCTCGGCGGAGTGGGCGGCCGAGCATCTGACCAAGAACGACCCGTTCAAGGTCGAGCCGCTGAACAAGACCGACGGTTTGATCATGATTGACGGCAACACGGCCGGCGCGCTCGGCGCGATCTATGGCGGGGTGACGTTTGCGGCGTGGTATCCCATCACCCCGGCCACCAGCCTGGCCGATGCGCTCACCGCGTATGCGCCGAAGCTGCGCACCGACCCCGACACCGGCAAGCCGACGTATTCGATCATCCAGGCCGAAGATGAGCTGGCGGCGCTGGGGATGGTGCTGGGCGCCGGCTGGGCGGGCGCACGCTCGATGACGTCGACTTCCGGCCCCGGCATTTCACTGATGAGCGAGTTCGCGGGTTACGGATACTACGCCGAAATCCCGGCCGTGATCTGGGATATTCAACGCATGGGCCCGAGCACCGGCCTGCCCACCCGCGTGTCGCAGGGCGATGTGCTCGGCACGTACTACATCGGCCACGGCGACAGCAAGCACGTCATCCTTTTCCCGGCCTCGCCGGCCGAGTGTTTCGAGTTCGGCTGGAAGGCCTTCGACCTCGCCGAGCGTTTGCAGACCCCGGTCTTTGTGCTGAGCGACCTCGACATCGGCATGAACCAGTGGATGAGCCCGCCGTTCGAGTACCCCGACCGGCCGATGGATCGCGGCAAGGTGCTGAGTGCGGAGGAACTCGACCGGCTCGGCGGCTTCCGTCGTTACAAGGATGTGGATGGCGACGGCATTCCCTATCGCACGCTGCCCGGCACGCCGCACCCGCTGGCCGCGTACTTCACGCGCGGCACCGGCCACAACGAGGCTGCCGGCTATTCCGAGCGACCCGACGACTGGATGAACAACATGGCCCGGCTCGGGCGCAAGTTCGAGACCGCGCGCACGCTGGTGCCCAAACCGGTCGTGGAGACAGTCGGCGGCGCGGAGGTGGCCTTCATCGCGTATGGCTCGGCTGATCCGGCGGTGGAGGAGGCGCGCTGGCGGCTGGCGGAGCAACACGAGCTGAAGACCTCCTATCTGCGGTTGCGCGCGCTGCCGCTCTCGCAGGAGACCACCGACTTTGTCGCCGCGCACAAGCGCGTGTACGTCGTCGAACTCAACACCGACGCGCAGATGCTGCAACTGTTGCGGCTGCATGTGGGCGGAGACTTGTTCAACACCTTGCGCCCGGCGAACTGGAGCGATGGTCTGCCGCTGACGGCGCGCTGGTTGACCCAGCATGTGCTCGAACAGGAGAAGACGAAATGACCGCCCCGGCAGCCCCTCCCAAAAACGTGAACGTCCTCGGCCTGCAGAAGCTCGATTACAAAGGCGTGCCGACGACGCTGTGCGCCGGCTGTGGCCATAACTCGATCTCCGACAAGATCATTGACGCAGCCTGGGACCTTGGCCTCAAGCAGGAACAGGTCATCAAGCTCAGCGGCATCGGCTGTTCGAGCAAAAGCCCGGCCTACTTCCTCGGGCGCTCGTTCGGCATCAACACCCTGCACGGTCGCATGCCGTCGGTGGCCACCGGCGCGCTCATCGCCAACCATACGCTGTTCGGCGTGGGCGTGAGCGGCGACGGCGACACCGGCTCCATCGGCATGGGCCAGTTCAAGCACATGGTGCGGCGCAACATCCGTGTGGTGTATATCATCGAGAACAACGGGGTGTACGGGTTGACCAAGGGCCAATTCTCGGCCACGGCCGATATCGGGCAGGAGATCAAGCACGCCGGCAAAAACGATTTGCCGCCGATTGACTTGTGCCTCGAAGCCATCGTCGCCGAATGCGGCTTTGTGGCGCGCTCATTCGCCGGCGACCCGAAGCACGTCATCGCCCTGATCAAGGCTGCCCTGAGCTATCGCGGCACGGCGGTGCTCGACATCATCAGCCCGTGCGTGACGTTCAACGACAAGGACGACAGCACGAAGAGTTATACCTGGGGCAAGACCCACGACGAGCGCATCAACGATTTCACCTACGTCGCGCCGCAGGATGAGATCACGATCGAACAGGCCGAGGGCGAGGTGAAGGAAGTGGAGCTGCACGATGGCTCGCACCTCGTGCTGCAGAAGCTGGCCGAGGGCCAACACGACCCGACGAACCGATGGGAGGCGATCAAGCTGCTGGAAGATGCGCGCGAGAAGCAGCGCTTCATCACCGGGCTGATCTACGTCAATCCCAACCGCCCCAGCCTGGCCGAGCATGAGCGGTTGGGCGACCTGCCGCTGTGTCGCATGCCCGAGAGCAAGACCCGCCCGTCGCGCGAGTCACTCGAGAAGGTGATGGCGGGGATGAAGTAGC
>CAZSNP010000109.1:0-7803 GCA_964608265.1 uncultured Anaerolineales bacterium | reverse complement strand
ACCCATGCCCAACTCTCATAACTTCGAGTCCTGGTCATGCCCGCTGCCGCTGCGCGACCATCCCAACATCGTGCTCGGCCACGGCGGCGGCGGCAAGCTCTCGGCGGACCTCGTCCGGCATCTCTTCCTGCCCGCCTTCGGCAACGACGCCCTCAACCGGCTGGGCGACTCCACCGTCTTCGCCCTCAACGGCGGGCGCGTCGCCGTATCCACCGACTCGTTCGTCGTCCGCCCGCTGTTCTTCCCCGGCGGGGATATCGGCGAGCTGGCCGTCAACGGGACGGTCAACGACCTGGCGATGAGCGGCGCTCGGCCGCTCTACCTCACCGCCGGCTTCATCATCGAGGAGGGCCTGCCGCTCACGCACCTAGGCACGATCGTGGAGAGCATGGCCGCCGCCGCGAAGGCCGCCGGGGTGCAGCTCGTCGCCGGCGACACGAAGGTGGTGGACAAGGGCCACGGCGACGGCGTCTTCATCAACACCAGCGGCCTCGGCCTGATCCCGGACGGCGTGGACATCGGCCCGCAGCGCGCGCAGCCCGGCGACGTAGTGCTCCTCAGCGGCACGATTGGCGACCACGGCATGGCGGTGATGAGCGTGCGCGAGGGCTTGCAGTTCGAGACCGAGATCGTCAGCGACACCGCGCCGCTTTACGGCCTGGTGGAAGCGATGCTCGCGGTCACGCCGGACATCCATGTGCTGCGCGACCCGACGCGCGGCGGCCTGGCCTCCGCCCTCAACGAGATCGCGCAGGCGGCGGGCGTGGGCATCGCGCTGGACGAACGCAAAATCCCGGTAGACCCGGCGGTGCATTCGGCCTGCGAGTTATTGGGGATGGATCCGATCTACGTGGCGAACGAGGGGAAGCTGACGGCCATTGTGCCGGCGGCGCACGCGGAAGCGGTGCTCGCCGCGATGCGGGCGCATCCGCTCGGCCAGCGCGCGGCGCAGATCGGGCAGGTGGTCGCCGCGCACCCGGGGATGGTCACGGCGCGCACCGGCCTGGGCGGGACTCGGGTGGTGGACATGCAGATCGGCGAGCAGTTGCCGCGTATCTGTTGAACCCCGCTCCGTTTGATTGCTTGGGCCGCTGACGCAGGCCGGGTATTTGGGGGAGTCAGCACCACTCCGGCGAGTTGCGCCGTTCACACTGTCACCCCGAGCGAAGCGAGGGGTCTCTGGCTCAAAGGTAGAGATTCCTTGCCGCTTTGCGGCTCGGAATAGAATTCCCCATCGCTCTGCCTGAGATGTGACACCCGTCACCCGATTTCTCAACGCATGTCAGTTCTACGGTCGGCCCGGATGTGAGATACAAGGTCAGCCTTATTTCGTGCACCCGGGCTGACCTGTGATGAAAGACACCCGCTACAGCGAAAGCGTCGAGATGTACTTGAAGACGCTGGCCACCCTGGGCAGCGCGGGCGAACCCGTGCCCGTCGCCCGCATCGCCGAACGCCTCGACATCACCGCCGTCTCCGCCAATGAGATGATGCAGCGGCTGAGCCGCGAGCGCCTCGTCGCCCACCAGCCGTACAAAGGCGTTAGCCTCACCCAGGCCGGGCGTGATCTCGCCCACAACGTCATCCGCCGCGAACGGTTGTGGGAGCGTTTCCTGGTGGATCACCTCAGGCTGGATTGGGCGCGCGCGCACGAGTGGGCGTGCCAGTTGGAGCATGCCACCGCGCCCGAGGTCATTGACGCCCTGGACGCCTTGCTCGGCTTTCCGGCGGAATGCCCACAGGGAAACCCGATTCCACGGGCCGGCCGGCCGCTGCCGGCGGCGCGCGGGCAGTTGCTCAGCGAGTTGGTTGCCGGACAGGGCGGGCGGATCATCGCCTTTGAGGATGAAAGCGCCGAAGTGCTCGGCTATTTGCACAAACACGGCCTGAGGTTGGGCGGTGAGTTCACCATCACCGAGATCGCGCCCAAACACGGCGCGCTCAGCCTCTCACTCAACGGGCGCGAGGTGGTGCTCGGCGTGAATCTGGCGGCCACCCTGCGCGTTGAAGTGGAGATTCCATGACCCAACCCATCCCGCTCCCGCAGCTGCGTCCCGGCCAGCAAGGCATCATCGTCCGGGTGGGTGGGCACGGATTGCCGCGCCGCCGCTACCTCGAATTGGGCCTGGTGACAGGCGAGACCGTGTGCGCCGAGCGCGTCGCCCCGTTGGGTGACCCGGTGGCCTACCGCATCAAGGGCTACACACTGTCGCTGCGCCGCGAAGAGGCCGAACACATCCACGTGGTTCCCCTCCCATGAGCGCGTTCACCCTTGGGCTGGCCGGCAACCCCAACGCGGGCAAGAGCACGCTCTTCAACGCGCTGACCGGTCTGCATCAACATACCGGCAACTGGCCGGGCAAGACGGTGGAGAAGCGCAGCGGCGTCTGCCAGTCTCACGGCCACACCCTCCATGTGGTGGATTTGCCCGGCACGTATAGCCTGGCCGCGTACTCGCCGGAGGAAGTCATCGCGCGTGACTTCATCCTGTACGAACGGCCCGATGTGGTGGTCAACGTCGTGGACGCCACCAACCTTGAGCGCAATCTGTACCTCACCGTGCAGCTTCTGGAATTGGAAGTGCCGCTGGTCGTAGCCCTCAACCTGGCGGATGTGGCGCAGCGGATGCGCTTGCGGATTGATACCGCGAAACTTTCGCAGCAACTCAGCGGCACGCCTGTCGTTGAAATCTCGGCGCGGCGGGGCGATGGCGTTGATGACTTGTTGCGGCAGGTTGTAACAGTGACAGCTTTTTCGGCGCCGAGACCGCTGAGAACCGCGGAGAGCGCCGAGCAAAAACACTCCGCGCATTCTGCGGCTCCGCGGTAAAGCACGTCTGATTCTTTCGCGCCAATTCGCGTCATTCGATGCAAGCATCACTTTCTCTCCCCACACCCTTCCGCCTCGACTACGGCCGTGACCTCGAGACCGAGGTCGCCCGGCTGCTGACCGCTTTCGCCGAGCAACGCCTCGAGACCGAGCCCTATCCGCCGCGCTGGCTTGCCCTCAAACTGCTGGAAGGCGAGGCGGATATCATCGAAGCCATCGCGGCCCGGCCCGGCGGCGACCGGATCGGGCAACTCGCGCACGAGCGCGCGACCCACCTGCGCACGGTGTACGGAGATGACGTTGACTTGATGCTGGCAGACCGCCGTTACGGCTTCATCAGCGGCGTGGTGCGGCAAACGTTGACCCGGCCCGCCCTTGACCGCGTCTCAATTTCCGACCGCATTGACGACGTGGTGACGCATCGCTGGCTCGGCCTGCCCATCTTCTTTGCGGTGATGTATGTCGTCTTCCGGCTGGTGATTGATGTCTCCGCGCCGTTTCTCGATTGGGTGGATTCAGTCATCAACGGCTCGATCGCGCGGTGGATTACGGCGGCGCTTTCGGCGCTGGCCGCACCCGAGTGGTTGCGATCACTCGTCAGCGATGGCGTGGTGGCCGGGGTGGGCGGCGTGCTGGTCTTCGTGCCGGGGCTGATGGTGTTGTTCTTCTTCCTCGCCTTGCTCGAAGACTCGGGGTACCTCGCCCGCGCCGCCTTCGTCATGGATCGGTTCATGCGTGTGGTCGGCCTGCACGGCAAATCGTTCATTCCGATGGTGCTGGGCTTCGGCTGCGCGGTGCCCGCCATCTACGCCACCCGCACCCTCGCCAGCCGGCGCGACCGGGTCCTCACCGCGCTGTTGGTGCCGCTCATGTCATGCTCGGCGCGGCTCCCGGTCTACGTCGTCTTTGGCCTGGCGTTCTTCGGCCCGCAGGCCGGCACCGTGATCTGGCTGATGTATGCGCTGGGCATCGTCGTGGCGATGTTGGCGGGCTGGGTGTTTACGAGAACCCTGCTCAAGCCGGATCGCACCTCGGCCTTCGTCCTCGAGCTGCCGCCGTATCGCCGCCCGGCGTTGCGCGGCCTGCTCATCCACATGTGGGCGCACACGCGCGAGTTCGTGCAGAAGGCCGGCACGATCATCCTCGCGGTCTCCGTGGGGTTGTGGGTACTGCTCAACCTGCCGTGGGGCGTGACCGATCAGCGCGCGTCGTACTTCGGGCGACTGAGCAGCGCGGTCAGCCCGGTCTTTGCGCCGCTGGGCTTCGGCGATTGGGAGACGGCGGGCGCGCTCGTCACCGGCTTCGCGGCAAAGGAGATCGTGGTCAGCACGCTCAGCCAGATCTACGCCGGTGGTGCGGAGGCGGAGGCCGGGGCCCCGGCCACGTTGGCCGATGACGCGCAACTCATCTTCGGCGGGTTCGCGCAGGCCACCCTCGATGCGGGCCGGACGCTGCTGAGCATCGTCCCCGGGCTCTCATCCGCCGGCGCCGAGGCTGAGCGGGAAGACACCGCCCTCAGCCTCGCACTGCGCCGGCATTACTCGGCGCTGGCTGCGTTCGCGCTGCTTGTCTTTGTGTTGCTGTACGTGCCGTGCGTCGCCACGCTGGGCGCCATCAAACACGAATTCGGCTGGCCGTGGGCGGCGGCCTCGGCGGTCTATCAAACCGGTGTGGCCTGGCTGGCCGCGTTCGCCGTGTTCCAGGGCGGGCGGCTGTTGGGGCTTGGGTGATGCTGACGCAATTGCTCGAGCTCGTTGCCAGCCATCCCCGTGGGCTGGGCGTGCGTGAACTCAGCCGCCGCCTCCACACTCAGCCGGGCGCAATCGAAGGGATGCTGGAGTTGCTGGTGCGTAAAGGGCGGCTGGTCAAGCTGTGCGCGTCGGCCACCGTCTGCGCCGACTGTCCCCTCCACTCTGACTGCAATCTTCTGGCCGGTCACAACACCCGCTACGTCGTTGCGCCGCGATCACCCTCGCCGACTTGTGCAACTACCGCGCCCTCGTTGCGTGGGGTCGTGCTACCGTATTGACCGTGCCGACGCCGCGACGGAGGCGACGGCCTTTATGCGCCGCGACGACGTCACCTGTCCAAACGGGCCTGACCTCGGCGCGCGCATCTCGCAATCGTTCCGCCTGCGCGGTGTGCCGGAAACGTATATCATTGGCCTGAGCGGCCAACTGGCCCTCGTTCAGGTCGGCCCGCCGGATCAGGCCACGCTGATGCGCGTAATCGACCCGTTGCTCAAGTAACGCCACGAAAGGACCTGCATGGACCTTGGCTTAGTTCTCCTGGGGCTGGCCCTCATCGGCGCGGTGATCTTCCTCGTCGCGCAGCCTTTCCTCGAGCGACACAGCCTGCGAGAGCGCCCGCCCCGCGCCGCCGACGACCTGACCGCCGAACGCGAAGGCGTCCTCATCGCGTTGCGCGATCTCGACTTCGATCACAGCACCGGCAAGCTCACCGACGACGACCACGCCGCCCAGCGCACGCAATTGTTGGCGCGCGGCGCGAAAGTGCTCAAGCAACTCGACGCCCTCGGCGGCGCGGTGCCGGATGACGATGTTGAATCCGCCATCGAGCGCGCCGTTGCCGCGCGGCGCAAAGGATCGGCTGCTCAGCCGGCGCCGCTGACTTCCGCTGTCGCTCGGTGTCCGACGTGCCGGGCCGAGGTGAGGGCCGCTGATCGTTTCTGCGCGAGTTGTGGCGGCGCGCTGGCGCGGGTGTGCGCCCAATGCGCGGCGCCCCTGGCAGCCGGCGATCAATTCTGTGGCGCGTGCGGCGCGGCGGTGGCCGATCAGGCGGAGCCGTGAGGCGCTTCGGCTCTGTGTGATCGCTGGGCCGGGCCGGGCTGCTCAGCGCGTGCTCGCCCGCGGGCGATGTGACTCCGCCGCCCGGCGCGAACCTGCAACGCGCGGCGGATGTGCCCGCGAGCGTACCGGATTGGGGCGGGCGAGGCCCTGAAGTTCCAACGCAGCGGCAACACCGGCGCGGCCGCCCTGCCGGCGATGATAAGCTTAGAGGCGGGCAGTGCGCTGAGCGTCGGGCTGGGACTGGGCGGGGTGGCGGCTTTGGCCGGTACGGTAAGATTGTAGTGGTTGCGCCGCACCTGCGCTGCGGCGCCCGCCGGGACGGGTGCATTTCTACATTTTGGCGGGGCCGCATCCTGAGCGGAGGCCAGCCGCTTTTGCGGGCCGCAGTCGAAGGAGCGGCCAATAATCTGGAATGCACCCGCCGGGACTAACGGGCACGGCTCGCGCGAAGATTTGTTGCAGGCGTTGGCCGAGCTGGATGGCGATGACGATTCCGGTCGCGTGACCGACCGCGAGTATGGACAGGAACGCGCCCGGCTCAAGACACAAGTGAAGCAGGTTTGGCAACGCGGCGAAGGATCCTTCGGCGCGCAGGAGGCACTATGACCACAACCCCTCGCTGGCTCACCGTTCTCAACCTCGTCACGCTCGGGCTGATGGCGATTGCGACCGGGCTGGTGTTTCTATACGCGCCGCTCGAGCGCACGATGGGGGAGGTGCAACGTATCTTCTACTTTCATGTGGCCTCGGCGTGGATCGGGCTGTTCGCCTTCCTCGTCACGCTCATCGTCGGTGTCATCTATCTGCGCACCGGCCAGCAGCGGTGGGATCAGATCGGGCTGGCCTCGGTGGAGATCGGGCTGGTGTTCACGGTTATGACGGCGGCCTCGGGCTCGATTTGGGCGCGGCCGGCGTGGAACACCTGGTGGACGTGGGACCCCCGGCTGACGACATACACGATTATGGCATTGATCTACGTCGCCTATCTCATGTTGCGCCAGGGCATCGAGGATCCCAATCGCCGGGCGCGGTTCGCGGCTGCTTACGGCATCGTCGGCTTCATCAGCGTGCCGATCACGTTCTTCGCCATCCGCATCTGGCGCACCATCCACCCGGTCGTCATCGGCAACGGCGCTGAGCAGGCCCAGGGCTCGTTCGCCATGACCCAGCCGATGGTCATCGTCCTGTTGTTCAGCGTAGCGACCTTTACCGTCCTGTACGTCTGCCTCATGGCCAATCGGCTGCAACTTGAGAATCTCGCCGAACGGGTGGAGCAATTGAAGGCCCGCGCCGCATCCGCCTGAGGAGATCGCCATGAACGACAACATCCCCAACACCATCAACTACATGCTGCTGGGCTATGCCATGTTCTTCGGTTCGCTCATCTTTTACGTGGCGAGCTGGTTTGTGCGCCGGCGCAGTCTCGAGAAGGACCTGGAACTGCTGGCATCCCTGGAGAACAAACCGGAGCCTGCGCCGCCGGTCGAAGCAACGCCCACCGGGAAGACACCCGCCTCGCTGACCACGCCGTAGCCCCCTCTCCAAGACGATGATCATGAGACCGCATACCTAACCTGTTAGTTTTGGCGAAAAGATGGCGCACGGTGGAGTATGATGCGAGATGCCGCCGCCGGGGACACCGTGTTCGGAGGGTTGGGGGACCAGGCGATCGCACAAGGCTCTGAAGGAAAAGCATTTGGCGTGAGATTCGTGGGCAACTTGGACTCTATCGAGTAGCTTGGTGGGCCTACGAACTCGTTGGTTGATATTCAACCGAAAGGCCTCTTTCGGGACGCACTCGATGTGGAAGAATGCGATTTGCATACAAAATCGCTTACGCCGGCCAACACGACGTATCGCGTGTACTATTACGCGGGCGGCCGCCCGATTGCGATGCGGGAGATGCCGCCCAATGACAATACCGGCACGCTGTATTACCTACACTCCGACCACTTGGGCAGCACGAGCGTGACGACGTGTGGCAGCGGGAGTTGCGGCACGGCGGGAACTGTGGTCGCACAGCAGTGGTATTATCCCTTTGGCAGTGTGCGGGGGAGCGTGGGCACGTTGCCGACGCAGCGCACCTTTACAGGCCAATATTCGCACGACGCATCGCTTGGTTCGCTGATGCATTTCAATGCCCGTTACATGAGCCCACTCATTG
>CAZSNP010000108.1:0-8492 GCA_964608265.1 uncultured Anaerolineales bacterium | reverse complement strand
ACCTCTCCAGCGCGGACTCTTTGGGGTCCTGTGGGTTGTAATAGACCGTGACCGCCGCGCCTTTGGGGTAACGCTTGAATAATTGCTTCGTATACCAGCCTCCGCCTGTGGTGGGTTCAGTGATATCTTCCACGCGCAGGCGGTGGCTAGTGTATTTGACTCCATTCACTTCATACTCGTACACCACCATGGGCCACTCTTCCAATTCTCTCCCCCCGCCTTTCGGAACGGAAACGAACTCGCTTGCAAGTTCGTCTCCGATGAAAAGGGACAAAACTCCCGCGAGCAGGTTTTTGGGCAGGTCTTCAGATTTGAATTTTTCCTCTTCCCGCCATTTCCTGACCTGGGCTTCGGCTTCCGCTTCGGTGATGCCCCGCCGAAAATAGACGCGCGGCACCACCCGCGTATCGAGTATGCGGCCTGTTGTGGAATGCCAGCTTTGTGCGGCTTTACGCAGGCTGCGGTTCTTGAGGTGGATGAGGAAGACGATTCCGCCGCCGAAGACGACGATGAGACACAATGCCACCGATCCGCCGCAGACCCAGATGATGGTTTCGATCGTTTCCATGGCGCGCTCCTTTACCGATAAGTTAATGGTGACAACACATGGCACATAAAAAAGTGACTGTCACTGCGAGTTATCTCTTCAACGTTCTATATTTGACCCGCTGCGGGGTGAGGTCTTTGCCGAATTTTTCCTTCATCACGATGATGCGGTTATCGGCGGTAAATTCCGCGCCGGCATCGGTGACTGCCAGGGCACTGACCTGTGTCATTGGTTAGGAATCGCGACTTATTGTACAACCACTCCCGTAATTATCATGCCGATAGCGGGGCCAAACGGCTGTGCCATATACCTGCAACCCGCTATTCTGAATGACCGTCAGCGGGCCGGTCGTATCCACGATGTACATCACGCCGTCGGCAATCATCGGGCTGGCGACGACCGTCGCCGATGAAGCCAGCGTGTAGGTGCTGACCAAACGCTACACCGGCCTGTCCGACTCCGACTTAGCCGCCAATATGCCGATGAAGGCCGGGCTGTGGCTCCTGGGCTTTCTGGTGAATGCGTTTGCGCTGGCCTTGCTCATCAACCTGGCCCGGACAATTGACCTGCCCACCGGCCTCGCCCTCGGCGTCATTGCCGGGATCGGTTTCGGCGCGGTGGCTACCAGCTGGCCGCCCATCCACGCGCGACAGCCCATTGGCATCTGGCTGATGAACAACGGGTTGTTTCTTATTCAACAAGTCGTGATGGCTGCGATTCTGACTGTGTGGCGCTAACCGCCATGACCATAAAGCGGCCCGACCGAATAATGTCATATCCAGCAAGCGGCTTTGCGCTACGGTGGGCGCAATTCACTGACCATGCGCCGCAAAGTCAAACGCACGCTGAGAGTTCGCACCACCGAGACCTGGACGATCACCTGGCGCAGCGACGGCACAGCGGATCGGCCGCAAAAACGCACCCGCCGGCGTTCACGCAGGGCGCTGCCGCCCGGCGAGAGGACTAAAGGAGAAGGCGAGTACGACATGACGACAACACCCACATCAGCGTGTGAAAACCATTGATACCAATTTCGACTCACACTCTCGAAAAGGAGAACGACATGAACACCAAACGCATCTTTCTGATTCTGACGCTCACCCTAGCCGCACTGCTGGCGGCCTGCGCCCCGGTAGCCACGCCCACCAGCATTGTGCAGCACTACATTGAAGCGCTGAATGCCCGACAGCTCGACACGGCCATGACGTACATCGCCGACGACGCTGTGTTCGTGAACCCCTACGGCACGTTTCGCGGCAAGGACGCCGTGCGCGCCAGCCTGCAACTGGTGATGGACGACGGCGTGACGTTCGCCTATGACAACTACCGCGAGTCAAATGGCCGCGTGGTTTACGACTACAAAGTCTTTGTCAATGGCGAGGAAGTGGAGGCCGGAACCGACGGCTTGAACATCGTGCGCGACGGCAAGATCGTGCTGGACTCGACCGAGCGCTGGGAATGGAAAGCCTACCTCAATCAGGCCGCTTTCACCGCAGAGGCTTCCGGGTTCAGCGGGCCGGATTCCATCCCCGCCGGCTGGGCTGAGATCACCCTCACCAACAACAGCCAGGGCGGCGAGCATGTGCAATTGGTTAAGCTCGACGACGGCAAGACGCCGGACGATCTGAAGGCCGCGCTCGAAGCCGACCCGGAGAACTTCCCGACGTGGGCCATCCCCTATGGCGGGCCGAACGCCCCCGACCCCGGCGGCAACACCACCTCGGCCATCGTCAAGCTCGACGCCGGCAACTACGCCCTCATCAGCGTCATCCCCAACGCCGAGGGTGTGCCGGGCTTCCTGCGCGGCATGCTCAAGGCCGTGAAGGTCACGGCGGCCACGGGCGCGATGCTCGAGCCGCAGCCCGACCTGACCGTGGAGTTGATTGACTTCGGCTTGAATCTGCCGGGTGAGATCACGGCGGGCGAGCACATTCTCGCCTTTGACAATACCGGCGCACAGGTGCACGAGGCGTATCTGGTGAAGCTAAACGACGGCGCGACGGCGGAGACCTATCTCAACACGCCACCCACCGAGCCGCCGCCGGCGGTCGGGCTGGGCGGGATCACCGGCATCACGCCCGGGGCGAAGCAATACATCCCGGTGGCGCTCGAGCCGGGCCGCTATGCGATGTTCTGCTTCTTCCCCGACCCCAACAGCCACGCCCCGCACTTCGCGTTGGGCATGGTCAAGGAATTCACGGTCAAGTAACACTCGCCTCTACCTCCTCGGAGGCGGCTCGCCTCAGCGGCCCGGCGCAGAATCCGCGCCGGGCCGTTCTGGTTTGGCGCGTATAATCGGTTTCGCGTCACGGTGCGCACGTTGCCCGCCCAACGGCTGGCCTACATCCGCGTTCACGACCCTTACCACCACCATTTGAAATTGATTCGAACAACATCTCGTAACCGCTACCGGTTTAGCCTTTCCGCCAATTTGCGTGTCAGCTCTT
The DNA here is from genome assembly GCA_964608265.1 of uncultured Anaerolineales bacterium. GTDB lineage: Bacteria > Chloroflexota > Anaerolineae > Anaerolineales > UBA6663 > JANWXR01. The sequence continues at coordinate 5,498 of CAZSNP010000108.1, read as the reverse complement.
TCACGTTCGTCGCCTCCACGCCCACCGGCCCGACGCAGGCCGGGCAGCCGTCACGGCACGGGCACCGCATGACCAATTCGTGCGCGCCGCGCAACAGGTCGGCCCGCAACTCATACAACCGCTCGGCCAGCCCCATCCCCTCGGGCACGCGGTCGTAGATCGTGATCGTCGGCGCGCGCGTCTCTCTGCTGCGCGGTTCAGCCTGCAGGCCAAGGTCGCGCGGGTCGCACATCAGGTACAACGGCGCGACATTGCCGAGGGCGTGCGCCAATCCACCCAGCGCGGTCTGCGTGCCGCGCGTCGCCTCCGCCCGTTGATGGCAGGCCGCGCACAGCGTGATGAGATTGTCGAGCGCATTGGCTTGTTTGTAGTTTTCGTTCACCCCGGGCAAGTAGCCGAAGGTGCGGAAGGGGAGGTGATGATGAACGTCGTGTTGCCGACCGCCCTCGCCCCCATTAGCGAGGCGACTCCCTCTCCCACCGGGAGCGGGGAGTTCGGGCTTGCCGCACTGCCGGCATTGGTAGCCGTCGCGCGCCCGGGCGGCGTTGCGTTGCTGCTCCCAGTTCGGGCCGTAGTTGTTCGGGCCGAGCTGAATGCCCTCGCGCGCCAGTGATTGCGCGGCCTCCGCCGGAAACCACAGCCAGTAGCCGGTGGTCTGAAACTCGCGTGCGGGCAGCGTGATCGCGCCGTAACCCAACTGCTCGTGCGTGTAGCGCCGAATCTGTTTGTATGCGGTGGCCTGCGCGGTGAGGAGCAGGTCGCCAAACGCATGGCTCGCCCTCACCCGCGACCCCTCGCCCAACGGGAGTGGGGGCGGCGGCTCGTCAGCCTCGTGAACGCTGATGATCTGAATGTCCACCGCCTCGCTCGCCTCGGTGAAGTAATCGACCTCGGCGGGTTGCGCGGTGGCGAGGCCGTTCTCCCAATCGAGGTGGGTGATGAGGTATTGCCGGCCCTCGTGCAGATAGACCGCGCCTTCGTGGACGCGGATCGGCGCGGTGTCGCGATCCACCTCACCGATGACGATGGGGCGCGAGTCCGCGCCGGCCTGAGCCTGGATGATGATGCGATCGTTGGTCGCCGACCGCAGCGAGACGCCTTCCGCGGGGTACGCGGCGCCAATCCAGCGATAGCTGCCGCCAGCCTCGATCACCTCGCCCTCCTCCGCCAGCGCAGCGAGCAGTGAGGCCACGTCCTCAAATCCCCCGAATGGCTCGCCGGCGTTGACGGAACGCCCGCGAAACGGCAACTCGAAGACCGCGCAGCGCAGGTGATCCGCGAGCAGGCCGAGGTTATCGGGATTGATCAGGGCGTGCTCGGGGGAACGCTCGAACAGAAAGCGCGGATGGGTGGCGATGAATTGATCGAGCGGCGCGGCGGAGGCGACGAGCACGACGGCGCTGGTGTCGGCGCGCCGGCCCGCGCGGCCCGCCTGTTGCCACGCCGAAGCAATCGTGCCCGGGTAACCGGCCATCACCACCGCACCGAGTTGCCCGATATCCACCCCAAGCTCGAGGGCGTTGGTGGCGACGACGCCGCGCACCGTGCCCTCGCGCAGCCCACGCTCGATCTCGCGCCGTTCGAGCGGCAGGTAGCCGCCGCGATAACCGCGAATGGTTTGCGGATCGCGGCCCGCGCGCTGCTCGGTATCGCGCACATAGCCGAGCAGAATCTCGGTGGCGTTGCGCGAGCGGGCGAACAGCGCGGTCTGCACGCCGTCGCTGAGGAACTCGGCGGTGAGGCGTTGGGCTTCGAGCAGGTTCGAACGCCGCAGCCCGGTGGCCGCGTCCAGCAGCGGCGGGTTGTAGACGATGACGTGCTTCTCGGCGCGCGGCGAGCCGTCCTCATCCACCAGGGTGACCGGCGCTTCGAGCAGCTTCTCGGCCAGCTCCTTGGGGTTGGCAATCGTGGCCGAGGCGCAGATGAATTGCGGCCGCGAGCCGTAGAAGTCGCAGATGCGTTTGAGCCGGCGCAACACGTTGGCCAGGTGCGAACCGAACAGTCCGCGATAGACATGCAGCTCATCAATCACCACGAAACGCAGGTTGGCGAACAACGCCTCCCACCTGGTGTGATGCGGCAGGATGCCGGCGTGCAGCATATCGGGATTGGAGATGAGGACGCCCGAGGCTTTGCGGATGGCGCTGCGTTGGTGTTGGGGTGTGTCGCCGTCATAGATGGAGACTGGGAATTGGTTATTCGTTATTGAGACTAGTTCGTCAGCCTGATCTTGCGCCAGGGCTTTGGTGGGGAAGAGGTAGAGCGCGCGGGCTTCGGGGTTGGCGCGGAGCGTATGCAGCACCGGCAGGTTGTAGCACAGCGTCTTGCCCGAGGCGGTGCTGGTGACGACGACGACGTTCTCGCCGCGCAACGCGCACTCGATGGCCTGGGCCTGATGAAAATAGAGTTGTTGGATATTCGGTAATTGGTTATTGGTAATTAGGCGTGGGTCGAGGCCCGCCGGCCACGGAGCGTAGCGGGCCGGCCGCGCGGGCAATCGTTCCCACGCGGAGACGTTCTCCATGAATTGCCGGTCGAGGCGCAGGCGATGTAGCGTTTGCACGTGGTCACGCAGGCTCGGCTTCGTTGCGAAACTGCATCCGGTACAGCCGCGCATACAGCCCGTCGTGGGCGATGAGTTCGGCGTGCTTGCCAAGCTCGATGAGGTGGCCCGCCTCCAGCACGGCGAGGCGGTCGGCGCGGTGCACGGTGCTCAGCCGGTGGGCGATGATGACGGTCGTCCGCCCGCGCATCAATCGTTCGAGCGCTTCTTCGACAAGGCTTTCGGATTCCGAGTCCAATGATGAGGTAGCCTCGTCGAGCAGCAGGAGGCGCGGGTCTTTGAGGATGGCGCGGGCGATGGCGACGCGCTGGCGCTGCCCGCCGCTCAACTTCACCCCGCGCTCACCGACCACCGTATCGTAGCCTTTGGGCAGCCGTTCGATAAACTCGGCGGCGTTGGCCGCGCGGGCCGCCTCCTCCAGTTCCGCATCGCTGGCGTCGAGCCGCCCGTAGCGCAGGTTCTCGCGCACGGTGCCGCTGAACAACTGCGTCTCTTGCGCCACCATCCCGATCTGCCCGCGCAGCGAGTCGAGCGTGACGGTGCGCAAATCGTGGCCGTCAATGCACACGCGGCCGGCGGTCGGATCGTAGAAGCGCGGGATGAGATTGAAGGCCGTGGTCTTGCCCGCGCCGCTCGGCCCGACGAGGGCCAGCACCTCGCCCGGTTGAATCTCGAGGTTGATGTCGCGCAGCACCCGATCGGTGCCGGGGTACGAGAAGGAGACGTGCTCGAACGTGACGCGGCCCTTCACCGGGGGCAGCGGCCTGGCGTCGGCGGCGTTGCGGATCTCCGGCACCTCGTCGAGCAGCTCGAAGATGCGGCGCGAGGCCCCGACCGCCTCCTGCAATTGAGTCCATAGCCCGGTGAAGGTGCCGAGCGCGCCGGCGATGTTGATACCGTACACGAGGAAGGCGATGAGCGAGCCGGCCGTGAGACGCCCCTCCAGCACCTCGCGCCCGCCGAACCACAGCACCGCCGCCATCGCCCCGAAGCCGAGGAACGTCATCAGCGGCCCGAAGGCCGAGCGCAACACGTTCTGGCGCATGACGGCGCTGAAGGTGCGATCGAGTTGTTGACCGTAGCGTTGCACCTCGAACGGCTCGCGGGCGAAGGCCTTGACCACGCGCACGTTGCCGATGGCCTCCTCGGCAATGGCGGAACTGTCGGCGACCTGATCCTGCACCTCGGTGGAGAGCTTGCGCATGCGCGCGCCGAAGTATGCGCCGCCCGCCACGATGACGGGCACGATGGCCAGGATGAACAGCGACAGCCGCCAGTTGAGGGCCAGCATCAGCGCCACCGAGCCGATGAGGGTGATGGCCTGCCCGAGCGCGGAAACCAGGCTGCCGGTCAGCGCGCCGCGCACCAGCGTCACATCCGACGCCAGGCGCGAGATCAACTCGCCGGTGCGCCGATCCGCGAAGAAGCGCACGCTCAGCCGGTGCAAATGCGCGTAGGTCGCGCGGCGCAGGTCAATCAGCACCCGTTCGCCGGCGTAGGTGAGGTAGTAACCCTGAAAGTAATAGAAGACCGAGCGGATGAGGAAGGTGGCGATGAGGAAGCCGGTGATGCGGTTGAGTTCGGCGAGGTCGCCGCGCCCCAGCACCGCGTCCACCAGGTTCTGCATGATCCACGGAAAGACCAACCCCAGCGCCGAACCCACAATGAGGGCGATGAAGGCGATGCTCATCGCGCCCCAATATGGGCGCAGGTAACGGAACAGGCGCAGGATTTGATCGCGCGAGGGTGGGATGAACGGCTCAGAGGCGGGACGCGCGGCGCGGCGGAAGGCAAACATGCGATGGATTGTACCGCGCCGCTGGCGCGATTAACATCTGTTCAAGATGAGCGGCAGAAAGATCACCTGACCGCCGTTCGCCGGGAGGCTGCATGTGGACGCAATCGTGTTGCCCATCCGCTGGCGAGCAATTCATCGCCGAAGCGTTCGGCATCCAAGTGCGCGTTGGCCGTACAACCGATGTGGCGCAGGAGCGAGAGATAGAAAACGTCGCGGCGCTCGCTCGCGCTCAAATTCAACGCCTCGCCCGGTCGCGCCGCGAGCAGGGTGCAGCGGATCACCCACTCCATTGGCTGGCCGGTGCCGAGGTCAATCGCCGGCGAGAAGCGAGGCCATCAGTTCGACGAGGCGGAGGGGCAGCATGGCGAGATTATACGCCCCTCGCCAGCATACGCTACGAAAGCACAATTGAATAGCCCGACGACGTGGAGCGGACTCGCCGGGCTATTCGTACTTTGTCGTTCGCCGATATTACGCGTCGCCCGCCACTTCGTAATGTTCGACGACGGGCGGTGCGGTGAGCAGGCTGCCCAAAACGGCGCGTTGCTTTTCGGCGTAGGCGCTCCCGGTGCTGGTGGCAACCTCGTCGGCTTCCGTTTCCCACACGCCAACGACGACGGCTTTGCTCGCCTTTCGATCCACCAACAAGCGGGCGCTCCGCCGGCCTGGCTGGGCCTGAGCGGTGGGCAACAGGGCGTTGTGCCAGAGTTGAATAAACTCGTCCATTTTCTCCGGAGCAACCTGGACACTGAAGACTCTTGCGTACATGGTCGTTTTCCTTTCTGATGTGAAAATTGAACGACAGTATACGGACTTTGAGACGCGAAAACTTCGGGTGAACACCCCAAATTTGAGTCCACTAGTGAACACAAAGGGCCACGAATTGACTCGTCCCATTCGCGCCCGGCATTCACCGCCAGTATGCGCGGATTTTTAGAGGGCGATGTCTTCGAGCAGGCCGTTCTGCACGGCGAAGAGGGTCGCCCCGGCGCGCGTGCTGACGCCGATTTTGTTATAGAGGCGCTCGACGTGGCGGCCAACGGTCTTGTCAGAGACGACGAGGGTTTGCGCCATTTGTTTGTTGGTACGTGTTTAGCGTCTGAAGCCCACAGCGGGCCACGTGGAAGTGATCCGCTG
>CAZSNP010000107.1:0-8718 GCA_964608265.1 uncultured Anaerolineales bacterium | reverse complement strand
CGCGCGCCGGTCGGATTCCACAAAACCGCGCCGGCCGTGTTCTACCTCGACACTATCAGCCTCGGCGCACATACCGGCCCGCCGCCCCCGACCCGCGCCGCCGGCGGCGGCCCGTCGCTCTCCATCTGCGCCGCGATGCTATACTCCGCCCTATGTTGCCGATGCTGCCCGACTACCGCGTCGTCCAGCGCGATGTGCTGCTGGAGGTGGCGCGCGCCATCACCGAGGAACTCGACCTCAACCGCGTGCTGCGGCGCATCCTCAACACCGCCGTCAGCCTGGTCGAGGGCCACGCCGGGCTGATCGCGCTGCGCGAGGACGACGGCCACTGGCACGCCCGCGTCTTCAGCGGCATCCCCGAGACGCACGCCCGCCACTTCACGCCGCTGCTCGCCGACATCCCCGACTACGGCGACCCGCAGCGCTTCGCCCTGCCCGAGGTCAACCGCCGCCTGCAGGCCATCGCCGACGCCACCGGCATCGCCCTGCGCCAGAGCGTCAGCATCCCCATGATCGTGCGGCGCGAGGTCGCCGGCGTCATCTTCATCTTCCGCAACTTCCCCACCGCTTTCACCGCCAACGACCGCACGCTGCTGGCCGGGTTCGCCGGCCAGGCCGCCATCGCCGTGCAAAATGCGCGGCTGTATCAACAGGCCGCGCGCGAGACACAGCAACTCAACGCCGTGCTCGAGGGCTACGCCGACGGCATCCTCATCATGGATGCGTCGCATCGCATCCAGCGCTTCAATCGCGCGCTGGCCAAACTCACCGGCTGGGCGGCGGAGGAGGCGATCGGCGTTGACCACGACGAGGTGATCCGCTGGGCGCGGCGCGAGCCGGGCGCGAGCCTGGCGGAGGCCGAGGCCGGCGGCTGGCCCTTCGGCGGCCGGGGAACCAACGTCGCTCCGATTTACGTGGAGGGCGACCTGCTGCGCAAGGATGGCGGCCTCACCCCGGCGGGCGTTTCGTACGCCGCCATCTTTGATGACGACGGCAAGCTCGCCAACCTCATCGCCGATGTGCATGACCTGACCAAGTTCCGCGAGGCCGAGGAACTCAAGAGCACCTTCATCTCCATCATCAGCCATGAGCTGAAGACGCCGGTGGCGCTGATCAAGGGCTACGCCGAGACGCTACAGCGCGAGGATGCGCAATGGGATGCGGCCACGGTGCGCGAGAGCCTCGAGGTCATCACCGAGGAGGCCGACCGGCTGACCGATTTGATCGAGAAGCTGCTCGATGCCTCGCGGCTGCAGGCCGGCGCGCTCAAGCTCAACCGCGGCGAAGTCGCGCTCGATCAACTCGCCACGCGCCTCGTCGAGAAATTTCGCACCCAAACCAGCCAGCACACGCTGACGGCCGAGTTCCCCCCCGACTTCCCCGTGCTCAACGCGGATGAGGAACGGCTGACGCAGGTGCTGACCAACCTGCTCTCGAACGCCATCAAGTATTCGCCCAACGGCGGCGCGGTGACCGTGCGCGGGCGCGTCGAGCCGGAGCGGGTGATCGTGAGCGTGAGCGACGAGGGGCCGGGCATCGCACGCGCCGACCTGCCGCGTGTCTTCGAGCGCTTCTATCGCGGCGGGGACGATTTGACCAAACGGGTGAAAGGCACCGGCCTGGGCCTGTTCCTCACCAAGGCCGCCGTCGAGGCGCACGCGGGCCACATCTGGGTCGAAAGCCAGCCGGGGGAGGGGACGACGTTCTCCTTTTCGCTTCCACGATAAAATAGTCTATTGTTGATTTCGATTGCTGGTTGCGCAATCAGAAATCAGCAATCCAAAATCATAAATCCGAAAGGCCGTTATGCCCCCGATCCGCACCATGCTTTCCTGCCCGCAGTGCCGTACGCCGGTCACCGTCAACCTCGAGCAACTCTTCGATGTGACCCAGGACCCGGCCAGCAAGCAGCGCTTCCTCAGCGGGCAGTTCAACCTCATCGATTGCCCCGCCTGTCGCTATCGCGGGCAGGCCGCGACGTTGCTGATGTACCACGACGCCGACAAGGAAATCCTGATGAGCTACGCGCCGATGCAGATCGGCCTGCCGCAGGCCGAGCAGGAGAAGCTCATCGGCCGGCTGGTCAATGAAGTCATCAACAAACTGCCGCAGGAAAAACGCAAAGGCTACCTGCTCAACCCCAAGCCCGCGCTCACGCTCCAGAACATGATGGATCGCATCCTCGAGGCCGACGGCGTGACCAGGGAGATGGTGGACGCGCAGAAGGACAAGGTGAAGCTGCTGCAGAAGCTGCTCAGCGCCGCGGCGGAGACGTTGCCGGCGCTGGTGACCGAGAGCGATGCGGAGATTGACGAGCAACTGTTTCAGATCCTGTCGGCCTCCATCCAGGCCACGGCGGCGCAGGGCAACGAGCCGGGCGCGCGCAGGATGCTCGACCTGCAAACCCGGTTGCTCGAACTGAGCAGCTTTGGCGCCAGGTACCGCGAGCGCCAGGCGCAGGTGCAGGCGGCGGTGCGCGAGTTGCAGGAGCTTGGCGACAAGCTCACCCCCGACAAGGTGATGGAGTTGATCCTCAAAGCCGACTCGGACGACAAGGTCGCCGCTTACGTCTCGCTGGCGCGGCCGGCGATTGATTACGGCTTCTTCGAATCGATGACGCGGCGCATCGACCGCGCCCAGGGCGAGGAGAAGGAGCGGCTGACGAAACGGCGCGACTTCGTGCTGCAAATGACGCAAGAGATCGACGAGGCGGCCAAGGCCCGCATCAACGAGGCGGCCGGACGGCTGAAGAAGATCATGGACGCGCCCGACCTGCCAAAGGCCCTGATGGATGCCGCGCCGTACATTGACGAGACCTTCATGGCCGTGCTCGACGAGAACATCCGCGCCGCGCAGAAGGCCGGCCGGGCCGACCTCGTCACCAAACTCTCGCTCATCGGCGACGGCATCAATCGCCTGATCGCCGAATCGGCGCCGCCCGAGATTCAGTTCATCAATCAATTATTGGATCTGAAGACCGACGCCGAGGCCGAAGCTGAGCTTAAGCGCCGGGCCGCCGAGTTGACACCCGAGATGCTGCAATACATGAACAACCTGTCGCAGCAACTGCGCGAGGGTGGCCGCCCCGAACTGGCCGACCGGCTGGAGAAGCTGTACGAACTGGCGCTGGGCGAGGTGATGGCGGCGAATTGGAACAAGCAGTAGCCAGTCGTCAGTAGCCAGTAAACAGTGAACGGTTGACTGTTTACCGTACACTGCGCACTGTTTACTATTCACTGCTCACTATGGATTTCACCATCGTCCGGGAAAAACTCGACCAGGCGGTGAAACTGCTCGACGAGCAGCGGCTAGACGTGTGGCTGACGTTCGCGCGCGAGACCTCGCTGACCGGCGACCCGAGTCTGGCGCTGGTGGCCGGGCTGGATATGGTCTGGCATTCGGCCTTCATCGTCAGCGCGAGTGGCGAGCGCATTGCGATTGTGGGCCGTTTCGATGCGCCCAACCTCGAGCAGGCCGGCGTGTACACACAAGTGATCGGCTACGACCAGAGCATCCGCCCGGCGCTGCGCGAAGCGATCATGCGCCTCAATCCACAAACGATTGCGGTCAACTACTCGGAGAGCGACCCGGCCGCCGATGGGTTGACGCACGGGATGTTCCGCTACCTGCGGGAGACGTTCAACGGCACGGAGTACGCCGGCCGTTTCGTCTCCGCCGAGGGCTTCCTCGCCGCGCTGCGCGGGCGCAAATCGCCTAACGAACTGGAGCGCATCCGCCTCGCGGTGCGCATCACCGAGAAACTGTTTGCGAAAGTCAGCAACTCGTTGCGGGTCGGGCTAACGGAAAGGCAGATCGCAGCGATATTACACACTGAGCGCAAACGCTTGAAGCTCGGCACGGCGTGGGATGAGCCGTACTGCCCCGCCGTCAACGCCGGGCCGGAGTCGCCGGTGGGCCACACGCTGCCCGGCAACTTCAGGACCGCGCGCGGGCAACTGCTGCACATTGATTTCGGCGTGCAGCGCGAGGGCTTCTGCTCCGACCTGCAACGGATGTGGTACTTCCTCGATAAAGGCGAGCGGCACGCGCCCGACGACGTGCGCCGCGCATGGGAAGCGTGCCGGGCGGCGATGGACGCCGGCGCGGAGAAACTGCGCCCCGGCGTGCCGGGATGGGAAGTGGATGCCGCCGCGCGCGCCGCGCTGGTGGCGGCGGGTTTCCCCGAATACCGGCACGCCCTCGGCCATCAACTGGGCCGGGTCGCCCACGACGGCGCGGTGCTGCTCGGGCCGAGGTGGGATCGCTACGGCAAGGCCCCGCTCGGCGTGGTCGAGGCCGGCAACGTCTTCACGCTCGAACTGGGGACGTATCTCACCAATCGCGGCTACCTCGGCCTCGAGGAGGACGTGCTGGTGACCGAGGCGGGGATCGAGTGGTTGAGCAAACCACAGCGCAAACTGTGGTTGGTGTAATGTAACGACTCGATCATGTCACCCTGAGCGGCATTGGAAGAATGCCGGCGAAGGGTCTATCGTTGATGTTTCGTCGAGACCCTTCGCGCGAAACGAGCCGGCGGGATGAAGGCCGTTCATTCGCGCTCAGGGTGACACAGATTTCTTTGTGGAGCATTGATGAGTCGCAACACACAAATCGGTATAGGTGTTTGTGCCGCGCTGTTGTTGATTGGATTTTGTTGCGCCGTAGTCTTCACCGGGCTGGGCGGCTTGTTCTTTTTTCAGGCTTCGCGTGACTTTGACCCGCTGCCCCTCCCCACCGACTCCTTCTCGCCCATCCCCCCTCCCACCCGAACGCCCGCGCCGACGCGTACGCCGCTGCCGCTCGGCGCGCCGACCCATACGCCCACACCGGCAGCGAATCAGGATGACACCCTCGCCGATCTGCGCTCCGCCGTCATCGAGCCGCGCGACCTGGCCCAACTCGCGCGCGAACTGGGCGGCGTCGCCAGCTTCCCCACCCCCGCCAGCTTCGGGAACGCCGACCATGCGCTCGGCACCGAGTTGGACTTCAACGTCAGCAACGAAGACACGCAGGAACAGTTCACGGTGCGCGCGCGGCTGGTGGCCAAGACCGAGAACGTCTACTTCTTTGCCGAGAACGGCGTGCGCGTCAACGAGCGCGAGGCGCGGGAGTTGCTCGACGACTTTCAACAAAACATCTATCCCACCTCGCGCGAGTTTTTCGGGGCCGAACCCAACCCCGGCGTGGATGGCGACCCGCATCTGTACATCCTCTTCGTACGCGGGCTGGGCTTTGGGATTCTGGGCTACTTCAACTCCGAGGATGCCTATCCGCGCTGGACCAACCCAAACTCGAACGAGAAGGAGATGTTCTACATCAACGCCGACCTCACCGACCCCGGTGACAGCGGTCTGCGCTACACGCTGGCGCACGAGTTCCAGCACATGATTCACTGGGGGCGCGACCTCAACGAGGAGACCTGGCTCAACGAGGGCGCCTCGGTGCTGGCGCAACTCCTCAACGATGACCCGGCCCCCGGCTTCGATGAGGCCTATGTCGAAGACCCCGAGACCCAGCTCAACACCTGGTCGGGCGATGACAGCGGCCCGCACTACGGGGCCGGCTTCCTCTTTCTCGCCTATTTCCTCGACCGCTTTGGCGAGGCGGCCACGCAGGCGCTGATCGCTGAGGCGGCCAACGGGCTGGAGGGGGTGGACGCGGTGCTGCGCTCGCTGGACGCGACGGGCGGCGCGCCGCTCACCGCCGCCGACGTCTTTGCCGATTGGGTCATCACCAATTACCTCAACGACGCCCGCGCCGCCGATGGCCGCTACGCCTACGCCCGGCTGCGCAACTTCGGCGGCGTGGCGAACACCGACGAGATCAATCGCTGCCCGTCGGGCACCATCCGCAACCGCGTGCCTCAGTACGCCGCCCACTATTACGTCATTGATTGCGCCGGCGCCTACACCCTCACCTTCGACGGCGCGGCCGAGGTGCCCGTGCTCGACACAACGCCGAACAGCGGGCGCTATTTCTTCTGGGGCCATCGCGCCGATGAGAGCATGACGTCGTTGACGCGCGCCTTTGACCTGAGCGGGTTGAGCAGCGCCACACTCGAATTCGCGGCGTGGTGGGATATCGAGGCCGGCTACGATTACGCGTATGTGCAGATCTCGACCGACAACGGGCAGACGTGGCAGACGCTGCGGGCGACCTCCACTACCGGCGACGACCCGACCGGCGCGAACTACGGCTGGGGGTACACCGACCGCTCCGGCGGCTGGTCGGAGGAGTCGGTTGATCTTTCGGCCTATGCCGGGCAGCGCGTGCTCATCCGCTTTCAATCCATCACCGACGCCGCGCTGGTCGAGCCGGGCTTCGCGGTGGATGACATCGCCCTCCCCGAACTGAACTACGCCGAGGATTTCGAGGCGGGCGACGGCGGCTGGCAGGCGGAGGGCTTTGTGCGGATGGACAACACGCTCGCGCAGCGCTTCGTCGTGCAGCTCATCCGGCAGGGCAGCGGCGCGACGACAGTGGAGCAGCTCGAACTGGACGGCGCCAACCGGGCGCGCTACCGCCTTGAGGCGCAGGCCGGCGAGACGCTGACCCTCGTCATCGCCGGCGTCACCCGCTTCACGACCGAGCCGGCCGAGTATTCGTTTGCGATTGAGCAGCCATGAGCTTCGAGATGTGCGCTCATGGCGAGGGACTGCGGTTCGGAAATTGCCGAGGTGGAGGAAAGATGAAGTCCGCTCATTGGCTCCCGCTGAGTGTGTTGGTGACGGCCAGCCTGGCGTGCGCGACTGTGACCAGCTTCGGCCGCCCGACCGCCACGCCTATCCCGGTCGCCACGCGCGCTTCGAGCGAACAGCCCGACTCCGCCGTCGAGCCGTTCGCCATCGAGGGCGGCCCAACCATCGGCACGCCGCGCGAGGCCCGCATCGCCATCGCCGAGGGCGCGCCGGTGCTGGCCGCGCTCGCGCCGGAGGAGTATACGTCCGAGGAACTCAACGCCGTCGGCGATACGCTCGACTACACCATCGAGCTGACCGAGACGCAGCCGGTGCTGTGGCTGTACGGCTGGTGCGCGACCTCGCGCGACATCCTGCTCGACAACCTCGAGAGGATGGTGATCGAGTTCAGCGTGGACGGCACGCCGGTGCCGGTGGAGCAATTCAACGTCGCGGATTATCAAAACGGCGACTGGCAGTGCCGCGACTTTGTGGCGGTGATTGATGACTGGCCGTCCGGCGCGACCGTCGAGATCGAGACCCGCATCACGTACACCGAGGCCATCAACGACGGCCAGTTCGACTTCCCCGCCGGTGAGAAGCGGCTGGTGTATCGCGTGACGACGCCGTGAGCGGCGGTGTTACCGTCCGCCGTCCGCCGTCTTCTGCTTGTAGTGCGTGTCGCTCAACGAGCGCAACCGCTCCGCCGCCTGCTCGGGGGTGATGTCGCGCTGGGGCATGGCCAGCATCTCATAACCGACCATGAACTTCTTCACCGTCGCCGAGCGCAGCAGCGGCGGGTAGGCGTGCAGGTGCAGCACCCACTCGGGATGGGGCCGGCCATCGAACGGGGCCTGGTGAAAGCCCATCGAGTACGGGAACGAAATCTCGAATAGATTGTCGTAGCGGATCAGCACATTGCGGAGTATTTCCGCCAGCGCCGTGAACTCCGCGTCGCTCAGCTCCGGCAGCGTGCCGGCCGCCCGGTGCGCGACGATCATCATCTCGAACGGCCAGACGGCCCAGAACGGCACCAGCGCGGTGAAGTGTTCGTTGGTCGCAAGTAACCGTTCCCCGCGCCGGCGTTCCTCCGCCACGTAATCCAACAGCAGCGGGCGGCCGTGCTCGCCGAAGTAGTCGGCCTGCGCGTCCAATTCCCTGGCCGGCTCGTTGGGCAGCGAGCGCGTCGCCCAGATCTGGCTGTGCGGGTGCGGGTTGCTGCACCCCATCACCGCCCCTTTGTTCTCGAAGACCTGCACGTACTCGATGAAGTCGAGGGCGCCCAGCTCCGCCGACTGCGCCGCCCACGTGCGCAGCACGGCCTCCACCCCGGCCACCGGCATCTCCGGCAGCGTCAGGTCGTGGCGCGGCGAGAAGCAGACCACGCGGCACAGGCCTGGGACTGGCTCGACAGCAAACAGTGACGATGGAGTGACCGGGTGACCGGTTGACACGGTGACAGGCTCAGTCTCCTTCACCCTGTCACCTTGCCACCTTGTCACCGTGTCATCTGCCGGAGGCAGCACGGCCATGAAGTCGTTGTCGAACACAAAGGTTCCGGTGTAGTTTGGATTTTGAACCGTGCCGCCGACGCGGGCGTTGCTGGGGCAGAGGTAACAGGTCGGGTCGTATTCGGGGAGCTGCTCATCCGCCCCTTTTTCCACCTGCCCCAGCCATGGGCGCTGGGCGCGGTGCGGCGAGACCAGCACCCACTCGCGGGTGAGCGGGTTGTAGCGGCGGTGAGGGAGGGTGAAGTTCATGGAGGAAAAGTTATTGGTTATTGGAGGATTGGACATTACGGATTGAGCTTGCGGCGGACTTTCTCAAGGTAGGCGCGGTCGCTTTCGAGGTCGGGGTGGCCGAGGGCTTCGTCGAGCGCGACGTTCTGCTCGAGGTAGTTTACGGCTTCAGCCGTTCGGCCCAATTGATCGAGCACTGAGCCGATGTTGAACAGGGTGACCGATTCACCCCAGCGGTCGCCGACTTCGCGATAGATCGCCAGCGCCTGCTCGTACATCCCCAGCGCCTTCTCCTTCTGCCC
>CAZSNP010000106.1:0-8861 GCA_964608265.1 uncultured Anaerolineales bacterium | reverse complement strand
CCGCCCTGCACCAGAATCTCCTTCGCGCGCCGGCTGGCGTCGAACTCCACCGGCAGGGTGACGAGTGAGAACACCGCCACCGCGCCGAAGAGCAGCACACCGAGTAACGCGACGTTGAAGCCCCAGGCGCTGCCCATCGCGGCGAGGAAGTAGCCGCCCATGAAGACCAGCGGGCCAAGCCACGAGCCGAACTGCACCACCGGCACGATGGCGCTGCGGGCCTGCAACGGCCAGTAACCTTCGGCGTGTTGCAGCGCGTGCCCGGCCTCGTGCGCGGCGATGCCAACCGCCGCTACCGAGGGCGTATCGTACACACCGGGCGAGAGGCGCAGGGTTCTGCTCAGCGGGTCGTAGTGGTCGCCAAGGAAGCCGTCGGTGCGCTCGACCTTCACCTGGCTCAGCCCGTACGCGTTCAACAGGCTGCGGGCGACGTTCGCGCCGGTGGCCCCGCGGCCGGTGAAGACCCTGGAGTATTTGTCCACCGCGCTCTTCACGCGCCACTGCGCCCACAGGCCGAAGAGCAGCGCAGGCAAACTGAGGATGAGATAAAGTGGGCTGAAGAAAAACATCGTCAGCACTCCTTCGTAACGCCCCGACTATAGCGGCGGGCGTATTGGAGTTGTATCAGCGGCGATTGAGCGCGGGATTAATGCCCGCTGACATTCTGCTGGCAGCTTCGCTGGGCGGCCAGCGGCTTGTCGGCAGGAGCGGATTGCATCCGCGACCCACGTTGCCTTTGTTTCCGCCCTTACCGCACAATCGCCAGCACCGATTGCTGAGCGAGTTGCAGCAGCGGATACGGGAACAGGCCGATGAGGAACGTCGCCCCGGCGGTGAACCCGACCGCGAGGTTGAGGGCCGGCTGGTTCAGCGCTTCGCCCGCGCCCTCGCGCATAAACATCAGCACCACGATCCGCAGATAGTAGTAGGCCGAGACGAGCGACGTCACCACACCGATCAGGGCCAGCCAGACGTACCCGGCGTCAATGGCCGCCTGAAAGACGTTGACCTTGGCGATGAAGCCCGAGGTCGGCGGCAAGCCGGTGAGCGAGAACATGAAGACCGCCATCCCCAGCGCCAGCGCGGGCCGGCGCGCAAACAGACCGGCGTAATCCGCGAGCCGTAAGCCCGCGCCATCCCGCTTCTCCACCGCCATCACCACCGCCCATGCGCCGAGCGTCGTCAGGGCATAGGCCAGCAGATAGAACAGCGCCGAGCCGACGGCGGCGTCATTCGAGCCGGCGGCGGGCAGCGCCATCAAAATATAACCGGCGTGCGCGATGCTCGAATATGCCAGCAGCCGCTTGATGTTGCTCTGCGCGAGCGCGGCGAAATTGCCGACGATCATCGTCAACGCGGCCAGCCCGGCGGCGACCAGCGCCCATTGCGGCGCGAGCGTGGGGAAGGCGGTGAGGAAGACACGCAGCAACGCGGCGAACCCGCCGGCCTTCGCGCCCACGCTCATAAAGGCGGTGACGATGGAGGGCGCGCCGTCGTACACATCCGGCGTCCACATGTGGAAGGGCGCGGCGGCCACCTTGAAGCCGAGGCCGACGAGGAGGAGGGACGCGCCTGCGAGCAGCAGCAGATTTGGCCCGCCCTGCGCCGCCGCCGCCAGGATGCCGTTGAGGCCGGTCGTGCCGGTCGCGCCGTACGTCAGCGCGATGCCGTAGACGAGGAAGCCCGAGGCAAACGCGCCGAGCAGAAAATACTTCATGGCCGACTCTTCGGAGGCGAGGTTGGGCCGCGCCAGCCCGGAGAGTACGTACAACGGGATGGAAAGCAACTCGAGCGCGAGGAAGACGATGATGAGGTCGGCGGCCTGGCTCATCAGCAGCATGCCGCTGACCGTGAGCAGCAGCAGCACGTAGAACTCGCCGCGCTCGATGCCGGCGCGCGGCAGATAGTTGAGCGCCAGCATAATCGCCACCGCCGCGCTGACGAGGAAGATGGCGTGCAGAAAGGTGGCGAAGCCGTCGGCGACGACGAGGCCGTTGAAGGCGGTGAGCGCCCCGACGCGCGGCCACCCCAGCAGCCCGGTCGCCGCGACCCCGGTGCCCAGCAGCGCCAGCCAGCCGGTGATGTGTTTGCGGCCCGCCGGCACGGCCAGATCCACCAACATCAACACCAGCGCCCAGCCGGCCAGCAGGATCACGGGGAGGAGAACGAGAAAGTCGGTTTGAGTCATGCGGTCTCAATCATGCCTGAGTGATTTTCGCAAGCAGTTCCGCCACCGAGTCATGGGTCGTGCGCGGCACTCCGTAGGAAATTGACGCCCACGAGCCGGTAATGGCATACGGGATGCTGGCCCGCTCCAGTGCATCAATGGCTCGCAGCAACAGGTCGCGTTGTTCCATTGAGGATCGACATTCGGCGAGCGACTTCACCGCGCACCTGCGCAGCCGACCAGTCGGGATGATGACGTCGGACATCGGCGCACGCAAACTCCACCGCTATGTCCCAAAGCTCCATCGCAATCCGAATACGTTCCTCCGCCGTCTTTGCTCTGAGGGCATTGATGTAGAACTGTTCTGCGCTTGCCGTCGCAAAGTCACCCAAAGCGGATGGGTACATCACGTTTCACGCATCCCGCTTCACTTGAGCGCCACCGCCGCCGCGCTCAGGCCGTCGGCTAGTTGTTGCACGGCGGGCGCCATCAAGTCGAAGAACGGCTGCGGGTACAGGCCGATCCAGAAAATCAAAACGATGAGCGGTACGAGCAGCCAAATCTCGCGCGGGCTGAGGTCTTTCAGTTCTTTGTTTGCGGCCTGCGTCACTTCACCCTGGAACATCTTTTGGAAGAGCCAGAGCAAATACACGGCGGCCAGGATGACGCCCAGCGCGGCGAGGCCGGCGTACCAGCCTGTGCCGTAGCCGTGCCACGCGCCCAACAGAATCGTGAACTCGCCGACAAAGCCGTTGAGGCCGGGCAGGCCCGCCGAGGAGAAGAAGACGATGAGCGAGAGCGCGGCGCACAGCGGCATCACCTTCCACAGACCGCCGAACTGTGAAAGCAGGCGCGTGTGCCGCCGCTCGTAGATGAAACCGACGAGGAGGAAGAGCGCGCCGGTGCTCAGGCCGTGGTTGATCATCTGCAAGATCGCGCCCTGCAGGCCGAGCGGGTTGAGGGCGAAGAGGCCGAGCATCACAAAGCCGAGGTGGCTGACAGACGAGTACGCCACGAGTTTCTTCGCGTCGGTCTGCGCGTACGAAACCACCGCGCCGTACAGGATGCCGATGACGGCCAGCACGCCGAACAGCGGCGCGAAGGCCACCGCAGCCTGAGGCAACATGCCGAGGTTGAAGCGCGCGAAGCCATACGTGCCGAGTTTCAGCAGCACACCGGCCAGGATGACGCTGCCCGCGGTCGGGGCCTCGACGTGCGCCTCGGGCAGCCACGAGTGCAGCGGCCACACCGGAACCTTGATCGCGAACGCAATCGCGAAAGCGAGGAACAGCCACGTCTGCGCGCCGCCCGGGATGCCCTGCTGAATTAGGATCGGGATGCGGAACGTGCCGTAGCTCAATCCAATCCACAGAATCGCGACGAGCATGAAGATGGAGCCGGCGAAGGTGTACAGGAAGAACTTCACCGCCGCGCCGGTGCGCCGCTCGCCGCCCCAGATGCCGATGAGGAAGACCATCGGAAGGAGGGTGAACTCCCAGAAGATGTAGAACAGCACGAGGTCGAGCGCGACGAACACCCCGACCATGCCCACCTCGAGCAGCAGGAAGAGGAGCATGAACTCCTTCACGCGCTCTTCGACGGCATGCCAGGTGGAGGCGATGGCGATGGGGACGAGGAAGGTGGTGAGCAGCACGAGCAACAGGCTGATGCCATCCACGCCGAGGGAGTATTGCACCTGCGCCGGGCCGAGGTTGAACCACGGCGCGATCATCGAGAGCTGAAAGCCCGGGTCAGCGGCGTCGAACTGGCTCAGCATCACCAGCGACAACCCGAAGGTGATGAGGGAGGTGGCGAGTGCGGCCCAGCGCAACGTGTCCTTCCGCTCGGCGGGCAGCAACGCCAGCACGAGCACGCCGAGCAGCGGGAAGAAGGTGACGAGAGTCAGTGTTGAGAAGATCACGGTCATTGCGTGAAGCGTAAAACGTGAAACGTGAACGGATCACGCATCACGGTTCACGACCAGGTTACCGCACCACCAAAAACAGCGCCAGCACGACGACGACGCCCACGAACATCACCAGCGCGTAGCCGCGCGCGTAACCGCGTTGGAAGCGCGAGAAGCCCCGCCCGGTCGCGCGCGCCAGCTCGCCGAGGTTGGTGAAGCTGGCATCCACGCCGCCCAAATCCAGCGCGCGGGCGGTGATTTGTGAGAGCGTGTTGAAGGGCCGCACGATCAGGAAACCGTACAATTCATCCACATACCACTTGTTCCGCAGCCAGCCGAAGACTGGGCCGAGGACGTTTTGCAGCGGGTCGCCGTCATCGGCCCTGCGATAGGCCCCGCTGTACAACCCATAGGCCATGCCGAGCGCCACGATCGCCAACCCCGTCGAAAGGCCGGCGACGAACCAATCGAACAGCGGCGCTTCCTCTTTGCCGAGCGTGTAGCCCAGCCAGGTCTTGAAGGCCAGCGCCCCGGCATACCCCTCCTCGCCGATCTGCGGCAGATTGAGCACGCCCGCGCCCAGGGAGAGGATGGCCAGCACGATGAGCGGCGCGGTGACCACCGGCGCACTCTCGGTGGCGTGCGAAGCGGACTCGCTGCGCGGCTGGCCGAAGAACACCATTAGCAATTGCCGGCCCATGTAAAAGGCGGTGAGGAACGCCGCTGCGATCAAAACCCAAAAGATGGGTTGATTGTGTTTGAAAGCGTCGAGAAGGATTTCGTCTTTGGAGAAGAAGCCCGAGAGCGGCGGCAGCCCAACCAGGGCCAGCGCGCCGATGACGTATACCCACTTCGTGATCGGCAGCCGCGACCACAGCCCGCCCATGTTGCGCATGTCCTGCGGATCAGCATGATCGTGCGTGTGGTGCGCGCCCCGCTCCAGCGCCTGTATCACCGAGCCGGAGCCGAGGAAGAGCAGCGCCTTGAAGAAGGCGTGCGTGACGAGGTGGAACATCCCGGCCACATACCCACCGAGGCCGACGGCCGCGATCATAAAGCCGAGCTGCGAAATCGTCGAGTAGGCCAGCACGCGCTTGATGTCCATCTGCGCGACGGCGATGGTGGCGGCGAGGATGGCGGTGAGCGCGCCGACCCAGGCGACCACCTCGGCGCTCAGCGGCGCGGCCTCGAACATCACATGCGTGCGCGTGATCATGTAAATGCCGGCGGTCACCATCGTCGCGGCGTGGATGAGGGCCGAGACCGGCGTCGGGCCGGCCATCGCATCCGGCAGCCAGACGTAGAGCGGTACCTGCGCGCTCTTGCCCGCCGCGCCCAGGAGCAACAGCAGCGTGATCGCCGGCATCACCCACGCTTCCAGCCGCACCGTCTCCAGCCGCTCGAACACCTCGGCAAACGTCAGCGAGCCGAAAGTCCAGAAGATCATGAACATCGCCAGCATCAATCCAAAATCACCGATGCGATTGACGACGAAGGCCTTCATCGCCGCGCGCGCGTTGCCGAGGTGGCTCTCGCCCTTCTCGAACCAGAAGCCGATGAGGAGGTACGAGCACAGGCCCACGCCCTCCCAGCCGACGAAGAGGGTCAGGAAGCTATCGCCGCTGACGAGCACGAGCATGCTGGCGAGGAAGAGGTTGAGGTAGACGAAGAAGCGTGTGTAGCGGCGCTCGTCGTGATGGTGCTGCACGTCCTCGCGCATGTAGCCGAGGGCGTAGAGGTGGATGAGGGTGCCGACGCCGCTGACGACGAGCATCATCGTCACGGAGAGCGTATCCACCAGAAACGCCCAGCGCATGTGGAAATCGCCGACCCTGATCCACTCGGCGAGCGTGACCGTCTGCGGCTGATAGCCGTTACCCATGAGCGCGGCGAATTGCGTCAGCGCGATGACGAACGCGCCAGCCGAGGCCGTGACCGCGAGGGCGCCGCTCTGCTGCGCGGTGAGCCGCCTGCCGAACAGCGCGTTGACGGCGAACCCCGCCAGCGGGAAGAGGATGGTGAGGGGGGCGAGGGAGAACATGATCGAGCAATTCCCCACTTTCTACCAAACTAGAAAGTAGAAAGTAGCGAGCAGGGGCGGCTATCCTTTCAACTGGCTCAACTCATCCACGTTGATGCTCTTCTTCGTGCGGAAGATGGTGACGATGAGGGCCAGGCCGACCGCGACCTCGGCGGCGGCCACGACCATGACGAAGAAGACAAAGACCTGGCCCGAGACATCCATGAACTGCCGGGCGAAGGCGACAAAGGCCAGGTTGGCCGAGTTGAGCATCAACTCCACCGACATGAAGACGATGATGGCGTTGCGCCGCGTCAGCACGCCCACCACACCCAGCGTGAACAACATGGCCGAGAGAGCGACGAAGTAGGCAGTGGGGATGGTGGGAAACATGAATAACTAATGGCCAATTACCAATAACGGTTCAGGCGGTTAGTGGTTATTGGTTATTGGTTATTGGTTATTGCTTTCTCTCGTCGCGCGTCAGCACCACCGCGCCGATCATGCCGACGAGGAGCAGAAACGACGTGATCTCGAACGGCAGCGAATACTGCGTGAACAGCGCCAGCCCAACCTCGGTCGGGCTGCCGAAGGCGCGCGCGGCCTCGGCGCTGGCGAATGGCTCCGGCGCTGCGCCCGCCCCGCCGCTCAGGAAGTACAGGCCGGCCACCCCCAGGAACAACAGCGCGAAGAAGAGGGTGAGCAGCGGCTGGCTCCGCAGCACGTTGCGTTCACCCTGCACCAGCTCCGCGCCGAGCAACATGATGACGAAGAGGAACAGCACCATAATCGCGCCGGCGTATACCGTCACCTGCACCATCGCGATGAACGGCGCGCCGAGCCACAGAAAGAACAGCGCCACCACGGCGAAGTTGAGCACCAGCCACAGCGCCGAGTGGACGGCGTTGCGGCTCGACAGCATCATCGCCGCCGAAACGAGGGCAACCAGGGCGAGTAACAAGAAGATCACTAATTCAACGGTCATTCACGCTCAGACACGGTGACGGGATGACACGGTGACCGGGTGACATTGTCACCGTGTCACCCCGTCACCCTGTCATGTCACTCCGGGTTTTTCATCTCCGGCACGGCGCGGTCAAACTTGCCCGGCTCCACTTGCATCGGCGTGGCCTGGCCGCCCTCGGGCACCGGCACCAGCAACTCGCTGCGGGTGATGATGGACGAGCGCCGGTCGTAGTACGACAGCTCGTAATTGCTCTCGAGCACAATCGCCTCGGTCGGGCAGGCGTCCTCGCAGAAGCCGCAGAAGATGCAACGCAGCAGGTTGATCTCGTACGTGCTGGCGTAGCGCTCACCGGGCGAGTAGCGCTCGGCGTCGGTGTTCTCGCTGGCCTCGACAAAGATCGCATCCGCCGGGCAGGCCGCCGCGCACAGCGCGCAGCCGATGCACTTCTCCAGCCCGTTGTCGTAGCGCTTCAACTCGTGGCGGCCTTTGAAACGCCCGGCCACCGGTTTGCGCACCTCGGGAAATTGATACGTCTGCGCCGGCTCGGCGGCCTTCCTGCCGGTGGTGAAATAGCCTTTGAGTATCTCTGTAAACATCGCTCATACCCTCTCGCAAAGCTCGCCAAGTTCGCAAAGTTGTACTTACCTTAGCGCACTTCGCGTGCTTGGCGAGAGATCAACTATGCCTTGACCCGCCTCACTGCCGGATGAACACGCCGCGTGCGGCTGAAGCTGTAGAAGATCACGCCCAGCACGACGATGCCCGCCGCGCCCAGCACCGCGCCGAGAATCAATTGATTGCCCAACAGCGCCGCGGCGGTCACGATCACGTTACCCAGCGCCAGCGGCAGCATCACTTTCCAGCCAAACGACATCAGCCGGTCGTAGCGCAAGCGCGGCAGCGTCGAACGGGTCCAGATCATAAACACCAGCGAGGCGATGATCTTGCCCCAGAAGTAGACGAGGCCGAGCCACGGCACCTGATAGACGAACGGCCCCTGCCACCCGCCGAGGAAGAGCGTGGCGAAGATCGCGCTCGTGCCGACCATTTTGATGTACTCGGCCATGAAGAACAGCGCGAACTTCATGCCCGAGTATTCGGTGTGGTAACCGGCCGTCAACTCCTGCTCGGCCTCGGGCATATCGAACGGGGCGCGGTTGGTCTCAGCCAGGATGGAGATGTAGAAGATGAGGGCGGCCAGCGGTTGTAAGACCACGAACCACACATTGCTCTGCGCGTTGACGATATCGCCCATGCTCATCGAGGCGGTGATCAGCAGCACGCCGACGACCGACAGGCCCAGCGCCAGCTCATAGCTGATCATCTGCGCCGAGGAGCGCAGCCCGCCAAGCATGGCGTACTTGTTGTTCGACGCCCACCCGCCGACGGTGATGCCGTACACGGCAATCGAGGCGACCGAGAGGATGTACAGCATGCCGACGTTGAGGTCGGCGATGCCGAGCGGCAAATCCACCCCCGGCCCGTAGAAGTCTTTGACCGGCGGCCCCCAGGGGACCACGGCCAGGATGACGAGCGCGGGGATGACGGTGATGACGGGCGCAAGCACGAACATGATCCTGTCCGCGCCGGAGGGGATCAGCTCTTCTTTGAAGATGAGCTTGATGCCGTCGGCCACCGGCTGCAGCAGCCCGAACAGCCCGACGCGGTTGGGGCCGATGCGATATTGCAGTTTGGCCGCCACCTTGCGCTCGGCCCACGTCATATACGCGAAACCCGCCAGCAGCACGGCGGTGCTGATGACGGCTTTGATGATCCATTCCACGAGACGGAACCATTCGAG
>CAZSNP010000105.1:1519-9107 GCA_964608265.1 uncultured Anaerolineales bacterium | reverse complement strand
GCGGAACGACACCTCGAACTCGTCGGCCCAGGCGGTATTGAAGTGGCGGGCCACCCACTCACGCACCACGGTCTTCTCGTGCGGCAGCGGATGCCGAAAGATGGCGCCGGGCACAGCAGGCAGCGCTTCGTCGAGGCCGTAGAGTTTGACGAGGATATCGGGCATGGCGGGCTACTCGGTCAGCGTCACCTTGCGCAAACTGCGTGGGGCCTCCGTGTCATAGCCTTTGGCGCGGGTGAGGTGATAGCAATACAGTTGCGCCGGGATGATGCTGACCAGCGGCGATAGCCATTCCGGCACACCGGCCGGGAGGCGCAAGGCGGCCTGCCCGAGCGCCAGCGTCTCCTCATCATCGGAGAGCACGAGCAATTCCGCGCCCTGCGCCTCGCGCAGGCGGCGCAACAACGCGCGCACATCTTCGTGTACGGCCCCGCTCGGGGCGATGGCCAGCACCGGGAAGCCACGTTCCACAATCGCCATCGGCCCGTGCTGAAAATCCGCCGCCGAGTACGGATCGGCAAACACATAAGCCAACTCTTTCAACTTCAACGCCCACTCGTGCGCCGAGCATAAGTTGTAACCGCGCCCGAGCACCACGCACTGCGTCAGCGCTGTGTGCTGCGCGGCGATGCGGGCGACGTCGCCCTCCAACTGCAGCGCGGCTGCGGCGGCCTCGGGCACGCGGCGCAGTGCAGCCAGAGGCTCGCCATCATTTGAGAGCGAGGCCGACAGCGCGGCCAGCGCCATCAACTCGGCGGTGTACGTTTTGGTGGCGGCCACCGCGCGCTCAACCCCAGCCTGCACGTCGAGGTGAAACTCCGCCGACTGCGCCAACGGGGACTCGGGTGCGTTGGTCACCGCGAGGGTCAGCGCGCCCTGCCGCCGCCCCTCGGCGATGACGCTGACCACATCGGGCGACTGGCCCGACTGCGACACGCCGACGACGAGGGCGTTGCCGAGGCGCGGCCATTCCCCGTAGCGCGTGAACAGCGACGGCGCGGCGAAGGCCACCGGCAGGCCGTTGAGCGCGCCCCACGCGTACTGCGCGTACACGCCCGCATGATCCGACGTGCCGCGCGCCGCGAGGAAGACAAAATCAACCCCCCGGGCGCGAATGGCAGCGGCGATGCGCTGCGCATTTTCAAGCTGTGTGGCGAGCCACTGTTGCAGCACCTGTGGCTGCTCGAAGATTTCGTCGCGTAATCCCATGGCTCATCCTGATGCAGTCGAGACGCGGCGCGGCGCGTCTCTACTTTTTCCGAAAAACGACCTCGCCCGCGACCACCGTCAACTGCACGCTGAGAGTGGTGTCGAGCAAAACCAGATCGGCGTCTTTGCCGGCTTCGAGGCTGCCCGTGCGCGAGTCAAGGCCGATGGCGCGCGCCGCGTTGAGGCTCGTCATCGGCCAGGCCGCGCGCAGCGAGAGGCCAGTGGCACGCAGCAGGTTGCGCAGCGCGGCGTCCATCGTCAACACGCTGCCGGCCAGCGAGCCGTTGGGCAGCCGCACCGCGCCGCCGCGCACCTGCACCACGCGGTCATCGAGTTGATACTCGCCCTCGGGCAGCCCGGCGGCGCGGATGGCGTCGGTGACGAGGATAACTCGCTCCGGCCCCTTGGCCGCCACCATCACCTTCATCGTCGCCGGGTGAACGTGGATGTTGTCGGCGATCAGCTCGCAGGCGATCTCGGGCAGGGCGAGCGCAGCCCCAACCGTGCCCGGTTCGTGATGGCCAAGGCCAACCATTGCGTTGAACGTGTGCGTGGCGTGCCGCAGACCGCGCCCGACGGCGGCGACCATTTGCTCATACGTCGCCGCCGTGTGTGCGGCTGAGACGGTGATGCCGCGCCGGGCGCATTCGTCAATCAGCCACTCGTTCTCGGCGAACTCCGGGGCCAGCGCCAGCAAGCGGATGACGCCGGTGTCCAGAAACTCCAGCGCCTCGTCGCGCTGCGCGCCCCGGATGAAGCGCGCAGCCTGCGCTCCGCATTTTTCGGGATTGAGGTACGGGCCTTCGAGGTGCGCGCCAAGGACGGCCGCGCCGCTTGTCGTGGCGGGCATATCGGCGACGGTCTTCAGCGCGCGGCGGATGGCCTCGCGCGAGGCCGTCCACGTGGTGGGCAGAAAGGCGGTGACGCCGTGCTCGGCGAAGAAGCGGGCCATCGCCTGCAGCCCGGCGGGGTCGGCGTCCATCACCTCGTGCCCCATGGCGCCATGTACATGCAGATCAATGAAGCCGGGGGCCAGCACCCCTCCGGCGCCATCAATTAGTTCGGCGCCCGGCGGGCACGGTATCTCATCGGCCCGGCCCACCGCCACGAGGCGCTTGCCTTCCACCAATACGGCCCCGGCCTCAATCAATCCACCGGGCGTCAGCACGGCGCTGTGATGGAAGTAGAGCATCGCCAGCGATTATACTGTGCGCACTTACCTCGATCATTCTGGAGCCGCCATGGCCTTCTTCGACATGCCCCTCGAGCAATTGCAGACCTACCTGCCCACGCGGGTCGAGCCGGAGGACTTTGACTCGTTCTGGGCGGGGACGCTGGTCGAGGCGCGGGCGCATCCGCTCAACGCCACCTTCGCGCCGGCGGATTACGGCCTGCGCACGGTCGAGGCCTTTGACGTGACCTTCTCCGGTTACGGCGGCCAACCGATCAAGGGCTGGCTGTTGCTGCCGAAGCAGCGCGCCGGCAGGCTGCCGTGCGTGGTCGAATACATCGGCTACGGTGGCGGGCGCGGCTTCCCCACCGATTGGCTGATGTGGGCCAGCGCGGGCTTCGCCCACCTCGTCATGGATACGCGCGGGCAGGGCACGACCTGGCGCAAAGGCGACACGCCCGACCCCGAGCCGGACGGCGGCAACCCGCACTTCCCCGGCTTCATGACGCGCGGCCTCCTCAGCCCGCACACGTATTACTATCGCCGTGTGTTCACCGACGCGGTGCGCGCGGTCGAGGCAGCGCGCAGTCACGCGGCGGTGGACAGCGACCGCATCGCGGTGACCGGCGGCAGCCAGGGCGGCGGCATCGCGCTGGCAACCGCCGGCCTCGAGCCGGCCGTGAAAGTCTGTTTGCCCGATGTCCCCTTCCTCTGCCACTATCGCCGCGCCACCGACCTCGTGGATACCCAACCGTATTTCGAGATTACGCGCTTCTGTCGCACGCACCGCGACCGCGTGGAGACGGTCTTCAACACCCTGAGTTACTTCGATGGGCTGAACTTCGCCGCGCGCGCGAAGGCCGGCGCCCTGTTCTCGGTGGGGCTGATGGACGATATCTGCCCGCCCTCCACCGTGTACGCCGCATTCAATCACTACGCCGGGCCGAAGCGCATCAACGTATGGCGCTACAACAATCATGAGGGTGGCGAGAGTTTTCAAACGCTGGAGAAGGTGAGGTATTTGCAGGGTGTGTGGTCGCCCTGAACATTGCGCGGGCGCGGTCTGCTTGCCCCGCCATCGGCGCTATGGCATAATCCGCGCCACAACGGCTGCGACGGAAACGAGTACATCACCGGTCGGCACAGCGAGTCTGGGTCGGTGTGAGCCAGGCAAGGTGTGATGGAAAATCCCTCCCGAGCCGCACAATGAACGTTAGTGGTTATCCGTAATTGCCGATAACCCTTACCTGTAGTTGATGCCGGAGTCGCCCTCCGTTACCAACGCGCGGATGTCGCCCAGCGGGCTGCATTCGATTGAGTGGCTGGCTCAACGAGTCAACAACGCGGGTGGTACCGCGGGAGTTTTCACTCCCGTCCCGACTGTGGGACGGGAGTTATTGTTTGTGGTGAAACGATGGCTGAGTTGCTCTTTCACACCGACGCCTACTTGCGCGATTTCGACGCAACCGTGACCGCCGTCGAAGGCAATGCGGTCGCCCTCGACCGCACCGCGTTCTATCCCGGCGGCGGCGGGCAGCCATGTGATGTTGGCGGGTTACAGGTGGAAGGTTCGACTTTCGAAGTGCTCAAGGTTCAGAAGGCCGGGGGTGAAGTGTGGCATGAACTCGGCGGGGACCTGACGGGTCTTCAAAACCTGTCAGGTGTGGCTGCGCGCGGCACACTCGATTGGACGCGCCGCTACCAGCTCATGCGCACCCACACCGCCATGCACATCCTGTGCGGCGTCATCTTCCGCGATTACGGCGCGAGCGTAACCGGCGGCAACATGGAGCCGTTGCGCGGGCGGATGGACTTCGAGTTCGAGACGATGCGGCAGGAGTTCGTGCGCGAGATCGAGGCCAGGATCAACCTCGAGGTGGCCGCGGCCCGCGAGGTGAGTGTGAAAATCCTGCCGCGCGAGGCGGCCTTCCAAATCCCTGACCTCATCCGCACCAAAATCAACCTGCTGCCCGAGGGCATCGCCGAAGTGCGCACGGTCGAGATCGCCGGCCTCGACCTGCAGGCCGATGGCGGCACGCACGTCGCCAACACGCGCGAGGTCGGGCGCATTCGGATTGCGGATTACAAGAGCAAGGGCAGGATCAACAAGCGGATCGAGGTGGCACTTGAAGAACGCTGACGGCAGACCGCCGGCCGCTGCCAGCCGAGCTTGGTTTCAGTGGCTGCTGGCCCGCTTGGTCACGTTGACCTGGGCCTATGGCACCGTGCTCGGCTTGTGGCTGCTGTTGCGCTTTGTGTTGGGGGATTTTTCGTGGTGGTCGTTTGCATTTAACTCCATGCTGATGTACGCCTTTGCGCCCGCGCCGCTCGTGCTGGGCGTGGCCGTGCTCACCCGGCGGCGCGAGGTGTGGGCGACCTTCGTCGTGAGCGCGGCGCTGTGGGCCTGGCTATGGGGCGGGCTGTTCGTGCCGCGCCTGCGCCCCGCCCAGGCTGCCGGCCCCTCGCTGACGGTGATGACTTACAACGTGCTCGGCTTCAATTCTGATACGCGGGGCGTGCTCGACACGATCCGCGCCTCAAACGCCGAT
This sequence comes from uncultured Anaerolineales bacterium, assembly GCA_964608265.1. Classification (GTDB taxonomy): domain Bacteria; phylum Chloroflexota; class Anaerolineae; order Anaerolineales; family UBA6663; genus JANWXR01. Next base: position 4,178 of record CAZSNP010000105.1, on the reverse strand, counting down.
GTGCTCGGCTTGCAGGAACTCAACCCCGAGATCGCCGCCGCCATCGAGCGCGAGCTATCGGGCGAGTATCCGCATCAATGGTTGATGCCGGAGCCGGGGGTGACGGGCGGCGGGCTGCTCAGCCGCTACCCGTTCGAGCGCGCCGGCGCCGCGCCGCTCGACACGGTGCAATGGGTCAGCCCGCCGATGGTGGTGACGCTCGCCATTGAGGGTCGCGCTGTGACGCTGGTGCGCTTCCATGCCAGTGCGCAGGCGGGTCTGTGGCGCGAACGAGAGCGGCAAGCCGCGCTGCTGGCCGAGTTTGCCAAAGCCCATTCGGGCGCGCTGATCGCGTTGGGCGATTTGAATGCGACCGACCAGAACGATGCTTACGCCCTGACCACGCGCTCTCTGCGCGATGCGTGGCGCGAGGCGGGCTGGGGGTTTGGGCACACTTTTCCGGGCGCGGATGCGCGCGTCTCGCCCGGCAGTTCGCGGCCCAGCTTCGGCGGTTTCGCAGTCCCCCAATGGCTGGTGCGCATTGACTTCATCTTTCATTCGGATGAACTCGCCGCGCGCGACGCCCGCCTCGGCCGGTTCGACGGCATGAGCGACCACCGGCCGGTGATGGCGACGCTGGCGTTCCGTTGAGTCTGGCGCGGAGGTGACCCGCCGGGCCGTCTCTACTCATTCGTGAAATTCGCGCAATTCGTGGCGAAAGGACCTTCATGTTCCAACCTGTTCCCTCCAACCCCAACTTCCCCGACATGGAGCGCGCGACGCTGCAATGGTGGAAGGACACCGATGCGTTCAATCAACTGCGCCGGCTGCGCGCGAAGAGCAACCAGACGTGGTCGTTCATGGATGGCCCCATCACCGCCAACAACCCGATGGGCGTGCATCACGCGTGGGGCCGCACGTACAAGGATTTGTTTCAACGCTATCGTGCCATGACCGGCCACAACGAGCGCTGGCAAAACGGCTTCGATTGCCAGGGCCTGTGGGTGGAGGTCAACGTCGAGAAAGACCTCGGTTTCAAAACGAAAAAAGACATCGAGGAATACGGCCTGGCGCCGTTCGTCGTGTTGTGCAAACAGCGCGTGCTCAACTTCGCCGCCGTGCAGACCGAGCAATCCATCCGCCTGGGGATGTGGATGGATTGGAACGACCCCGCGACGTTGCGCTTTCTGCACGACCGGCTGGGGGAGGACCCGAACGCAATCATCACTGTGGATGGGCCGCGCGGCAAAGTCACCGGCACCGTCGAGCAGATCGTCGGGCAGCTCGGCCTGCCGCAGCTCGGCGGCTCGTACTTCACCTTCAGCGACAAGAACAATTACGACATCTGGAAATTCCTGCAAACGTGCCATCACAACGGCTGGGTGTACAAGGGCACGGACGTGATGCCGTGGTGCTGGCGCTGCGGAACCGGCATCAGCCAGCACGAGATCGTGACCGAGGGCTACATCGAGAAGCAGGACCCCAGCCTCACGCTGCGCTTCCCTCTGCTCGACCGTGAGGGTGAATCGCTGCTCGTGTGGACGACGACGCCGTGGACGCTGACCTCCAACGTCGCCGCCGCCGTCGGGCCGGCGCTGACGTACGTGAAAGTCAAACAGGGCGATGAAGTTCTCTATCTCTCGAAGGGCACGACCCAAATGCTCAAAGGCTCGTTCGAGGTGCTGGGCGAGTTGAGCGGCAAGGAGATGGAGGGCTGGGCGTACCGCGGCCCCTTCGACGACCTGCCCGCCGCGCAACACGCCGGCGGCTGGGCCGAGCCGGGGCTGCGGCGTCTGTTCAGCCACATCCCTGAGACGGCGCAACAGGCGCACCGCATCATCCTGTGGGAGGAGGTCGGCGAGGCCGAGGGCACCGGCATCGTCCACATCGCCCCGGGCTGCGGCGCCGAGGACTATCAACTCCACAAACAATACGGCCTGCCCGTCGTCGCCCCGCTCGACGAGAACGGCGTGTACATCGAAGGCTTCGGCTGGCTGACGGGCCGGCACGTCTCCGAAGTCACCGAGCCGATCGTCGAAGACTTGAAAATCAAAGGCCGCTTCTATCGGCTGGAGAAATACACGCACCGCTACCCGCAATGCTGGCGCTGCGCCACGCCGCTCGTCTTCCGGCTGGTGGATGAGTGGTACATCGGCATGGATGGGCTGCGCGGGCCGCTGTTGGCCATCACCGAGCAGATCCGCTGGATACCGGAATTCGGCAAAGACCGCGAGCTTGACTGGCTCCGCAACATGCACGACTGGATGATCTCGAAGAAGCGCTACTGGGGATTGGCGCTGCCGATCTGGGAGTGTGAGGGCTGCGGCAACTTCGACGTCCTCGGCAGCCGCGAGGAGCTGCGCGAGCGGGCGGTCGAGGGCTGGGAGAAGTTCGACGGCCACACCCCGCATCGCCCGTTCATTGATGAGGTCAGGATCGCGTGCTCGAAGTGCGGGGGCAAAGTCAAACGGATCGCCGATGTGGGCAACCCGTGGCTCGACGCCGGCATCGTCTCGTTCTCGACGCTGCGCTATGGCGATGATCCCGACTACTGGCGCAAATGGTTCCCCGCTGACTTCATCACCGAGTCGTTCCCCGGCCAGTTCCGCAACTGGTTTTATTCGATGCTGACGATGGCGGCCGGGCTGGAGAACAAGCCGGCCACGCGCACGGTGATGGG
>CAZSNP010000105.1:0-1419 GCA_964608265.1 uncultured Anaerolineales bacterium | reverse complement strand
GCGGAGCGAGGCCGACGCCGACAAGCAGGCCGCGTACCGCACGCTGTACGAGGTGCTGGTCACGCTTACCAAGCTGCTCGCGCCGATGGTGCCGTTCATCACCGAGCACATGTATCAGAATCTGGTGCGGGCGGTGGAGGCCAACGCGCCGCAGAGCGTGCATCATTGTGATTGGCCCGTCGTGAACGAGGCGTTGCTCGATCAACCGTTGCTGGCCGAGATGGGCGCGGCGCGCACCGTCGTCACGCTCGGGCACGCGGTGCGCGCCGCGGGCAACCTCAAAGTGCGCCAGCCGCTGGGCCGCGTCGTCGTTGTCGCCCCGCCCGAGCAGCGCGAGCGGCTGCGCCGCAACGCCGCCCTCATCACCGACGAGCTGAACGTCAAGGCGCTCGAGTTCGCGCCCAACGAAGCCGAACTCGTGACCTACAGGCTCATGCCCGACAACCGCGCGCTCGGCCCGAAGTTCGGGCAACTGTTCCCGAGAGTGCGCGCCGCGCTGGCGGAAGTGGATGCGAACGCGGCGGTGGCGACCCTGCGCTCCGGCCAGCCGCTGCGGCTGCACGTTGACGGCCAGCAAGTTGAGTTGGCGGCGGGCGATGTCGTCATCACCCCGCAGCCGAAGTCCGGCTTCGCGGTGCGGGCCGAGGGCGAGTACGTGGTGGCGCTGGATACGGTGGTGACGCCGGCGTTGCGCGCCGAGGGGCTGGCGCGCGAGTTCGTGCGGCGCGTCCAGGATTTGCGCAAGACTGCCGGCCTCGACATCGCCGACCGCATCGCCGCGCACTACCGCGCCAGCGAGGCGCTCGCCGCCGCCATCGTCGAACATGCCGAGTACATTCGGGCCGAGACATTAGCTGTGAAATTGGAGAGCGGAGCCTGGCCGGACGGCGCGGCCACGGTCGAGGATAGTTTTGACGACGAGACTCTGACCCTCGGGATTGTGAAAGTGTCGAAGGCCGGTGGACGAAAGTCGAAAGCTCGCGCCGCGAAGCCTAAAACGGTCAAAGCCAAAGCGAAGCAAGCGGCGGCCAAACCGAAAACCAAATCGAAGACAAGGGCCAACGGCAAGGCGGCGCGCCCGCGGCCCGGCGCGAAGGCGCGCAAGCCGAAAGCGACGGCGAACAAGACGAAGCGCAAGGGGAGGAAGTAGAGGCTTGAAGTTCGCCCTCACCCCCAACCCCTCTCCCGCTGGGAGAGGGGAGTGGCACGGATGTTTCGAGCCCTCACCCTTCTCCCTTTTAGGGAGAAGGGCTGGGGATGAGGGTTGGAGTTGGCAACCTGCCGGTGAACTTCGGCGTGTATCGTGCGGGCATGTCACGATCAAAAAACTGCAGCCACTCTCATCAATGTAGCCACCGAGGATTTGTTCGCCGGCGCTGACCCGGCCACGGTGCGCGCGGCGCTGCTCAAAGCCCGCGA
>CAZSNP010000104.1:0-9133 GCA_964608265.1 uncultured Anaerolineales bacterium | reverse complement strand
ACACTCACTCGCGAGGCTCTCACTTCCACTGCCCTCAATTAACGAGGCAGGTCAGACTACACGCTCTTGGCGATTGAAACGATCCGCGAAAAAGCGGCGGCGTCGCGCACGGCCATATCGGCCAGCGCCTTGCGGTCGAGCGTGATGTTGGCCTTCTTCATCGCATCCATCAACCGGCTATAGCTGATGCCGTTCAGCCGCGCGGCGGCATTGATGCGCGCGATCCACAACCGGCGCAGGTCGCGCCGGCGGTTGCGCCGGTCGCGCCAGGCGTAGAAGAAGGAGTGCAGCATGCCTTCGTTGGCGCGTCGAAACAGGCGATGATACGCCCCGCGCTTGCCCTGGCTCCACTTGAGGATTTTCTTGTGCCGCCGCCGGGTAACAATTCCACCTTTGACACGCATTGCAACTAACTCCTGCGAACCCCTCGCGGCCCACCCGACTCGGGATCGGGTGTGTTGTTGCCGCGAACAGCCCGCGAAAAAGGTTATTAGCAATTGGTTATTGGTAATTACCAATAACCAATTACCCCTACGTCGAAGACTTATCATCGAAGCGCTTCAGATAGGGGGCCAGCCGGCGCACGCGTTTGGCGATCTTCCTGCCCTGCACCGGCAGCATCTCGGTGAAGAGCGCCTTGGTGCGGTCGGAGGTGCGGCGGCGCAGGTGGCTCTTGCCCTTCTTGGTGCGCACCAGCAGCCCGCTGCCCGTCACGCGGAAGCGCTTGGCCGTGGCTTTGTGCGTCTTCAATTTGTACTTGGCTTTCAATTTGCGAGGCACGGTCTTCTCTCCATCCTCGGATTGAACCAGCTTGCGTTTCGTTCAATCCACTCAATCCATTTACACAATTCACCGGGGCTGGTCAGCGGCCCCGGTGGAATTCCTCACTCGGTCTGCGCGTCGGCGGTGGCCGCCGTGACTTCCGTCTCTTTCTTTGGCCCGGCGGCAGCTCTGACGCTGGCCCGTTTCGGGTTGGGCGCCAGCAGCATGATCATCGTCCGGCCCTCCATCAACGGCTGCTGCTCAATGATCCCAACATCAGCCAGTTCCCGGGCGATCTCGGCCAAATCCTCCAGCCCGAGGTTGGAGTGGGTGATTTCGCGACCGCGAAACTTCACCCGCACCCGCACTTTCTTGCCCTCATCCAGCCAGCGGCGCGCGTCGCGCACTTTCAGGCCGGTGTGAAAGTCGGTGCTCTTGGGCCGCAGTTGGATCTCTTTGACTTCGATGATCTTCTGCGCTTTGCGGGCTTCCTTTTCTTTTTTTGTCTTCTCGTACAGGAATTTCCCGTAATCGAGGATGCGACAAACCGGGGGCGCCGCGTTGGGGCTGACTTCCACCAAATCTTTGTTCGCGTCGCGCGCCATGCGCAGCGCTTCGAAGGTCGAGATCACGCCGACGTTTTCGTTGTTCGGCCCGATCACCCGCACTTCGCGGACATTGATTTGTTCGTTGATGCGATAGTCTGAAGCTGAGACGGTAATGGTTTTCTCCTTGTTTGCCTGCGGGCCGGCGGCCCAGCGAGCCGGAAGGATACCACACGGCCCGCGAAACCGTCAACGCTCGAGGGCGAAAACGGCTCGCGCCTCGCCGACGACGGCGCCGCGCGCATTCTGCACCGGCTGTGGCGCTGCGAAGCCGGCGGAATCAAGCTGCCGCTGGTCTTCGGCGGTGAGCGCGCCCAACTGTCGTAACACGCTCACCGCCACCGGGGCCGTCGCCCGCGCGCCCCCATCCGCAATTTTGATCGCAATCCCCAGCGCCGGCGACCCGGCCCCCAGTGCGCCCGGCGCGAGGCCAAGGCCGGTGTACGCCTCCGCACCGCGCTTGACGACGAAGCGGCCCGCGCCGATTTGCATCAGCACGGTGTCGAAACCGCCCGGGGCCTGCACCATCTCGGGACAGGTCGTCATGGCGCGGGCGATGGTGCGCAGGGCCTCGGAGCGGGCGTCGCCGGCCGGATCGGCGAGCCGCGCAAAAGCCGTGGCGGCGTTCGCCAGCGGCACGGCGAAGTTCGGCGCGGAGCAGCCATCCACCCCAAGCCGCACCGCGCCGACCTCCATCCCGCACAAGGCCGCGAAGTCGCGCAGGATGCGCTGCTGCAAGGGGTGTTGCGGGTCGAGGTAGCTGTCGAGCGGCCAACCACAATGCTGCGCGACGGCGAGCATGCCGGTGTGTTTGCCTGAGCAATTGTGATACAGCGGCGTGGGCTGCTCGCCGGCGCGGATGAGGCGGGTCGCCATCGCCTCATCATCCACCGGGTGCGCGCCACAACCGAGGTGGGCCTCGCGCAGACCGGCTTTGGCCTGCATGCCGCGCACCGTCTCGACGTGCAGCGCCGAGCCGGTGTGTGAGGCGCAGGCCACCGCGATCTCACGCGGGGTGAAGCCGAAGGCACGGGCCGCGCCGCTTTCGATGAGGGCGAGGGCTTGAAACGGTTTGGCCGACGAACGGAGAAAGGCAACGGTCTGCGGGTCACCCACCCAGGCGATGAGCCGGGCGCTCGTGTCGGCCACGGCCACCGCGCCGCAGTGGAGCGACTCCACGAGCGGGCCACGGGTGAGTTCGAGGAGAGGCGGAAATGTCACGGAGCGTCGCGCGGGCAGCGCGCTCCTATCGGTTGAGGCGGCGGTCGAAGAGGTGATCGAGGCCGGCACGCAGACGGCGCTGATAGTGCGGGCGCAACTCGGCGGTGACGGTGAACTTGGCGAGCACCTCCTGCACCACCGCCTCCAGATCGGCCCGCGTCTTGCGGCCTTTGAGCAACGTCTCGATCTTGCGCTGGACGAGCTTGAGCACAGCCTCCATCGGTTGGAGGCCTTCGCGCTTGAGGGCGCCGCCGCGCCCGGGCACGATGTGCTTGACCCACTTCTGCTTCTTCAACTCGGCCAGGGTCGCCAGCCATACCTCGAGGTCGGCATCCGCCATCAGCGGCGGCGCCTTGTGCGTCACGCTATCGCCGACGAAGACGACCCCGGCCTCGGGCAGCTCGGCCCAAATGGCGCCATCGGCCACCCCGCCCCGGTTCCGCAGTTGAAGGGAGTGTGTGCCCCAACGCAGCGCGATGTATTGATCGAAGGTGAGTTGCGGATGGACGACCCGCAAACCGGCCAGGTCGGTGACCAGCTCGCTCTCACTGCCCGGCTCGGGCGACGAGTTCTTGAACCAGTCCGGCAACAGCCGCATCCGGTCGAAGGTCAGCTCGTGGGCGATGACGGGCGCCTCCATCCCTTGCAGGTTGAGGATGCGGTCGCGATGGTGGTCGAGGCTGACGACGAAGCGCACCGGCTGGCCGCTCAACTGCTCCAACTGCTGCCGCCAGTTGCGGGCGTCGGCCGGGTGTGTCGGCGCATCTATACAGATGACGCCCTCCGGCCCGACGATCGCGCCGACGGTCACGCCGGGGAACTTGGTTTCGATGAAGATGTCTTTGGCGATCTTTTGCATGCGGGTCGGATTGCGGATGGCGTGTTTCGTGCGCTGCGGCCTTACGCATGCCGGACTACGCGCGATGAGTCAATACGGCAGGGTGAAACTGAACGTGGCCCCTTTGCCCGGTGTGCTTTCCACCCAGATGCGGCCACCGTGGGCCTCGACCGCCATCTTGCAGAACGCCAGGCCGAGGCCCAGGCCTTTGGGGGCCGCCTCGCGCTGCAGCCGGGCGAACTTGGTGAAGATTTTGGTCTGCTGCCCGGGCGGGATGCCGGGCCCGGTGTCCTTGACCGCCACCGTCAATTCCTTCGCGCTCGATTTGGCCTGGATGGTGATCACGCCCTCGCCGGGCGTGTACTTCACGCCGTTTTCGATGAGGTTGATGACGACGCGCCGGATCATGTCGCCGTCCACATCCACCAGGGGCAAACGCCCCGGCACCTCGTTGATGAGCCGCAGGCCCTTGCCCTCGGCGATGGGCAGCACCTGCTCGATGGCCTCCGAGGCCAGCACGCCCATATCCACCTGATCTTTGATCAACTGCACCTGCCCGGCCTCGAGCCGGCGCAGGTCGAGCAGCGAGTCCACCATCCGGCTCATGCGCTGCGCCGAGCGGGTGGCGATGCCGATGAGGGTTTGCTCGGTCTCATTCTCTCTCGGGATCGAGGCGGTGACCACGTCGAGCGAGGAGAGGATGTTGCCCAGCGGGCTGCGCAGGTCGTGGAAGATCATGCTGATCAGGTCGTTCCGCAACTCCTCGAGCTGCAGCCGCTCGCTGATGTCGCGCTGAATCCACTGGATGAATTCCTGCCCGCGCCGCCGGATCATCTTGGCGTGCACCTCCATCGGGATCTCGACGCCCTGCTTGGTGGTGATGCGGGTTTGATAGGTGATCTCCTGCCCGCCGCGCAGATTGCGGAAGCGGTCGCTGCCGAGGAAGGCCGTGCCCATGCGATGCACCGACGTCACCCGCAGGCCGATCAACTCATCGCGCTCGTAGCCGAAGGTGGTGCAGGCTTTGCTGTTGGCGTCGGTGACGATGCCGTCGAGGTTGGTGACGAGGATCGGGTCGATGTTGTCTTCGAACAGGCTGGAGAAGCGGCTTTCGGCGGCGGCGAGTTCCTCCACTTGTTGCGCGTGCAGGATGGCGGTGGTGGCGAGTTGCGCCAGCGACTCGAGCAGGCTGAGCGTGTCCGGGGCGAAGCTGCCCTCGACCGGGTTCATCACCTCGATCACGCCGATGACGTCGCCCTTCGGGTCGCGCACCGGCACGGCCGCGCTGGCGAGGGTCAACAGGCCGGTGCGCTGGTCAAAGCCGCGCTTGAAGCGTGTGTCGCCGGGCACGTTGTTGGTGATGACCGCTTGGTTGTTCTCGGCCACCCAGCCGGCGATGCCCTCGCCGGCGCTGAACTCCGCGCCCTGCAGTTGCGCGGCCATGCGTCCGGCCGCCCCCCGGAACACGATCTGGTCGCCGTGGGTGAGCGCCACGCAGCCCGTCTCCACCCTGAGCAGGCTCTGCGCGTTCTCGGCGACGAGGTGCAGCACCTCATCGAGTTTGAGGGTGGAGTTGATGGCCTGGGCGGTGCCGGCCAACGCGCGCATGGCCTGGGCGCGGCGCTCGCTCTCGGCGTACAGTTGCGCGTTCTCAATCGCCACGCCGGCCTGGTCGGCGATGGCCGTCATCAACGACAGGTCTTCGGCGTCAAAGGTGTGGGCCGGGGTTTTGACGAGGGTGAGCACGCCGACCACGCGTTCGCGGCCCAGCAGCGGCGCGGCGATGGCGCTCTTCGCGCCGACCACCTCGTCGTCGGGGCGGCGGCCCCAGCGGTCGTCTTTGGTGGTGTCGGTGACCAGCGCGGCCTGGCGGTTCTTCAGCACCCAGCCGGCCAGGCCGGTCTCGAGCGTGCCGGCCAGCTTCTTGCCCGGGTCAGGCTGAAAGCCGCCGTCCATCATCAGCGCCGAGTACAACACCTGGCCCTGCTCGTTGAGGACGATGACGCTGCCGGTCTTGGCCTGCGAATTCTCGACGGTTGCTTTGAGCACGCGCGGCAACAGCTCGGCCAGGTCGATGCGGCCCGAAATCTCGCGGCTGATGCGATACAACAACCCGAGGCGTTGTTGTTCAGTGAACGGGGCGGTGGTCATGGCAACGGGCGGCGCATCTCGAGGCGGCGGAACGATTCGATGAAGCCGGATTCGCGCAGGGCCGGCACATGCGGGTCATCCACGGCGACGTTTTCAATCTGGGTGTCCAAATCCCGATAGCGCGTGTACAGGTGGGCGAGCAGGTTGCGGGCCACGTTGGCCGGCTCGCCGTGCTGAGTGTGCAGGACAAACCGCGAGAGCATCAACGACAGGCCGCGAAACTTCTGCTCGTGAAAGACCAGCCAGCCGCTGCTCCCATCCGGCAGCGCCACGGCCAGCGCCTGCATGTGATCCACCCGCACGAGCGAGTCGGTCTCCGTGATCCACGTCACCAGGTCATCGCGTTCGGCCAGCAGCCCGAGGGCCACCTCGCGCTCGAGCCATTTGGCGTTGCCCTGGGGGGGATGGACGGCGGCCGCCGGCGGGCGGCGCAGCACCAGCAGATCGTGCGTGGTCTCAAACCCGGCCCGGGCGAACAGATTATACGCGGGTTCATTGTTCTGAATCACTTCCAGTTGCGCCGCCGCGAGGCCGCGCCGCTGCCCGAGGTCGAGCAGCGCCTCGACCAGCGCGCGGCCCACGCCCCGTCGCCGGGTGGTGGGGATGACGCCGAGGCGCGTGATCCATCCGCGGCCCGCGCGCACGCCGAGCATCGCCAGCCCGCGCATCGTCTCGCCTTCGAGCGCGACCAGCGAGGCGTCGAGGTCGACGTGATAGTGATGGATGTACTCGGCCAGGCGCGCGGCGTTCATCGGCATGGGCACGAGATAGTCCACGCGGGTTTGATTGTAGGCGTTGGTTAACTGTTCAATGGTGAACGTCGCCGCGGAGACCAGGCGAATGGCAGGCGGCTTGACCTCTGCCCACGGCGCAGCGGCAGACATCAGCGCTGGCCCTCGCGCAGGTAGCCCGCGACCTGATCGGCGAAGCGGGCGACGTTGATGGGCTTGCGGATGTAGCCGTCGCAGCCGTAGGCCTCGACCATCTGGCGCGCGGTCTCCTCCGGCCAGGCCGTGCAGGCGATGATGGGGGTGTGGGCGAGGGCCGGGATGCGGCGCATCCACGTCGCCAGCGTCTGCCCATCGGCATCGGGCAGGCCGAGGTCGAGCAGGATGAGGTCGGGCGGGTCATCCACCGCGCGTTGCAGCGCGGTATCGGCGTCGGGGGCGTGCTGCACGGCGAAGCCTCGGGCGCTCAACACCCGGCGGGCGAGTTCGTAATTATCCAGATTGTCTTCGACGATCAGGACCTTCGGCATCGCGCGCGGATTGTAGCATAGGGAGAATGGGGGAGGTCGCGGAGGGGGCGCGCGGCGCGAACCGTTTGCTAACGAGACAGCTTGAGGGCAAACAAAAGGCCGGTCGCTGACCGGCCTTTTCAAGTGTGCTTGTACTCTTTGCTAACGATTGATACCGTTGTAGGCAAAAGCTGTGTCACCGGTGCAGTTCGTGCATGAGCCATTACCAACTGCGACGAGAGGTTGGCCTGATGTAATTACTGCCGAGCCGATAAACCCATCGGGCAAGCCACTCACATTAGGCAAGTAAAGATTACGGGCATCGCCTGGCGGAATCGAGAGGGACGTTGTTGTCACGGTATTCCCAGAGGGTCCATAGAAGGTTACCATAGCACTTGCCGTCTGTGTGCCGGCATTTTGCACACGAATCCCGCCCGCCCATATTTTTCCATCACCTTGATTGGCATTTCTCAGCATGTACGGTAACTCGACAATCGTGGTTGGTCGGCTAAATCCACTATAGGCCATATTGGGGCCTGGAGTGCCCCGCGACTGATTGACAGCGACGACGAATGAAGTGCCGGAAGTTAGCTTGGCGGAAAGCGGTATCCCCTGCGGAATTCCAGGCTGGGCCGCTTGACAAACGGTTGAAACGCCATTAGCCGCGACCGTGATGTTCTCTGACCAAGAATACGGCGGTGTATCGAAGTAATACGTAGCCGCTATTGTATTGGAGGTGGTCGAACTCAAGTTGCGCACAACGAAACAGGAATTCCACTGCGAATAGTAGTTCATCAAGTATGGCAGATAGAATGTGGTTGCACCCTTAAGTGCTGTGTAGTTGAAATCTACATTACTCCCGTTATATAACGCATCGGCAAGCGCTACCACAGGCAAGGTGCTCTGAACACGCGCCCATCCGTAAAAAGCAGTTCCCACAGAGGTTGGAGGTTGTACAGTCGTTGAACCGTATCCCGGAAGCGCGAGGGGTCCTTGAGAGTAAACGGAGCCACCGGAGCGATCACGATAAGTGATCGTAACACTCGTCGAGGATGAAGTCGTATTGATGATTGTGATGTCAGAGGTATAACCCCATCCATTGTGCCTGTAGACATATGGCAAATGCACATCCGTGCCCGCCGAACCCCAAGCAGGGTCACCCTGCCTATCGGCCAGAAGACCTGTAACTGCTGCAACTTGTTGCGAGCCAAACTTGGCCGCCACACTTGATGTGGCCTCGCCCCCGTCTATAAAGGCCATACCTCGACTACCGGGCCATACCCAACTCGCCAAGTACAAACAACTTGCTTCAGGATTGAGAAGACAATTCGGGTAGGCAGCAAGTGCGCCGTTATCAAAGTAGAAGTATCTCGTGAGTGCTCTGTATTCTGTCGCATCACTACGGACGTTGAAATATGTATTCCACCCAGCGTCAGCACGCAAGCTGGGCGCGTATGTGCGGCCATTGACGCTGGTATATGTACCACCATCAACAAGAGTGATCGGCCCCAAAGTTGTCATCATGGGACTAGGCCGGTGGCCTTGGGGCGATTGAGGCGGTTCTCCGTTTGGACAGGTTGCCCCACCGTTGTAACAATACGATGTGCCGTTGCGCTGGAAGCGCAAATGAAGATGATCTCCGTATGAATTGCCAGTATTTCCAACACGCCCAAGAAGAGTCCATGTACCGACTTGAGTACCGTTACTGACTAACACATCATCCAAATGACCGTACAAGGTGCGATAGCCACTTGCATGATCAATCTGTACAAAGCACCCAAAACTTGTGCCCGGACAGGGTCGATCTTGTATTGCGGAAACTGTACCGTCGGCTACTGGTAATACTGTTGCAAGATAATCGTTTGATCGATTCCAATCCGTAGCATAATAGTCGTTATTAGCATTGGTATGGGTAACCTCGCCATAGAAATAGCCGGCACCTCCCACTGTCCACGTCTCACCCGCTATGAAGGGCATTTGCAACGCAATTGTACTGTCCGGTGCGCCACCCTGAGCAAGAACCTCCGACATTGCTAATGGGCCAAAAGTGCTGAATGCAACGAGTGCAAGAACCAACGATATCGTGAGTCCCCGCCGATGGGGGTGATGTTTTGAGTGATCGTAGATCATCTTCCTAATCCCTCCAAGCCGGAATGGTTCAATGCCTAATGCCTTGACATGTGTAAGCTAGGGCAAAGCATTCAGTGTTGCCAACATTGAAAGAGCTTCCTGCATTGCAGGCGACTCAGCAGGGGTTAATCCAATAATCACTATTCTGCCATCAGGCAAGGGCAGGACTATTTCCTTTACACGCCTAAC
>CAZSNP010000103.1:0-9395 GCA_964608265.1 uncultured Anaerolineales bacterium | reverse complement strand
TGACATACAGCCCGACCCCGGCCACCGCCGCCAGGCACAGCATGCCCACCGCCACCGCCAAACGCATCGTCAAGACCTCCGCTCGCTCCAAGTATAAACGAAAAGCGCCGCCGCCAAGCATAAGGCAGGCACACGCGGGAACGTATGATCGTCGTCACATACATGCCGCCAGCGTCAGTGCCATTCAGTATCAACATCATAAGCCCAACCTGTAGGCAGGATGCTACAATTCAGCCGGCAACGCACGATGGGCAAATCCCTATGATCGCAAACATCGGCTACCTGGGACTGCTGTTGGCGCTGGCCTGCGCGGCGTATGCGGCTGTAGCGGCGGCGCTGAGCGTGGCCCGGGCGCAGCCACTGCTGCTCGCCAGCGCGCGGCGCGCCGCCCTGCTGACCACGCCGCTGCTCACCCTGAGCGCGGTGCTCCTCATCGCGCTGCTGGTCACCGGCGAGTACGGCGTCGAGTACGTCTACAACTCCTCCAACCGCGAGATGCCGTTCTATCTCAAGATCACCGGCCTGTGGGGCGGGCAGGCGGGCAGCCTGGTGCTGTGGTGCTGGCTGATGTCGGCGTTTACGACCTCGGCCCTGCTGGGCAAGTGGCAGCGCGACCTTGACCTGATGCCGGCGGTGATCGTGGTGATGATGGTCACGCTCGGCTTCTTCATCGGGCTGGTGGCGCTGCTGGAGAATCCGTTTGCGCGCTTCTGGCAGACGTTCGACGGCGAGGTGGTCACGGCGCTGTGGGCGCCCGCCAACGCCATCCCGTTCGTGCCCGAGAACGGGCGCGGCCTCAATCCGCTGTTGCGCCACCCGGGCATGATCATCCACCCGCCGATGCTCTACCTCGGCTTCGTCAGCTTCGTGGTGCCCTTTGCCTTCGCCCTCGGCGCGCTGGTGGCCAAACGCGTGGACGATGAGTGGCTGCGCACGACGCGGCGGTGGACCGTCATCGGCTGGCTGTTCCTCTCGCTCGGCCTCATCCTCGGCGGGCGCTGGGCCTACGATGTGCTGGGGTGGGGCGGCTATTGGGGCTGGGACCCGGTGGAGAATGCCGCGCTCATGCCGTGGCTCACCGGCACCGCCTTCCTGCACTCCTCGATCATCCAGGAAAAGCGCGGCATGCTCAAGCGTTGGAACATGATCCTCATCATGCTGACGTACGGGCTGGTGATCTGGGGCACGTTTCTCACGCGCAGCGGCGTGCTGTCTTCGGTGCACTCGTTCGCGGCCAGCGCCATCGGCCCGGTGTTCTTCACTTTCATCTCGCTGATGATGGCCGCCTCGTTGTGGCTGCTCTTCCGCGCGTGGGATCGGCTCGGCGACGAGCGCCAGTTGGATGGCCTGCTCTCGCGCGAAGCAGCCTTCCTGCTTAACAACCTGCTCTTCCTCGGCATCACGGTGGCGGTGTTCTGGGGCACGCACTTCCCCATGATCTCGGAACTCGTCAACGGGCAGAAGATCACCGTCGGCCCGCCGTACTACAACGCCGTCGTCGGCCCGCTGCTCGGCGGGCTGCTGCTGCTGATGGGCGTCGCCCCGCTCACCGCCTGGCGCAAAACCTCCGCGCAACAACTCGGGCGATTGATCCTCCTCCCCTTCGCCGCCTCGATCGTGATCGTCATCACATTACTCGTGATCGGCCTGCGCAACATCGGCGCCGTCATCGGGCTGTGGATTGTGTCGCTGGTGACGCTGACGACGCTGCTCGAGTTTGCCCGCGGCGCTCAGGCGCGGATGCGGGTGAACGGCGAGAATGCGCTGGTCGCCCTGGCGCGCCTCATCGAACGCAACCGCCGGCGCTACGGCGGCTACGTCATCCACCTCGGCGTCATCGTCATGGCCCTCGGCGTCATCGGCTCGTCGTTTTTCCAAATGGAGACGCAGGGCCGGCTGGCGCAGGGCGAGCAGTTGACGATCGGCCGGTATGTGATGGTGTACGACACCGTTGATCACTTCATCCACACCGACGGGCGCGAGGTGCACCGCGCTACGGTGAGCGTGTACCGCGACGGGCAATGGCTCGCCACGTTGCACCCGCGCCAGGATATCTACGCTCTGGGGAGCGGGTTGCAGCCGATGACGATCCCCGGCGTGCGCAGCTCCCTCGAGGATGACTTCTACGTGCTGCTGGTGTCGTGGGAGTCGATCGGGGTGGACGGGGCGACGTTCAAGGTGTACGTCAATCCATTGGTGAACTGGGTGTGGGCCGGCGGCCTGGTCTTCATCTTCGGCACCCTCATCGCCGTCTGGCCGCAGGCCGAGGCCGCGCGCCGCGTAACCCTGCCGCGCGCCGCCGTGGCTCAGGGCGCAACGGACTGAGATGAAGCGCAGAGACGCAGCGACTGCAAAGAATCCTGGCGGAGCTTTCCTTGCGGCCCGGCGATTCGCGCCTCTACTTGGCCTTCTGCTGGCATTGATCAGCGGTGTCGCCGCCGCCCAAACGCCTGCGCCGTCCGACGACGAAGTGAACCGGGTGGCCAAGCAACTGTATTGCCCGGTGTGCGAAAACGTCCCGCTGGATGTGTGCCCGACGACGGCCTGCGCGCAATGGCGCGCCACCATCCGTGAGAAGCTGGCGCAGGGCTGGAGCGAACGGCAGATTCAGGATTTCTTCGCCGAGCAATACGGCGCCCGGGTGCTGGCCTCGCCGCCGGCCACCGGCCTCGGCGTGCTGGTGTGGATTCTGCCGCCGCTGGCCGTAGCGGCCGGCGCGGTGATCCTGTGGCGCTTCCTGCGCGGCCACACGCGGCCCGCCGTCGCCATGCCCCCCTCCGAACCGCCCCCCACCGATGAATATGCCGCGCGCCTGGAAGATGAACTGAAGAAGAGACGCTAGCCGGTGGCCAGCAGCCGACGTATGACGTGCCAGCAGTTTCGCGCCAGGGCGCAAAGACCCCGGGATGTTTTTCTTTGCGGCCTCTATGTGTTCGTGTTGATGGCTCTCGCGGGCTGTTCGCTCGCCGAAGATATCACCCCGCCGCCCGGCGCGACGCCGCTGCGGCCCGCTTCGCCGATCGCCACCGCCGATGAGATGGCGGTGCTCGCCACGCTGCGACCCTCCGCCGAACTGGGCGCGCCGCTGTTCGCCCAACACTGCGCCGCCTGTCACGGCCCGCTCGGCGATGGTGACGGTGAACAAGCCGCCCGGTTGCCCAATCCACCCGCCCGGCTTTCCTCCCCCGACCTCGCCCGCGCGCGGTCGCCGCGCGAGTGGTTCGACATCCTCACCAACGGCCGCCTCGAGCGCTTCATGCCGCCGTTCGGGCAGACCTTGACGGCTGAGGAGCGCTGGCACCTCGTCGCCTTCGTGTTCTCGCTGAGCACACCGCCGGCGCAGATGGAGGCGGGTGCGGCGGTGTATGCTGCGCGCTGCGCCGAGTGCCACGGCGAGGACGGGAGAGCAGCGAACGACTTGACCGCGCCGGCCGGCCTCGTCGAGCGCACACCGGCCGAATGGGCGCGGGCCATCGAGACGAACGCCGCGCACACGGGCCTGTCGCTGTCGAGCGACGAGGTGAGCGCCGTCACCGACTTCACGCGCGGACTCGCCTTCGTGTATCTCGCGCCCGGCGCGCCGCCGCCCGAACGAACGGGCCGGGTGACGGGCCGGGTGAGCAACGGCACGGCGGGCGCGGCGCTGCCCTCGGCGCTGGAGTTGACGCTGTTCGCGGTCGAGGCCGATGGGGTCGCCTTCACGCGCACGGTGACGTTGCAGACCGACGGCGCGTTTGAATTCGCCGAGGTGCCCTTCACGGCTGCGCGCCAGTTCGTCGTCAACGCGACTTACAACGGCGTGCCCTATTACGGCGAGTTGCGCCCGTTCGCGCCGGGCCAATCCCAGCTCGAGTCTCCGCTGACGATCTTCGAGGCGACGAGCGACCCGGCCGCGCTGCGCGTCCATCGCGCCCAGACCTTCATCCTGTTCGACCAACCCGGCGTGGCCACCATCGGCCAACTCTTCACCCTCGGCAACCGCGGCGACCGCACCTTCATCCCCAACCAGCGCACCGCCGTACAATTCGCGCTGCCGCCCGAGGCGGCTGACTTCGCTGTGCCCGGTGGTGAGGAGGGGGTGACGTATATCCGCCTCGACGAGGGCTTCGCGGATCTGCGCCCGGTGCCGCCCGGCGTGGCGACGCTCGAGGTGCTGGTGTCGTACCGGCTGCCCGAGGCGTCGGGCCTGAGCTTTGCCCAGCCGATGCGTTACCCGATTGACTCGGCAACGGTGCTGGTGAATGATGCGACCGCGCAGGTGGGCGGCGAAGGCTGGGCGCGCAGCGGCACGCAGGACGTCCAGGGCCAGCGCTTCATCACCTATCAGCGCGACGACATCGGCGCCGGCGAAGCCCTCACCTTCGCGCTGGTGCGGGGCGAGGCGGCGAATGCGACCGGCATCGCCATCGGCGCGGCGGCGCTGGCGGCCCTCGGCGCGGCGCTGTTTGTGTGGTGGCGGCGTCGCCCTCGGCCCGGCGCGGATGGCCGCGAGGCCCTGCTCGCTCAACTCGCCGCGCTCGACGACGACTTCGCCGCCGGCAAGCTCAACAATGAACGGTACGAAGGGCGGCGCGCGGAGCTGAAAGGGAGACTGATGGAACTATGGGCAGCGAAGGAAAGCAACACCTAACGCCAAGTCGGCAGGAAGCAGTGACGCAACGACACGCTTTCCCGTTTGCTCTGAATCGGGCCGGCAATGATTGAGACACGTGCTTTGACCAAAACGTTCGGCCATGTGCCCGTGCTGCGGGGCATTGATCTGACGATCAATGCTGGCGAGTGCGTGGCGCTCTTCGGGCCAAACGGCGCGGGCAAGACGACGCTGCTGCGCGTGCTGGCCACGCTGGCGCGGCCCACCCTCGGCGCGGTGCGGGTCGCCGGGCACGCGCTGCCCGCCGAGTCCGAGTCGGCGCGCCGCAAGCTCGGCGTCGTCGCCCATCAGCCTCTGGTCTACGGTGATCTGACGGCGGAGGAGAATTTGCGCTTCTACGCGCGGATGTATCGGGCCGACGAGCGCGCGCTGCCCCCGCTGCTCGAACGGGTGGGCCTGGCGGCGCGCCGGCGCGACCTGGCCCGGACGTTTTCGCGCGGCATGTTGCAGCGGCTCGCCCTGGCCCGCGCGCTGCTGCACGCGCCCGAGGTGCTGCTGTTCGATGAACCGTACACCGGCCTCGACCCGACCGGGGCGGCGCTGCTCGACGCGGTGCTGGCCGAGTTGCGGGCCGAGGGCCGGACGGTGTTGATGACGAGCCACGACCTCGCGCACGGCTTCGCGCTGGCCGACCGCTCGCTGGTGTTGGTGAAGGGCCGATTGGCCCTGAGCGCGCGGCGCGACGAGATGAGCGCGGACGAATTTGCGAGACGCTATGGCGCCATCATCAACCAGTGATCGGTCAACCGCCATCAGTGAACGGCCGGCCACCGCTCACCGGTCAGCGTTGACGGACTACTGGCGCTCCGTCTCCGCCATTCTGTGGAAAGACCTGCGCGCCGAGTTCCGCAGCCGCGAGCTGATCAGCGCCATGCTGGTGTTCTCGCTGCTGGTCGTGTTGACGTTCAACTTCGCCCTGCAGCTGGATCGGGTGACGCGCGAGACGGTGGCCGCCGGCATCCTGTGGGTGACGGCGGTGTTCTCGGGCACGCTCGGCCTCAACCGCAGCCTGGCCGCCGAGAAAGACCGCGGCTCGCTCGATGGGTTGCTCATCGCGCCGGTTGACCGCAGCGCCATCTACTTCGGCAAGATGTTGGGCAACTGGCTCTTCATCCTCATCGTGCAGGCCGTCATCCTGCCGGTCTTCTCCGTCCTGTACAACCTGCCGATGTTGTTGCCGTTCAATCTCGTGGTGGTGTTGCTGGGGACGCTGGGCTACGCCGGCGTCGGCACGCTGCTGGCCTCGATGGCGGTGCACAGCCGCGCGCGGGATGTGATGTTGCCGATCCTGCTGCTGCCGGTGGCGGTGCCGGTGTTGCTGGCCTCGGTGCAGGCGAGCGGCGGCGTGCTCGCCAATTTGGAGTGGAGCGAGTACGGGGTGTGGTTCAACCTGCTGGCGGGCTACGACGCCATCTTCATCGCCGCCGCGTATATGCTGTTCGATTACGTGGTCGAAGAGTAGGGGCGAGGCATAGCTCGCCCCTACGGCACTGGCAACCCGCTGACCGCGTCCACCACCGCCAGCTGCCCATCTCGGCGCACGATGAAGAGCCGCGAACCGTCCCAGTTCACCCCCAGCCCCTCCACCTCTCCCTGCGCGCTGAGCGGATTGAGCACCGCGCCGGTCTTGGTCGCGTAACGCCACACCTCCGCCCCGCTTGAGAAGTACAACATACCGCCCTCGGGCGAAAGGGTGATGATTTGCCGGTCCGGCGCGCCGGTCTGCGCGGGGAAGCGCGCCTCGCGCGTCACCGCCGGCCCGCCGAGGGCCGGGTCGTTCAGGGCGATCTCGGCCACTGCGCCCAGCGCGGGGTTGGCCGCGTACAGCGTCTTGCCGTCGGCGGAGAGGGTGAGGGCATACTGCCTGAGCTTTTCGAAATCGCCGTCGCCCGAGGGCAGCGCGAGGCAGATCGCAAAGGTGTCGCGCAGATTGAGCGCGTGCACGAAGGCCACGTTGCGCAGCGTGCTGACGCACAACGTCAACAGCCAATTGCCGTCGGGCGTGCCCACACCGCGCCAGGCGTAACCGGCCATGATCTCATCGGCGCCTTTCGAGCGCAGCGGATCGGCCAGCAGGCTCTCGTGCGTGAGGTCGTACAATCGAATGACGTATTGCTCCGGCGAAACGTCGTCCAGTCGCTCGATGAGGAACAACATCTTGCCGTCAGCCGAGATGGCGTCGAACTCGAAGTGGCCGTCGAGGCGCAACTCGTGCAGCGGCTGGCCGATGATGGTGTTGATGACGGCGAAGCTGGTCGTGGTCCGTGAACTGCCGCTGGCATCGGTCGCCGCGCCGATCAGGGTAAAGACCGCGCTCTCGCCTTTGGCCGAAAGCCCGGCCAGCTCCCAATCCACCGCCGCGAAGTGATTGAGGGCGCGACCGGTGACGGTCTCGTAAAGAACCGCCTGCCCGGTCTGCGCGGTCAGGAAGCGCTGCCCGTTCGCCGAAAGCAGACCGGCCGGCAACCGAAACTGCTCCCTGCCGGCCGCCGTGTCGTAGGCGACCAGCGGCCCGCGTTCACCGTCGGGCCGGACGAAGAAGAAGTACGTCGGGTCGGCCCTCGGCTGGCCCACTTCGACCACGATCGTCAACGTGCTTTCGCCCGCGGTCGCCGTCACCTCCCAGCAACCCTCGGTGGGGAAGGTGAGGCTGCCGACTTCGAAGCCGGTGGGGTAGCCGCCCGGAGTCGAGTACGCGAGGGGTGGGGCCTCGCCATCGAGCCGCCGGCCGCTGATTGTGCCGCTCGCGCCGGAGGGACGGATCCACACCAGCTTGTTTGCGCCCACGCTCATCGCAGCCCGCGGCAGCCAGATGCTGCGGTCGGCGTTGATGAACCACGGCCCGTTGCCGAACGGGCCGGCGTTGGGATCATCGGGTGGGGGCAGGGCGACGGATTCACTCACCGGGCAAGTGAAGGCAACCGGCTCCGCGATGGGAGCGGAGTCCATAGGGGCGGCTTGCTCCCCGAGCGGCAGCGCGCCCGGCGACGAGCACGCCGCGACGAGCGTCAGGGTCAGGCTGAGGGCCAATCGTTTCATCACACACCTCCTGCTATCGCAACGACTCCGCAATCGCCCTCATCTCTTCCAACGTGAATTCGCCCTCGAGCCGGTACGTCACCCCGAACGTTTCCCAGATCAGGGCTGGGCTATCCACCAGCCGCACCGATTGCGCCTCGCCATCGCGCGCGATCAACACCCGTTCGCCTTCGACCCACAGCGCCGTATCGCCGTTAACATCGGTGACCTCGATCAACTCGTAGCCGAACTTGCCGAGCGCGGCCTTGTCGAAGGCTTTGCCCAGCGGCGGGGCCGCCCACGAGCCGGGGCCGATCTCGTGCAGGCTGAGGCGTGGCGCGCCCTCGGCGTTGAGCCACACCAGCACCACCGCCGGCGCGCCCAAATCCTGAACGAAGACCCGATCGGGCGGGCCGAAGCCCTCCGGTAACAGCACGCTGAAGCTAACGCGGGTGCGCGCTTCGGCGAGCGTGGTCTCGCCGGCCAGGTCGAGGAGGCTGGCGAGCGGCGTCGCCGGTGTTGTCGCTGTCGGCGGGATGAGGTTGATGCGCACCGCGCCGAGCTGGATAAACTCGAGCAGGCCCGCGCGCACCTGGGGCACGGCGAGCAACGCGACGAGCAGCAGCGCGACGGCCCCGGCGAGGCGCCATGCGCGGTCAGCCCCGCCCCGGTGTGCGACGGACTTCAAATCCGTCGCTCGCGCGAGGGGCGGCGCGGGCGGGTACGGGAACTCGCGCGCGACGCCGCGCAGCCGGCTCTCAAAATCATCGTTCATCATTCATCCAATGCTTCGCGCAGCGAGGGATACTCACGCGCCACAAGCTCACGCAGCCGTGTCAGCGCGCGGTGGGTGCGTGATTTCACCGTTCCGGTCGGGATCTCCAGCGTGTTGGCAGCCTCCGCCTCGGAGAGTTCCAGAAAGAAGCGGAGGTAAATGATCTCCTGCTCGGTAGCGTTCAAACGGCGCACTGCCTGCCACAGCGTGTGAGCGGCGGCCTGCGCCTCGGTGCGGGCGCGAATGGCGGCGCTGAGGGTCTCGCCTCTGATCTTTTCGCCGAGGTCAGGATCAGCGGTGATGAGCCGGCGCAGCGCATTGAGGTAGCGCCCCAGCGAACGGCGGCGGTTGCGGGCCAGGTTGGCCGTGATGCGCAGCAGCCACGGGCGCAACGGGCGCGAGAGGTCGAAGCGGTCGAGCGCGCGGTAGGCGCGGATAAAGGCCTCCTGCGCCACGTCGGCGGCGTCGGCGGCGTCGCCGAGCAGCAGATACGCCAGGCGAAAAGTCGCGGCCTCGTGCGCGCGCACCAGCGCCTCCCAGGCCGCGCCGTCGCCCGCGCGGGCCGCCGTCACCAGTTCCGCATCCGTCATTCAATCCACTATACACCGCCGCCGATTCGGAAGTTCCGTGAGGGAATCTCTCGCAAGGCTCGCAAAGAGCGCCAGGAAAGAACCTGGCGGCCTTGGCGTGCTTTGCGAGAGCACGCTTTGCGCCTTGGCCGACATGCACGAGACTGAATTGGAGCGCCCGCCTCCCAAACATGCAGATTGCGCCAAGAAAGAACTTGGCGGCCTTGGCGTGCTTTGCGAGAGCACGCTTTGCGCCTTGGCCGACATGCACGAGACTGAATTGGAGCGCCCGCCTCCCAAACATGCAGATTGCGCCAAGAAAGAACTTGGCGGCCTTGGCGTGCTTTGCGAGAGCACGCTTTGCGCCTTGGCCGACATGCAC
>CAZSNP010000102.1:0-9644 GCA_964608265.1 uncultured Anaerolineales bacterium | reverse complement strand
GGCATGCGCATCGCGATGCTGTCGTATCACACCTGTCCGCTGGCCACGCTGGGCGGCAAAGACACGGGCGGCATGAACGTCTACGTCCGCGATCTGACGCGCGAGCTGGGGCGGCGCGGCTTCGCGGTGGATGTCTTCACCCGGTCACAGGATGAGCACCAGCCGCATGTCAAAGAGGACCTCGGCTACGGCAACCGCGTCATCCACGTGCCCGCCGGCCCCGAGCGCCCGCTGCCCAAGGAAATCCTGTATCAGCATGTGCCCGAGTTTGTCGGCGGCATTCGCGAATATGCCCGCGCCAACAACCGGCGCTACGACCTCCTCCACGCGCACTACTGGCTGTCGGGCGTCGCGGCCCGCAGCCTGAGCACGGCCTGGCACACGCCGTTCGCGCTCATGTTTCATACGCTCGGCAGGATGAAGAACCGCATCGCTCAGAACGACACGGAGCGCGAGAGCGAGTTACGGGTGCGCGTCGAGACGGAACTGATGGGGCAGGCCGACCGGCTGGTGGTGGCCACGCCAGCCGAGGTGGCGCAACTCAACTGGCTTTACCAGGCAGATGTCACCCGCGCCGTCACCATTCCCCCGGGCGTGGATACGGCGGTCTTCTTTCCCCGCCCGATGGATGAAGCCAAGACGCGCCTGGAGGTGGACCCGGACAAAATCCTGTTGCTCTTCGTCGGGCGCATCGAACCTCTCAAAGGCCTGGAGACGTTGTTGCGCGCCGTCGCCATCCTGCGCGAGCGCGGCGTGTGCCAGTGTGAGCAACTGTGCCTGGCCATCATCGGCGGCGACCCGCAGGACACGGCCGCCCACCTCAACGAGGAGATGGCGCGGATCAAAGCCTTGCGCGAGGAGTTGGCCCTTGGCGAACTCGTCACCTTCCTCGGCAAGCAGGATCAGGACACCCTGCCGGATTACTACGCCGCCGCCGACGCCGTCATCATGCCCTCGCACTACGAGTCGTTTGGGATGGTGGCGCTCGAGGCGATGGCCTGCGGCACGCCGGTGATCGCCTCGGAGGTGGGCGGGCTGGCGTTCCTCGTGCGCGACGGCGCGACCGGATATCACGTGCCCGACCGCGACCCGGCGGCGCTGGCCGACCGCATCTGCGCCATCCTGACGGATCCGTTGTTGCGCGCGCGGCTCGGCGGTCAGGCGGCGGAATACGCCCAACGCTACACGTGGCAGCTCATCGCCGATAAGATGGTGGCGATGTATGAGGGGATGGTGAACGGCAACGGCATAGCGGCCAACGGCCGGGCGCCTGCCGGAGGGCGCTGATGATCACGCGGCAGTGAATTTCCCGCCCGTGATCTGGCGCTCCAGTAACCGGCGGCCCTCGTCGAACTTGAGCGTGACCTCAATCGGCTGAAAGCAGCGCCCGCTGCCCATCAGCACTTTGCGCACGTGATAGGTCGTCGCGCCGCTGGCCTCGTCGAAATCCTCGCTCAACTCATTCCCCAGGTTGACCGCGCCACGGAGGATCTCGCCGCAGCGCTGGCACTGCACCGTGACCGGATACAGTGTCTCGGCCCGGCTGGGCGGCGTGCCCGAGAAGAGGCTGGCAAGCTTTCTGAAGATTCCCATGGTCAGTTGCTTCCGTTGGTGTAACTCTCGTTCAAGGCGTACAGCGCGCAGCGATACGAGATGAACGACGTGAACTCGACCAGCTTGGCCTCGCGCTTGTCCTTGCGCACCCACAGGTCCAGGGCATCCGAGCGGGCGCTGCACTTGTCGAGCAAATCCTTCACCACCAGGTCGGGCACGCCCGTCCAGCGGCTGACCTGGGTGAGGATATCGCGCTTGTGCTTGCGGATGAAGTTGTCGGTGTGAACGTAGTCGCGCTCGCGCTTGCGCCCGTTGCGTTGCACCGGCGCGGGCTGCCAGAACAGGTCGAGCAGGTCGGGGTCGATGTAGCCGGTGGCCTTGCGGCGATAGTGGCGCGTGCTGCGCAGGCGGAAGAACTTAGCCACCGTCATTTTGTAGTCTGACAGCGGCTCGTAAGGATTCGGCTCCTGGCTGATCAGCGGCGTTTCATTGCCCAGTTCTTCGATGAGTTTTTCGGTGAAGCGCAGTTTCTTCAGCGCGCCGGGATAGTTGCGATAGGCGCGCCGCCAGTTGTAGCGGGGCTGGAGGAGGACGTTGAACGTCTCGGCAAAATCATCGTCGGGATGTTTCTGCGCGTAATGATCGCCGGACGGATTGACGAAGTCGCGGCTCCACGGGTTGGCGCGCTCGATATAGCGGTCGGTGAGGGGGTAGGTCTGGAAGTAATTGCCCTTGACCTTGAAGACGTTGCGGAAATCCTTGCGCGTGTAGAGCTTGTAGGCATACGCAAAGGCGTGGCCCAACTCGTGGCGCACGATGTTCGTCACTTCGTCGTAGGTGTACAGGAACCCGCGCAACTCCTTGTTGAGGCCGCGCAGCAATTCGTTGCAATCGTAGAAGCCCAGGGCGATGCTGGTGGTGCCGGCCACCGTGCCGTAGCCGGTGGAGAGATAGTAATGCGGCTCGAGTTGCTTGATGCCCAGTCGCTTGAGGTCGGCCCTCGCCAACCGGATGGCCTCGGCGAAGTGCGACTCGTCAATCGAAACCTCCAACCGATTGAGCGGCGTGAGCAGCAGCTCCAATCGCTGGGTGTCATCGTTAAATAGCAAGTCACGTGAGCGGCGCATGGCTCAACATCAACCCGGTGCAGGCAGACTTATGGACTTCTCGAACAGCTCAACGCGAGATACGGCGAAGATGGAGAGAACTACCGTTGCCAACCAGGTGCCCTGGGCAGGAATTGAACCCACAACCACTTGATCCGAAGTCAAGTGCTCTATCCAATTGAGCTACCAGGGCGATGGGCCTATGGCTGACTGCACCCGGCAACCGCCATCGGCTCGGGGCCATCTGCAATCAGCGAGGGTGGCTGATGGGTCTCGAACCCACAACATCTTGAGCCACAGTCAAGCGCTCTGCCATTGAGCTACAGCCACCGTGTGCGCGTCGGGCATCCCCAGCGCGGCGCGCATTTTATCACAAAAGTTCTGGTCATCCGCGCGCGTTTCCGAGCAGCGACTCGGGCCAAATTTCCCGAGAAAACAAGCCATTCGGGCCACAGTCAGCCGGCGGCGCGGGCGCGGATTTCGGCGGCCAGCGCGCCGCGCGGCACCACGGTTTGCGTCCGGGCGCGCAGGTCTTTGAGCGAAACCGTCCCCTGCCCGAGTTCGTCGGGGCCGACGATGGCGGCGAAGCGGATGCCGTACGCGTCGGCGTACTTGAGTTGCCGGTCGAGCTTCACGGCTTCGGGATACCACTCAACGCGCAGGCCGGCTTGCCGCAGGTCGGCCGCCAGGCTGAGCGAGGCGGCCAGCATTGCCTGGTCGAAGACGGTGACGAGCACCTCGCTCGGTGAGACCCGCACCTCGTTCACCTTGCCATACTTCTGCGCGACCAGGCCGATGACGATATCGCCCATCGCAAAGCCCACGCCCGGCAAGCGGTCGCCGCCGACATCGCCCACCAGATTATCGTAGCGCCCGCCGCCGAGGATGGCGCGGAACTCGCCCGCGCGGTCGCGGGCCTCGAAGACGGTGCCGGTGTAATAGTCGAGGCCACGGATGACGGTCGGGTCGTAGTCAAGATAGCCGGCGACCCCGAGCGCGCCGGCCGCCTCGACAAAGGCCTCGCACTCCTCCGACTTCCGCCACAGTTCCCCATCAGCCAGCACGGCCCTGAGTCCATCAAGCTGCTTGGCGGTCACCCCGATCTCGGCGGCATACTTTTCCCACGCCTCGGCGTTCATCTTGTCGCGCCGGTCAATCAGCCGGAACACTTCCTTCCTGCGCTCGGTCAGGCCGAGCTTTGACAGTTCGGCATCCATCAGCCGGCGGTTGTTGAATTGGATGATGACATCGCTCGAACCGAGGCCGAGGTTGCTGAAGAACGTCGCCATCACGCCGGCGAGTTCGGCGTCCGCCGCCGGGCTGTCCACGCCCAGCAAGTCCACGTTCCACTGAAAGAACTCGCGGCTGCGGCCCTTCTGCGGGCGCTCGTAACGCCAGAACGGGCCGAAGCTCCACCAGCGGATCGGTTTAGGCAGTTGCCCCTGGCGCGCCGCCACCATCCGCGCCAGGGAGGGGGTGAGTTCGGGGCGCAGCGTGATCGAGTCGCCGCCGCGATCGGGGAAGACGAAGGCCTGCTCCTTCACCAACTCCTCGCCCGACTTTGCCGCGTACAGCTCGAGCGTCTCGAGGAAGGGGCCGTCGTATTCCTGATAGCCGAAGGCCTGCGACGCCGCGCGCATGTTTTGGTAGAGCCAGTTGCGCAGCGCCATCTGTTCGGGATAGAAGTCGCGGGCGCCTTTGACGGTTTGGATTCTTGTTTTCATAGGTTGCATCCGTTGCCAACATCTGCTGAAACAAAAAACGCGGGCCGGCGGGCCCGCGCTCGTGAGTGTGACTCGACGACGGTCGGCGATCAGCCCGTGACCGGAAGACAATGCAGATGAGGGTGATGTTGGGCGACGAGTTTTGTGCGGTTCAACATGCCGAGAGTGTACCACGAGCGGGCGCGCGGACAAGCCCGGCGCCTGCCTCTCAAAACAGAATCGGTTGGGCAGGCTCCTCGCCGCTCTCGCGCCAGCCGAAGCGTTTCAGATCTACCCGGTCTTTGGCGTCGAACGTCACGCCCTCCTTCTCCAGCAGGCTTCGCTGAACCGACGGCCCCATGCCGGGGCGCGGGCTGATCTTGCCCTGGCTGTTGATGACCCGCTGCCAAGGCACATCGTCCGGCGCGTGGGCCATCGCGCCGCCCACCCAAATCGCGCCGGCCCGGCGATATTGATCGGCGTCGACGCCGGGTGGCGGGAGCAACATCAGGGCTATTTGACCGTAAGTCGCAACCTTTCCGGCGGGGATTCGGCGCGCAATCGCGTACACTTGTTCGGCAAAGGCCTTGGGGTCGGGCGGGGAGGAGTAGCGCATAACGACCGGGCTCAAGGGAGGGCGGCAGGGACTCGGCAGAAAGTGCCCGCAGTATAGCACGCGCATCCACCGAAACATCGCGTATAATCCCGCCGTGCTCCGGCTGGTGACAATTTATGCAACAACCGTGTGGTTGGCGGGGTGCGCGGTGAATCCGCTCACGCCGGTGGCGCTGCCGGAGGCGGTTGTGGCGGTGCAGACTCAGCCGCCGACGCGGACGCCGACCGTCACGCCGACCGTGACCGCCACGCCGACGAGCACGGTCGCGCCCTCGGCCGCGCCGGTTTGGACTCTGACCGTGCCCCCGGTTCCCGTGGCGCGGGTGACCGTGGCCAAAGAGCCGCTGGCCGCCGCACGGGCCGCACCCACCCAGCCCGCTCCCGGCGCCGAGCCGGCAGCGCGGATGCTCGATCTCATCAACCGCAACCGGGCGACAGCGGGCGTGGGGCCGCTGGCACGGGATGAGGTGCTGATGGGCGTGGCGCAGTCACGGGCGGCGGATATGGTGGCGCGCGGCTACCTCGGGCACGATGACCCGGTGACCGGCGCGCCGTTGGGCCGGGAGTGGATGCGGGCCGCGGGCTTCACCAGCTCCTACCTCGGCGAGAACTGGTATGCGAGCGGCAAGGCCATGCCTGAGGCGGTGGATCACGCGATGACGTGGTTCATGGGCGACGCCCCGCACCGGGCGAACATCCTCGGCCCGAATTTCGTTTACGTCGGCGTCGGCATTGCCTTCAACGGCGAATTGTGGGTGATGGTACAAAACTTCGCAGGCGCAAACTCTTGACAGAGTGATCTGGTGACCGGGCGACAAGGTGACGACACCTTGTCACCCGGTCACCCCCTCACCTTGTCATGCGATGCATGACCAACAAGGAACTGGCCGAAACCTTCGCCACCATCGCCAACCTGCTCGAGATCAAGGGCGAGGTCATCTACAAAATCCTGGCCTACCGCCGCGTCTCGGAGACGTTTCGCGAGCACCCGCGCGCCATCCGTGATGTGTGGCGGGAGGGCAAGCTGCGCGAGGTGCCCAACGTCGGCCCGGCCATCGCCGAGAAGGTGGAAGAACTCATCACCACCGGCCAGCTTCAATTCTTCGAGAAACTGAAAAAGGAAGTGCCGCTCTCGCTGGCCGAGATGCTGGCCGTGCCCGACCTCGGCCCGAAGCGCGTGGCGCTGATCTGGAAGAAGCTCAACCTGACCACGCTGGCCGAACTGGAGAACGCGGCCCGCACCGGCAAGCTCCGCAACCTGGCCGGCTTCGGTGAAAAGACCGAGGCCAAAATCCTCATCGGCATCGAGGCGCGCAAACACGCCACCGGGCGGATGCCACTCGGGCAGGCGTGGCCGGTGGCGCAGGACATCCTCAAGTATCTGCGCGTGTTGCCCGGCGTGCGCTCGGCTGAGGTGGCCGGCAGCCTGCGCCGCATGCGGCCCACCATCGGCGACCTCGATTTCCTGGTGGCGGCGGATGAAGCGCGCACGGTGATGGCCGCCTTTGTCACCCACCCGCAGGTGGCCCGCGTGCTCGGGCAGGGGCCGACCAAAACCTCGGTGGAGCTTGACCTCGGCCTGCAGGCCGATTTGCGCGTGCTGCCGCCCGAGCGCTTCGGCACGCTGCTGCAATACTTCACCGGCAGCAAAGATCACAACGTCAAAGTCCGTGAGCTGGCGCTGCAGCTCGGGCTGTCGCTCAACGAGCACGCCTTCACGGCCAGGAACGGCAAAGAGACGTTGTGCCCGACCGAGGCCGAGGTGTACAAGACCCTCGGCCTGGCCTACATCCCGCCCGAGCTGCGTGAGGACCGCGGCGAGATTCAGGCCGCGCGCGACGGCAAGCTGCCCCGGCTGCTCGAGACCCGCGAGATTCAGAGCGACCTGCATGCGCACAGCACATGGAGCGATGGCCAGGTCAGCATCCGCGACATGGCTTACGCGGCGCGCTCGCGCGGGCTGCGCTGCCTGGCCATCACCGACCACTCGCAAAGCCTCGGGGTGGCTAACGGCCTGAGCGTCGAGCGGGTGCGCGCGCAACGCAAAGAGATCGATACGGTGCAGGCCGAACTCGGCACCGGCTTCAGTTTGCTGCACGGCTCCGAGGTCGAGATCCGCGCCGACGGCTCACTCGATTACGGCGACGACGTGCTCGAGGATCTGGATATCGTGGTGGCCTCGCTGCACACCTCGCTGCGGCAGGAGCGCGACCGGATCACCGCCCGCCTCATCCACGCGATTCAGAATCGGCATGTGGATGTCATCGGCCACCCGACCGGGCGAATGCTGCCCGACCGCGACGGCGCCGACCTGGACATGGAGGCGGTGTTGCGCGCGGCTGCCGAGAACGGGGTGGCGCTGGAGGTGAACGCCAACCCGCAACGGCTCGACCTCGATGGCGTGTATGTGAAGCGCGCGCTCGAACTCGGCTGTGTGCTCGCCATCAACACCGACGCTCATCACCCCGACCATTTCAACTTCGCCCACTTCGGCGTGGGCACGGCGCGGCGCGGCTGGGCGACGGCGGAGGACGTGATCAATTGCTGGCCGGTGGAGCGGCTGCTGCAATGGTTGGATGATCGCGGCCATCGCCGCCCGCGCGTCAACCATCACGCGCCCGAGGTGGTCGCGGCCCCGGTTGTCGAAGTCAGGAAGCCGGCCACCGAGAAAAAGCCTCCGCCAGCCAAACCGGCGGCGGCCGCCGTAAAGCCCGCCTCCAAAGCACCCAGGGCTGCGACGCGGAAGAAGGCCGCCTCAAAGAAAAAGCCCGCGCGAGCGCCCTCCACGAAAAAGACCTCCCCAGCCCGACGGCGCAAATGATCCCCGTCACCGCCACCCTGCCCGACTTCGCCGCCGTCCTGCGCCAGGCCTTCCCCGGTGTGACCGAGGACGATGTGGCCGCGCTGATGGAGGCCGCCGTCGCGCAGACCTATCCACCCGAACATGTGCTGTGTCACGAGGGCGAGGTCGAGCACCTCTTCTACATTCTGGCGGAGGGGCAGGCGAAGATTTCGCAACGGCTCGGCGACGGGAGCGAGCGCTACATCATCACTCGCCAGCCCGGTGAGTTCTTCGGCGAGATGGCGCTGATCGAGAAGATGCCGCGGGCGGCGACGGTGACGACGGCCACGCGGGCCATCGTGCTTGAAATCTCGGAGGAGTCGTTTCAGCAGTTGTTGAGCGAGCATCCGACGCTGGCGCTGGCGATGATCCGCCGCTTTGTCACCAACGTGCGCGCCAGCGGGCGGGCGACGATTTCGGATTTGACCCGGAAGAACGCCGAGTTGCGGCAGGCCTACGACGACCTCAAGGCGGCGCAGGCCGAACTGGTGCAAAAGGAAAAACTCGAACACGAGCTCGAGATCGCCGGCGAGGTCCAGCGCAGCCTGCTGCCGTCGCGTTTTCCGCAGGTGAAGGGCTACAATTTCTTCGGCCGCAACCTGCCGGCCCGGCACGTCGGCGGGGATTTGTATGACGTGATCAGGATTGACGAAGAGCACGTCGGCCTGCTCATGGCCGATGTGTCGGACAAGAGTGTGCACGCCGCGCTGATCATGGCGGTGACGCGCACGCTCTTCCTCGCGCACGCGCGGCGCAGCCTGCGCCCGATGGAGGTGGCGCTGGCCGTGCACAACGGCCTGCTCGAAGTGTCGAGCAACGACGATATGTTTGTGACGGTGTTTTACGGCGTGCTCAATACGCACGCGGGCGAGTTGCGCTTCGTGCGCGCCGGGCAGGATGAGCCGCTGCTCTTCCGGGCAGCCGGGGGCCCGCCGGAGGGCTTGTGGGCGGAGGGCCGCTTCCTCGGGATGTGGCCGGACCTGCAATTGGAGGAGCGGGTGGTGCAGCTTCAGCCCGGCGACTTGCTGGTGACATACTCCGACGGGGTGACGGATGCGGTGGATCTAGCGGGCGCTGTCTACGGCAGGGAACGATTGATCACCCTGGTGGATGGCCAGCGCGGTGACGCGCCCAAGGTGGTGTGCAGCGCGATCTTCAATGATGTGCTCGACTTTCGCGGTGACGCCCCGGCCTTCGATGACATCACCGTGCTGGTCGCTCGTTGCGAGGGGTGACACCCTAACGCAATGGCGCCAAGCTGCCGAGACGCAAAGCAAGATAGTGTTTCCCGCTTTTCCCCCGACACGGGAAGTTGCTTCTGAATTGACCCGGCCCGCGCCCCTCTCCCACCGGGAGAGGGGTTGGGGGTGAGGGCGACATCCGCATGGCTCCTCAACCCCGCGATTCGGCGCTGTACGTTCCGCTCTGGCTGCTGATGGCTGTGGCCGGCGGCTGCGCGCTGATAGCGTTTGCGATCGTGGCGGTGGCAATGGCCACCCGCACCGCCGACCTGCCGCAGCCCACGGCGACGGTCCGGTTGATCACGGTTGCCGCGCCCGCAACACAAGCCATCGTCGCCACGTTCGCCGTCACCGAGCAGGCGCCCGGCGGCCAGCCGACCGCGACGCTGCCGCCGCCGCCCTCCGCCGGCGAGATCAAAATTGGCTCGACGGTGCAGATCGTGGGCACGGGCGACATCGGCTTCCTCAACCTGCGGGCGGAGGCCAGCCTGACCGCGGCGGTCAACTATCTCGCCATCGAGCGCGAGGTCTTTCAAGTGCAGGCCGGCCCGGTGGAGGCGGATGGGCTGGTGTGGTGGTATCT
>CAZSNP010000101.1:0-10178 GCA_964608265.1 uncultured Anaerolineales bacterium | reverse complement strand
CCTCGCGGACGATGAATTGATCCTCGCGCATCGTGACGCCGAGTGGACGGGGCACGCGCCCATCCTCGAGGAGGACATCGGCCTGGCCAACCTCGCGCAGGATGAACTCGGCCACGCCATGTTGTACTACGACCTGCACTGCGCGCTGGCCGGCGGCACACCCGACCACCTGGCCTACTTTCGCGACGCCGCCGACTTCCGCAACGCGCAGCTCCTCGAGCTCCCGAAGGGCGACTGGGCCTTCACCATGTTGCGCCAGTTCCTCTTCGATGCGTACGAGCTGGCGCTGCTCACTCAACTCATCCCCAGCGCGCACAAGCCGCTGGCCGAGGTCGCGGCCAAGATTCGCACCGAGGAGCTTTATCACTACCAGCACAGCAGCGCCTGGGTGCGGCGGCTGGGGCTGGGGACGGAGGAGAGCCGGCGTCGCATGCAGGCCGCGCTCGACGAGCAATGGCCGCTGGCCCGCCAACTCTTTTGGCAGCCGGAAAGTGAAGCGGCGCTCGTTGCGGGAGGCGTGGCGCCGCCGGCGGCTGTGGTGCTGGCTGCGTGGCACGCGCGCGTCGCGCCGTGGCTCGCCGAGTCGGGTTTGCGAGTGCCGGAGGCTGCGCTGTCAGAGTTGTCGCGCGAGCAGCATACGCCTCACCTCGCCGCCCTGCTCGCCGACTTCCAGCAAGTCGCCCGCCGCGACCCCGAGGCCGAGTGGTGAACGTTAACCGCGAAGACGCGAAGAGCGCAAAGAACCCCACAGAGTTTTCTTCGCGTCCTTTGCGTCTTCACGGTTCAATAGATGCCTGAATTGACCGAGCCTCAAATCTGGCACGCGCTCGAGGATGTGAAAGACCCGGAGATTCCGGTGGTTTCGGTCGTCGAGATGGGCATCGTGCGCGCGGTGAGCGTGGCGGGCGGGCGCGTCACGGTGGCGATGACGCCGACCTTCGCCGGCTGCCCCGCCCTGCACGTCATACGCCAGGCCATTGCCCACCGCGTGCGGGCGCTGGGCGCAACCGAAGTCGAAGTGCAGACCGTGCTCTATCCCCCGTGGACGAGCGATTGGATCAGCGACGCGGCCCGCGCCAAACTCAGAGCCTTCGGCCTGGCCCCGCCCGCCCGGCACGGCGGCGATGTCAACCTCATCCTGTATGATCACGCCCCCTGCCCGCGCTGCGGCAGCGACGACACCTCGCTCCGCAACAGCTTCGGCTCGACGCTGTGCCGGACCATTTATACTTGCAATACCTGCCGGGAGACGTTTGAGCAGTTCAAGGCTTTGTAGTCGTCAGTCATAAATCATGACTGATGACCCATGACTAAGGCTATGCCCTACGACACCCTCCTCTACTCCGTCGAAAACGCCGTCGCCACGCTCACCCTCAACCGCCCGCAGACGCTCAACGCTTTCAACGACGTCATGATCCGTGAGGCGACCGAGGCGTTCAAGCAGGCCGCCCGCGACGCCTCGGTGCGGGCCATCGTCCTCACCGGCGCGGGGCGCGGCTTCAGCTCCGGGCAGGATCTGGCCGACACGCAGAGTCGCGGCGAGGGCTTCTCCATCGCCGAGCACTTGCGGCAGGGCTATCACCGCCTCATCAAGCAGATGATCAAAACCGAGAAGCCCATCCTCGGCGCGATCAACGGCGTGGCGGCGGGCGCCGGCTGCGGTGTGGCGCTGGCGTGCGATTTCCGCGTGGCCTCGGAGAAGGCCAGCTTCATGCTCGCCTTCAGCCGAATCGGCCTCATCCCCGATAGCGGCCTCAACTGGATGCTGCCGCGCCTCATCGGTTACGCGCGCGCATATCAAATGGCCCTCACCGCCGAGAAAGTGCCGGCGGCCACCGCGCTCGAATGGGGCCTGGTGAACGCGGTCGCGCCGGAGGCCGAGTTCGCGGCGACGGTGCAGGGGTGGGCGACGCAGTTCGCGGGCGGGGCCACGCGCGCCTTCGGCCTGACCAAGCGCGGCATGTACCGCAGTTTCGACATGGATTTGGACGAGGCGCTCGATTACGAGGCGCATTTGCAGGAAATCGCCGCGCGCAGCGACGATTTCAAAGAAGGGGTGCGGGCCTTTCTGGAAAAGCGCCCGGCTCAATTCAAAGGGCAATAGCTCTCGCAAAGCTCGCCAGGTTCGCAAAGCAAAGCCTGGCGGCCCTGGCGTGCTTTGCGAGAGATCATCCCAATGTCAATTCAAGTTGTGAGTGTAGTTGGAGCGGGCACGATGGGCGCGGGCATCGCGCAGGCCTCCGCGCTCGGCGGCTGCCGCGTGCTGTTGTACGACGTGGCCGAGGAGTTCGTGCAGCGCGGGCTCGCCACACTCCGTGAGCAAATTGATGAGGGTGTCGCGCGCCAGAAGATCGCGCCCGAGGCGGCTGAGGCGGCGAAGGCGCAGGTGCGCGGCACGCTCTCGCTGGCCGAGGCGGCCAGCGCCGATCTCGTCATCGAGGCCGCCCCCGAGAAGCTCGACCTCAAGCGCGACCTGTTCGCCCAACTCGACGCCACCGCGCCTGCGCCAACGATCCTCGCCAGCAACACCTCGTCGCTCAGCATCAACGCGCTGGCCGGGGCCACGCGCCGCGCCGACCGGTTCGTGGGCTTGCACTTCTTCAACCCCGCCCACCTCATGCCGCTGGTCGAGGTCATCGCGTGCGATTTCACCAGCGCCGCCACTCTCGACGCGGTGACGCAATACGCACTCCGCATCCACAAGACCCCGGTGCGCTGTAAGGACACCCCGGCCTTCATCGTCAATCGGATAGCGCGCCCCTTCTACGGCGAGGCGCTGCGGCTGCTGGGCGAGGGCGCGGCGGAGGTGGCGACGATTGACTCGCTGATGGAGTCGGTGGGCTTCAGGATGGGCCCGTTCCGGCTGATTGACCTCATCGGCTGCGACGTCAACTTCGCGGTGACGCAGTCGGTGTACAACGCGTACTTCGGCGACCCGAAGTATCGCCCGCATCCCATTCAACAACGCATGGTCGAGAGCGGGCGGCTGGGGCGCAAAACGAAGAAGGGCTTTTATGATTACGATTGAGACTTTGTCACAGAGACACGGAGACACAGGGCAACTCTGTGTCTCCGTGTCTCTGTGGCCCAGGGAGCCGGCATGTCTGAACCTGTGATTTTGATCGAGACCCACGACCGCGCCGGCCTCATCCGCATCAACCGGCCCGGGCAGCGCAACGCCCTCAACGGCGTGGTGATGACTCAACTGGTCGAGGCCGCCGAACGCTTCGACGCCGACCCGGCCATCGGCGCGATTGTCATCACGGGCGATGAGGCCGCCTTCGCCGCCGGGGCCGACATCGCCGAGATGGCAAACGCGACGACGGTGGAGATGATGACGAATGGCCGCATCGAGTTGTGGGATCGGCTGCGCCGGGTGAGGAAACCCATCATCGCCGCCGTGTCGGGCTGGTGCCTCGGCGGTGGCAGCGAGCTGGCGATGGCGTGCGATTTGATCGTGGCCTCGGAGAGCGCGACCTTCGGCCAGCCGGAGGTCAACCTCGGCGTCATCCCCGGCGCGGGCGGCACGCAGCGGCTGACGCGCGCGGTGGGCAAGAGCGTGGCGATGGAGATGGTGCTCAACGGGCGCACCCTTTCCGCGAAGGAGGCGCTGAGCTACGGGCTGGCCTGCCGCGTGACACCGGTGGAGGTTTACCTTTCATCGGCTCTCGAACTCGCCAACCAGATCGCCGCGCGCGCGCCGCTGGCCGTGCAGATGGGCAAGCAGATGGTCAACCGCGCCTTCGAGACCGTGCTGGCCGACGGCATCGCCGACGAGCGGGCGGCGTTCTATCTGCTCTTCAGCAGCGCCGATCAAAAAGAAGGCATGGCCGCGTTCGTGGAGAAGCGCAAGCCGAACTGGCAAGGGAAGTGACTCTCGCGCAAAGACGCCAAGGCGCAAAGAAAAGCAACCTGGCGTCCTTGCGTCTTGGCGCGATACAAATGATGGAATATCAAGACTACCAACACATTTTGTTCGAGCGGCCTGAGCCGGGCATTCTATGGATCACCCTCAACCGGCCCGAGGTGCTCAACGCGGCGGATCGCCGCCTGCACACCGAGTTCGTCAATCTGTGGGGCACGCTCGACCGTGACCCGGCGGTGCGCTGCGCCGTCATCACCGGCGCGGGGCGCGCCTTCAGCGCCGGCGGGGATTTGCAATTGGTCGAGGACGCCTACCGCAACCCCGCAGAGATCATGCGCATCCTCGAAGAGGCGCGCGATCTCGTCTACAACCAACTGCGCTGCAACGTCCCCGTCGTCTCGGCCATCAACGGCCCGGCGGTGGGCGCGGGGCTGGTGATCGCGCTGCTGGCCGATATCAGCATCGCCGCCGAGAGTGCGCGGCTGGCGGATGGGCACGTGCGCATGGGCGTGGCGGCCGGCGATCACGCCGCGATTGTGTGGCCGCTGCTCGTGGGGATGGCGAAGGCCAAATACTATTTGCTCACGAGCGAGTTTGTGGATGGGCGCGAGGCCGAGCGTATCGGGCTGGTGGCCAGGTGCGTGCCCGATGATAAATTGCACGCCGCCGCGCTGGAAGCCGCGCGCAAGATCGCCGGCGGCCCGCGCCACGCCATCAAATACACCAGGCGTGCGCTCAATCAATGGCTGCTGCAAGCCGGCCCGGTCTTCGACCACTCGCTCGCCCTCGAAATGCTCGGCTTCTTTCACGAGGATATGCTGGCGGGGGTGGAGGGGTTGAGGAAGAAACAGCCGCCGGAGTTTCCGAGCAATAACCAATAACCAATCACTGGTTATTGGTTAGTGGTTATTGGTTATTCGCAATTGCCATGCGTATCCTCCTCGTCGGCACACAACCTTTCATCGCCGGCCTCGCGCCCGTCCTCGAACGCGGCGGGCACGAGGTGGATGCGTTCACGACCGTGGCCTTCCTCTCGTCGGAGCGCGGCTTCGGCGATTACGACGCCGTCATCGAAGCCGAAAACACCTCCGCTGAAAAAAAGCGCGAGGTGCTGAGGCGGCTCCCCGCCGCTGTGCCGCTTCACACTTGCGTGCTCGCCTCCAGCACCACGCTCGCCGCCGGTTGGATTCGGAATCCCGAGCGACTGGCCGGCTTCGGCGTGCTGCCGCCCATCCCCGCCCAGGGCACGATTGAAGTGACGCGCGGCCTGCAGACGGACGACGAGCACTTCGCCGCGGCGCGCGTGTTTTGGGAGGCGTGCGGACAAACGGTGACGGCGGTGGCGGATGGGGCCGGGCTGGTGCGGGCGCGGATTGTGTGCGCGATCATCAACGAGGCGCTGAGCGTGCTGCACGAGCGCGTGGCCTCGGCGGCGGATATTGATTTGGCGATGAAGCTGGGCACGAACTACCCGCGCGGCCCGCTGGAATGGGGCGACGCCATCGGGCTGGAGACCGTGCTGGGCGTGATGGAGGGGTTGCAGGCCGAGTGGGGCGAAGACCGTTACCGCCCCACGCCCTTGCTGCGGCGACTGGTCGCGGCGGGGCTTCCGGCGCGCGGCGCCCCGAAAACCGTCTGACTCCCCCGTTCATCGAGTCAGACCACTCAGATAGGGAGGCCCCATGCCAGCACTCAATCAAGTTCAACTCATCGGCTACCTCGGCAAGGACCCGGAGACGCGCTTCACACCCACCGGCAGGAAGGTCTGCCACTTCCCGGTCGCCGTCAACCGCTCGTGGAAGACGGGCGAGGGCGAGGCGAAGGAGACGACCGACTGGTTCACCATCGAGGCCTGGGGCAAACTGGGCGAGGTGTGCCAGCAATATCTCGGCAAGGGCCGGTTGGTCTTCATCGGCGGGCGGCTGCAAACCGATCGCTGGAACGATGACAAGGGCGAGACTCACTTCCGCACAAAGGTCGTCGCCCGGCAAATGCAGATGCTCGACCGCAAGCCGAACGAAGAGGACGTGGCGCTCGAAGAAGAAGTGGAGTAAGACAAAAGCGGCCTGCTCGATTGAGCAGGCCGCTGCCATTCGTCGCCGCTTCAGTTCGCCGCCGACCTCAGTTGGTCGCCGACCTCAGTTGGTCGCCAGCACCGGCCGGAATTTGTAGCCGTACACCAGCATCCCGCGCTCGTTGCCATCCTCGCGCAGCCGGCGCGTCACCATCTCCACCGGCGTGCCGATGGTGACGGCGCCGTTGTCCACATCCGTTAGTTGCGCAGTGACCATCGGGCCTTCATCCAATTTGATCAGGGCGACGGTATAGGGGAGGTTACCCTCGTAACCCTCCGGCGCGTCGTACACAGTAGTGTAGCTGTACACCTCGCCCGTGCCGGCAAATACATAAGGGGTCTTCGCCTCACCCGAGCAGTGCGGGCACACATCGCGCGGCGGGAAGATTTTTCCGTCGCAGTGTGGGCACACCTCACCGACCAAACCGTAGCGCTGCTTCTGCAACCGCCAATTGCGTGAAATTTCCATAAGGCCATCTCCTCGTTTCTACTGTGAGGAATACTATCGTGAGATGGCTCTCAACAGCCAGCGGAGATGGTGTCAGAAACTCTCAGGAGTTTATACACGCTCGAGGATGTGGGTGACGGCGGTCGAGCCGGCCCCACCGATGGACTGAGCCATGCCATAACGGGCGCCTCTGACCTGGGTGGCCCCGGCCTGCCCGCGCAATTGCAGCGCTACCTCAGCGACTTGATATACCCCGGTTGCCCCACCCGGATTGCCCCGCGCCTTCAGCCCGCCGAAGGTCGCAATCGGCACGCGGCCCGCAATAGCAATGCCGCCATTCGCCGCCAGCTCCCACCCCTCCCCCCGCTCAGCGAAGCCGGCCGCCTCCAGGCTGAGCGCGCTGAAGACCGTAAAGGCATCGAACAACTCGAAGACCTGAATCTGCTGCGGCCCGATGCCGGCCAGCTCGTACGCCTTCTGCGCTGAGCGCTGCGCGGCGGTGAAGGTGAGGGGATCGGGCCGGTCGTGCACGGCCAGCGTGTCGGTGGCGAGGGCGGAGGCCGCCACGCGGATGGTGGACGGATAGGCGCTGATGAGCAACGCGGCCGCGCCGTCGCAGTCGGGCGCGGTGTCGAACATGTTGACCGGGTCGGCGACCATGCCCGCCTTCACGTAGGCGTCAGCCGTAATCGCGTTGCGGAACATGGCATTGGGATTGTGTTTGGCGTTGGCGTGCGCGTTGACGCTGAAGCCGGCGAAGTCTCTGAGCGCCACGCCGTGCGTGTGCATATAGCGGCGCATGAGCAAGGCGGCCAGCGCGGCCGGGGTCGCGCCCTGCGCCGATTCCCAGTCACTGTCGGTGGCGGTGGCCGTCGCCGCCGTCGCGCCCGGGCCGACCTTGTCCGTCATCTTCTCCACGCCGACGACGAGCGCGACGTCGACCGCCCCCGAGGCCACGGCGATGTGCGCCTGCCGCAGCGCCGCGCCGCCCGAGGCCCCCGCCGCCTCGATGGTCGTGGCCTCGATGCCACGCAGCCCGGCGAAATCGGCCACCAGCGCGCCGACGTGGGCTTGCCGGCTCAAGTTCCCGGCCAGCATATTCCCAACGAACAACGCTTCGGGTTGGTGCGCGTCGGGCGCTTCGCGGTGCAGCGCCTCGATGGCGTGATAGGCCAGCTCGCGCAGCGAGGTGCTCCAATGTTCACCGGCCGGGGTGAGGCCGAGGGCGTTGATGAATACGTCGCGCATAAAGAGCTATCGGGGAGCGCGGGTTGCGTCAGCGCACGATCTCACCGGCTGCAAAACACGCGCGGCGCGATCCGTTACGGTTTTGCTGATTCCAGGTTCTTCGCCAACGCCTCGGCCACCACAATGGCCAGGTCGTGATTCTGGCGCAGCACCGTCAGGCTGGTGACATCGTTGATGGGCTGCGACTGCAACTGCACCGATGCGAGGTAGCGTCCGGCGCGAAAACTGATCTCGCTGGTGGCGATGAAGGCCGTTTGCCGGTTGTTCGGGTCTTGCGGGACAAGCGCGCTCCACATCCGCGCGCCCTCGCCGATGGCCGGGGAGTCTTTCAATTCATCGGTGCCCGGCAAGCCGACCATCGCTTTCAGCCCGGCCGCGGTGTTGGCGGCCGGTTGATACACCGACACTTGTTGAAACAGACCCACGGCCGGGTCCAGCGTCGCCTGCCCCTCGACCGGCGGCTTGACGAGCCACATCTGATACCCGGTCACGCGACCCAGTTCGTTGAGCGTTTTCTGCGCCTCGGCGTTGGGAAAATCCTCATTGTTCACCCAGCCGGGCAGCAACAGGTTGTTGAGGCTCCAGTCAACCCCGTCGCTCAGCGCGGCTTTAAGTTGCGCGGGCGTGAGCATCAGCGCGCGGGCATCGGGCAGTTGCGCCGCTTGCAGCTTCTCGAGCGCTTTGGGTTGCGGCGCGGCCTGCATCTTCGCCAACACTTTGCGCGCGTGGCTCACCGCCTCGTCGGGGTTGGGCAGCGCTTCCGCCGCGCCGAACAGACTCACCGAGCCGATGGCGTTGAGGTAACGGAAATCCACCCGATAGAGATTCTGATTGGTCGCCTCGGCCGGGTTGCGGAAGTGCCACACGCGGCTCTCATCGCCGAGCGGCGCGGCCTCAACCTGTTCCCACTCATCGCCCAGCGCTTCGACTTTCAAGGCGGCCTGCGCCTCGGCGGTTGAGGCATAGACGATGATGTCGAGGGTGAAGTCGGCGAATTGAGAATTCTGAGGCGGGCGGTAGCGGGCGGAGTAGAGTTGCTGCGCGTTGGTTAATCCGGTCGTGCCGGTGATGGGGGCGACGGCGGCGAAGTCGGAGGCGGTGTACAGGTCTTGCCCCGAGAGCGCCCAGCCGGCCGGCAAATCCTCCGGCAACAGCCGGTAGCTCCACGCGTCGCCGCTCACCTGGGCGGGTTGCAGCCCACAGGCAGCGAGACCAAACATGATCAGGGTTAACACAAGTCGCTTCATCGGTTCAGGCGCAATGCGTAGGGCGTATTCCATGCCCCGCGCAATGCGAATCTCAAGCGCGGTTTCGAACCGCCTACTTCATCACCAGTTTGCCGCGCAGCCGCGTGTACATGGCGTAATCGATCTCGGTGCGGCGGGCGACATAGTCGCGAGTCTTCGGTGCGCGGGCCTGACGTTCCACGAGGCGCTCGGTCACCCGCAGCCCGAAGGCATCCGAGCCGGCCCCGGAGCCGAAGCTCACCAGCAGAATCCGGTCACCGGGCTGGGCCTCATCCAGCACCGCCGTCAGCCCGATCATCGCGCTGCCCGCGTAGGTGTTGCCGATCTCGCCGACGAGCAGACCGGTTTTGATCTGTTCATCTTTGAAGCCCACGGTCCTGGCTGCCTTCTGCGGAAACTTGATATTGGGCTGATGAAACACCGCGTACTTGTAGTCGCCGGCCTTCGTGCCCGCCAATTCCATGAAGGTGGCGGCGGCAGTGGTGATGTGCTTGAAGTAGGCCGGTTCGCCGGTGAAGCGTTGGCCGTGCTCGGGGTATTTTTCGTACTGCCGTCGCCAGAAGTCGGGCGTGTCGGTGACATACGAGTACGATCCCTCGAAGACCGCGAGCGACACAGCCGCCGGGCCGAGCAGATAGGCCGCACCGCCCGCGCCGGCCGTGTATTCGAGCGCATCGCCGGGCCGGCCCTGCGCCGTATCCATGCCGATGGCCAGGGCGTAGTCGGCCATGCCCGAACCGATGAAGCCGATGGCGGCCTGCATGGCCTCGGTGCCGGCCTTGCACGCGAACTGCCAGTCGGCGGCCTGCGTGTTGGGCACCGCGCCGATGGCTTCAGCCACGATGGTGGAGGTGGGTTTCACGGCGTAGGGATGGCTCTCGCTGCCCACCCACACCGCGCGAATCTGCTGCGGATCGGTGCCGGCGCGTTTCAGCGCGTTGCGTGCGGCCTCGATGGACATCGTCGCCACGTCCTCGTCGAGGCCGGGCACCGCTTTTTCCTTGATCGGCAACGCGCTGGCGCTTTCGGTCCACACCCGCGCCACTTCCTTCGCGGGCAGCCGGTAGCGCGGCACGTACGCGCCGTAGCCCACGATGCCGACGGGCCGGGCCGGGTGCATCAACTTTTCCGAGGTCGAGTCAGCCATTCTGTAGAACTCCTGTCACAGCGACGGGAATTCTATCATCCGCGAGGTTGCAAAGGCTATCAGCGAGGGATTTGAGAGGCTACCTGGTACGGTCCGGCTGGGCGTTGAGTCCTCAACTCCGAACAAAGTGCAGCGTCTGATACTTCTTC
>CAZSNP010000100.1:0-10536 GCA_964608265.1 uncultured Anaerolineales bacterium | reverse complement strand
GTTCCCCAAACCGTTTTATACTTGGCGCGTATCCAGGCGGAATTCGAAACCCCATCGGTATCAAAGTGAAGGAGGTCGCCCGAGCCACGCCGGGCGTGCAATTCCACAAGTCATTCGCGCCCGGCGGGCGCGACCTTTCCATTTCCGGGAGAATCTGAGCATGGAGATCAACATCGCAACCAGGCAAGGGCGTTCACCCGTGACCGTCTTCGACATCGAAGGCGAGATCAATGCGGGCACATACGAGGCGTTGCAGGCAGAGGCCCGGAAGGCGTTCGAGGCAGGCGCGCGCAACTTGCTCCTCGACCTGGCCGATGTCGGCTTCGTCAGCAGCGCCGGCATCCGCGCCCTCAACGCGATCTTCAAGCTGTATCAAACAGATGGGGAGACTTCCGAGGAGATCGCGCGCGGGCTGCGCGACGGCACGTTCAAATCCCGCCACGTGAAGCTGCTCAACCCCGGCCCGCGCGTCACCGAGGTGCTGAGCATCGCCGGGGTGGATATGTTCCTCGAAATCCACCGCGACCTCGACGAGGCGGTGGCGTCGTTCTGAAGCAGCGCTAATTCACTTCCGCAGCCACCGGGGGATTGCTGAGGCCGGCCAACCGGTCGTTAACCGCAACGACGCGGTTCTTGCCCGCGTCTTTGGCCTGATACAGCGCCCGGTCGGCGTAGATGAGCAGGGCTTCGAAATCGGCCAGACCGCCTGAATATGTCGCCACCCCTACACTCACGGTGACGCTGATGGAGAGGTTGTGCCAGGCCACGGGCAGGCTGGCGAGGCCGGTGCGAATGCGCTCGGCCACCTCCAGCGCGCGCGTCTCATCCGTGTGCGGCAACAGGAAG
Organism: uncultured Anaerolineales bacterium; assembly: GCA_964608265.1. Classification (GTDB taxonomy): domain Bacteria; phylum Chloroflexota; class Anaerolineae; order Anaerolineales; family UBA6663; genus JANWXR01. Next base: position 9,690 of record CAZSNP010000100.1, on the reverse strand, counting down.
ACAAACTCCTCGCCGCCGTAGCGCGCGAACACATCTATCTGCCGAATCGTCTGCCGGCAGAATTCGGCCACCGCCCGCAACACGGCGTCGCCGGCGGCATGGCCGAAGCGGTCGTTCACCTGCTTGAAATCATCCACGTCGAAGATGATGACGGAGAAGACCGAGCCGTAGCGCGCGGCGCGGGCGAATTCCTGTTGCGCCAGTTGCATGAAGTGGCGGCGGTTGAAGCCCTGCGTCAGCTCATCGGCGATCGACAGACGCTGCATCTCCTCGCGCGCTTGATCGAGCTGGGCCATCAGTCGCAACTGCGTGAGGCTGAACAGCGGCGCGACGATCCCCGGCACGATGACGGCGATGACGGTGCCTTCGACCGCCAGCCGCCCGTCGGTGTACAGGTTGAGGGCGTTGGTGATGAAGACGGACAGCACAATTGACGCCACAGTCAGAATCAGGCTGGTCGTAAACGTGCCGTAGCGTTTGAGCAGGCGGTACAGCAGACGCATCATGGTGGTAACTGTACGCGGGGCGGCGCCGCTTGAAAAGGTGGAGTGAGTTGGGCGGACAAACATCCGTCCAACACCCGCCCCCTCGCCGTCGCCCCGCCCGCTCAGCGCCGAATCAGGGGCAGGTAGAGGCTCAAGCCATTGGCGATAACGGTAGTGCTGCGCAGCAGAGGGCCGGTCGCGACGGCTGAAATCTGCGCATTGTTGGTGATGACTTGTACCCCACCCGCTGTCACGGTGGAGGCGTAGGTGATCGTCACCGTGCTCGCGGTGCTCATATCCCCGCTCCAGCGCAGCAGCGGCGGGCTGCTGTCGTCCGGCGTGCCGGAGGTCGCGGAGAGCGTGGCGGTCACATAACTCAGCCCGCCCGGAACAGCATCCGAGAAGTACACCGTGCCGGTGATTGGCGCGCCGGTGCTGCGCAGCACGACGGTGTACGTCACTTGTGCGCCGGTCGGGGCCGCGCCCCGATTCGCGCTTTTGGTCGAGGCGCTGAGGTCGGCCGCCAGCGGGCGGGGCCCGTAGGCGGGCGGCGGCATCCCGGCCTCGAACGCGCCCATATCCGGCAAGCCGTCCGTCGTAAATCCATCGTTCACATTGGCGAGGCCCTGCCCGGCGTTGATCTCCGGCGCGCCGCTAACCAATCGCAGGTCGCGGCTGCCCGGCGCCACATCCACATACGGGTTCACGGGCAGCGTGGCGTTGACGAGGTGGCTGAACGCCGCATACATCCCGTGGGCCTCGACGCCGATGGCTTGCAGGTTCGGCAATCGCGCGTAGCGGATGTTCTCCCATTTGAAATCCGGGTCGCTGCCGGCGCCCGAGCTGTGGTCGGTGAACCAGGCGTCGTAGTCGAAATCCCGAAAGCCCTCATCGCGGACGGTGGTGAACTCGAAGGCGTAACGGGTGCCGAGGAAAATGTTGTTGCGGAAGACGGCGTTGCGCCACACCGAGCCATCGCCCTGCCCGTTGCCGACCATCGCGCTGGTGTTATGCAGCACGAAATAGCCCGACGGTTGATTGTTCATCTTGATGGGGTTGCTCTCGAGGTTGAAGAACTCGTTGCGGAAGAGATAGGCCGGGCCGCCGGCGATGGGCTGCACGCTCACGCCCATGCGGCTGTTCATCACGCGGTTGCGCCACACCCGCACGTTGGCCTGGTTGTAATCAATCTCGATGCCGTCATCCACGCAATAGGCGGCATCGTTGCCGAAGACATCGTTGGCGTATGAAGCGCCGGTCGAAGGTTGCACCGAGACACAATCGCCGAAGTAGCGAACCGTATTGTGCGCGACGACGTTGCCGTAGCCCTTGAGATCAATGCCGCGTTCGGAGGGGATGTTGCCGTTGCTCTGCGGCCAGGGGGTACGGCCCAGGATGACGTTGTCGGCGATGGTCTGGCCAAACTCATCCGCGTTGCCGCGCCGATTCACCACGCCGTCATCCACATTCCGGATGACGTTGCGCCGGATGACGATGTTGTTCGTGCGTTGCGCATCCACGCCCCAGTGCCCGTTTTGGAGCGTGAGGCCCTCGAGGATAACCCAGCCGAGCGGCCGGTTGAACTCGCCCAGCGTGACGATGCCTCGGTCAGTGCCCGCGCCATCAATCACTGCGATCCCGCTGGCCGGGCCGCGAAAGACAATCGGGTTGCCCGGCGCTCCGCCGATCAGCACCTGAAACGGGCTATACGTGCCCGCTGCGATGTTGAACACATCCCCGGCCTGCGCGGCATTGGCCGCCGCCTGCAGCCCTTTGAACGGATCGCCCACCGTCCCCGCGCCGCCGCCGCTGCCCGGCACGACGTAGCGTTGGCGCGCGGTCGGGCTGGCCTGCGGTTCGGCGCGCGTCGCCGCGCTGATCGTCTGCGTTGCGCCGCCGCCATCCGGGTCGCTGAGGCTGAGGCGCAGTTCGTAGGTCGTGCCCGGTTGGAGAAACATCGCGCTCGCCCCCCAGCGGTTGAGATTGAGCGGCGCGCCGTTGACGATGGTGGTTGGATACGCCCGCATCGCCGGCGCGCCGGGCCTCCACACGCTCTGGCCCGCCAGGCGGAATTCGAGCGTCAGCGCGCTGTTGCGGTTGGAGTCCCCCGTCACCTCCCACACCACGCCGATGTGCTGGAAAGTGGCGTCGGCACGCAGGGCGCCGGGCACGATGGCATCGCCGGGCGCAGCGAGCGAGGGCCGCGCGGAGAGACACAACCCAAGCAAAGCAAGGCCAAGCCATTTGTACAGCCGCATGACAGCTGCTATTGAACACGACCCGCCGCTCGTCGGCAACCCTAAAATTGCGGAGGCGTCCGCTATAATCGCGCCCATGTGGCTGTTGGCGGCGCTGATCGGCGCAGCGTTGGGAGGGGTGATCAATGTCCTGGCCGACGGGCTGCCGCCCGACGAGCGCGGCCAACGGCGGCCGTTGAATGCTCCGCGCTGTCGCGGCTGCCGGACTCCATATCCCGCCGCGTTGTGGCCGGCAAGCGGGCACTGGGTCACGGCGCGTGGGGCCTGCCCGCACTGTGGCACGTTACGCGGCTGGCGCGCCCCGATGGTGGAACTGGTGATGGCGACGGGCAGCGCGCTGCTGTGGGGCTGGGCCGGGGGCGACGTGGGCCGTTTCTACGCGGCCCTGACCGTTGTCACGATCTTCGGCCTCATCACCGTCATCGACATCGAACATCGCCTGATCCTCTGGCGCACCGTGTGGATTTCGGCCCTCATCTTACTCGTGATCGGGGCGGTGATGTTGGGTTGGCAGAAGACCCTCGTCGGCGGAGCGGTGGGCTACGGCATCGTCCTTGGCATGTATCTGGCCGGGCAGTTGTACGAGTGGGCCGTCGCGCGGCTGCGCGGCAAGCCCCTCGACGAAATCGCCTTCGGCGGCGGGGATGTGAATCTGGCCGGATTGGTGGGGCTGGCGGTTGGCTGGTCGGGCGTGCTGTTCGCGCTGTTGATCGGGATCTTCACCGCGGCGGCCTTCAGCCTCGGGTTGGCGGCGTGGCAGAGCGCGCATGGCCGCAGTTGGCGCGACACGCCTTTTCCGTACGGCCCGTTCCTCGTCCTCGGCGCGCTGGTGATGTATTTGTTCGGGCGTGAATTGGCGCAGTGGTGGTTTGGGCCGGGGTGAGCGGGCCTCCGCAAAAATAACGACGCATTCGATTGAACGGTTTGATAGAATACGGCAACAAAGTTTGCAGTCACAGAGGAGGCGCGGCATGACTCCAAAACGCTGGCAAATGGGTGGGCGGATGCTGGCCCTTGCGATGGTGCTTATGGCCTCGAGCGGACTGGAGGTCGTGCGCGCGCAAGAAGCCGGAAATGGCGTTGGCGCACTGGCATTGCTCTACGGCCAAACGACCGGAGAGGGCAGCGGTGCGATTTCAAGCAATCTGCCGCTTTATACCGGCGGTGCGCGCTCCGCACTGGCCGCCGACGACTTTACGATCCCAGCGCTCGGCAGCAACACCTATTGGCTCGTACAATCCATCACCGTCTACGGAGCGAACAATTCGGGCTCGCCTGCCATTAATGGGTTCAACATCTATGTCTATCGCGATGCCGGCAACTTGCCAAACAGCCCGGTCGCCTCACAGTTCGAGAGCAACATCAGCGGTTTTGGGTCGTGGGACTATGTGATTAACTCCAGCCTGCTGTTGCCAGGTAATCAAAAATACTGGATTGGGATACAGGCGAACATCGCCTCGACGGGTATCGCATCCTGGAGTTGGCAGAGCAGTTCGGCCGGTGGGGGCACCTCCGAGTCAGCCTGGATTGACTATGGCATTCAGGGTTCGGGCACCTGTTTTCAAGCGTGGTTTCCGCGCCGCACCGTCTGCGGGATCGGAGCGCAGGACAACATGGCGTTCCAGCTGGATGGCGTGCAAGTCACCCTGCCCTTCACCACCTTTATGCCGCTCATTCGCAAGTGACCTCGAGCTTCTGAAACAGGAAAAGAGGCCGGCGCACACATCACACCGGCCTCTTATCGATTAAGGGCACAGCCGATCTACGATGTCGCCGAGGCGGCTTCGCGCGGGCGAAACCACTGGCTCCACTCGCGCTTTTCCCAAACCACCAGGATGGGGGCCGCAATGAAGATCGAAGAATACGTCCCGGAAAGCAGACCCACGACCAGGGTGATGGCGAACTCGCGCAGCGTCACGCCGCCGAACAACGCCAGCGCCAGCAGCAGAAACTGCACCGTCATCAGTTGAGTGTTGATCGAGCGCTGCAAGGTCTGCACGATGGAGTGATTGACCAGGGTCTCAAACGGCAGCCGGCGATAGAGGCTGCTGTTCTCGCGGATGCGGTCGAAGACGACGATCTTATCCTGCACCGAGAAGCCCACCACCGTCAGCATCGCCGTGAGGAAGAGCGAATCGATCTGCCAGCCGAAGAAGTGCCCGCCGATGGCGGCCAGACTGAGGACGATGGCGACGTCGTGGATCATGGCGATGATCGCGCACACCCCGTAGCGCAGCGAGTGCGCGATGCCGCGAAAGGCGAAGTAGATGTACACCACGACGAGTAGCGCCGCCACGCCCACCGCCAGCGCCGCGCGCACCGCCACCTCCCGGCCGATGGTTGGCCCGACGCTGTCGAACCGCTTGAGCGTCAGCGTGTCGGAGAAACGGGCCTCCATCGTCGCGATTACCTTCGCGCGCGTCTCGTCATCGAGGAAGGGGGAGCGCACGATGACGACGTCGGCGCCGGAAGTCTGCACGCGGGTGTTGGTGATGCCCAGCTCCTGTTCATACAGCGCCGTCACCTCCGCCGGTTGCGGGGCGCGGCCCGAGCTGAATTGCACTTCGAGCAGCGAGCCGCCGGTGAAATCAATGGCCAGCGGCAGCCCCCAGGCGGCCATCACGATCAGGCCCGGCACGATGAGGGCCAGCGACAGCGCGAAATACCAGTAGCGTTTCCCGATGATGTTCATTCCAATCGTATCCCTCACAACCCGAACAGCGCCGGGTTCGGTTCAGCTTCCTGCAGGCCGTTGACGATCACGCTGAGGAAGGTGCGCGTCACGAACAGGGCGGTGAACAGGCTGATGAGCACGCCAACGAGCAGCGTCACCGCGAAGCCCTGCACGATGCTCGCGCCAAACGCCGACCCAAACCAATACAGGATAGCGCAGATGATGAAGATGGCGATATTCGAATCGCGGATGGACGGCCACGCGCGCCGCCACGCCGGGTCGAGCGCCGAGCGCAACGAGCGCCCGCCCCGCAGCTCCTCCTTCAACCGTTCGAAGATGAGGATGTTGGCGTCGAGGGCGCTGCCCGTGCTGAGCAGGAAACCGGCGATGCCGGCCAGGCTGAGCGTGACCGGGATCAGCTTGAACAGCGCCAGCGTGATCAGCGCGTAAGTGGCGATGGCCAGCACGGCCACCAGTCCCGGCAGCCGGTAGTACAGCAGCATGAACGCCGTCACTATGGCCATGCCGATGGCCCCGGCCACCAAACTGCGGTTGAGCGAATCCTGTCCGAGCGACGGGCCGACCACGCGGCTTTCCACCACCTTGAGCGGAACCGGGAGCGCGCCGTAGCGAAGTTGCAACGCGAGTTGGCTGGCGCTGTCCTGGGTGAAATTGCCGTTGATGACGCCCTCGCCGCCGGTGATGGCGCTTTCGATGCGCGGCGCGGAGATGATCTTCTTATCGAGCACGATGGCGAGATAACGCCCGACGTTCTGCGCGGTGTAGTCGCCGAAGATGCGCGACCCCTCCGCCCCGAGGCGAAAGGCGATCTCAAACCCGCCGGTGGTGGGGTCGGTAGTGACGCTGGCCTCTTGCAGCGCCGCGCCCGTCATCAGTGTCACGTACGTCGTCTCGGTCACTGCCTCGGTGGCCGGCGAAGGCGAGAGGTCCGGGTTGCCGCAATCCACACGGGTGATGTCGGGGCAATAGGTTTTGATTGCTGTCTCGTCGGGTGGGGGGAGTTCGCCGGCGGGGATGGTGACGAATTCGAGCAGGCCGGTCTCTTTGATGGTAGCGACGGCCTGATCGGGGTCGCTGTAGCCCGGCAACTCGACGACGATCCGGTTGCTCTGCTCGCCCTGCAACTGCACGAACGGCTCGGCCACACCCAGGCCGTTGACGCGGCGCTCGACGATGCCCTTGGCCGCCTCCATCGCCACGGCGTCGGGCGCAGTGCCGGCGGGCACATCGGCCTCGAGCAGCACCTGAATGCCGCCCTGCAGGTCGAGGCCCTGCTGAAACTCGTTGGTCTCACGATTCAAAAAACCAAGGCTTGTGTTCGGGGCGACGACGTACACCGCCGCGCTGACGATGAGTACAATCACCACTAACCGGGTGATTAATCGGACTGGCATCTCTCCGCTTGCCTCCTCACGAAATAAACGCCCGCCATAACCCCGGGCGGGCGAACTGTTGGCCGAGCGGCGCACATTATACCGCAACGGTCGGGCTAACTTCGGGCCGCGGCCAGTTGCCGCACCCGTTGCAACGTCAGCGTGTCGGCGAAGATGGTGATCTCGTCCTCGGCCTGCAACTTCCGCGCATCATCCGGGTGCAGGTCGGCCTCTTTGCCTCGCTTCAGCAGCACCACGCTCAAATCCAGGTCATGCTCGAGCGCCTCCACCGTCCGGCCGACCAGCGCGCAGCTCGGCTCGAGGGTAAAGCGGCTGAGGTTGAGCACCCGGCCGTTGAGCGCCACCGACTGCACCACCTCGATGTCGGCGGCGGCGGCGGCGAAGGTGGGCGCGGCCAGCGCTGAGGCGCTGTAGGCCGAGGTGATGCCGAACGAGCTTTGCACCTCGCGGGCGAAATCGTCGTCGAACAGCCGCACGATGGTGCGGATGTCGGGCTTGACGGCGCGGGCATGGATGGCGATCTGCAAATTCATCACGTCATCGCTGGTGGCCAGCACGATCGTGTGCGCGCGCTCCAGCCGGGCCTTGCGCAGCGTGTCATGCTTCAGCGCGTCACCCTGGATGATGGGCACGTGCCAGGCCTGCACCTGCGACATCAGCTCGGCGCCGGGGTCCTGCTCGATGCAGACAAAGGCCTCGTCCAGCTCGTGCAACGCGCGGGCGATGCGGAAGCCGAGATGCCCCAGCCCGACCAGCACAATGTGATTGGAATAGGTCTCTGCGACGGCCACTTGCCATGCCTCCCCGCGCGCCTGCCGGTTGAACAGCAGCACGCCAATATCGGCCACGCCCTGGCCGAGGATGCCCAGCCCCAGCAGCGGCATGACGAAATAGAACCACTGCAGCTCGAGATGAGATGGAAAGTCGAAAATTGATTGAAGGAAGATCATCGAGAGCACGCCATACATGCTCTCGGTCAAAGAGTCGGGCTGCGGCTCGCCGAAGCGTTGCGCCAGCCAGTAATACAGCGCGCCGCCCAGCACCACCGTCAGGCTGAACGCCAACAGCGAACCGCGAAACTGCCGCAACAGCACGAGTGTGTCGCGCACATTGATGGCCACAGTGCGTAGCCAGCGCGGCCAACGACGGCGAGGGGACATGCGCGCGATTTTAGCAGATGGCCGATGGCCAGGGCGCCACTCGCCATTGGCTATTGGCGTTCGGCGACCACGAGCGTGACCACGCTGCGCGGGAGGGTCACCCGTTCGAGCCGGGTGGTGAAGCCGGCGGCGCGGTAGCGGGTGAGCAACGGCGCGAACCAATCCGCGGCCGATTGACCGGTGATGCGAAACAGCCACTCGGCGAACCGGTCGCGCCAGGCCGGGCCGGTGATCTCGGCGACGGGCACGAAGACCAGAACGCCTCCTGGTTGTAGCACGCGCTTAACCTCCGCAATCGTCTCCGGCGCGATGATGAAGTCGGTCGGGAACGTCGCCAGCAGGCTGGGAAAGGCGCCGTCGGCCAAGGGCAGCGACTGCACGCGCGCCCGCACCAGCGGCACGCCCAGGCCGCGCGTCCGTAGCTTTTGCGTCGCGATCCGGCCCATCGCCCGCGACATATCCAAACCGGTCGGGCGGAAGCCCAACGCGCTCAGCTCGAGCAGCATGTTGCCGGTGCCGTGCGCGATCTCGAGCACGCGCTGGCCGCGCAGATGGGTGAGCGCGGCGCGTTGCCAGCTCCGCCACTGGCCCATCGAAACGAAGCGCGCGACCCAATCGTACGTCCACGCCCCTTCGTTGTAGAGCAACCTGAATCCAAAACGCAATAATCGTCTGAGCATGGCTCGCCCTCGAGGCGACGTCTGCCGGCCTCTGCTACAATCGCGCCATTCTACCCGCCCAGGAGCGACGCGCATGACCGAACCCACCCAGGCGCTCACCTTCGCGCGACACAATCGCGAGCGCTATTTGAACGAGTACAAAGAGTTTCTCAGCATCCCCAGCGTCTCCACGCTTTCGGAACACAAGCCCGATATGCAGCGCGCCGCCGAGTGGCTGGCGGCGATGGTGCGGGCCATGGGCTTCGCCAGCGTCGAGATCATGCCCACCGCCAAGCACCCGGTCGTGTACGGTGAGTGGCTCAACAAGCCGGGCAGACCAACCGTGCTCGTGTACGGCCACTACGATGTGCAACCGGTGGATCCGTTGAACGAGTGGACGGCCGGCCCGTTCGAGCCGACGGTGCGCGACGATGATTACGTGTACGCGCGCGGGGCCAGCGATATGAAGGGGCAGGTACACGCTTTCCTCAAAGCCCTTGAAGCGCTGCTCAAACACGATGCGCTGGGCGTGAATGTGAAGCTGATGATCGAGGGCGAGGAGGAGATCGGCTCACCCAGCCTCGGCGACTTCATCCGCGCCCACAAGGAAAAGTTGAGGTGCGATGTGGTGCTCAACGCGGATTCGGGCATCATCGGCAAAGATCTGCCGTCCATCATTTACGGATTGCGCGGGCTGGCGTACTTCGAGCTGTGGGTCCACGGGCCGGATCATGACCTGCACTCCGGCACGTTCGGCGGCACAGTGCTCAACCCGGCGCAGGCGCTGGCCGAACTCATCACCGGCATGCACGACGCCGACGGCCGCATCACCCTGCCCGGCTTTTACGACAAAGTCCGCACGCTCGCCGACGATGAGCGGGCCGAACTCGCGCGGTTGCCGCACAGCGATGAGGGCTGGCGCGCGATGACGGGCGCGCCGGCGCTGTACGGCGAGAAGGGCTACACCACCATCGAACGCGCCGGCGCGCGGCCCACGCTGGAGGTCAACGGGCTGTATTCCGGCTTCATCGGCGAGGGC
>CAZSNP010000099.1:0-10564 GCA_964608265.1 uncultured Anaerolineales bacterium | reverse complement strand
CTAAAATATTCCTCGGGATGCTAGACAAGCGTTCAACCAAATGACATTTCAGTGCCTCTGACCTTCGCGCCACTTCACAAATCCATTTCAGGATACACAAAATGCAATACCTCCCCCTCGGCAACACCGGACTGAAAGTCTCACGCATTTGCCTGGGGATGATGACTTACGGTTCAAAGCAGTGGCGCGATTGGGTGCTCGATGAAGAAGAGAGCCGGCCCATCATCAGACGCGCGCTCGAACTCGGCCTCAACTTCTTCGACACCGCCAACGTGTATTCGCTCGGCGTGAGCGAGGAGATCACCGGCCGGGCGCTGCGCGACTTCGCCCGGCGCGATGAGGTCGTCATCGCCACCAAGGTTCACGGCACGATGGGGCCGAAACCGAATCAGGGCGGCCTCTCGCGCAAACACATCTTCGACGCGATTGACGCCTCGCTCCGCCGCCTCGGCACCGACTACGTCGATCTGTATCAAATCCATCGCTGGGATAAAGAGACGCCGATCGAGGAGACGCTTGAGGCCCTGCACGATGTGGTGAAGGCGGGCAAGGCGCGCTACATCGGCGCCAGCAGCATGTATGCGTGGCAATTCGCCAAAGCCCTGCACCTCGCCGAGCGGCGCGGCTGGACGCGCTTCGTCTCGATGCAGAATCACTACAATCTGGTGTACCGCGAGGAGGAGCGCGAGATGAATCCGCTGTGCCGGACGGAGGGCGTCGGCCTCATCCCGTGGAGTCCGCTGGCGCGTGGCTTCCTGGCCGGCAACCGCACGCGCGAGAAGGGCGGCGCGACTGCGCGGGCCAGGTCCGATGCGTTCGCGCATCAGATGTATTACGCCGACTCCGATTTCACCGTCGCCGAGCGCTGCGCCCAACTCGGCCAGCGGCGCGGCGTCTCCTCCGCGCAGATGGCGCTGGCCTGGCTGCTGCACAAGCCCGGCGTCACCGCGCCCATCATCGGCGCGAGCAAGCTGTATCAACTCGACGAGGCCGTGGCCGCGCTCTCGATTGAACTCACGCCTGACGAGATCAAGTTCCTCGAAGAGCCTTACGTGCCGCATTCAGTGCTGGGTCATTAGCGGTCAGCGGTCAGCGATCAGCCGTCAGCGGTCAACGACTAGCCGACCGTGCCACAATCAGGGAGAATTGATATGCGCAACTTTCGAGAACTGAAAGTGTGGGAGAAGTCACACCAAATCACACTGGCTGTGTATCGAGCTACCGCTCACTATCCCAAAGACGAATTGTACGGACTGACGAGCCAAACGCGACGGGCCAGCACATCCATTCCCGCAAACATCGCCGAGGGATGTGCACGAGCAACCGACGCAGACTTCGCCCGGTTTATGCAAAATGCAATCAGTTCCGCCAGTGAGCTTGAATACCATTTGTTGTTGAGCCACGACCTCGGTTACCTCAGCCCAGAAGTATACGCGCCGCTGGACGAACAAGTCGTTGAGATCAAGAAAATGCTTACGGCGTTTATCCAACGGCTGAGAGCTAACCGCTGATTGCTGACCGCTGACGGCTCAATGAAAAAAGTTTCCGTCACCGTCCCCGCCTCCACCGCCAACCTCGGGCCGGGGTTTGATTGCCTTGGCCTGGCGCTTGGATTGCGCAACACGGTGGAGTTGTACGGGACAAAGCAGGGGTTGGAGATAGATATCGAAGGGGAAGGGGCCGAGCGGGTGGCAACGGATACCACCAACCTGACATGCCGCGCGGCGGAGGCCGTCTTCGCCAGGGTGGGCCGCCGGCCCGAAGGACTCCGCTGGCACGCGGTCAACGGCATCCCGGTGGGTAGCGGCCTGGGCTCGTCCTCGGCGGCGATTGTGGGCGGCCTGGCGGCCGCGAATGCACTGGTGGATGGGCGGCTGACGCGCGAGGACCTGTTGCGCCTGGCAACGGAAATCGAGGGACACCCCGACAACGTCGGCGCGGCCATTTTCGGCGGGTTGACGCTGACCAGCGCAACCGAGGGCGAGTTGCTCGTGAAGGCGCTGCCCGTCCCGCCGATGAAGGTCGCCATCGCCCTGCCCGACCATCGGCTCTCGACTGCCCAGGCGCGCGGCGCGCTGCCGAAGGATGTGCCGCTGAAGGACGCGGTCTTCAACATCGGCCGCGCGTTGTTCACCGTGCAGGCGCTGACGAGCGGCGACTTCGAACTGCTGCGCTGGGCGATGAATGACCGGCTGCATCAGCCCTATCGCAAACGCCTCATCCCCGGGTTCGATGCGGTGATGGCTGAGGCGCGCAGGGCCGGCGCGTTCGCTGTGGCGCTCAGCGGCGCGGGTCCGTCGCTCGTCGCCTTTGCCCCCGACAGGCATTGGGACGTTGCCGCCGCGATGAAGGCCGCCTTCGAGGCCAACGGCCTGGCGTGCCGCACCTTCGTGCTGCCGGTGGATCAGCAAGGGGTGCAGGTGAGCGTCATCGGTTAGCGCCGCTGAATCACGGCGCGCCGTATACGATGCGATACACCTGCCCCATCTCGTAATCGGCCACGTACAGGTCGCCCTCGGGCCCGCCGGCCACATCCAGCGGGCGACCCTCCCCCTCCTCCAATATCAAAAACCAATCGGACTCACCGGCGTACGTGTCACCACCCTTTTTGAGCGACACCCGCGCCACCCCCCGCCGCAGCGCCGGGTACACGTATGAGCCGAGCACTGCAACGAAGGCGTTGTCGCGATACTGCGGCGGGAAGTTCTCGCCCGAGTAAAACGTCAGGCCGTTGGCGGAGGAGCGCGCCGCGAACGTCGCCGCCGCACCGAGTTTGTCCGCGCACCGCGTTTCGATGTTGCCCGTCCAGCAGTGCGGGTAACCGTAGTCGCCGCCGTTTACGATGTGATTGAGCTCCTCGAGCGGCACGGCCTCGCCCAGATCGTCGCGACCGTTGTCGGTGGCAAAGAGATCGCCGGCGGCGTTGAAGGCCACGTCGTACGGGTTGCGGAGGCCGGTGGCGAAGACACTCAGCCGCGAGCCATCGGGCCGGAAGCGCAGGATGCTGGCCGAGCGGGAATCCGGTTCGCGGCAGGCATCACACGTTGACCCCATCCCGAGATAAATGTAACCATCCGCGCCCAGCGCCATCCCATCGTTTTGATGCCGCCCGCTCGAGGGTAAGCCGGTGATCACCGGGTTTAGCGCCTCCGCCACGCCGTTGCCATCGGTATCGCGCACGTAGGCCACGCGGCCATCGCCGCCGTCGTTGTACGAGATGTAGAGTCGATCCTCGATCCACAGCAGCCCGAGCGGGATGGGCACGCCGCGCGCAAACACGGTCCGCTCCTCGGCGCGCCGGTCGCCGTCGCGGTCGGCGAGGGCGTACACCACTTGGTTGGTGGAGGCGACGTACAACCGCCCGTCCGGCCCGAACGCGAGCGCGGTGGGGCCAGGCACGGCGCCGTACACGATGAGCGAGAATCCCGGCGGCAACGACCCGCGTTCGACAATCGTGTCGGTCGGGAGGGCCGGTGTCGGGGCGAGTGTGGGGGTGAAGGCAGGACGCGGAGTGCGGGTCGCGGTGTTGCGCGGCGTGGGGCTGGAGGTGGGTAATGCGACAGTGGCCGTCGGCTCAGGTGTAGGCGATGGAGTAGCGGGGGCGCAGGCGGCGAGCAACACCAGCGCCACGATCAATCGTTGTCCGGTGTGTCGCATTGCATTTTGAAGACCGCCGCGGTCTCAGAGACCGTGGCGGTCTGTCTGCTCGGATGACCGGTCGTCACGTCATTCACAACTTCGGCAGCACGATGCTCTGCTGCTTTTGGTATTTGCCCTTCTTGTCGGCATACGAGATCGCGCACGGCTCGTCGCCCTCGAAGAACAGCACCTGCGCGATGCCCTCGTTGGCGTACACCTTGGCCGGCAGCGGCGTGGTGTTCGAGATTTCGAGTGTGACGAAACCCTCCCACTCCGGCTCGAACGGGGTGACGTTGACGATCAGCCCGCAGCGCGCATACGTGGACTTGCCCACACACACCGTGAGCACGTTGCGCGGGATGCGGAAATACTCCACCGTCTTCGCCAGCACAAAACTGTTCGGCGGGATGATGCAGACCTCGCCGCGAAAATCCACCATGCTGCGCGTGTCAAAGTTCTTCGGGTCCACGATGGCCGAGAAGACGTTGGTGAAGATTTTGAACTCATCGGCCACGCGGATGTCGTACCCGTACGACGACACGCCGTACGAGATGACGCCGTTGCGCACCTGCCCCTCGACGAACGGCTCGATCATCCGGTGTTCGGCGGCCATGCGCTTGATCCAGTTATCAGATTTGAGACCCATAAGTCAAACGGACTCCTTTGATTGAGCAAAGACGATTTGAGAATGTGGAAAGGAGTGAACAGCAGACCCGCAGGCTACTCTCTACTTTCCACTTTGTTCCGCAACACGCCAACCCCCTCGATCTCCACCTCCACCACATCGCCGGCGGCGAGCGGGCCGGCGCCGCCGGGCGTGCCGGTGAGGATGACATCGCCGGGCAGCAGCGTCATCGCCGAGGAAATGAAGGCGATGAGCTGCGGCACGCTGAAGACCATGTCGTGGGTCGACGTCATCTGCCGGGTCGCGCCGTTGACGCGGCAGGTGATGAGGGCGTCGCGCGGCTCGAGCGTCGTGTCGATGACGGGGCCGAGCGGGCAGAAGGTGTCGAAGCCCTTGCCGCGTGCCCACAGCCCATCGGCCTCGATCAGGTCGCGGGCGGTCACATCGTTGGCGCAGGTGTAGCCGAGGATGTAGCGCGGCGCGTCCTCCGGCGAGACCAGCCGGGCCGTGTGGCCGATGACGACGGCCAGCTCGGCGCCGTATTCGACCTGCTGCGCTTGAGGCGGGAGCACAATGGCGGCCTCCGGGCCGATGACGGCCGAGGGCGACTTGAGAAACAGCAGCGGCGTCGCCGGCGCGCCCCCCCCGCTCTCGCGAGCGCGATCGAGGTAATTCTTCGCCACGCCGATGATCTTGCCCGGCACGCACGGGGCGAGGCGCTGCACATCGGTCACGCTCAACGACCGCGCGCCCCGCACGAATTTGCCGAACGGGTCACCCGTCAGCGGGCTGATGGCCTCGCCCTCGAGCACGCCGTAACTGACAGAGTCGTTTTTGTGATACCGGACGAATTGCATGCGCCGCGCTGTTCCAATTCGCTGCCTGAGCCCGGGGGAATCGGTGCCGGGTTATTCCTGCCTCTGCCTCCATCGCTCCCATTGTTGCAGGCCGTTGTACGCCGCCTGCTCATACAGGTCGGAGAGGGTCGGGTAGTTGTAAATCAGCTGCGTAAACGTTTCGAGCGTGGCGCCGGTCTTCATCGCAAACAGGCCAAGGTGGATCAGCTCAGCGGCGCCCTCGCCCAGCAGATGAATGCCCAGCAGGGTTTTGTCGTGGGGCGAGAAGATGATCTTGAGCAGGCCGCTCGTCTCGCCGATGATCTGCCCGCGCGGGTTCTGATCGGCGTAGGCGCGCCCGATGAGGTACGGCCGGCCCTGGGCTTTGCATTGGTCTTCATTCAGCCCGACCATCGCGATTTCGGGCACGGCAAAGACGGCCAGCGGGATGAGGCCGGCGCGCGCGTCGGGCGCGTTGAACGCGTGGCGCACGGCAGTGCGTCCCTGTTCCATGCTGATGGGCGCCCAGCTGTTGCGCGTGGCCGCATCCCCCGCCGCGTACACGCTGGGCACATGGGTCTGCATATGCTCGTTGACGGCGATGTAGCCCATCGCATCCACCCCGATGCCGAGCTTCTCCAGCCCGAGGCCGCGCGTGTTGCCGACGCGCCCGGCGGCAATCAGGGCCGCATCGCACGCGATCGCCTCGCCGTTCTGCAAGTGGAAGTCCAGGCCGGCGGCGCTCTTGACCACGCTGACGACGGGCTCGTTCAAAACCACGCGCGTCCCGTTGTCCTCGAGCAGGCGCTTGAAGCGTTCGGCCAGTTCAGCATCCACCACCCGCAGGATACGATCTTGCGCCTCGACCAACGTCACCTGCACGCCGAGCGCGGTGAAGATCGAGGCGTACTCCGCGCCGATGACACCGCCGCCGACGATGACCATCGCGCGCGGCACCTGTTCCATATCGGGGACGGTTGCCGCATCAAAGATGCGCGGGTCGTCAAACGGGATCTGCGGCGGATGATAGGCCGTGGAGCCGGGGGCCAGCAGGATGGCTGCGCCGGTCAGGTCAGCGGTGCGCCCATCCGCGTAGCGCACCCGCGCGGTGTGGGGATCATGCAACGTCGCCTCGCCGCGCACGATCTGGATGCGGTAGCGTTCGATGTTGCGCTGGATGAGGCCCCACTCGGCCTCGAGCACCATCTGCCGGCGATACATGAAATCGCCCAGGGTGAGGCCGGACTGAAGGTTGAAGTTGACGCCGTACATGCCGCGCTGGCGCAGCCCGGCCAGGTAGGCCGCCGTCTCGCGCAGCGTCTTGCTTGGCACGGTGCCGGTGTTGATGCCGGCCCCGCCCAGGCGCGGCGCGCGTTCGATGAGGGCAACGGTCTTGCCCAGCCGGGCAGCTTCTTCCGCGCCCTTGGCCCCTGCCGGGCCAGAGCCGATGACGATCAGATCGTATTGAGACATAGGTTGGCGAATTGCGGATGGTTGAGAGCAGATGGGATACGGCTCTATCTTACCATCAGCTATTCACAAGCGGCTATTCGCTTTCTGGCCCAGGCGAGATCGTAATCCGCCGCCCACGGCTCTACACGCAGCACGTCGAGCGGCAGGTCGGCGAGCAGTTGGCGAAAGGCCGGCCGTGAAAAGGTCTTGCCAACGAGAAAACGCGCCTCCCACCCCACCCGATTGGTGATGACGAGCAGGCCGCCCGGCTTGAGCACGCGCAGACACTCGGCCAGGGCGGCGCGGGCATCGGGCACGAACTCGAGGGCTTCGAGGCAGGTGACACAATCAACAACGTTATCGGGGATTGGTAACTGGTCAGCCGGTGAACGCAGCCAGTGAACGCGGCCTGACCATCGCAACGTCGCTTCCCGGCCAACCCGCAACATCCGCGCGGCCAGGTCAACATTGAAGACCGTGCCATCGAAGGCCAACTGCCGCAACAAGGCGCGGCTCACCCGCCCGGTGCCCGCGCACACATCCAGCACGCGCGGCGCATCACAGTCCGCCAGCTCCATCGCCAGCGGCAGCCCGACGATCTCGGCCTCGGTGGTGAGATCAAACCTCTTGATGTGCTGATCGTACCGACCCGCGACCCAATCGTAGAGCGGGATGACGACGCGCGGCCCGAGGTGGGCGCCCTCGGCGAGGATCAATTCCCAATACGCGAGGGCGAGGCCCAGGGCACCCAGCACAACGCACAGCGCCGGCAGCACATACGCTTCCATGACTCAGGTGAACGACCACCACAGCAGCGCCGCGCCCGCGGCGCCGGCGGCTGAACTGATGAAGTTGACCCAGTCGTTGTCGAGCCAGCGCCACCCGCGAGCCGGTCGCGTCGGCGAGCCGCAGGTATGCGTCGGATGGCGCTCGGTCTCTTTGTCGCAGTTCGCGCAGAAGTAGATCGCCTGCACCGTTGCGCCCAGCCATGAATCCAGCAGCGAACCGGCGAGACCCGCCGCCGCTCCCACGAGAAAGAGCAGCAAAACCGATGACGATAGTTGCTCGACCAGCGCGACAGAGCCGGCGGCGAGGAGGGCGATGAGCGCCGCGCCGTCCAGCGCGGCCAGCGTGCCGGTGAGGGTGAGGCCGCCGGAGGTTCCCACCTCAACCGGTCGCCCCGAAGTGATCAGACGCGGCGCGCTGCGGCTGAGCACGCCCAACTCCGTCGCCCACGTATCCGCGTTCACCGTCGCGATCGCGCCGACGTAGGCCACCCACCACAACGGATTCGACGTCAGCGAGAAGCCAATGACGCACAGCGCACCGGCCCCGCCGTTGGCCAGCGTCTGCCACACATCGCGCCGCGAGCCTTTGCTGAACTTCTCGGCCAGCGCCGCCTTGCGCTGTTCTTTGAAATGCGAGAGCGCGCTGGATGAGACGAAGAAGGCCACGAGCAGAATCCCCCACGCCCAACCGCCGAGGCCAAACACCGCCGTGCCGATGACGACGGCCCCGACCGCGCCCGACCGCGACAGCGACCCGCGCCGGTATGCGATGAGGGCGATGGCTAAG
Organism: uncultured Anaerolineales bacterium; assembly: GCA_964608265.1. Lineage (GTDB taxonomy): Bacteria > Chloroflexota > Anaerolineae > Anaerolineales > UBA6663 > JANWXR01. The sequence continues at coordinate 2,437 of CAZSNP010000099.1, read as the reverse complement.
GCCAGCGCGAGGCCGAGGGGCAATTGAAGATAGAGCGGCATCTCGTCGCGGACTGCGGCGGTCTCAGAATACGCGGCGGGTGTTGCGGACCCATGCGGCCAGCGGCGTGATCAGCGTATATGCCCAGCCCAAGAACAGCAACCCGAATTTTATCGCCGCACACAGGCCAGCGACCGTCAACGTCGTAGTCGAAGGTGAAAACGGCGGCAGGTTGCTGAGGAGGGCGAGGTTCTCGACCGCATCGCACATTCCGGCGAGGAACGGGAGCAACGCGACCCACGGCCCGACCGGCTGCCAGCGGCCCATCGCGGCGCGCGCGGCCAACAGAGCCAGCGCCCAAGAAAGTAATGCGTACGCGGGGATATAGACAAAATCAAGCCAGAGCGAAAGCCGCGCGGCGCTGACCCCCAGCTCGCCCCACTGCGCGAACATCGTCGCCGCCCGTTCCGCCGTCCACGCGAATTCGTAATCCACAATCGTGTACGGGGCCAGCGAACGATTGAGGACGTTGAAGCCAAACGTCAGACCGACGAGGGCGGGGATGGCGACGAAGATGACGGTCGTCAGCGTCGTGCGACTTGGAGATGATAACGAGCGTTGCACAGCCTCACTCATTGAGCAACTTCAAAACAAGTTGAATGGCGGCCAGTGCGAGGCCGAGTAGGAATTGAGGCACTCAGCTGGACTTTGTCCATTTAACTATCCATTTCGGCCGAGCCGAATCGCGTATTTTCCCATCGTTTTTGAAAGCGCGAAGCACTTTAGCGACATGCCGGCTCCACCGAAATGCTCGAAAATGGGCTTTCGGATTGCGAAAAGCCAGAAAATCTCGGGAAATTAGCGCAGCGCATGCGCAGCGAATGGATAAAGTCCACCTCAGACAATGCTATCACAGGCATGCGTTATGACGATTGGATTCTATTTTGCTGCTTGGTTTTTTTTCTTTGGGCGTAGAATAGAGATGTCGTTCTTCAAGTGAGAGGGATCATGAAGAAACGCTACCCCAATTCAACGGTATCCAATTCAATCGGCGTGCTGATTGTGTTTTTCATTGCCGCAGTCGCGTGGATGAGCTGGCAATGGGTGAGCAGTCGCTCTCAGGGTGTTGCTCCGTTGGCCGCCGCCGAGACAGCAGTCAGCCCGCCACAAAGCACCCCGATTGGTCAGCCGTCTGCATATCCTGGCCCCGGTGATCCAACCCCAACACCTCCTATCCCGACAATTCCTCCGTGTTCAATAGAGGATGGAAAGTTGCCAAACGATGGTTCAGCAACCGAATCGGGGTATGTATTCTCTGAGCCAAGAGTGGTCATGACCAGCACATCAGGTATTGCGATTGCACAATGGCTGCCCGATAACGAACGCTTGCTTGTCTCGCGCGTATTGTGGACTCCCGAGAAGAGCGAGCGTTCAATTGAACTCGTAAACGCCGCCACCGGGGAAAGTGTTGTCTACGGGACAGTCGCCGATATCGGGCCGTTCGCGACCTCGGGTTTGCCAGTGTGGATTGACAGTGTTCAATCCGTCGCAGCACCGGACTGGAATGCCGATAGGACAAGCACAGTATTGCGTGTTCTTTCCAGCTCATCCACTAACATCGAACAGGCTGTACCCGAAATCGCCAGCGTCTATATTGGCTCGGATCCAATCAGTGGCCGGATCATCTACTTCTCGAAAGCCAACCCCAACGAGGCTCAGTCCTTTGACCCGGTTGGAGGGGTAAGCGCGGCTATGCCTCTGCCTCAGCCCGTTCCCGCCGAAAAAGGCTACATGCCCAACGACTACTTTGCAAACTTTCAAGTTGCCTTCAGCCCCGATGGTAGCCGATTCGTTCAGTACAACAATCAGGCCTTCTATATGGCTGAACCCAACAATGGGAAGATGTGTGAACTGGAATTTGGCTCGCAACAAAGGGCCTTTATAGCCAAGTGGAGTCCGGATGGACGTTTCCTCGCTCTGAACGAAGTTTTTCCGCGCGATCCCATCTTCAGGGAATCTACTGTGGCCATTGTGGACTTTCAGAACAGCCGCCGGTACACGCTTGTCTCAGGAAACTTCTTCGTCTACGACTTGGCCTGGTCCCCGGATAGCGAATCCCTCGCGGTTGTAATCACTGGCGAGCCGGTTATGGATGGTGAACTCCCAAACCCCGAGAAGTTAATAATTGCCAATGTCTTTACTGGTGAAACTAAACCCCTCACTGAGGGCTTTTTCATTAGTGCATGGGGCTTGGCGTGGTCATCCAGAAGCAATCAAATTGCTTTCCAGTGTGCCCTACGTGACAAGACCTCTCCTCTTATTACTGAGGGTCGCCTCTGCATTATTGCTGTGGGGAAGAACCAATGAAGCCACAACTCCACAACCTCTACAAAGCCAAGGGCCTACTGTCAGGACTATGTTTGGTGTCAACGATCACAATGTTGGCAATTTCATATCA
>CAZSNP010000098.1:0-11214 GCA_964608265.1 uncultured Anaerolineales bacterium | reverse complement strand
GCTACGGCATGTTGGATGCGGCCTGCCCGGGCGCGGTCTTCACCTCGCCCACGCCCGATCAAATGCTCGAGGCCACCAAGGCCGTCAGCGGCGGCGCGGGCGTGCTGCACATCGTCAAGAACTACACCGGCGACGTGATGAACTTTGAGATGGCCGCCGACCTGGCCAAATCCGAAGGCATCGAGGTCGAGGCCGTCGTCACCAACGACGACGTGGCGGTGCAGGACTCGCTGTACACCGCCGGGCGGCGCGGCGTCGGCATCACCGTCATCGCTGAGAAGATCACCGGCGCGGCCGCCGAGCAGAAGCGCTCGCTCAAGGAGGTTGCCGAGGTCTGCCGCAAAGTCAATGCCCTGGGCCGCAGCATGGGCATGGCCCTCACCTCGTGCACCGTGCCCCACGCCGGCAAGCCGACCTTCGAGCTGGGCGAAGATGAAATGGAGATCGGCATCGGCATTCACGGCGAGCCGGGGCGCAAGCGCATGAAGCTGGCATCCGCCTCCGAAATCGCCGAGATGCTGACCAGGCCCATCGTCGAGGACCTGCCGTTCAAGCGCGGTGATGAAGTGCTGGTGTTCATGAACGGCATGGGCGGCACGCCCCTGCTCGAGCTCTATCTGATGTACAACGAGGTCAACAAAATCCTGAGCGGGCAGGGCATCAAGGCCACCCGCAACCTCGTCGGCTCGTACATCACCTCGCTCGAGATGGCCGGCAGCTCCGTCACCCTGCTCAAACTGGATGATGAGTTGACCAGGCTGTGGGATGCGCCGGTGAAGACGCCGGCACTGCGCTGGGGAATATGAAGTTCCAAGTGCCAAGTGCTGTGTGTCAGGTGATCGTCATCGGACACGTGGCGCTCAAAACGTGACACGGAGGAACGAAGTGACGATCTCACGCGATGCGGTGCTGGACTGGCTTAGGGCGTATGCGAGCGTGATCGAGACGAACAAGGACTACCTCGTTCAACTCGATTCGGCCATCGGCGACGGCGACCATGGCGCAAACATGCACCGGGGCATGCAGGCCTCCCTCGACAAGCTGCCCAGCGTCGCCGACAAAGACATCGGCGCCATCCTCAAGACCGTGGGCATGACCCTCGTCTCCACGGTGGGCGGGGCGGCTGGGCCGCTCTACGGCACGATGTTCATGCAGATGGGCGCGGCCACGGCTGGCAAGATGGAGCTAACCCTGGCGGATTGGGTGGCTACCCTCGAAGCCGGGCTGAACGGCGTCATCATGCGCGGCAAGGCCAACCCCGGCGACAAGACGATGGTGGATGCGCTGACCCCGGCATTGGCGGCATTGAAGGAGGCGGCTGCCAACGGCACGGCAATGGCGGACGCCCTGCGTACCTCCGCAGCGGCGGCCGATCAGGGCAAGCGCGACACCATCCCGCTGGTCGCGAAGAAAGGCCGCGCCAGTTACCTCGGCGAGCGCAGCGCGGGCCATCAGGACCCCGGCGCGACCTCCTCCACGCTGTTGTTGCAGGCGGCGGCGGAGGTGTGGGGCACGTAATCGAGCGAACCGGCCGTGGTGAACAGGCGAGCCAGCCTGGCTTGCGGCTCGCTGTACATCGCTGACCGGGCACTCTTCAACGAGAAGGAGAAATTCGTATGGCTAAGTATGTCGGTGCCGTAGACCAGGGCACCACCAGCACGCGCTTCATGATCTTCGATCACGGCGGCAAAGTGATCGGCCTCGATCAAAAGGAGCACGAGCAGATTTACCCCAAGCCGGGTTGGGTGGAACACAACCCGATGGAGATTTGGACCCGCACGCAGGAAGTGGTTGACGGCGCGCTGCGCAAGGCCGGCCTGACGGCCTCGGACCTGGCGGCGGTCGGCGTCACCAATCAGCGCGAGACCACGGTGGTGTGGGAGAAGGCGACGGGCAAGCCCGTTTACAACGCCATCGTCTGGCAGGATACCCGCACCGACCAGATCTGCAATGCCCTCGCCAAAACCGGCGGGCAAAACCGCTTCCGCAAGAAGGTCGGCCTGCCGCTGGCCACCTACTTCTCCGGCCCGAAGATCAAGTGGGTGCTCGACAACGTCAAGGGCGCGCGGGCCCGCGCCGCGAAGGGCGAGCTGCTCTTCGGCAACATCGACACCTGGGTGATCTGGAACCTCACCGGCGGCCCGAACGGCGGCGTCCACGTCACCGATGTCTCCAACGCCAGCCGCACGATGTTGATGAACCTCAACACGCTCGATTGGGACGATGAGATCCTCAAGATCATGGGCGTGCCGCGCGCGATGCTGCCGGCGGTGCAGGCATCTTCGGATGTGTATGGCAGGGCGACCGGCGCGCTGAAAGGCGTGCCCGTGGCCGGCGACCTCGGTGACCAGCAGGCCGCGCTCTTCGGCCAGACCTGCTTCAGCCCCGGCGAGGCCAAGAACACCTACGGCACCGGCTGCTTCATGCTGCTCAACACCGGCACTAAGCCCGTGCCCAGCAAGAACGGCCTGCTCACCACGCTCGGGTACAAGATCGGCAACCAGAAGGCCGTGTACTGCCTCGAGGGTTCCATCGCCATCACCGGCGCGCTGGTACAGTGGCTGCGCGACAACCTCGGCATGATCAGCAAGTCAGCCGATGTCGAGACGCTGGCGAACACGGTCGAGGATAACGGCGGCATTTACTTTGTGCCGGCGTTTTCCGGCCTGTTCGCGCCGTACTGGAAGAATGACGCGCGCGGCGCCATCGTCGGCATGACGCGCTACGTCAACAAAGGCCACATCGCCCGGGCCACGCTCGAGGCCACCGCGTATCAAACCCGCGAGGTGCTCGATGCGATGAACAAGGACTCGGGCGTCAAGCTTAAGGCCCTCAAGGTTGACGGCGGCATGGTCTTCAACAACACCCTCATGCAATTCCAGTCCGATGTGCTCGGCGTGCCCGTCGTGCGCCCGACCGTGGCGGAGACAACGTCGCTCGGCGCAGCGTACGCGGCCGGCCTGGCCGTCGGCTACTGGGAGAAGGTCGAAGACCTGCGCGCAAACTGGGGCAAGGATCACGAGTGGACGCCGCAGATGAAGAGCGCCCAGCGCGAGAAGCTCTACGGCGGCTGGAAGAAGGCTGTGACCAAATCGTTCGCCTGGGTAGATTGACCCGCGTCTGCTTTCGCTGAGGCGTGACACGCCTTCGTAGTGCGTATTGCGTAGTCCGTTGAATCCACGCGATAATACGGAACACGCAATACGCACTGCTCTTGTATGAACTCAATCACCACCGACCTCCTCGTCATCGGCGGCGGCAGCACCGGCGCGGGCATCGTGCGCGACGCGGCGCTGCGCGGCTTCAAGACCGTCCTCGCCGAGCGGGGCGACCTGGCCACCGGCACCACCGGGCGCTATCACGGCCTGCTGCACTCGGGCGGGCGCTACGTCGTCAAGGACCCGGTCTCGGCCAAAGAGTGCATGGAGGAGAACATCATCCTGCGCCGCATCGCCGCCGACTGCATCGAAGACACCGGCGGGCTGTTTGTCGAGACCGTGCACGACGACCCGGGGTACGCCGCCGAGTTCGTCGCCGGCTGCCTCAAGGCCGGCATCCCGGTGGAGGAGTGGACGGTGGCGCAGGCGCTCAAACGCGAGCCGCGCCTCGACCCAAAGATGCGGCGCGCCTTCTGGGTGCCCGACGCCGCGATTGATTCGTGGAAGACTGTGTGGGCCAACGCCCGCGACGCCGAGCGGCACGGCGCCAAAATCCTCACCTATCACAAAATCATCAAACTCATCCGCGAGGGCGATGCGGTCAAGGGCGCGGTGCTGCTCAACACCCGCACCGGCGCGGAAGTCACTGTCCTGGCCGACTTCACCATCAACGCCTCGGGCGCGTGGGCCGGGCAGATCGCGGCGCTGGCCGGGCTGAACGTGCCGGTGCTGGCGGGCAAGGGCATCATGATCGCCATGAACCACCGGCTGACGCAGATGGTCGTCAACCGCCTCAAGCGCCCCGCCGACGGCGACATCCTCGTGCCCATCCGCACCGTCTGCGTCATCGGCACCACCGACGTGCGCGTGGCCGACCCGGACGAGTGGCCGATCGAGGAGTGGGAGATCCAGCACATGCTCGATGAGGGCGAGAAGCTGGTGCCCGGCTTCCGCGCAGCGCGCGCCTTGCGCGTATGGGGCGGGGTGCGCCCGCTCTATCAGCCGCCCACGCTCGGCGCGGTGAGCGACACGCGCGATGTGAGCCGCACCTACACGCTGCTCGACCATCCGCAAACCGATGGCGTCAGCGGCTTCCTCACCATGACCGGCGGCAAGTTCACGACCTATCGCCAAATGGCCGAGGTGGCGCTGAACGCCGTGTGCCGCCACCTCAACACCGAACGGGCCTGCACGACCGCCACCCAGCCCATGCCCGACTCGGGCGAGCAGAAATACTACTGGCTTGGCGCGCGGCTCGCACAGCGCGAAAAGGATTTGCATGGCGATCAGCTCATCTGCGAATGCGAGATGATTACGCGCGCGCGAATGCTCGCAGCCTTCCAGCAGCGCGGCACCGACCTAGACGACATCCGGCGCACGGTGCGCCTGGGCATGGGGCCGTGCCAGGGTGGCTTCTGCATCTATCGCGCCATCGGCCTGCAACATCAATCCCGGCTCTCCAATGCGCCAGCTGCCAACGCCGCCCTCGTGCGTTTCCTGCAGGAGCGCTGGAAGGGCGTGCAACCGCTGCTGTGGGGCGACCAGCTGCGTCAGGCCCGCCTCGACGACTGGATCTTTCAGGGCATCCTCGACGTGGAGCATTTGCCAAAAGAAAGTTAACCGCGAAGACGCGAAGCGCGCCAAGGCGTTCTGCTTTCTTCGCGTGCTGGGCGTCTTCGCGGTTCCAATTAAATGACTTACGACTCGCTTGTGATTGGCGCGGGCTATGCCGGCCTGATGGCCGCGTATGCCCTCCTGCGTGGCGGCCACAAAGTGCTGTTGCTGGCGAAGGGCTATGGCCGCACGCACCTCGGCAGCGGCGGGGTGGATGTGCTCGGATATTGGAAGGGGGAGAGAGTTGGGCGGCCAATGGACGCCGTCGCCCGCCTGTCGGCGGCGGAGGCCGGGCACCCGTATGCGCGCCTGTCGGCGGAGTCGCTCCGGTCGGCGGCCACGCTCTTCCTCGGCGCGATGGCCGAGGCCGGGTATCCCTTTGCCGGCTCGGTGGACGAGAATCTCCTGCTGCCCACCGCCGTCGGCGCGGCCCGGCCCGTCGCCCTCGCGCCGCAGACGATGCTGGCCGGCGACTTGCGCCCGGGCGGGGCCGTGGTCATCGTCGGCTTCAACAACTTCAAGGATTTCTATCCCGATCTCATCGCCGCGAATCTTGAGACGGCAGTCACCCATCTCAGGGCCCGCTCGGTGTCACTGGTCGCGCCGGGTTTAGAGAACGATGCCGACCTCGCCCCGCTAAAGTTGGCCCGCGCCTTCGAGCAAACGTGGTTTCGCAAGCAGCTGGCCGAACAGCTCAAGCCGAAATTGAAAGGCGGCGAGCGCGTGGGCTTCCCGGCGCTGTTGGGTGTGAATGCCGCCGCCGAGGTGCTCGCGGATCTGCAGTCCCGCCTCGATACGGCCGTCTTTGAGATCCCGACCCTGCCGCCGAGCATCCCCGGCATCCGCATCGCCAATGCCTTCGAAAAGCTGCTGCGGCAGGGTGGGGCGCGGGTCCAAATCGGGCATCCCGTCGTCGAAGTGAAGGTGACGGGCAAGCGAGTCGAGTCGGTCGCGGTGAAATCCGCGGCTCGCCTCATCCACTACCGGGCGGGGACTTTCGTGCTCGCCACCGGCGGCCTCGCCGCCCACGGCCTCGAAACTGATTCACACGGCGCGGTGCGCGAGGTATTGTTCGATCTCCCCCTCGCCAACGTGCCCGCCGCGGGGCAACGGCGTTTCGAGCCGGCGTATTTCGGCGCGCATCCCTTCAACAGGATTGGAGTGCTCACCGACTCCGACCTGCGGCCGCTCGACGCCGCCGGCCGGCCGGTGCTGGAGAATCTGCGTGTGTGCGGCGCGCTGCTCGCCGGCGCCGAGCCGTGGAAGGAGAAGAGCGGCGAGGGGATCAGTTTCGCGAGCGCGTATCAGGCAGCCCGGTCAATCGTGAAGCGTGAAACGTAAAACGTGATCTGTTGTCAGTCATCGTACCCGTCACTCATCGAGCCGTTGGCTTGACCAGCACTCACGTGGCCCGCATCACGTCTCACATCAAATAAGCGCATGACGATCGAAGTCGAAGACGTCCGCCTCACCCTCGACCACTGCGTGAAGTGCAACATCTGCACGACGGCCTGCCCGGTGGCGGCGGTCACGCCCCTCTTCCCCGGCCCGAAGTACGTTGGCCCGCAGGCCGAGCGCTTCCGTGGCGAGCTGGCCGGCGACACGTTGCTTTCGCCCGATAAGTCGGTGGACTATTGCTCGGGCTGCGGCATCTGCACCCAGGTGTGCCCGCAGGGGGTGAAGATCGCCGAGATGAACACGCAGGCGCGCGCGGCCTACATCGGCGGCAAACTGCCGCTGCGCAACCAGCTCATCGCCCGGCCCGATCTGCTCGGCACGGTCGGCACGCCGTTCGCGCCGCTCGCCAACTTCGCGCTCAGCTTCGGGCCGATGCGGTGGATGATCGAGCAGGTTCTCGGCATCCATCGCGCTGCTCCGCTGCCGCCGTTCGCCGGCCGCACGTTCCAGGGCTGGTCGAAGACGCACCGCGCCGTGCCGCAGGCCAAGCGCTCGGCGGTGTACTTCCATGGGTGCAGCACGAATTACTACGAGCCGTCGCTCGGTGAACTCACCGTGCGGGTGCTCGAACACAACGGCTGCCGCGTCCTCATCCCGCCGGGCCAAACGTGCTGCGGCCTGCCGCTGCAATCGAACGGCGACTTTGCCGGCGCGCGGGCGGCGGCGCAGAAGTTGATCGATCTGTTCCGGCCGTACGCCGAACAAGGGTACGACATCGTCGCCACCTCGACGAGTTGCGGGTTGATGCTCAAACGCGAGTATCGCGAGATCCTCGAACAGGACACGCCCGACTTCCGAAAAGTGTCGGCGCGCATGTGGGATATCTGCGAATACCTCGCGCACCTGCACGCGCACGGCGAACTCAAAACCGATTTCACGCCGCTGGCGCTCACCGTGCCGTATCACGCGCCGTGCCAGCAAAAGGCGCACGGCATCGGCAAGCCCGCCCTCGACCTGTTGGCCCTCATCCCCGGCCTCAAGGTGATGGAGATGACGGCGGATTGTTGCGGCATCGCCGGGACGTACGGCTTGAAAAAGGAGAAATATCAGATTGCGATGGATGTGGGCGCGAGGCTCTTCGCCGATGTGAAAGCCAGCCGGCCGGATGTGGCCGCGTGTGATTCCGAAACCTGTCGCTGGCAGATCACCCACGGCACGGGCGTCAAAGCGGTTCATCCGGTGCAATTGCTCGCCCAAGCGTATGGGTTGGCGTGAAACGTGATGCGTGAAGTTGGCGCGGCGGCGGATTGGGAGTTGCGGTGGGCGCCATACGATGCCGGCACATATGCGGCGGCGCTGGGTTTCCTGCGGCCGGACGATGTGGTGCTCGACATCGGCGCGGGCGACCTGCGCTTTGCACGGCAGGCCGTTCAAAAAACCAAACGGGTGATTGCGTTGGAACGTAGCCTCGGCGCGCTGCTCTCGTTCGCCCGGCGGGCGGAGGGCGCGGTGAATGAGGGCGAACTCCACATCATCTGTGGCGACGCGCTCACCTTCCCGTTCCCGCCCGGCATCACCGCCGGCGTGTTGCTCATGCGGCACTGCCGCCACTATCGTGAGTACGCGGCCAGGCTGCGCGCCGCTGGTTGCCGGCGGTTGATCACGAATGCGCGCTGGGGGATGGGCGTCGAGGAGGTTCGGCTCGATGCGCCACGCGTCCCCTATCGCTCACTCCGCAGCCAATGGTACGCCTGCGCGTGCGGGGGTTCCGGCTTCGCGCCGGGGCCGGTGGAGTTGATCGGTGACGAGGTGGTTGAAGTTGATCAGTGCCCGAGTTGCGGTTATTGGTGATTGGTTATTGCGGTTGGCCAACGACGAATAACGAGTGACCAATAACATCCCGGCTATGCGTCTGCAAAACAAACGGGTCGCCGTTCTTTTGGAAGAAGGTTTCGAGGACTTGGAGTTCTGGGTCGTGGTAATGCGGCTGCAGGAGGAGGGCGCGCGCGTCACCGTCGTCGGCCTCGAGTCGAAGAAGACGGTGCGCGGCAAGGTGGCGTTGCCCGCCACCAGCGACGTGGCCGCCTCGGCCGTGGCTAGCTCCGACTTCGATGCGCTGGTCGTGCCGGGCGGCTGGGCCCCCGATAAGTTGCGGCGCTACGACGCCATCAAGCATCTCGTGCGCGGGGTGTACGCGCAGGGCAAAATCGTCGGGCTGATCTGTCACGCCGGCCTCGTCGCCATCTCCGCCGGAATCATCCCGAAGGGTAGCCGCGCCACCGGCTCGCTCGGCATCAGGGATGATCTGGTCAACGCCGGCGCGGTCTGGGCCGATGAGCCTGCGTTCCGTGAGGGCCAGCTCGTGTGGGGCAGGGTGGTTGCCGACATCCCAGCCTTCTGTCGCGAACTGGTCGCGGCCATAGAAGACTCCTGATGTGTCGCCAGGCACGCCAGGGGCGTGAAGTGTCGCGATACTCTGCGCCGGCGAACTATGTAACTTTGTGCGCTTTGTGAGTGCCAGGCCACATGGTCGGAATCGTCATCGTCTCCCATAGCGCGAAGCTGGCCGAGGGTGTGGCCGAGTTGGCGCGCGGCATGGCCGGGCCGGAGGTCCGCATCGCGCCGGCCGGCGGCCTCGATGCGCCCGACCATCGCCTCGGCACGGATGTGGCCTTGATCTCGCGCGCCCTGACCGAAGCGTATTCCGATGACGGCGTGCTCGTGCTCATGGATTTGGGCAGCGCCATCCTGAGCGCCGAGATGGCGGTGGAGCTGTTGCCCGACGAGCGGCGCGCGCGCGTCGTGTTGTGCGAAGCCCCGCTCGTGGAGGGCGCGCTGGCCGCTGCCGTTCAGGCCAAACTCGGTTCACCCCTCGCGCAGGTCGCCGCCGAAGCGCGCGCCGGCCTCGCGCCCAAAGTCGCGCAACTGGCCGCGGAATCCCCGCTCCCGCCGGGGACGGGGCCGCGGGTGGTGGAGAGCGCCGAAACATACACTCTCTCCTTCATCGTCCACAACCGCCTCGGTCTGCACGCGCGCCCCGCCGCGCGCTTTGTGCAAACCGCGAGCCGCTTTCAATCCGATGTGCGCGCGACCAACGCCACCACCGGGCGCGGCCCCGCCAACGCGAAGAGCATCAACGGCGTAGCCACCCTCGGCGCCCGCGCCGGACACAGCCTCACCCTCGCCGCCACCGGCCCCGACGCCCGGGCCGCGCTCGAGGCGTTGCGCCAACTGGCCGACGAAAACTTCGGCGACGTTGATGACACATCTACGGCCACGCCGCGGCGCCAAACCACTTCGGCTCACTCATCCGCAACGGCGACGTTTCACGGCCTGCCCGCCTCCCCCGGAGTCGCCCTCGGCCCGGCGCGACGTTTTGCCGTCGCCATGCCGCCCGTGCCCGAGCACACCATCGCTGACCCCGCCGCCGAGTGGAAGGCGTTGCTCGCGGCGATTGACGTCACGCGGACCCAAATCCAAAAAACGCTGGCCGAGGTGGCGCGGCGCGCCGACCGCCACACCGCCGACATCTTCGAGGCCCATCTGCTCTTCCTCGACGATGATGCCCTGCGCGATCCGGCCCGGGCGGCGATCTTCGATCAGCGCCTCAACGCCGCGCTGGCGTGGAGCCGCGCCACCGCCTCGGTCGCCGCGCAGTTCCACGCGCTCGAGGACGAGTATCAACGTGCCCGCGCCGCCGACGTCGAAGATGTGGGCCGGCAAGTCATCGCCACGCTGCTCGGCGTGACGCTCACGCCCACGCTCAGCGGGCCGGGCATCCTCATCGCCCGCGACCTCACCCCGGCCGACACCGTCGCCCTCGACCCGGGATTTGTGCACGGCCTGGCCACCGCGCTCGGCGGCCCGACCTCGCACAGCGCCATCCTCGCGCGCAGCCTGGGCCTGCCCGCCGTCGTTGGGCTTGGCGAAAGCGTCCTCGAGATTGCGGATGGGGCGCGGTTGATACTGGATGGTGAGGTGGGCGTGCTCTTTGTGGAAGCCGACCCCGCGCTGGAGGCGGTGTACGAACGGAAGCGCGAGGCCGCCCGCGCGGCGACGGCGCAAGCGTTGGCCGCCAGCGGTGTGGCGGCGGCGACGCGCGATGGCCGGCGTATCGAGGTGGTCGCCAACATCGGCTCGGCGGCGGATGCGCGCGCGGCGGTCGAGGCCGGCGCCGAGGGCGTGGGCCTCTTCCGCACCGAGTTCCTCTTCCTCGACCGGCAGACCGCGCCGAGCGAGGATGAGCAGTACGCCGCCTACCGCGCCGCCTCCGAGGTGATGGGGCCGCGCCGCTCGGTCATCATCCGCACCCTGGATGTAGGCGGCGACAAACCGCTGCCGTATGTGAACATGGACGGCGAGGCCAATCCCTTCCTCGGGTGGCGCGCGGTGCGGATGTGCCTCGACAACCCCGGGTTCTTCAAACAGCAATTGCGCGCCATCCTGCGCGTCGCCGCCGACTTCCCGGTGAAGGTGATGTTCCCGATGATCGCCACCCTGGCGGAGTTCCGCGCGGCCTCGGCCCTGCTGCGCGAGGCGCGCGATGAGGTGCGCGCGCGCGGCGTGGCCGTGCCCGAGCGGGTCGAGACCGGCATCATGGTCGAAATCCCGTCCGCCGCGCTGCGCGCCCGGCAGTTCGCCGCCGAGGTAGATTTCTTCTCCATCGGCACAAATGACCTGACGCAATACACGCTGGCCGTGGAGCGCGGCAATGCCAGGGTGGCGGCGCTGGCGGATGCGTTTCAACCGGCAGTGCTCGACCTCATCCGGCAGACGGCGGAGGCGGCCCGGGTGACGGGCAAGTGGGCGGGCGTGTGCGGCGAGCTGGCCGGCGACCCGCGCGCTGTGCCGTTGCTCGTCGGCCTGGGCATCACCGAGCTGAGCATGTCGGCGCCGGCCATTCCGCGCGCCAAACAACTGATCCGCGAATTGGATTATGATGAGGCGCGCCGCAAAGCACTGGCGGCGCTCGACATGGAGACCCCCGAAACGATTCGGGCCTCGCTTGCGTAAGGGTTCGTAGTAGCCGTGTTCGTAGTAGCCG
>CAZSNP010000097.1:0-11484 GCA_964608265.1 uncultured Anaerolineales bacterium | reverse complement strand
AGCATCATCGCCGTGCATGTGACCAAGTCCAAGGGTAAACGCATTAGGCTGCGTCGGGTCCAGCGCCGAGCGGCGCCAGCATCGACGGGGTCCGCTCGCTCGAACGCCAGGGCCTTCGGGATGAAGTCGAACGCCGACCATAGCCGCATGACGGCATGGCTGGCAAAAGCTACCCAGAGCGGCGTGCTCATGGGCGACGACCACGCGGCGATCAAGGAAACGATGAGCGCGAGCTCGAAAGACGTGTGCGCCGGAATCCAGAAGCGCCGACGCGAGATTCCGCCGCGTTGGGGTTGGATTAGTTCGGGCCGCTTGGGCCAGAACGGATCGACCACCAGGTACTCGTAGAGACCGCCTCCCAGCGAAGCCACGGCCAGGGCGGTGGCGATGCCAATTGCCAGTAATGAAAAGGTATTCATAGATGGGTGTCTCCAGCGCCGTCAAATAGTACGGCACATCGAGATATTTGTCAAGCCGTAATAATAAGATCGGCGCATGGCGCGGCACACATTTCCGGATCAAGGCTGGTCCGGCCCGGATGGCGTGGTTACAGTCGTCGGCCTCAAGGATTAGGATCGCTTCTCGTTCTTTGGGTCGCTATAGCCCTTGAGATAACGCCGCTGAACGCCATGTGCGTTTGCTCCACGCGCTCGAACCTGGCGGCCCAACGGCAGGCGTCAGCCGCGCGCGAAGCGCAGCGGAGCGCGTCGGCTGGACGCAGTGTTGGGCGGCAGTCTTCAGTTGACATCACCGCCAACCTCGGCCGCCAATGATCAGTTGAAGCGTTGCGGAGGGTCGCGTCTTCGCCTCGTAGACCCTCATTTCCAACCGCGCACGCGCCCTGCCTGTTCGATCCACTCGCGCATCAAGGGCCCCTGCGCCTCCTCCAAAGTCTTCACCTTCACGTAGCGGCTCCGTCCAACGGTTCCAAGTGGCGGCGGAGAGTCGAAGTCCACACCAGCGAAGAAGACGACATTCACGGAGACGTCGTAGGCGACCATCTCGATGATCCACCCGAATTCTGGCAGCCCGTAGTACGCCTTCCCCCATTTGACGGCGTATTGAAGCCCGGGGATCGTCTCGCAGATCAATTCGTCCAGCCACTTGACGATGGGATGCAAATCCGGCATCACGCGCCGTATCCAGTCGTTGATGGCCGCGTGGTTGTCCGTGGCTTCGGGTGCTTTCTTGGTGGTGAGTGGCTTGAGTTTTTTCGCCATGTTTTGGCTCTCCTTGGCCTTCATGCCTTGTCTCGTCATTCAATACGTTTGACGCCCAACTACGTAAAGGCGATCAAAAGTCGGGTCTACCTGCCTATGGTTGTAACCCAGTCCTGATATACCGCTCCTGACGGACTTTATCAGGGACATTTACCGCGTAACATCGGCTATCCACTCTAATCGCGATATTATCGGGGCACATCCGGCCTGACACCAGGTATCGGCCCCTCCCGTTCTCGGCCAAGCCCTCGCCGGCAGCGTCGCTCACCGCACCTGCGGCAGCACGCCCGCCCCCAGCGCCTCCAGCCCATCCATATCGTCGAGGTCGAGCCACTGCACCATCACCCGCTGCACGCCGGCCTCGGCGAGTTCGCCCAATTGATCGACCACCGCCGAGGGCGTGCCGACGATGAGGCCCGCGCTGCGCAGGTCGCTGGCGGACGGGCCGCGCTGCGCGAGCCTGCGCCCCAGCTCCGCGTCGTCGCGGCCAAAGCGCAGCCCCGTCATCAACGACCGACGCACACTTTTGGGATCACGGCCTCGCCTGGCCAGCAACTCATCCAGCTTTGCATTCAACTCGCGGAATTTGCTCATCGGGATGTAGACGGCGTTCCACTCGGACGCGTATTGCGCCACGTAGCTCAGTGTGCGCCTCGCGCCGTTCCCGCCGATGAGCAAGCGCGGGCTGCCTGGCCGGGCGGGGCGCGGCAGTACGACGGCGTCCTTCAATTTGTAGTGCGCCCCCTCGAACGTCAGCGGCTCAGCGCGTTGAAGCAGGTGCGTGATGATCTTCAACCCTTCCTCGAAGCGATCGAAGCGCGGGCCTGGGCCGAGCAACGCCCAGCCGTAATTGCTGTGCTCGCGCGCCTGCCACCCTGCGCCGAGGCCGAGCGTCAGCCGCCCGCCGGAGAGGTCGTCCACGGCGGCGGCCATGCGCGCCGTCATCGTCGGATGGCGAAACGAGACCGGCGAGACCAGCGGGCCGAACTCGATGCGGCGCGTATGACTCGCCAGCCACGTCAGCGATACCCATAGTTCGAGCGAGTCGAGGTCGGGCGGGTTGGCGTTGGTGTAATGATCCGAACGGTACAGCCCGGCGAAGCCCAGTTGCTCAACGGCTGTGGCGATGCGCTGCCAGCGCGGCCAGTTCAAGCCGTTTTGCCCCTCGATCATGATGGCGACCTCGATCATCACTCCTCCAATTTGGTGCGGGCGCTGCCTAACGCAAAGACGCGAAGGTGCAAAGCCGCAAAGAAAAGCAGACTCGGGGTTGCGCCCTTTGCGGCTTGGCGTCTTTGCGCGAAAGAGCCCTCAGCGGTTCTTTTTGCGGAAGCTCAGTTTGAGCGGCGTGCCGGTGAACGGGAAGCGCTCGCGGATACAGTTTTCGAGATAGCGCCGATAGGTGAAGTGGACGAGGTCGGGATCGTTGACGTGAAAGAGAAAGGTCGGCGGGTCCACGCGCACCTGTTCGGCGAAGGTGAGCTTGAGCTGGCGGCCGTTTTTCGTGGGCGGTGTGTGGCGCAGGTACGCATCGCGCATCATCTGATTGAGCTTCGACGTCGGCACGCGCACCAGGCGTTCTTCTTGAATCTTCAGCGCCGTCGGCAGCACGTGCTGCGTGCGCGAGCCGGTCCTGGCCGAGATGAAGAGGATCGGCACATAATCGAGGAAGTGCAAGGTCTCACGCACCCGCTGCGTAAACGTGTGCATCGTGTACGTGTCCTTCTCCACCGCGTCCCACTTGTTCACCACCACCACCACGCTTTTGTTCTCGTCGAGGATGTATCCGGCGATGTGCGCGTCCTGATCCGTAAACGGTTGGGTGGCATCGAGCAGCAGCAGCGCCACGTCGGCGCGCGCGATGGCGCGGAAGGTGCGCAGCACGCTCCACTTCTCCACGCCCGGGTCAATCGCCCCGCGCCGCCGGATGCCGGCGGTGTCGATCAACACCAGCGGCGTGCCATCGAACATCATTGGCGTGTCGGTGGCGTCGCGCGTTGTGCCGGGGATGGGGCTGACGATGGCGCGCTCCTCGCCGAGCAGCCGATTGAGCAGCGAACTCTTGCCGACGTTGGGTTTGCCGACCAGCGCGATCTTCACTGCATCCGCGTTGTCGGCGGGGAGGTCGGTCGGCAGCGCGCGCACGATCGCGTCCAGCAAATCGGCCACGCCCAGCCCGTGCAGGGAGGAGATGGGCAGCGGCTCGCCCATGCCAAGTTCGTAGAATTCGAACGCCTCCTGCTCGCGGGTGACGTTTTCGGTTTTATTCACGGCCAGCAGCACCGGCGGATGCAGGCTGCCGTCCGCGCTGCGCGTCTGATGCCGGCGCAGGATGTCGGCCACCTCGCGGTCGGCTTCGGTCAGGCCGAGCTTGGCCTCGGTCATGAAGACGACGACATCGGCCTCGGCAATCGCCATCTCAGCCTGGGCCCGCATCTGCGGGATGAAGTGCGCGCTGCCGGTGGCCAGCGCCGCCTCGGGCGTGCGCGGCGTCGGCTCGATGCCGCCCGTATCCACCACATCGAAGACACGGCCATTCCACTCGGCCTCGGCCACCAGCCGGTCGCGCGTCGTGCCGGGGGTGTCATCTACCACCGCGAGGCGCTCGCCGGCCAGGCGGTTGAAGAACGTGGATTTGCCGACGTTGGGCCGGCCGACGATGGCGACGAGGGGCTTGGGCATGACGGCGCAATCATAACAGTATCCCGTAAACAGCAACCGGTGAGCGGCAATCAGCCAATGGCCGCTGTCCGAATTACGACGACGTCCGGCGACCGTTGTCTGACGATCGGCTACGGGCGGGGCGTGGGCGTCGGGGTTGGGTTGGGCGGCGCGGGCGTGCGGGTGCGCGTCGGCGTGGGCGAGATCGTCGGGGACGGGGTGCGCGTCGCGGGCAGGCTGCGCGCCAGCACCACTTCGATGACACCGGGCTGAATCACATCCACCCGCAGCTTGTCGCGCGAGAGGATGATCTCGGGGGCCAGGGTGTAGATGCCCGCGGCGAGATTCTCGACGTTGACGATGACGCGCACATCACCGCTCTGCAACGTCTCGAGCACCGGCAGCGGGCCGGAGACCAGCACATCCACCGTCTGCGGCGCGAGTGTGACGGCGAGGCCCGGCGGCAGGTTCTGCACCTCGATGGGGCGCTGCACCTGCACACTGCCCTCGATGGCGGCGATGGTGATCTGCACCAGCACCGTCGGCTCGCCCGTCGGGAAGACGCCTTCGGGCAGCACAAGCGCCAGTCGCTGCGTCACGTCGTCGCTGACTCCGGTGATATCGAGCGGCTCGGTCTCGACGAAGCCGGGCAGGGCCGTCACCTTATCGCGGTCGGAGGAGGAGACGGTGATGATGGGCGGTGTGACGATGATGTTGGTGACGCGATAGCCGCGCGCGATCTGGCCGGTGACCACCGGCTTGACGGCCACATCGCGGAAGCCGACCTTCTGCGTGACCGGCACCTGCACCTGCACCGTCGTCGGGCTGATGGTGACGTTGTTGACGCGCTGGCCGTCGGCGTCGATGGCGGTGAGCGGCGCGGCCTGATCGAGACTCGACTTGAGGCTGGCCAGCGAGACCGCGGCGATCAACTCGCTGACGCGCTCCACCGCCGAGGCCGGGCCGGTGACGCTGGCGGAGGTGAAGGCCAGCCGCTCGTCGCCGACATCGTAGCCCGGCGCTGGCTCGCCGCTTTTCTCCAGCCGCACCCGAATCTCACGCGTCGCCCGCCGCTCCAGCGCCACGCGCAAGCTGCGCGCCGGATTGATGGTCGTCACCCGCGCCCCCGGCGCCGGCCGCAGAAACGCCCACTGCAACTCCACCTCGTGTACGCCGGCGTCGAGCGAGGCCAGGTCGGCGAAGACGCGCACCTGCGTGGCGTCGAGGTTGCTGAGCACATCGCTCGGCGCGCGCACCGCCAGCGCCACCGTCGCACTCTCCGGGTTGACGCGGATCAGGTCGGGCGCCGGCTCACCCAGCTCGACGTTGACGACCCCTGCCAGCGGTCGTTCCTCGAAGGGATTGGCCTCGCTGACCGAGACAAACCACACCACCGTCGCGAGCATGAGCGAGATGAGGAGCGAGCTGAGCGTGTTCCAGGGGATGCGCATGGCTCAATCCCCTGTCGCTTCATTGTTGCGCGGCGGGCGCACCCTGCTCCGGGCCGCGCGCTCGACGCCGAACAAGCCGGCGACCCAATCGACCCACGACCGCTGGCCGCGCGGGCGATAAAACGCATCCAGCACATGCGTCAGGCGATCCTGCTCGAGGCGGCGGATCATCCGCCCGTTGTGCACGACGCTGACGATGCCGGTCTCCTCCGACACCACGACGGCTACGGCGTCGCTGACCTCGGTAATGCCGAGCGCGGCGCGGTGGCGCAGCCCCATCTGCCGGTCACTGGCCAGCCCGATGGAGGTGAGGGGCATCACGCAGCCGGCGGCCACGATGCGGTCCTCCTTCAAAATCACCGCGCCATCGTGCAGCGGCGTGTTGGGATAGAAGACCTGCAACAGCGCTTCGGGGGTGACCGTGGCATCGAGCCTGACCCCGGTATCGGCGTATTCCCTCAGGCCGGTCTGGCGCTCGATGACGATGAGCGCGCCGTGTTGCCGCTCCGACAGCCGTTGGGCGGCGGTGGTGATGGCCTTGATCACCGGCTGCGGGTCGGCCTCGCGACTGTTCCAGTGCAGATCGGTGCCGGCGCGCCCCAGCCGTTCAAGGCCGCGCCGGATTTCGGGCGCGAAGATGACGGGGATGGAGATGAGGATGGCCGGCAGGCCCTGGCGCAGCAGCCAGGAGAAGCCCGGTAACTGCAGCAGCCGCGTGAGCACGACGATGACGATGGCCAGCAGGATGATGCCGCGCAGCAGCGTCAGCGCGCGCGTGCCGCGCAGCAACGCCAGCACGATGTAAATCGCCGTGGCCACCAGGGCGATATCGAGTACGCCGAGCCAATTGAGTTGCGAGAAATAGTAGGCGACTTCCGACAGGACTTCTGACACGACGGTTTTCGGTTGTGCGTTGGGCGCGGCGGGGATGAACCGCTCACTCAAAGCCGCCCCGGTGCGGGTCGGGGCGGGTGCGGATAGGGCTACGCGTGTTGCAGCTGATCGAGCAACTGCTGGTAGGGCTGCGGGTCGTCCGGTCCCAACGCCAGAATTGTGCGCAAGGTTTCGATGGCCTGTTGGTTCTGGCCGTTCTGTATCTGGAGATCGCCCAGTTGATCGTAGCGGGTGATGGCATCGGCGCGGCGGCCCTGGTCCTGATACACCCGTGCCAGCCGCGCGATCAGCGCGCTGTTCTCCGGGTGGCCGTTGAGCAACTCCTCCAGTAACGTCGTCGCCGTGCCGAACTGCCGCGCGGCGAACAGGCCTTTGAGGTAGTCATCCAACTCGGCCACGGCCTGGCGCGTATTGGCCAGCCGGAAGTACAGGTCGATCAGGGCGATGCGGGCCTTTTGATCGTTCGGGTCGATGCCTTTGGCCTGCTCGTAGACGCGCACCGCGTCGCGCCACTGCAACCGCTGCATGTCAATGTCCCCCATCTGATGCAGCAGGCCGAGGCTGGCCTGACGAGCGCCGGATTGTTGCGCCAGCTTAAGCGCGTTGGCCAGCGTCTCGCGCGCGGTATCGAGGTCGGCCAAGTCGTAGTGCGTCCGGGCCAGCTCCCCGTATTGCGTCAGCGCCTCATCGGTGCGGCCGGCGGCGATGAGCATGTCGATCAATTCCTGGCGCGCCGCCAGGTCAACCGGGTTGAGCTTGAGCACCTGTTGCATCAGCCGCGCCGCCCGGCCCACTTCGCCGCGCACCTGATAGGTGCTGGCGATTACGCGATACTTCGTCGCGGCCATATCCAGCCGATCCTCGGCCACCAGGATTTCTGCCATGCGGATGTGCACGGGCAGATAGGTCGGCGAGGCCTCCAGCGCGTACAGCGCCTCCTCCATCGCCGTGGCGTACAGCTTGCGGCGGATGTAATCGTCGATGCGGTGCAGCGACTCCATCACGCGGTCGTTGCCGGGCGTGGTGAGGGTGTCGGCCAGCGTGGCCACCAGCCCGTCGTCGGATGCGTCGAGTTGCTGACGGGCCTGGCGCGCGCGCCCCTCCCAGTTATCACCGGCGAGGAAACGCCGCAGCCCCGGCACCAACTGTCCCAATTCCACTTCGCTGGTGCGGGCATAGGCATCGGCCAGCGTCTCGTACGCTTCGGCCAAACGATCCTGCCGATCCGGCGCGATCAACGACATATCCAGCCGCTTGAGGGCCTCGAAGTAACTGTTGAAGGCCTCGCGCGCTTCACCATTCGCAGAGTGCGCCTCGCCCAGCCCGTACAGCGCGCCCAACATCACCGCCTCATGCCCGATGGCGGCCTGCAGGTACGGGATGGCCTCGGTCGGGTTGCCCTTCTCGAGTTGCAGCGCGCCGAGCATATAGGCGAGCAGCGGGTGATCGAGGCCGGCGTCGAAGGCGGCTTTGAAGTTGCTGGCGGCGGCGTCGGTGTTGTGGGCGGTCGCGCTGGTCAGCGCCTGCCCGAGGTACATCACGATCTGCGCGCGCTGGCTCTCCTCGTTGCGCGCCGAGCCGCGGGTGAACATGCTCACCGACGAGGTGGTCTTGTTGGTGTCGGCGTCTTCCTCGAACAACATCTCGGCCAATTGCGCCAGGGCGGCCTCTTTGGCTGTGACGAGGGGCGAGGCGCCGCTGGCGCCGTGGCTGCCGTTGGCCGAGGCTGGCGCTTTGAGCGCGGCATCCGGCGCTTCGGCCAAGGCCTGCGCCGAGAGCATGCCGGTGCCGCGCTTGGCGGCGCGATTGAGCGGCGCGATGGGGCGGTTGCGCCTCAGGCTTTCGGCGGCCGCGCGCAGTTCGGGCAACTGCGGGTCGAGCTGACCGGCGCGTTGCAGCGCCTGGCCGGCCTTCTCCACGTCGCGCACACTCTGAAAGACGCGGGCCAGGTCGATATATTCGAGCGCGGCGGCGCGGGGCTGATTGGTGTTTTCGAGCGCGCGCACCAACCGCAGGCGCGCGTTCAAATTGTCGGGGGCGATGGTGACCACCCGCAGCCACACCTCGATGGCCTTGTTCACATCGCGTTTGGTCAGGTGCATCTCAGCCACCGCCAGGTATGTCTGCGCGGCTTCGTTGATCCGCCCCTGGCGCTCGAAGATCTCGCCGACTTTCTCCGGGCCGACCGGGTCGCCGGGCATCAGCATCGTCGCGCGCTGATAGGCCGCCATCGCGTCGTCCAGCCGGTCGGTTTGCAGCAGGGCGAAACCGAGCGCGGAGAGCGCGCCGGCGTCATCGGGGAATTCGGTGAGCGCCGCGCGATAGTAAGCGATGGCGCGCTCCCACTGCTGATCCCACGCGGCGGAGGCGCCGCGGCTCATTGCCTGATCAAAGGTAGCGCGATTTCCGGCCATAACGCGAGGCAGTATAGCATAATCGTTTTGAGCGCCGGGCGAAAGTTAGGGCGCGCTCACAAACTCTCACGCAACGGCCTTCATCTCTTCCCAGTTCTGCCCGCTGCGCACCTCGACCCCCAGCGGCACGTCGAGGCGGAAGACCGTCTCCATCATTCGCCGCACCACCTGGGCCGTCTCCTTCACTTCTTTCTTCGGGCACTCGAACACCAACTCGTCGTGAACCTGCAACAGCATCCGGGCCGACAGCCCGGCCCCGGCCAGGGCCGGGGGGATGGCGAGCATCGCCTTCTTCACGATGTCGGCGGCGGTGCCCTGAATGGGCGCGTTGATGGCCTCGCGTTCGGCGCGCGCGCGGGCAATCGCCGCCTCGCGCGAGCCCGCGCCGCTGCTCAACCCGGGGAAGTAGCGCCGCCGCCCGAGCAGGGTCTCCACGTAGCCGCGCTCGGCGGCCTGGCGCTTCGTCTCATCGAGATAGCGCTTGAGGCCGGGGAAACGCGTGAAGTAGTTTTTGATGAAGTCCTCGGCCTCGGCCAGCGTCAGCCCGGTCGTCTTCGTCAGGCCGAACGCGCCCTGGCCGTAGAGGATGCCGAAGTTCACGGTCTTCGCCGTGCGCCGCTGCTCCTTGGTCACTTTCTCCGCCGCAATACCGAGCACGGCGGCGGCGGTGGTAGTGTGAATGTCCTGCCCTTCGAGGAAGGCTCGCCGCAACGCCTCATCCTTCGAATAGTGCGCGGCGATGCGCAACTCGATCTGTGAATAATCCGCCGACAGCAGCACGCTACCCCTGGCCGCGATGAAGGCCTTGCGGACGCGCCGCCCGAGTTCGGTGCGGATGGGGATGTTTTGCAGGTTGGGATCGGACGAGGCGATGCGGCCCGTCACCGCGCCGGCCTGGTTGTACGAGGTGTGCACGCGTCCGGTGTCGGGGTTGACGGCGAGGGGCAGCGCGTCCACGTAGGTTGACTTGATCTTGGCCAGCTCGCGCTGCTCGAGGATCAGGCCGATGACGGGATGCAGGTCGCGCATCTCCTCGAGCACGTCGGCGGCGGTGGAGAATTTGCCGGCGGCCGTCTTGCGGCTTTTGTCCGGCGGCACGAGTTGCAGCTTGCCGAACAGCGCCTCGGAGAGCTGCTGCGTCGAGTTGAGATTGAACTCGTAACCGGCTTCCTTGTAGATTCTCTTCTCCAGCCTGCCGAGCTGTTGCGTCAACTCTTTCGCCAGTGCGGCCAGGTGCTCGGTGTCGAGGCTGATGCCCGTCATCTCCATCTCGGCCAGCAGCGGCACCAGCGGCATCTCCAAATCGTTGAGCAATTCGAATTGATGCTTCTCTTCGAGTTCGGGCCGCAGCGCCGCGACCAGCCGCAAGGTCACATCGGCGTCGGCGGCTGCATAATCCGCCGCGCGCTCAATCGGCACTCGATCCATCGTGATCTGCTTCCTGCCCGAGCCGATCAGCTCGCTGATCTCCGTCATCTCCACACCGAGCCGCACCATCGCCAGCTTCTTCAAACCCAGACTGTGTGAGGCCGGGTCGGTCAGCCACTCGGCCAGCATCGTGTCCATCCCGAGCGGGGCGACGCGCAAGCCGTGGCGCGCCAGCACGATGTAGTCGAAGTCAATGTTGTGGCCGTGTTTGGGGATTTTGGGATTCGTGAGCGGGCCGCGCAACGCCTCGATGACTCTGGCGACGGGCAGCTGCTGCCCTTCGGCGTGCCCGATTGGGATGTAGTAGCCCTCGCCCTCCTTCACCGCCAGGGAGATGCCAACCAGCCTGGCCCGCATCGGGCTGACGCCGTCGGTCTCGGTGTCAAAGGCGATGCCGCTGGGCGCGGCCTCGAGTGCCCGCGCCAGCGCCGCCAGCGCCGCTTCATCGGCGACGATGATGGCCCTGGTCGGCCCGCCATCGCGCCGCGAAGCAGCCGGCGCGGCCTCGCCGAACAGCCCCATCTGCGCGCCGACCGCAGCCGGTTCGCCGCCCGCCGTTGGCCGCTCACCCCCCGGCAGACGCTTGAGCAACGAGTTGAATTCCAGCGTGCGGAACAGCGCGAACAGTTTCTCGCGGTCAGGCGGCCTGACGCGACACGCCTCGAGGTCAAACGCCAGGTCGAGGTCGGTGACGATGGTCGAGAGCTTGAGGGAAAGGTACGCCGCCTCCTTCCCGGCTTCGAGTTTGTTCTTGAATCGCGCCGCGACTTTTTCGAGGTGTTTGTAGATGCTGTCCAGCGAGCCGTATTCCTGAAGCAGCTGCGTCGCCGTCTTCTCGCCGATGCCGCTCACGCCGGGGATGTTGTCACTCGTGTCGCCGACCAGGGCCTTGTAGTCGATGTACTGTTTCGGCGTCAGCCCAAACCGTGCCTTGACCTCGTCCGGCCCGTAGTCGGCCGCCTCGGACAGCTTCTGCCCGGCCAGGTTGATGGTGACGTGCTTGTCGGCCAGTTGCAGCAGGTCGCGGTCGCCGGTGATGATCTTGACCGAGACGCCCTCGGCCGCCGCGCGCCTGGCGACGGTGCCCAAAACGTCATCGGCCTCGTACCCTTCCGCCGTCAGGACGGGGATATCGAAGGCCGCGACCACCTCCTTGATCCGCTCGATCTGCACATGCAACTCGTCGGGCATCTTCTCGCGGGTGCCCTTGTAGTCCGCAAACAAATCATCGCGGAAGGTGCGGCCCAGGTCAAAGCTGACGGCCAGGTAGTCTGGCTGGTCGTCGGTGATGAGCTTGAGCAGCACGGACGTGAAGCCGTATGTGCCCGCGGTCGGCTCGCCGCTCTTCGTCACCCAGCGGTTCGCGTCGCCGCCCGCGCCAGTGAGGGCGAAGTAGGTGCGGTACGCCAGGGCATG
>CAZSNP010000096.1:0-11638 GCA_964608265.1 uncultured Anaerolineales bacterium | reverse complement strand
TGAGCTGGGCAAGGTCTCTCATTCTATCTGCTTTCAATTTCGGAGGCAGGTCACCGCCTTCGCGCTCATCTGACTGGATGTGTTCGAAGAAGGCCCGGGTGGCCTTGTCCAACTCCACGACTTTAACCCCGGCATCGCCGACAGCGGTCTGTTCTGGACATCGTGCGTTGACACACATACCGTCCAAGTTAACCCTGGAAGTGGGCGAGCGTCAATGCGCGTCCGAGGCCTGCCCATGCGGGACTACGGCGACATCGTGAACGCGCTGTTGGAAGGTCCGTCTGTTCCAGCCGTGGCCTCGTTCAACGTCGATTGGACGGCGTCTCACGACCGCCATCGCTTCCGTTACCCGCCCGAGCAGTGGGAGGGCAATTTCGTCTTCAACACTGCGAGGTGCGCGTGGCGGGCACAGACGAAGACAGCCATGTTCGTCTCCGACGCAGCTTCCACTTCAACCAGCCTCTTCGCCGAGGTCGGGCACGAGCGCAACGGCGTGTTTTTCCATTAGGGAGAGTAAAACATCCGTACACGCGTGCATCCTTAACCCAACCAAAAGCGGGAGCCGATTGGCTCCCGCTTCTGGTCCATAGGGGTTCTATCTCAGCGCCGCATCGAACGCTTGGACAAAATCAGCTTCGGGCACCGAGCCAAACCAACGCATCAACTCACCGCCACCGCCATCGAGCAGCACGAAGGTCGGCTGCACGCGGAAGCCGAGGGCGGCTTTGAAGTCGGCGTTACGAGCGTCATCAATGTCGAGGCTGGTGAACACGATCCGGCCGGCGTATCTTTCTTCGAGCCTACTCACGGTAGGCTGCATGGCGCGGCAGGTGCTTCACCAGAAGGCGAAGAACTCCACGAACTGCGGCGCGCCCGCGGCGAGGTTGACCGTGGTCGGGTCCGAGACCTTGAACCCATCCACCATTGACCGCGTGTCTTGAATCACCATGGCCGTCGGCTGCGGTGCCGCGGTTGGCGCCGCGGTCGGGGCGGGCGCCGCGGTCGGCGGCTCAGCGGTGGGGGCCGGGGGCAGGGTAGGGGCAAACCCCACCCCCGCCTCCGTCGGCGCGATAGTCGGGGCCAGGCTGGGTGCAAGCCCGACCCCACCATCGGCTGGGGCAGCCGCTGGTGCGCAGGCCGCCAGCAGCACAGCGGTCAACGTCAAAGTCGAAATCGTCTTTCGCAAATCCTCACCTCCTCTCGTGACCTGCCGCGACTGTAAGGCAAAAGTCTTACAGGAAGATGAAAGAATCCGGATGTGCGGCGAACTGGGGAACGCAGGGGCGCAAAGCGGCAAAGGCGCAGCGTCCTCTCTGCGCCATTGCACCCGCGCGTCTTTGCGTTGAAAAGTTCCGGCCTAATCGCCCGCTTCGGCCAACGTGGGGGCCGGCGCTTCCACCGCCATCGGCGCGGTGCGTTCGGAAAGGTACACGCCGCCGAGGATGGCCGCGCCGCCAACGAGCATCGCCGGCGTGACGGACTCATTGAGGACGAGGGCGGCGACGCTGACGGCCGAGAGCGGCTCGAGGTTTTGGATGAGGGCGACGCGCGAGGCGGCGATGTGTTTGAGCGCGTGTGTGTTGAGGAGATACGCGCCCGCCGTGCACACGACGCCGGTGAAGCCGATGGCCGCCCAGCCCGCCGGCGTCACCGTCGCCAGCTCGCGCCAGCCCTGCTCTATGATGAATAGCGGCGAGATGAAAAGCGCGCCGAAGAAAAACATGCCCGCCGTCACCAGCAGCGCCGGCCGGTGGGTCACCGCGCGCTTGCTGAGGATGGTCAGCAGCGCCCACACCACCGACGAGGCGAGCACATATACGTTGCCCGGCGCGCCGAAATCGCCCTCGAGCACGCCGCGCAAATGGCCGTTGGTTGCCACCAGGGCCGCGCCGAACGTCGCCAGCCCGATCCCGCCGATTTGCCAGGCGCGCGGCCTCTCGCGCAACGCCAGCGCGGCCAGCGCCACCGTGAAGGCGGGCGCGGTCGAGGCGAGGAAGGCGGCCACACCGGCATCCGCCGTCTCCTGTCCCGTCACTTGCAGAAACTGCTGCAGCGCAATCCCCACTAAACCGACCGTGGCCAGCGCGGGCAGGTCGCGCCAGCGCAGTTGCCGGAACTCGCCGCGTCGCCACGCCACCGCGCCCACGATCAGCGCGCCCAGGGCGAAGCGCACCACGATCAACGTCACCGCCGAAACATCCTGCAACGCCATTTTGATCGAGATGAATGAGACGCCCCACAGCGTGATGGCGGTGACGGCGGCGAGCAGCGCGAACGTTTCGCGGGAGGGTCGGCTGGCGGGTGTGGCGCGGGCAACGGACATCGTCTCTCCAAAACAAAAAAGACGCCTCGCCACACCCGGTTGAGTGTGAGAGGCGTCGCGGCCTTGTGTATTCGATTGGCGGTGATTATACCCGAGCCGCGCCCTTCACGGCAGGTGAGATTTTCGGGCTACAGCGATCTGTCGCAAAGCACGCCAGTTTCGCCAAGTGTTGTTTCCTTTGCGCTCTTTGCGAGCGTTGCGAGAGCCAAATTCAGAAACCCCACAGCCGCGTCCAATCTGTGCCGGTGAGGATGGAGCAGGCGATGCCGACCCAGATAATGAAGAGGATGACGCCGCAGCCCAGGCCGGTGCACGAGCAGCCGCGCCCGAAGCCGAAGCGGTCTTGCAGCCAGTCGAAAACGGTGTTGAGCAGAAAGAGTTGCAGCAGGCCGGCCAGACAGCCCGGTCGTTCGTCGCGCATCGCAGCCTCCAGTGAGTGGGTGTCACTCCACTCTACGCGACGCCGCGCTCAGCGTTGCAGGCATCCGCCAGGGATGCCCCTACTCAGCCTTGAACCGAATCTCACCGGCTTCGTGGGGAAAGAGCGGGGTGATGCGGGCATAGAACGCGCGCATCACATCGAGGTCAGCTTCGACGTCGCCGGTGAGGGTGAGGGTCGGGCCGAGGCCGCCGGCGCGCCGCTCGTAATCGAGGTAACCCAGCACCACCGGCACATCCGCCGCGCGGGCGATGTGATAAAAGCCCGACTTCCAGTGATCGGTGCGCTTGCGGGTGCCCTCCGGCGTGATCGCCAGCATCAGCCGCTCGCGTTTGCGAAAGACCTCGGCCATTTGCTCGACGGCGTTGAAGTTGGCGCGGCGGTTGATGGCGATGCCGCCCAACGCGCGCACCAGCGGGCCGATGAGCGGCCACTTGATGACATTGTCCTTGACCATGAAGCCGTACGGAAACTCAGCCAGCAATCCCAGCGCATGCGCGCAGATCAGCCCGACGACCAGATCCCAATTACTGGTGTGGGGATACACGATGAGGACGAATTTCGGCGCGGCTGGCAGGTGGCCCTCCACGCGCCAGCCGATGAGCGGGAGGAGCGCCCGGGCCAGCCATTGCGTCGGGCGGCTGCCGGGGCGACGGATTGCGGTGGTATCGGGCATGGGCGTGGTGTCCGCGGCGGCGACTCCGCCGCCAACACCCAGTATATACACAATCTCCCCGCACAGGTTGCGGGGCGAGAGCGTGTGGGGGTGCCCACGGCGCGCAAGCGCCGGCTATTCTCTCAATATCAAACCGCTGACGACGGCCAACAACGCCCACGCGACGATCTCGAAGACGAGATTACCCAGCGCATGCGGCCACGGCAAGTTAGCCCAGATCGAGTCGCACCGGCGGACGAAGACCGAGCCGATCAGCCCGGCCACGAAGATCGCCAGGCATTTGCGCGGGATGGACGCCGAGGGCGCGTCACTCAACCTGAGCCGGGTCGCACCGAGAAAGGAAACGAGAAAATACTGCCCCATCTCGACGAGGGCTTTGCCCGGCGACTGTGGGTCAATGCCTTCTTTGATGCAGTTCAACTGAAAGAACAGGCCGGCTTTGTGCTGGGCAACAAAGGCCGCCCTCGTCCCCGACGTGTTGCGCGGCCACGGAAAGAGATAGGTCCCCGTCGTTGCGCCCCTGGCTGCGAGCAGCGCCGCGAAGTCAGCATCGCCAGGTAACTTATTGAAGATACCGAAGCGCTCCTAAGCCCAACCCCCAACGACCATCCCACGAGCGCCCCGGGGCTGAACAGCAGGGCGACCTGGCTCCGCCGGTTCAGCGCGCTCAGGTCGAGGCCAACAGCGCGTACTCGGTGAAGGTCTCCGGCGCGAAGATCCGGTAGTCAATGCCATCGTGCAGTTCCTTTACCGACTCGCTGCCTCGCCTTCTGTTTGGAGGATGGCTGGTAATGACCCCACATACGTCATCATCAAACGCTGCCCGGCGCGCGTGATGGCCATATACAACTTGCGCGTGTTATCGCGGATCAACTCTGCGCGCTCATCGTCCGAGAGTCGAACGCTCTGCTCCTGCTCGAACAACTGGTGTGCGCCAACCAGGAATACTATCGGACTCTCCAGGCCCGTCACAGCATTGAGGGTGCAGACACGGATCGAGTCAGTAGTCGCGGATCTAACCGGATCAATGGCCGCCGCCGACCCCCATTTGGCCTGAAGCCGCTCCAGCAGGCG
The DNA here is from genome assembly GCA_964608265.1 of uncultured Anaerolineales bacterium. Classification (GTDB taxonomy): domain Bacteria; phylum Chloroflexota; class Anaerolineae; order Anaerolineales; family UBA6663; genus JANWXR01. Next base: position 7,126 of record CAZSNP010000096.1, on the reverse strand, counting down.
GTCCCGGCCACGCCAGTCTGTGTGGATGACGAGCAGATGCTGTTTGGGGACGCCCCGCCCGATAAGTTGCTCGATCTCGTTGACCACGCGTGTGATTTCATCCTGCGGGCTCGTTAACGCGATCACCTGTGGGACCACGCCGCTGGGCATGTCAAACAGGTCCGGGGCCTGGATATCGTCGTCATCGTTCGGGAGGCGCGTCCGGTAGAGCAGCGTGGCGAAGTTCAGGATTTCGTGCGTCGTGCGGTAGCTCCTCCTGAGCCGGTGCACCCGCCCGCGCACCTCCAGGCCGCTGGCGGCCCAGGACTGGCGGCGCTTGAGAAATCCCTGCGTGGGATCAGCGACCAGAAACAGATGCCCGGTGCGCGGTTTGACCGCGCGCTTGATGAGCTCAAACCACAGCGGCGCGAAAAACTGGGCCTCGTCCACCAGGATCACATCATACTGGGGCAGACGCAGTTCGCCGGCCTGGAGCCAGCGCCATAGTTGGCGTGGAACGTCGCCCCAATCCATTTGTCGACGGCGATTCAGTTCGGCCTGATACGCTTCAAACGCCTCGTACAGCCTCTGCCGCTGGGTTTCCGTCAGCGCAAAGCCGCGCCCGGCCCGATCAGCAGCCAGGTAGTCTTCGCGCGAGAAGAGGAGCCGGTCTTTGCACCAATCCAGCTCATCCTGGAAGGCCCGCTCGGAGATGGACGTGTCGGCCAGATGGGTGTGCCAAACACGGGTGAGGATTTGCTCACGCGCGCGTTGCCCGACCGGGTCGCGCCACTCACCGTCGGGCCAGAGCGAATGGCACCATTGATAGAATGTCCGCCACGTCACCGGCCGGCCCTCCGGGTTGAGGGCCTGATAGCGCGCTTGCAGGTCGCGGATCAAGGGCCGGTTGTGAGTCAGCCCCAGGATGGATTTGTCCGGATACAGGCGGCGCAGCAGCTGGGCGCGATAGACGACCACCAGCGACTTGCCACTCCCTGCCACACCGTTGACCAATCGCAGATTGAAGTCATCAACGGTGGCACGGGCTTCATCCGAGAGATCGAGGTCAGTCTTGAGCACACGCTCCTGATCGTAGTCCAACAGGAGGGGCGTCAGTCGCGCGGCGGTGTAGCGCGCGATGGGCTCGCGCATAACCCGCTCCGGCCCAGATGGCGGATGCTCAGCCTGGTTACGAACGGTAAAGTGCGAGGGGATGATGACCTCTGGCGTGAAGACCTGCCGCAGATGGTCGACCTCGTTCAAAGCCAGCGTTTCTCCCAGATGGGCTTCGACCCAGGCCAGGAATGCGCTCGGCGTCAGATGATCCTTGCCGGCCCAGTGAACGCCTACGGGAATGCTGGCCACCTCGGCCAACAGCCGCAGCTCTGAGTCGCTCAAGTTCGGAAAGACAACGGCGGTGGCCACGCGCTTCAGGAAGCCTTGTGGGTCTTCCGTGAAATGCGCCTGAACGAAACGGATCAGCACGTTGTGCTCGGCGTCGGCCGGTTGGCCGGCCTGTGACTGGAACAAATCCGACTGTGAGAACCGGCGCGCCCCGGCCGGCGCCAGCGTCGAGACCTTGAGCCACGCCGCGCGCTGATCGTGCCGCAATAACCAGAAGTCCGGCCCCGGCTCCGGGTGAATCGTCAGGCGGTGCCAGACGGTATAAGCGTCGTCGGGCAGCTGCTTGAGCAGGCGATGCAGTTGGGCGACTTCGGGCGAGGTGGTGACGAGGGGCGTATCCGGCAGGATGAGGGCCATCGGTTCAAGCGACGTAATCGAGCGTACGATACGAACACGAGTTTAGCAGATCACGGAACAGCGCGACTGCCGCCTGCTGATCGGGATCGTCGGGCTGGGCGTTGAGCACATGGCCGCTGCCCACGATGATGAGCTTGGAGCGCGGCCGTGTGACCGCGACGTTCAGCCGTTCCGGCTGGAAGAAGAACTCGGCCAGGTGCGCGGCGAACGTCGGGTTGCTTGTGGTGAGCGAGACAATGACGGCCTCCCGCTCCTGCCCCTGCATCCGTTCCACCGTGTCAATCACGATGTGTTGACGAGTCTCGGCATCGGGCAGGGCCTTGCGCAACAGGGCGCGGATCTCACGGCTCTGGGCGCGATAGGGCACGACCACGGCCACGTCCCACGGCGGCAGGCCGCTCTCGAGGAGTGTCAGCAACAGGTCGACCACCAGCCCGGCTTCTTTGAAGTTGCGCGTGGTGGTATTTCGGTGCTGAAGGTCAACGAAGACTTTGGGGCGGGCCGGGTCGAGCACCTCGGCAAAGCGCGCGGGCGAGTCCAGCGCCAGCCGTTGCCGAGCCACCGCTTCGGAAGCGGGCCGCAGTTTGCCTGCATAGAATTTGGCGCTCGGCCATGTCGCCAGTGCCTGATTCAGGCGATACGTCTCCGTGAGCATGGTTTCGAAACCCTGATCGGCCAGGGCTTCGAATACCGATTCACGAAACGCGCCGGCGGCGTAGCGCCGCGTGAGCACGGGCGGCAATTGCTTCTGATCGCCGAAGAAGATGAAGCGCCTGCCGGCCAGCATCCCCATCATGGCCACGGGCAGCGTGATCTGGCTCGCCTCGTCGAAGATGATGGTATCGAATTGCACGCCGCTCAAGCGGTTGGTGCGCGTCGCAAACGGCGTCGCGCCGATGACGTAGCCTTTGCCCATCGCGGCCATCGGCGACTGGTTGAAGTAAGGGTAGTTCTCGATGGGGTGCAGGTCGTCGGCGCGGTGTGGCTGGCCGATTTTGATGGCGGGCACATCGGGAGCGACTTTGGCGAGGGTGTTGAGGGCATTGTTGATGGCGCGATGCGTGAAGGCGGTGATGAGCACCCGCTCGCCATCGGCCACATACATTTCGGCCAGGTGCGCCAGCACCCGGGTCTTGCCTGTGCCGGGCGGGCCTTGCACGAGCCAGGCGAGGTCGGTGGCGTAGGCCTGAGCAAAAGCCTCTGCCTGATCGTAGTTCAGGCCGAGCGCTTCGGCTTGTTCCAGCGCGCGCTGGTAACGCTCAATGCTCGTCCGGGTCGTGGCGAGGCCCATCAATAGCGGCAAAATGCGCTGAACGCCGACGTGGCTGTCTCCCACTTCGGCCAGTGTGTGGAGCACGTAATGGCTCAGGTCAAGATAGCCCTCATCGAGCACCCAGCCGGTCGGCTCCGAAAAAAGAGTCTGAAAGTCGAAGCCTCGTGGGTCTTCGCAAAAGACATGCAGGCGCGTCTCATCATCCACTTGCAGTGTGACGTTGATGTTCGGCTGAAAGAGGGGGCTGGCCCGACTCAGGCAGAGCGTATCCCCCTCGCGGAAGCGCGACTGGTTGTGATCGCAGGCGAGCTCAATCAAACCATCAGGCCGCAGGCCGAGGACGCGTACGCCTTCGATGGCCAGCCCGCTGGCGACGCGTTCAGCGAGCGGCTTGGCCCATTCACGCTCTATTTGCTGACGCTGGGCGTCGCGCTCGCTGAGGACAAAGCGGCGCAGGTGATCAAGAAAAGCTCTGGGTTCCATTCGGTGTATTGCGCCAGTCTGAGCGCCTTTGTCCTCCACAGATGGAGGCAGTAATGGTTCATTGCTTTTTTGGAGGCTATGGAACAGATGGCAATCCGCCTCCACAGCCATGACGTGGTAACGCGGCCGGGCCCAGGGAACCCGTCGGGACCCGCGGCTGGGCTGGTTGGGCGACCCGCCGCCGCCGCCGAGCGAATGGTGGAAGACGTACTTGCGGCGGTTTGCCGGGGATCACTGGTACTGCTTCGCCAGGCAGTCAATGTACTGGACGATGCCGCGCTTCAAGACGCCCGCGCAGGCCGAACACTGGGGTGATCTCATGCCGTCCGTGACCTGGGAACCCTGGCTGGTGCGGCCCCTGATCGCCGACAAGACGCTGCCCTGGCAGAAGCCGAGGCGCCAATTGTCGCCCGGCCAAGCCGGCCAGAGCCTGAGCGCCATTTTCGAGCAGATCCGTACGCTGCGCGTTCCGTCATTGTTTAGGTACTCAATCTCCCCTGGGCTCTACCGAGGGCAGTCGTGTTAGCCTGAACTTGAATTTCTAAAGTTCGCAAGCGTAATCGAATTAACTTGCTCCAACCCTCAGAAAACAGTAAGAGCCTGGGCCATGACCCCGGCTCGTCGCTTTGCAGGAACTTTCTGTGCTCTGACTACTGGCTTCTGGCGACTGCTCTTTCCATCAGCGCCTGTATCCGCTCCACCATCTCGGCAGGATTGGGGTGCAGGCCCTCGAGCAGCAGCGCATTGGCGTACAACTGCTCGATGGTGTCGTTCACCAGCGCGTCGGAATCGTCGGCCCGCAGGCGCGCGGCCAGCGCAGTCAGCAGCGCATGGCGCGGGTTGAGCTCGACGATGCGCCTGGGCACAACGTAGTCTTTTTCGAGCAGCCGGCGCACGCGGTCCATCTCGGCGTCGCGGCTGTCGGGCGGCGCGACGAGCCGCAACGGGCTATCCACCAGCCGCTCGCTCACGCGCACCTCGATCACCCGTTCGCCAAGCTGCTGTTTGAAGCGCGCGATCAACGGCTCCACCTCGGCCAGCTTCACCGTCTCCGCCTCCGCATCCACCTGGGTGTCGAGGTCGCCGCTGGCGGCGTTCTTCAGCGCAAAACCCTCGTAGTTCTGCAGCCCCTGTAGCATGAAAGAATCGAGCGGGTCGGTGAGGAAGAGCACTTCGAGCTTCTGCTTGCGGAAGTAGTCGAGGTGCGGGCTGCGCGCGGCGGTGGCCGCATCGTCGGCGAGCAGGTAGTAGATTTCGCGCTGCTCGGGCTTCATCCGCCCGGTGTACTGCGCCAGCGAGACCAACTCACCGTCAATCGTCTGTGAGGTGGCGAAGCGCAGCAGCGGCTTGAGCTTGTCACGCGACGGCGGGTCGGCGGCCATGCCCTCCTTGATGAACGGGCCGTACGTCTTCCAAAACCTGCCGTAGGCCTCGCTGTCCTTCGCCGCCAGTTCTTTGAAGGTCTCGATGACCTTGTGCGTCACCGCGTTGCGGATGCGCTCCATCACCTTGTTGCTCTGCACCGTCTCGCGGCTGACGTTGAGCGGCAGGTCTTCGCTTTCGACCACGCCCTGCATAAAACGCAGGAAGTTGGGCAGCAGGTCTTTGGCGTATTCCTGGATCAACACCTTGCGCGAATACAGTTTCAGCCCCGGCTCCTTGCGTAGCGCGAACATCCCCGGCTCGGGCCTGGCCGGCACAAAGAGCAGCGCGTAGATTTGAAACGGCGTGTCGGTGTTGAGGTGTGCCCGCAGCAGCGGCGCGTCGAAGTCGAGCGTCAGGTGTTTGTAGAAGTCGTTGGCCGCCTCGTCGGTGATCTCGGCTTTCGGCTGCCGCCAGAGCGGGGTTTGCTGATTCACCGTTTTATCGCCGAGGTAGATCGGGAACGAGACGAAGTCCGAGTGTTTGTGGATGACCTGTTCGAGCTTCCACGGCTCGGCGAACTCGGCGGCGTCTTCCTTGAGCTTGATGATGATGTCGGTGCCGCGCGTCTCTTTGGCCGCCGGCTCGAGGGTGTACGTGTCGTCGCCGGTGCACACCCACGTCCACGCCTCGGCCTCCGGTCGCCACGAGCGCGAGGTCACCCGGACTTCCTCGGCCACCATGAAGACCGAATAGAATCCCACGCCGAACTGGCCGATGATGTCGGCGGCCTTCTTGCCCTCTTGCAACGATTGCAAAAAACTGGCCGCGCCCGAGTGGGCGATGGTGCCGAGGTTCTCCGCCAGCTCATCGTGCGTCATCCCCACGCCGGTGTCGCTGATCGTCAGCGTCCGCGCGTCTTTGTCCGCCCCCAATCGAATCGCGAGTTCAGCGTCGGGGTTGAGCACGTCGCGGTTGGTCAGCATCTCGAACTGCAGGCGATGCAGCGCGTCGGAGGCGTTGGAGATCAACTCGCGCAGGAAGATCTCGCGTTCGGTATAGAGCGAGTGGATGAGGATATCGAGCAGTTGCCGGATCTCGGCGCGGAAGGCGATGGTCTCGGTGGTCATAGGGTTGGGTGGTCCGGTGATCAGGCGGATTATATGCCCGAAGCGCGAGAAAAATACAAGGGTGGCAATGGATGGCCGTCAACGGATAGGAAGCGGATAAGCGGATGGAAACGGATGCGGCGTGAGAGCGTCTGGCCCGCGCAACAGTCCGCAAACGAAAAGAACGGATGGGGTCTCCATCCGTTCTCTTGGTGGGTTGCGGTACAACCCGTTACTCGATTTCGTAGGTCACGTTCACTTGCAGATTGACCTGTAACTCGCCGGTGGCCACGGGCACCGCGACGCTCTCGGCGGCGAGGCGTCCATCAGCGTAGGGCAGCGGCACGATGGGCGTGGTGTTGCCTTCGCTGATCGCCAGCACACCGATGATCTTCACGCCGGCGGCCCTGGCCAGCTGCTCGGCGCGGGTCTTGGCATCGGCCACGGCTTTGTCGCGCGCCTCGGCTTCGAGCTTGGCCCGATCGGCCACGCCAAAGCTGATGCCGTAGATGTTGTTCGCGCCGGCGTCCACCGCCCCACCGAGGACATCGCTCAACTTGTCGAGGTCGCGAATCTTCACCGTCAGGGTGTTGTCCACAAAGTAGGTCACCGTTCCCTTGGGTTGTCCGTCCGGGCCGTAATCCTGTTGCGCGTTGACCGAGAAGTTGGAGGTCTGCAAATCCTTGTCGGCGATGCCGAGGCCCTTCAGCACCTTGATCAACGCAGCGGTCTTCGCGCTGTTCGCGTTCACTGCTACGCCCGGGTCGGCGTCGCGGGTGTTCACGCCGATCCGGATCGTCGCGATATCGGGCTGGCCGTAGGCGAGGCCATTGCCACTGACGACGATGGTCTTCGGCCCCGAGGCGTTGTCGCTGGCGCGCGGGCTGCTGGCGGAAACGGTCGGCGACGCGCAGGCGGTGAGTAAACCGAGCGCGGCCAGACCGAGCATCAGTGTTGTTTTTGTACGGTTTTGGGAAATCATTCCTTCTCTCCTGGATTTGTTTCACAAGAGAGACGCCCTTCACACAAAACAGGTTCCGAATCCTGCGCCGCTCGCCAAACGGCTTGAACGTCTGCGACAGGCTCGGCGCACCGGCTGCCGTCGCGAGCTGATCGTGCAAGAAATCATAGGTCCAGACGTGGTTCGGGTGCTCGGCTC
>CAZSNP010000095.1:9178-11877 GCA_964608265.1 uncultured Anaerolineales bacterium | reverse complement strand
GGCCTGACCGTCGGCGCCGGCGTCATCACGAAAGTGATTGACTGAGATGGCCAAGAAGGACGTTCGACCGATCATCACGTTTCAATGTACGGAGTGCAAGGAGCGCAACTACACTTCCGAGAAGAACCGCCGCAACGACCCTAATCGGTTGGAGCTCAAAAAATTCTGCGCGCGCTGCAAGAAGCATACCCTGCACCGCGAGGCGAAGTAGCGAGGCAAAGTAGGGGCGGATCGCGATCCGCCCGTGCACAGGCCAGTAGCTCAATTGGCAGAGTACCGCTCTCCAAAAGCGGGTGTTGGGGGTTCGAGTCCCTCCTGGCCTGCCTGAGTTGACCAAGACACCGCTGCAGGTCTGCGGTGTCTTGGCTGTCTGGAAGGAAGTGTATGTCGAAAGCACAACCGGTCGTCAAAGAACCGAACGCGCTCGTCAAGTTCTATCGCGAGACGGTGGGTGAGCTACGCAAAGTCGTCTGGCCTACCTGGCCTGAGGCGCGCAACCTCACCGCCATCGTGCTCGGCGTTATCCTCGTCGGCGCCATCTTCCTCGGCTCAGCCGATTTTCTGTTTGCCGAACTGTTCAAGCTGCTGGTGGCGGGCACGGGGTGACGCATGAGTGATCAGAACGACATCGAAGAGCGCGACTCGGCGCCGGCTGAAAAGCCGATGGCAGAAGCGGCCGAGCCAATCGGCCTCGAGTCTGAAGCCGATACGAACGCCGAGAGCGCGCTGGAGGCCGAGTTGAATTCGGCGGTCGAAGCGGAAAGTGAGCCGGTGGGCGCGGTCGAGGCCCCGGCCCCCAGCGAGCCGGGCGCGGTCGAAGATACCAGCCGCCAGTGGTACGTCGTGCACTGCTACTCGGGGCAGGAGAACAAAGTCCGCCACAACCTTGAACAGCGCATCGCGACGATGGGCATGAAGGATAAGATCTTCGACGTCATCGTGCCGACCGAGGAAGAAATCGAGGTCAAGGATGGCAAACGGCGCACCATCGAGCGCCGCGTCTTCCCCGGCTACATCCTGGTGCAAATGGCGCTGAGCGAGGACTCATGGTACGTCGTGCGAAACACGCCCGGCGTCACCGGCTTTGTCGGCATGGGCAACACGCCGACCCCGCTGCGGCCCGAGGAAGTCGGGCAGATCCTGCGGCGCATGGAGGCCGAGGCCCCCAAAGTCAAGGTCACCTATAAGCCGGGCCAGAAGGTCCGCATTGTGGACGGGCCGTTCAACGACTTCATCGGCACGGTGTCGGAGATTGATATGGACCGCACCAAGGTGCGGGTGATGGTCTCGTTCTTTGGGCGCGAAACGCCGGTGGAACTTGACTTTTTGCAGGTCGAGAAGGTGTAGCATGGAAGCCGTGCGCGACCTCGAGTACGAGCCGGGGGATCGGGTGCGAGTCACGGAAGGGCCCTTCAAGGATCTTATCGGCGTGGTATACGAGGTGGATAACGAGCACGATGAAGTGCGCATCACCATCTCGTTCTTCGGCAGACCGACACCGCTGGCCCTGGATCGGTCTCGAGTAACGAAAGTGTAATTTGCGCGCAACGCGCATAGCGTGGGAGGGTGTTGGGATGACACCCGCGATTACCACAAGGAGAAAGACGCATGGCAAAGAAACTCAAAGGTGTCGTCAAGTTGACGCTGGAGGCGGGCAAGGCCAACCCCGCCCCGCCCGTCGGCCCGGCGCTGGCCGGCTACGGCATCAACATCATGGCCTTCTGCAAGGAGTACAACGCCCGCACCGCCCAGCGCGCGGGTGAGCAGATCCCGGCCGAGATCACCGTCTTCACCGACGGCTCCTTCACCTTCATCCTCAAGACCCCGCCGACGGCCTTTCTGCTGCGGCGCGCCGCCAAGGTCGAGAAAGGCTCGGGCCAGCCGAACCGCAACAAAGTCGGCAAGGTCACGCGCGCTCAGGTCAAAGAAATCGCCGAACTGAAGATGAAAGACCTGAACGCCATTGACATCGACGGCGCGATGAAGCAGGTCGAGGGCACCGCCCGCAATATGGGCATCGTCGTCGAAGGCTAGAGGCTGATGATTGATGACTGAGAACTGATGATCAGTCGTCAGTCATACATTTCGTGGGAGGGTGTCGCTGGCTTCGCCAGCTTACACACCCGCTCGAACCACAAGGAGACACAGCATGCGCAAACACGGAAAGAAGTATCGCGAGCAAGTGGCCAGGGTCGAACAGAATAAACTGTACGGCCCGAAGGAGGCCGTCACGCTCGCCAAGGCCACGTCGTACAGCAAGTTCAACGGCACGCTCGAGGCTCACATCCGCCTTGGCGTTGACCCGAAGTACGCCGACCAAAACGTCCGTGACGTCGTCGTGCTGCCGCACGGCCTGGGCAAAACCATCCGCGTGCTGGTGTTCGCGGAAGGCGAGGGGGCCCGCATCGCCAAAGAGGCCGGCGCCGACTACGTGGCCGACGACGAGTTGACGAAGAAGATTCAAGAGGGCTGGGCGGAATTCGAAGTCGCTGTCGCCACCCCGGACGTGATGGGCAAGGTCGGCCGGTTGGGCCGCGTCCTTGGCCCGCGCGGGTTGATGCCCAACCCCAAGACCGGCACCGTCGTGCCCGCCGGTGACCTGCCGCGCGTCATCCGCGAATCAAAGGCAGGCCGCGTCGAGTTCCGCGTGGACAAGACCGGCAACCTGCACGTGCCCATCGGCAAGGTCGGCTTCAGCG
>CAZSNP010000095.1:0-9078 GCA_964608265.1 uncultured Anaerolineales bacterium | reverse complement strand
ACGTAAGCCCTGCCGAGGTGAAGACAATCAGAAACGGCTGCGGCCCGAGGCCGTGGCCAGCGCGCGAGCGTGATTCTGAAGGTCTTTGCTTGGTGGTGAAGCAAAGACCTTCTTGTTTGTGAGACTCAGCCTCGAAAGGAGGTGGACTGAACTTGGCAATCTCAAAGGAACGCAAAGTCGAACTGTTGCAGGAGTACGCCGACCTGATCCAGAAGAGTCAGGGCATGATCCTGTTCGAGTATCGCGGTCTGAACATGAAGGGCATGGACCCGATGCGGCGCAAAGTGCGCGAGGCGCAGGGCGAGGTGCATGTGTTGAAGAACACACTCGCCCTCCGCGCGCTGAAGGAGGGCGGCTACGCCGTGCCGAAGGACCTGTTCACGCAGACCACGGCCGTCGCCTTTGCCTTCTCCGACCCGCCGGCGGTGGCCAAAGCCTTAACCGCCCTGGCGAAGGATTCGGAGTTTGTGAAGGTGAAAGGCGGCCTGCTGGGCAGGAACCTGCTCAGCGCCAAAGAAGTGGAGGCGCTGGCTGAACTGCCCGCGCTGCCGGTGCTGCGCGGCCAACTGCTGGGCCTCATCTCGACCCCGGCCTCGCGGCTGGCGGGCGTGGTGGCCAGCGGCGTGCGACAGGTCGTCAACGTCGTCAAAGCGCATTCCGAAAAGGATGGCGGCAACGCGGCGGAAGCGCCCGCTGCGGCTTAGATTGCTGATTGCGGATTTGCTGATTGGTGATTTTAAAACAATCAGCATTCAGAAATCACCAATCCCGATAAACAACTGAACCAACATTGAGAAGGAGACTCTGAAATGGCTGATTTAAATGCTCTGGTCGAGCAACTCAGCGGGCTGACCGTACTGGAGGCCGCGCAGCTCACCAAACTGCTGGAGGAGAAGTGGGGCGTCTCGGCGGCCGCGCCGATGGCGATGGCGGCGATGCCGGCGATGGCGGCCGGCGGTGCAGCCGCGGCGGCCCCGGCCGAGGAGAAGACCGAATTCACCGTGGTGCTCAAGAGCGTCGGCGATAAGAAGATCGACGTCATCAAGGTCATCCGCCAACTGACCAACCTCGGGTTGAAGGAAGCCAAGGACATGGCCGAGGCGGCCAACAGCAAGGTGCTCGAAGGTGTGGGCAAGGATGCGGCCGAGGAAGCCAAGAAGAAGCTGACCGAAGTCGGCGCGACCGTCGATCTGGTCTGACCCTTCGTCTGCTCTACAAGACCTGACGGCGCTCAGCCTGTCAGGTCTTTTTTGTTTGGTGTATCATCTTGCCCATGACGACGACGCCCACCCGTGTCCTGGTAGTTGAAGATGAGGAACGTATTCGCCAGTTTCTGCAACGCGGCTTGACCTTCGAAGGCTATCGCGTCGAATCTGCCGGCGACGGCGCCAGCGGGCTGACGTTGGCGCGCGACAACCCGCCCGACCTGGTGATCCTCGACTGGATGTTGCCGGGGATGGATGGGTTGGAGGTCTGTCGCCGCCTGCGCGCCGCCGGCCCGGTGCCGATTTTGATGTTGACGGCCAGGGACTCGGTCAGCGACCGCGTGCAGGGGCTGGATGCCGGCGCGGACGACTACCTCATCAAGCCCTTCTCGTTCGACGAGTTGCTGGCCCGGATGCGGGCGTTGCTGCGCCGGGCGGCCCCGGCCCAGCCGGAGGTGATGCGGTTCGCCGACCTCACCCTCGACACCGGCACCCGCCAGGCTTTTCGCAACGACCGGGCCATCGAGTTGACGGCCAAGGAGTACGAGTTGCTCGAACTCTTTATGCGCCATCCGCGCCAGGTGCTCACCCGCGAGTTGATCTACGACCGGGTGTGGGGCTACGACTTCGGCGGCGAGAGCAACATCATCGAAGTCTACGTGCGCTACCTGCGGCAGAAAACCGAGTCGAGCAACGAGTCGCGGCTGTTGCACACAGTGCGCGGCGTCGGCTACGTGCTGCGCGAGGATTAGGCCGCTCGTCCGGCGCGGCCTCTCATCCCGTGCTTACGTCTCCCTCATCTCGGCCTCAATCCATTCTGCCACTCTATCCTCCGTGGAAGCCTCGCGCGCGACCCCGGAGGTCAGTCGGTCCGCCCCTGTGTCCCTTCGCCTGCGTCTGACCCTGTGGTATTCCGTCGCCCTGACCGTGGTGCTGATTTTGTTCGGTCTGGCGTTGTACGGCGTCATCTCCTATTTGCTCATCCGGCAGGTGGATAGCAGCCTGTATCTGGCGGCGCAAAGCATCCGCAGCGTCAGCACCGTCACCGCCATCCGTCAGGTGCGGCTGCTCGATGTGCCGCTCGACGAGAACCTGAGCGCGGCCAACATCATCGGCCAGGTGTGGGCGCGCGACGGCAGCCTGATCGACCAATCGGATTTCCTGCGCCAGCGCGGCTACGACACGCCGCTCGACCCCGAGGCCATTGGGCACGCCGAGATCAGCCCGCGCAACGTCGTCATCGATCGCTGGCACTGGCGGGTGTACACCGCCGAACTGGTGACGACCGACAACGAATTGCTCGGCTACCTGCAGCTCGGGGCGCAGCTGCGGTTTGTGGATTTGATGCAGAGCACGCTGCTGCTGGTGCTGTTCGGCGGCGGCCTGACGGCCGTCGTGCTGGCCGCCATCATCGGCTGGCTCACCGCCAGCCGCGCCCTCAAACCCATCAACACCATCACCCAGACCGCGCTGCAAATCACCCGCGCCGACGACCTGTCGCGCCGCATCCCGGTGAAGAACGCCAACGACGAGCTTGGGCGGATGAGCACCGCCTTCAACGAAACGCTTGAACGCCTCGATAGACTCTTCACCTCCCAGCGCCGCTTTCTGGCCGATGTCTCGCACGAGTTGCGCACGCCGCTGACGGCCATTCGCGGCAACGTTGACCTGCTGCAACGCATGGGCACGGCCGACCCCGAATCGTTGCGCGACATCCGCTCGGAGACCGAACGCATGACGCGGCTGGTTGGCGATTTGCTGGTGCTGGCGCAGGCCGACTCGGGCAGCCTGCCGCTGGAGAGGAAACCGCTCGACCTGGATGGGTTGTTGCTCGAAGTCTGCCGCGAGACGCAGGTGCTGGCCGGCAACGTGCTGCTCAACGTCGGCGAGATGGATGTGGCCTGCGTCATCGGCGACCGCGACCGGCTGAAGCAGGTCATCCTCAACCTGGTGACGAATGCGCTCAAGTACACGCCGGAGGGCGGGCGGGTGACGCTGGGGTTGACGCGCGTCAATCGCTGGGTGCGGCTCACCGTCTCCGATACCGGCGTCGGCATCCCGCCGGATGAGTTGCCGCGCGTCTTCGATCGCTTCTATCGCGTGGATAAGGCCCGCTCGCGGACGATGGGCGGCGCGGGCCTCGGCCTGTCCATCGCGCAGCGCATCGCGCAGATGCACGGCGGTCGCATCGAAGCGGCCTCCGAGGGCCTCGACAAAGGGACGACGTTCTCGCTGTGGCTGCCGCTGGCCGACGAGAAGCCCGCCGACACCGAGGCCACCCAACCTGTGAAACCGCGCGGCGTCACGCAGTTGTTGCGGCGCGGCTAATCCGACTCAGCCACCGCGTCGCCCCTCACCGCTTCACCACTCCACCAGTTTCCAGATCTCAGGCTGAGCGGCGTTTGGCTTGCCGCCGATCTCGGCGAAGAGTTTCACCGCCGTGGTGAGGTGCTGCATCGCCAGCGCCTCGTCGCCGCGCGCGTGATGGAGGTCGGCCAGGTTGTTGTGCAGCGCGGCCTCGCGGTGCCGGTCGCCGAGCGGCGCGCACAGGGCGAGGGCGGCCTGGGTGAGCTGCACCGCGCGCGGCAGGTCGCCGGCCTCGCGGCAAACGAGGGCCAGGTTGTTGAGCGCCGCCACCCGCGCATCCGGGTCGCTGCGGGCCTCGGCAAGCTCGACGCTCGCTTCGAAGTGCTGCCGCGCCTCGGCGAAGCGCTCGGCCCGGTTGGCGATGAGGCCGAGGACGTTGTGCGCCTGCGCCAGTGCATTCGCAGCGCCGGTCGCCTGGGCGAGCTGGAGGGCGCGTTGCGCGCGTTCAGCCGCCGGCCCCGCGTGCCCGGCGTGATGGGCAGCCCGCGCCCAATCCGCCAGCAGCCTCGCTTGCGCCACCGAGTCCGCCTCATCCCCCAGCGCCGACTGCGCCGCGCGAAAGTGACTCTCCGCCAACTCCCACTCGCCGCGCCGGTCGTAGACGTTGCCGAGTTTGCGTTCGAGTTCGGCCAGCGCCTCGGCGCCGGCGGTCGTCGCCGCCACTTCATAACTGCGCAACGCCGCGCCGTAATCGCCGGCGCGCGTGTGCAGATCGCCGATGGCGTCGTGCAGCGTTTCGGGCCGTGGGTGCCCGGCGGCCAGGGCGGCCTGGAAATGTTCGCGCGCCTCGGCGTTGGCGAACAGGCTGCGCGCGTGCTCGCCGGCTTGTTGAAAAAAGTGCGCGGCCTGCCCGGCCTGCCCGGCGCTGTGAAAGTGGCGGGCGATCTCCCCGGCCGGCGCGGCCTGCCCGCGTGAACGGGCCGCGAGCGCCTCGGCGGCGCGCCGATGCAGGATGCGGCGGCGGGTGAGGCTGGTCTGGTCGTAGGCGAGCGCCCGCATCTTCTCGTGGGTGAAATCGTAGCCGCCGTTCATCTCGCGCACCACGCCGCGCCATAGCAGTTCCTCGACCGCGGCCAGCGTCTCCTCCTCGCTGCGACCACTGGCGGCCTGCACCATCTCGAATGTGAACGAGCGCCCGAGCACGGCGGCAGCCTGCAGCAATTGCTGGCCCGTCTCACTCAACGTGGCCAGCCTGGCGTTGAGGAGTTCACGCACCCCGGCCGGTAACGACCACTCGGCCGGCGCGCCAAGAGTGTGCAGATATTCGACGATGAACAGCGGCAGGCCCTCGGTCTCGGTGAAGAGGCGTTGCGCGAACTGTGCATCGGGCGACTGAGGGGCCGCGGTCTGCACGAGGGCCTGCACATCCGCCAGTTGCAGCCGCGCGAGTTTGTAGTGATGGCCGTAGCCGGCGCGTGTGGCCTCGGCCAGCAACGCCCGCACCCGATGGCTCGCCCCGGGGTCCTCGCCGCGCAACGTCACTATCACCGCCGGCCCCGTGTCGCGCAGGCGGCGCACGACGAACGTCAGCCAGTCGAGGGTGGCGTCGTCCGCCCAGTGCGCGTCATCGACACATAGCACGCCGGAGGGCGACAGGCCGGCCAGCAACACTTGCCGCAGGGCTTCGAGGAAGCGGCTGTGCGCGCCGGGGCTTTCGAGCGGGGCCGCGGGCGGCAACCCCGCCGCCGATAGTTCGGGAAGCAGGCGCGCGGCCTCGGCTCGGTGATGGGCCGCCAGGGCGCCGACGCGGGCTGACGCCTCCGGTGTTCGCAGCGCCGAGCGCAGCCCCTCGACGACGGGGCCATAGGCCAGAGACGATTGCCCGGCGTAACACCGCAGCGTGAGCGCCGCTTCCCCCGAGGACGGCTTCGATCCGAGCACGGCCTCCATCAGCCGCGTCTTGCCGATGCCGGCCTCGCCCTCGATCACGATGAAGTGGCCCGGCCGGCACGCGGCGCTGAGTTGGGCGAGTTCGCGCGCCCGACCGACCAGCGGCAAGGGAGCGGGTGAGCCGGGCGGCGGAGGAGTGGGACTCGATTCTCCTCTGCTCCTCCGCGCCCCCGCTCCCCGTCTTTCCTTGATCGCCTCGAACAAAAGCGTGGTATCGGCCAGCGGTGCGACACCCAGCTCTGCCTGCAACACCCGCGCGCATTCCTGATATTGGCGGAGCGCGGCGGTGTGCTGGCCACTCTCGGCGTAGAGCTGCATCAGTGCGCGATGGGCCGGCTCATGCAGCGGGTCGAGCTGCAGCCAGCGGCGCGCGAGCGCCTCGGCGTTCTCGGCGCGGGCGGTCACCAGTTTTTCGAGCACGAGGGCGAATTCTCGGCGCAGGCTTTCACTTTGGAGGAACTGCCACTCGTCGAAGGCGGCGCTGTCGCGCAGGCTGAAGCCGGCCATGAAGTCGTCGCGGTAGAGCGCGGCGGCGCGGCTCAGGGCGGGGGGCTCGCCCGCGCGGGCGAGGCGGCTGAATTCGACCACATCCACCCAGGCCTCTGGCCCGGCCTCGAAGCTCACCGTCTCGCGCTCGATGACCAGCCCGAGGCCGGCCACCGCCTTGTTGAGCACCGAGAGGGTGCGCCGCAGCGCGCCGAAGGCCTTGTCGCT
This sequence comes from uncultured Anaerolineales bacterium, assembly GCA_964608265.1. Classification (GTDB taxonomy): domain Bacteria; phylum Chloroflexota; class Anaerolineae; order Anaerolineales; family UBA6663; genus JANWXR01. The sequence continues at coordinate 2,902 of CAZSNP010000095.1, read as the reverse complement.
ATTCGCCTCCGGCCAGAAGAAGGCGGCCAGCTTTTCGCGGCTATGGCCCCCGGTGAGGGCGAGGTAGACCAGCAGGGCGGTGGCTTTGCGCGTGTCTACTTCGATGGGTTTGCCGTCCAGTTCAATGCGGGGTGAACCGAGCAGGTGGAGGGTGAGAAGCGGCATCGCTGCGGATTGTAGCGCGAAAGTTGGCGGCGGATAATGAGGGATGCAGCGGATGTGCCGGATCGGATGGGCGGATGTCGGCAGCGGATATGGGCAGCGGTTGAAAACGGATAGAACGGATGGCGCTGCGGCGGCCCATCCACTTATCCGCTTCATCCGATCCATCACCTCCGCTGCCAACATCCGTTGTTGCTATCCGTTGCCAATATCTGTTCCCGCCGTAACGCTCGCCGTAACGAAGTCGAGATGGCGCGCGCGTACACTGAGCGCATGATCACCAAAGCGCACACACAAACGGTGGGCGATGCGGCGGTGGATGGCTTGCTGGCCGGCGGCGCGGCGGGTGTGGGGATGGCGGCCTATCTGCTGATTGCGGAATGGATCGGCGGCATGGCGGCGCTCACGGTGCTCGGGCGCTTCGACCCGGCGGGCAGCGGCTCACCGGTGGCCGGCGTCTTGGCGCATCTGGCCGTTTCCGCCGTGTACGGCGCGTTCTTCGGTGGCCTGCGTCACCTCATCCCCTTCCGGCGCAGTGATTGGCGGCTGGGCTTGCTGTGCGGGCCGGCGTATGGCTTGGCATTACTCGGCTTGGCGCTGGGCGTGCTATTACCTGCGGCTTCGCCCTTGCGCGCCATCGCGCCCGTTCACTTCGGCGTGGCGCATGGGGTGTACGGGCTAATTGTAGGCTTCATGGTTAATCGAAGCCGGAATTAACGCAAGGGCGCCAGGACGCAAGGTCGAAAAGATTCGTCTCCCTGCGACCCTGCGCCTTTGCGGCCTGGCGTTTAGAATGATTGTCAATGACCAACCTGCAAACCCCTGCCAAAATCCGCCTACGAAGCCGCAGGCTTACCTTAGCCCAAGCGGGGTTGATTGATAACCTTGACCATCCCAATAGTGTGCACGCACAGGATGTCAGCCGCTCCTTCGACTGCGCGGGCAACGGCAGCCCGCTCCGCTCAGGATGCGGCTTCGACAGACAACTCGTGCGTGCACACATCCCAATAAATGATCTCTAAACACCCTGTCAGTATCATTGTGGCATGAACAAGCCTTCCCTCACCACCCTCCGCCCGCCCTGGGTTTACCTCGCACGGGTGGGGTGGCTTCTGTTCGCCACCGCCTGCCTCCTGTTATTCGTCATCGGGACCATCAACACCGCCCGCGCCCCCCTCCCCAGTTGCGCCGCGCCCGACGCGAACTGTTCGGCTTCCACGCAAATCACCCGCGAAGATGTGGAAATTGCGGCAAGCATGGGGTTGCCTTTCATGTTCCCTCTTTCCCTCATTGGCTCCCTCATCGCCCGGCTGAGTCTTGCGCTGGTTGGCGCGCTCCTTTTCTGGCGCAAGTCGGACGATTGGGTGGCCCTACTCATCTCCGGCGCGCTGATGTCGGTGTTGCTGGAGGGTGTGCAGGGCCTGGATGAATCGCTTCACGGGATTCAGGCCGTCGTCTTGGGGATTGGCACCGCGCTTTTTCTCCCGATCCCGTTCATCTTCCCGACCGGGCGCTTCGAGCCGCGCTGGGTGCGCTGGCCCGTCATAGCCATCACCATCCCATACGTTATCCTGGTAGCTTTTTTTCTGGAGGATGTGACATATGCCAGCCTGACCGCGGTTGTTACTCTAGCCTGGATCGGCTTTTCTGCCTATTCCCTGCCCTACCGCTATTTCAAAGTCGCCAGCCCAGCTGAACGCCAGCAGATCAAATGGGTGGTGCTGGGGTTTATTGCCACCTTCTGCACCAGCCTCTACTACGTCACCATCATCAACCTGTACCCGGTCCAAGAGCCTTCGGAAGGGCGCATTGTGGCGATGCTGATCAATATTCCGCTTTATGTAGGCGGGTACGGCTTCTTTGCCTTTTCCTTCCTCTTTGCCATTACGCGCTATCGGTTGTGGGATACAGACCTGATTATCCGCCGCACGCTACAATACTCGCTCCTCAGCGGCTTGCTGGCGCTCGCTTACGCGGGTCTCGTCATTGTCCTGCAAAGTCTGTTGTCGGCGGTCGGCAGTCAGCGATCGGAACTTGTGACCGTTGCCTCTACCCTCGCCATCGCCGCGCTGTTCTTCCCGCTCCGCAACCGCGTGCAGGAATTTGTTGATAAGCGCTTCTTCCGCAAGAAGTATGATGCGCAAAAAGTGCTAGCCGAGTTCGCTGCCACCTGCCGCGATGAGACCGATTTGGATAAATTGGTGATGCGGCTCGAAGAAGTGATTGACGAAACCCTCAAACCGGATAAAGTCAGCGTGTGGATTAAGTCGCATTCTGACGATTCGCCTCTACGCTAGGGTTTACACAGGAGGCTGAATGGTGACTGAATCAATTCACCCGGCCCAGTTTTATAACCGCTGGTTGCGGTGGAGCTGGTTTGGGCTTACCCTCGGAGTGGGTTTGGCCGGGTTTGGGTTGTTCATACTCAATCTCACTTCATCGGTGCCCGTCTCTTGGGGGGTTCCGGGTGGCGCACGCAATCATCTCAACAACATATTTGATGCGTTCCAACAAGCCTTGCTCTCCCCACTTACCATGAGCATCTTTGGTACATTGATTCTGCGCCGCCATCCCCGCCACCGCATCGGTGCTCTACTGGTGGTGCTTGGCTTTGTTACCGCCCTCGGCCAATTGGCCCAAGAATGGGCCGTCTATACTCATTTTACCCAACCCGTAGCGCGTTTTAGCGGAGAATGGGCGGCCTGGGCCACTAATTGGATCTGGCTCATTATCTTTGGTG
>CAZSNP010000094.1:4140-12111 GCA_964608265.1 uncultured Anaerolineales bacterium | reverse complement strand
GAGAGTCGCTGCGCTTACGGGGTTGGGGGATGAGGGCGAGCGCAAAGCCCGCGCCCTGCCTGACCGTCACTATTCAGCCCGCCCGATTTTCACTACAATCACAGCACGCGCCGCGCCCGAACACGTCGTTTGAGGCAGTTGCCTCTGGGAGGTCACTATGTTCCGGCGTCTCCGTTCGGCGGCCTTCATCGTCCTTCTCATTACATCGGGATTGGGAGCACTGCCCCGCCCCAGCCTCGCATCGCCCGATCCAGCTGTCGTGCGCGCCAGCCTCTCCAGCGCCGGCGCGCAAAGCAGCAGCGACGCCTTCCGCCCCGCCCTCAGCGCCGATGGCCTGCTCGTCGCCTTCGATTCGCTCGGGAGCGAATTCGTCGCCAACGACACCAACCTCACCGGCGACATCTTCGTCCGCAACCTCGCCAACAACACCACGGCCCGGGTGAGCGTGGCCAGCAACGGCGCACAGTCTGACGGGAATAGCCTGTTTCCGGCGATCAGCGGGGATGGGCGCTTCGTCGCCTTCGAGTCGCGCGCGACGAACCTGGCCGCCGGCGACACCAACACCTGCCCCGGCTTCCTCGCGCCCGGCACCTGCCCCGATGTCTTTGTGCATGACCGGCAGACCGGGGCGACGGCGCGGATAAGCGTGTCGAGCAACAACACGCAGGCCGATGGCCCCTCCGGCGGCTTCGCCTCCCTCACCCTCAGTTTCGATGGGCGCTTCATCGCCTTCACTTCCGCTGCCAGCAACCTCGTGGCCGGCGATACGAACAACATCGCCGATATCTTTGTGCGGGATCGCGACACCGACCGGGACGGTATTTTTGATGAGCCGGGTGCGGTGGCAACCGTGCGGGTGAGCGTGGCGAGCAGCGGCGCTCAGGCGAACGGCCCCACCTTTGGCAGCGACCGGCCCTCCCTCAGCGCCAACGGTCGTTTCGTCGCCTTCCACTCCGACGCCGACAACCTCGTGACCGGCGACGCGAACAACATCTCCGACGTCTTTGTGCACGACCGCGACAGCGACGGGAACGGCGTCTTCGATGAGCCGGGCAACATCGCCACCACGCGCGTCAGCCTCTCCGGCGGCGGCGCGGAAGGGAACAACGGCAGCTTCAACGCCTTCATCAGCGCCAACGGGCGCTACGTCGCGTTTCAATCCGGCGCGAGCAATCTGGTGGCCGGCGACGACAACGCTCTTGATGACGTCTTTCTCCACGACCGCTCGACCGGCGCGACGGTGCGCGTGAGCGTGGCCGCTAACGGCGCGCAATCGTTCTTCGGCGCCAGCAACCCCGCCCTCAGCCCCGACGCGCGCTACGTGGCGTTTGAATCCTTCAGCACCGACCTGGTGCCCGGCGACACCAACGACCTGGGCGACATCTTCGTGCGCGATCTGATCGCGAACACGACGCTGCGCGCCAACGTGACCATCACCGGCACACAGGCCGACAACGCCAGCACTGGCGCGACCTTCAGCGCCAACGGCTGCGGGCTGGCGTATCAATCCGCCGCCACCAATCTCGTCGCGGGCGACACCAACGGCGCGTGGGATGTGTTCGTGCGCGGCGGCGACCGCGACGGCGACGCGCTGTGCGACGAGTGGGAGACCAACGGCATTGACTACAACCGCGACGGCACGATTGACCTGCCCCTGCAGCAGGCCCCGTTCAACGCCAACCCCAATCACATGGATGTGTTTGTGGAGATTGATTGGATGGCTGCCGCCGGCCACGCGCACGCGCCGGATGCCGGCGGCCTACAGTCGGTCCGCACGGCGTTCGCGAACGCCCCGGTCGCCAACCCCGACGGCAACAACGGCATCACCCTCCACACAATGACCGACGAGTCCATGCCCGAGATCGCCGCCATCTGGTTCGACTCGCGCGCCGGGGCCAATAACGATTTCCACGATCTCAAAACCGCCACGACGGCGGATCCGTGCGACGGGCGCTTCGGGACCGCGCTCGAACGCGGCGACGCCAACTGCGCCAACCGCCTCGGGGCGCGGCGGCTGGCCTTTCACTACCTCATCTTCGGACACGACCACCGGCATCAAATCGGCTCCTCCGGCATCGGCGAGCAACCCGGCAACGATTTCATGGTCACGCTCGGCAGTTGGGATGCGGACGACATCGCCCTGGCCGGCGGGCAGAGCGCCGCGGAGGCCAGCACCTTCATGCACGAGCTGGGCCACAACCTCGGCCTCGGCCACGGCGGCGGCGACCAACGCAACTGCAAGCCGAACTATCTCAGCGTGATGAGCTACTCGTTCCAGTTTCCGTGGTTCGACAACACCCGCCCGCTGGATTATTCAACCCAGCAACTGCCCGGCCTCAACGAGAATGGCGGCCTCAACGAGCCGGCCGGGGTCGGCGGGCCAGCCGGGCGGCAGGCGGTGTATGGCGTGGCGGGCGTGCCGATTGTAGGCCCGGCGAACGGCCCGCTGGACTGGAACGGGGACGGCGACGCCACCGACCTCAACGTCACCGCCGACGTAAACTGGATCGCCGGCCTGAATGACTGCGACCCGAGCGCCGGCCAGGCCTTGAGCGGCTTCAACGACTGGCCGAACCTGACCTTCAACTTCCGCGCCTCGGGCGACTTCGACGCGGGCGTGAGCGTCACGCCGCATTCCGTCCCGGCCATCACCGCCGACCAAATGCAGGCCCTCGCCCGGCGCTTCCTCTTTCTGCCGGTGTTGATGAAAGCCGCTCCTTAACGCGGCGCACAGCTCCGCCCGGTGCGGCCCGACCGCACCCTTTGGCTGTCGGCAGTCGTCATATTTCGTAGAATTCGCGCGGCATTGACTCGGGAGCAATCGAAGCCTATTCTTCTCCCAACCCGCCCGATGAGTGGGCCCAACAGGAGCAACATGAAAGCCAAGACGAAAACAACCCCCAAAGCAAAGCCGGCGGCCAAACCGAAAGCGGCGCCCAAAAGCAAAAGCGGCAACGGCACGCGGGAGAATCCGTGGAAGTTGCAGACCGCCAACCTCGGCTCCGAATACGTGATGTATCGGGACGAGACTCTCGACCCGCCGGCGCTGGTGTGCAAGGTCGGCAGCACCGAGTTGCGCTACCACCTGAGCGCCATCGAAGACCTGCACAAGATGCTCAAGGCGCATGGGGATTGGATGCCGCTCGGCGCGGCGGACGAGCAGAAGCCGGCGGCGGAGGGGACGGTGGAGGCGTGGGGCCGGTCGCCGAAGAATCCGGTCGGCGGGTGGTACGGGCTGCGCAAAGGCTATCGCGGGCGCTTCGGCATGTACCTGCCGCCGCTGCTCGAAGCCCTCGGGTTGGCCGAGTTGGAGCACAACCCGAAGAACAACCGCGTGCGAGCGAAGTAAGCGACAGCTTTTCCGGCATCGAATTACGCGAATCTCTCGAAGCAGCCAGTCAACATTCGCGCTCATTCGCGCAATTCGATGCGGAGCATTTTTTCGAAAAAGGATGACGTGATGACCAAAGCCACACTCGACAAAAGCGCCTTCCGCATGGAGTATGCGATCACGACCCACATTCAAGCCAGCGTCAGCCGCGTGTGGGCGCTGATGACCGATGCCGCCAACTTCCCGCGCTGGAACTCGACGGTCAAGAGCATCGAGGGCAAGATCGCGCTGGGCCAGACGATCAAGCTCATCGCCGTCATCACGCCGGAGCGCACCTTCAACCTCAACGTCATCGAGTTCACACCCGAGAAGCAGATGGTGTGGAGCGACGGTAACTTCATGTTCAAAGGCGTGCGGACTTACACCTTCACTCCAAAATCGGATGGCTCCACGGACTTCTCGATGGCCGAGGCCTACACCGGGCTGATGCTGCCGCTGATCGCCGGCCCGCTGCCCGACTTCCGCCCCACCTTCGAGCAATATGCCTCCGATCTGAAGCGCGCGGCGGAACAGGGCTGACAGGCCCGGGCTGTTGGGGCGAGAGGGCGTTCATTCACCGACCGCATTTCGGCGGTCGGTTTTATTTTCCGCTGGGCCGCTGACTTCGTTATACTTCAGCCCGTATGGCGAACGACACCCGCGCCGCCCTCGAGCGCGTGCACCGGCAGGAGTACGGCCAACTGCTCGCTACCCTCATCGGGTGGTGCAGCGATTTCGACCTCGCCGAGGACGCGTTGCAGGATGCGTTCGTGGAAGCGGCCGAACACTGGGGGCGTGACGGCCTGCCGCACAGGCCCGGCGCGTGGCTCACCACCACCGCGCGCCGTAAGGTGCTCAATCGGTTGCGCGGCGCAAAGGCGCACGCCCTCGCCGACCTGCCGCCCGCCCAACTCGCCGTCAGCGAAGATTACGATGCGGTCGGCGACATCCCCGACGAACGCCTAAAGTTGATGTTCACCTGCTGTCATCCGGCGCTGCCCGAGGAACAGCAAGTGGCGCTGACGTTGAACACGCTCGGCGGATTGAGCACGCCGGAGGTGGCCGCGGCCTTCCTCGTCCCGGTGCCGACGATGGCGCAGCGCCTCGTGCGCGCCAAACGCAAAATCAAGGATGCCGGCATCCCGTTCTACGTGCCGCCCGCCCATCTGCTGGCCGGGCGGCTCGAGGCCGTGCTGAGCGTGATCTATCTGATCTTCACCGAGGGCTATGCCGCCACGACCGGCGAAGCGCTCATCCGCCAGGAGTTGTGCGATGAGGCCATCCGGCTGGGCCGGGTGCTCGAACACCTCGTGCGGGACGGGAAGACCGATGTGCCCGAGGCGCAACGCGCCGAAGTCATCGGGCTGCTGGCGCTGATGCTGCTCCATCACTCGCGCCGCGCTGCCCGCCTCGGCGCGCACGGCGAATTGATTCTGCTCGAAAGCCAGGATCGGAATATGTGGGATCGGCGCCTCATCCGTGACGGCCTGGCGCTGTTGGAGACGGCGCTGCATCTGCGGCAGCCTGGCCCGTACCAGATTCAGGCCGCCATCAGCGCGCTGCACGCCAGCGCCGCCCGCTTCGAAGACACCGATTGGCCGCAGATCGTCACCTTGTACGGCGAACTGCGGCGCTACCTCGAGACCGCCGTCATTCGCCTCAATCAGGCGGTGGCCGTTTCGATGGCCGGCTCCCCGCAGACCGGCCTGCGTTTGCTGGCCCTGCTCGGCGACGAGTTGGCCGAGTATGGCCCGTATCACCTGGCGCGGGCAGATATGCTGCGGCGCTGCGACGAGGTTGAGGCGGCGCGCGAAGCCTATCGCGCCGCGCTCGAACTGACGCACAACAAAGTCGAGCGCGACTTCATCTCGCAGCGGATGGAGGGGTTAGGCTCTGCGGGACCTTGATGGGGCGCATTCTGCAAGCGTGCTGTGCTAGAATTTTAGACAAGTTATCTGACAGCATTCTTTCAATGCGGAGATCAGCATGAGCAGCAAAGTCTTGACGTTGACTGCCATTATCGAGAAAGAGGGCGATGGGTTCGTCTCCACCTGCCCTGAGTTAGATGTAGTCAGTCAGGGAAAAACGATTGAAGAAGCACGGCTCAACCTGCTGGAAGCCGTTGAGGGTTTCTTTGAGGCGGCCTCTGCTTCAGAGGTCAAACGGCGCCTGAAGAAGAAAACCTACATCATGCCCATCATGCCCACCGTTTCGGCTCCGATTTAGGAGCCGGTTTATCTATGTCGAAGCTCCGGGTGCTTTCCGGCAACGACATTTGTAGGATATTGGCCCGGCATGGCTTCAATCAAGTTCGGCGCAAAGGCAGCCATATCATCATGCAAAAGACTGAAAGAGGAACCACAATCACTGTGCCAGTGCCAAACCATGCCGAGTTGAGGCGTGGCACGCTGGCCGGTATCATCCGGCAATCTGGTTTAGCACGCGAATTGTTCGAGGCCGAGTAAGCGGGCCGTGCCAAAAGCACGGCCTTTTCTTTGGCCCTGCACATCGTTCACGGATGTGTTTTCAAAATGAATCGCACTGATCGTTTGCTCGCGCTGTTGCTTGAACTGCAACGCGGCAGGACGCGACCCGCCGCCGACCTGGCGACTATCTTCGAGACCAGCAAACGCACGATCTGTCGCGACATGCTGGCGCTGTATGGAGGCCGGTGTGCCGGTCATCGCCACGCCCGGCCAGGGTTACGCGCTGGATGAGGACTACTTCCTCCCGCCGTTGCGCTTCACCACCGACGAGGCAACCCTCCGCGATGGGAACAATTGCGGTATCGGCCCGCAGCGGAGTGGGGTATAACGGGGGTATGTTCAAATCGCTCTGCCTCGTCCTGTGCAGCCTCGTTTTCCTCACCGCCTGCTTGCCGGTCACCGAGACCCCCGCACCCGGCGGCCCCACCGACCCGCTTTCGGCGGTGGTGGGCGATTTGGCCGGAAACGTGAACGGGAAACCCTCGGCGGCGGAGACGCTCGCCCCCATCAGCCTCGGCTTCACCCTGCGCACCGGCGGGCAGGTGCAGACCGGCGCCGACTCAAGGGCGCGGCTCGATTTCAGCGACCGCACCATCCTGCGCGTGGCGGCCAACTCGTCGTACACACTCGAGGGTGTGCAGGCGGGGCCGAACGGCAACGTGCTGGCCCAGGTGGAATTGAGCTTTGGTCGTTTGTGGGCCAGCCTCACCGGCGGCGAGTTGCAGGTGCAGACGCCGGTCGGGGTGGCCTCGGTGCGCGGCTCATTCGCCGTGTTCTTTTTTCAGCCCGGCGACCCGAATAACCCCAACGACGATTTGCTGGTGGTGGATTGCCTCGAAGGCTCGTGCGGCGCGGTCGGGCCAAACGTCAACGAGCAACTCGGCAACCTCGAACGACTCGTCGTCAGCCCGCAGGGCAGCCTGCGGCAACCGCTCACCGCCCAGGATGTGCAGGCGTTCGTGCTCGAGAATCCGGAGAGCGGGCACCTCATGGCAACGCTGACCGCCGCGCCGCCCGCCACGATCACACCCACGGGCACACCGCCCGCTACCGCGACCCCGACCATCACCTTCACCCCGGCCTCGGTTGCGCCGGTCGCCGCCACCGACACGCCCGCGCCCATTGCCCCCGGCATTAGCCCCACCGCCACGACCGCGCCGCTCGGCACGCACACGGTGCGCTCGGGTGAGAATTTGTTGTGCATCGGGCGCGGCTACGGTGTGCTGCCCGAGGCCATCGCCGCCGCCAACAACCTCGCCGTCAACGCGCGGCTGTTGGTCGGCAGCACCCTCGTCATCCCGGCCGTGCCGTGGACGAATATCAGCAACGGGCCGGTGTGCCAGCCCCAATTCAACTCGCCCTACCCCGGCCTGCCGTTTGTGACCGCGACCCGCGCGCCGAGCGGCGCCACCCTCACGCCCACCGGTACGGGCACCCTCGTGCCACAGATCAGCTTCACGGCGGATGCGACCACACTCACCGCCGGGCAATGCACCAACCTGCGCTGGACGACGGCCAACGTGAAAGAGGTATTTCTGAATGGGCAGGGCGTGGTGGGTAACAGCCTGCAACAAGTCTGCCCGCCGCAGACGACGACCTACACTTTGACGGTGAACACCGGCTCGACCACCGAGACGCGGACCATCACCATCACCGTGACCGGGCCGACCGCGACCAACACGCCGCCGGCCGATACGCAAGGCCCGAACATCCTGCGCGCCATCGTCAGCCCCACCCAGATCGGTTCGCGCGGCCCGAACAAGTGCAACCTGACTTTCACCGCCGAGATCACCGATCAATCGCCGCTGGCCGTGGCCGAGGTGCAGTGGACGGCGTTCGATTTTTCGGGCCAGCAAGTCGGCAACGGCTCGGGGACGCTGCAGGTGTTGAGCGGCACCACCTATCGCCACGACTGGTTCAACGTCTCCATCAGCTCGGTCTATGGCTCCATTGTGTGGCGGGTCGTCGCCGCCGATATCTACGACAACACGACCACCGTCAGCGGCACGCCGAGCGTCATTGATGTGCCGACCGCGTTGGGCGGCTGCCAGTAGGAGCGTAATCACACGCGACGGCGGTTCCGCCCACAACGCCGCCGCCGCGGCCACCGGCCGC
>CAZSNP010000094.1:0-4040 GCA_964608265.1 uncultured Anaerolineales bacterium | reverse complement strand
TTGTGTTACACTCGCCGCCGATGCGGTCGAAGATCATTGCCCGGTTGAGCCTTGGCCTGTGCGCGTTGCTGGTCGCGGCCTGCCAGCGCACCCTCATCGGGGCGGACCCGCCGCCGACCGCCGCCAACGACACGCTGGCGACCAGCGCCCCCGAACGCAGCGCGATCCTCAAAGAGGTGAATGGCTCGGTCGAGGCCCGCAGCGACGCCACCGGTGAATGGGCGGCCGCTGTGGCGGGCCGGGCCTTCAACGTCGGGGGACAACTTCGCACCGGCCCCGGCAGCAACGCCTATTTCGAACTCACCGAGGGCAGCCGCATCCGCCTCGGCGCAGAGACCGGCGTCTCGTTCAGCATCCTCAACCCGTTCCTCGATAGCCAGCTCACCTCGATTGCGTTGGAGGGTGGGCAGGTATGGGTGCTCCTTAACGGCGGCGCACTCGATGTGGAGACTCCGGTCGGGCTGGCCTCGGCCCGGGCCGCTTACCTGAGCGTGAAGTACGACGCCCTGTCGCAGACGCTGGCGGTGATGTGTCTGCGCGGCACGTGCAGCGTGAATCGGGAGTTCATCCCACCCACGTACAAATATCGCGTCGAAGGTGGTCAGGCCGGCTTGCCCGAGCCGATGGCGTTGACCGACTTCGGGATGTGGGGCATCAACGTGCCCGAGGTGGCCGACCTGGCTGCATATGCCACCGAGGTGACCTTCGTTGGCAATGCTACGCTGGCCGCCCCCACCGACACGCTCGAGCCGACGCGCGAAGCGCCGACGGCCACGCCGACCCTCCAGCCGACCACGACCCCCACACCGACCGACGGGGCAACCCCGACCGGCGAAATCCCCACCGCGCTGCCGACCGTCACGCCGCGTCCCGTCATCCCCACCGCGCAGCCGCTGCCCACCGTCATCGTCATCGGACAGCATGTGGTGCGCAGCGGCGAGACGCCGTTCTGCATTGGGCGGGCCTATGGGGTGGTGCCGAACGCCATCCTGCGCGCGAACAACGCCAGCATCATCTATGCCGGGCAGCGGTTGCGCATCCCGGCGGCACGGTGGTACACCATCCTCGCCGGCCCGGTGTGCCAGCCGCAGTTCGAGTCGCCTTATCCGCATCCGCCGTTCATCGGGTTGACTCCCATCGCTACGCCGTTGCCGCTGCCGACCGCCGCTGAGACGGCCACCGGCGAGCCGCCGACCGCCGTGCCCACGCTCACCATCACCGAGGTCGGGGCATTGTGCATCGGCAATTGCCTCGAAGCCGACAAGCCGACGTATCGGTTGAAGGTCTTTGTGCGGATCACCGGCGGCCTCGGGCCGTACACCGTTCACCCCGGCCCGGGCTTCGAGTTCGATCTCGACTTTGCGCGCTGCACCAAGGCCGATGGCATCGTCACCGTCACCTCCGCCGATGGGCAGAGCGTCAGCGGCAGTTGGGTGTACGACGACGTGGGCTGCCCGACCGCCACGCCACAGCCCTGAGTGCACCGCGGAGAACGCCGAGAGCGCGGAGAGAAGATAAAACCTCTCAGCGTTCACCGCGTGCTCGGCGGTGAACCCTTGTATGCGACAACTGAATTTGCGCCGACAAAGCATCTGGCTCATCGCCGGCCTCGTGCTGGTGTTTTTGATTCTGGCCCTGGCCGGCCTGTTCGATGGGGCCGAACTGGCGGCCATCAACCGCGCCTTTCAATTGCGGGGCCGCGAAACGCCCCGCAGCGAGATCGTCATCGTGGCGATTGATGATAACTCGTTCGGCAACACGCTGATGCAGTGGCCGTGGCCGCGCACCTACTTCGCGCAGATGGTGGACCGGTTGAAGGCCGGCGGCGCCAAGCTCATCGCCTTCGACGTCTTCTTCATCGAGCCGGAGCAGTTCAAACCGGCGACGTACACTTTTCAGGGTGAGACGCTGGCCGCCATCGCTGATCGGTACAACGTATCGCTGGCCGACCTCGCGCAGGCGAACGGGATGGAAAGCGGCGATGCGGCCTGCGGCGGGCAGACGCTCACCATCCCCACCAACCCGCCGCAGGAACATCTTGTCTTGCGCGACACGCTCGCCGGGTTGGCCGGGCGCTATCAAGTGGAACTGGCGACGCTGTTGCAGCTCAACAACATCGAGAACCCGTGCGCGGTCACGCCGGGCAGCCTGGTGCTGATCCCGATTCGCGGGCCGGTGAAGTACACGGTAGTGGCGGGGGATGATGTCGCGCGCATCTCCGGTTACTTTCAGGTGAATGCGCTGGCGATCCTCGATGAGGCGGGCCAACCGGCGCGCGACCCGCTGGCCGCCGGGCAGACGCTGACGGTGCAGTTCGGCGATGAGGCGCTCGGGGCGGCGATGCAGGCCGCCGGCAACGTCATCCTCAACGGCGAAATCCGCAATACGGTGGAGGGCGGGGGGCGGCTCGTCACCCTGCCGCCGCCGACCGAGCCGTTGCGCCGGGCCATGGCCGGCTTTGGCATCACCAACATTCAGCGCGATGCCGACGGGGCGGTGCACAGCATTCAGGCGTGGAACAACTATGGCGGCGAGAAGATTTATTCGTGGCCGCTGGTGGCCGCCTCGCTCGCCACTGGCCAGGCGCTCGACGCCGACCCCGGCGCGGAGGCGTTCACCTTCGGCGCGCGCACCGTCTCGCTCGATCAGAGTTTTTTGCGCGTCAACTACCGCGGGCCGGAGGGGGCCATCCCAACTCTCTCGGCGCTCAAGGTCGTCAATGGCGACGCGCTGCTCGAAGACCCCAACGCCTTTCGCGACAAAGTCGTCTTCATCGGCGCGACGGCGGCCTCGCTGCAGGATCGCTATCCCACCCCGTTTGGCTTCGAGCGCTTGACCTCGGGCGTGGAGTTGATGGCCAATGCTTACGAGACGGTGGTGACGGGCGAGCAGGTGCGGCTGTTCTCAGGGGTGTGCGCCAGCCCCACCGATGCGGGCACCGGCTTTCTGCGGTTGTGCTCGATCTTCGAGCGCGGCATGATGCTGATCAGCATCGTCGTCTCCGGCGCGCTCGGCCTTGGCCTGCTCTTCATCCGCCAGCCCACACGCGCGCTGGCCGTGCTGCTCGGCCTGATCGTGGCGGGCACGGCGCTGTGGCTGGCGGTCTTTTTGCTGTGGCGCACAGAGATCCCGCTGGTCGCGCCGCTGACGACGTTGTTCGCCGCCTTTGCCGTCCCGGCGGCGGAACGCGCGGCCAGCGAGGAGTTCGAGCGGCGGCGCGTCAAAGACATGTTCAGCCTGTTCATCTCCAAAGAGATGGTGGATGAACTGGTGGAGAAGGGCATCACCGAGGCCACGCGCGGCCGGCGCGCCGAACTGACGGTGCTGTTCTCCGACATCCGCGGCTTCACGACGATGTCGGAAAAGATGACGCCGGATGAACTGGTGACGGTGCTCAACGAGTACCTCGGCTCGATGACGGGCGTGATCCACAAGCACGGCGGCACGGTGGATAAATACGAGGGCGATCTGGTGATGGCGTTCTTCGGCGCACCGGTGCCCCTGCCCGATCACGCCGAGCGGGCGGTGCGGTGCGCGATTGATATGCGTCACGAGCTCGACCGGCTGCGGCAGAAGTGGCTGGGCGAGGGCAAACCGTCGCAGCTTGAGATGGGCATCGGCCTGAACACGGCCGAGGTCTTTGTCGGGCTGGTCGGCTCGGGCCAGCGTGTGAATTACACCGTGATGGGCGACGGCGTCAACCTGGCCAGCCGGGTGCAGGATTTGACGAAGGACCTCAAGTGGCCGCTGCTCGTCACCGAATTCACCTACGAGCGAGTCAAGGACAAGTTCGAGATTGAATTTGCCGAGGCGCGGTTGGTGAAGGGCAAGACCGTGCCGGTGGGGATGTATCGGGTGCTGGGCGAGAAGGGCGCCGCCGAGGCCCAGCGCGTGCGGGCCTTGTTCGCTTAGCGGGCTACTGACCGGCCAGAGATTCCTCGCTGCGCTCGGAATGACAATGCCCAACCAATGCATGTCACCCCGAGCGTGAGCGAGGGGTCTCTGGCTCAATCTGGCGCAGCGTGTGATCTGGCCAGAGA
>CAZSNP010000093.1:0-12964 GCA_964608265.1 uncultured Anaerolineales bacterium | reverse complement strand
ATCAGGGCGAGAACGCGAACGGGCATTTCTGATTTGTGATTTGTGATTTGTGATTGTCGATGGCTGACTGCCGGTTCGGAACGATGTTCAATCAGCAATCAGAAGTCCACAATCCCGATAAGCATGCCGTCGCCGGCGGGGAAGATGGTGCTCAGCAGACGCGGCTCGGAGGCCCAGCGGCGATTGAAGGCGCGCATGATTTCGGCACCGGCGTCACGGTTGTCCTCGCGCAAGATGTCGCCGTGCCAGAAGGCGTTGTGCGCGGCGACGACTCCGCCGGGGCGCACGTTAGCGAGCGCCCAGTCGAGGTAGGCGTTGTAGCCGCTCTTCTCGGCGTCGATGAAGCAGAAATCGAACGGGCCTTCGCCGGTCAGGCGCGGCAGGCTGTCGTGCGCATTCCCCACCCACACCTCCACGCGGTCGCCCACCCCGGCCAGCGCGAAGTGCTCACGCGCCACCTCGGCGTGCCGCGGCTCCAGCTCCAGCGTGATGAGTTTGCCGCCGGGCAGCAGACCACGCGCCATCCACGACCCGCTGTACCCGCCGAGCGTGCCGATCTCCACCGCTTTGCGCACCCCGATCGCGCGGACGAGGAACTGAAGGAACCTGCCCTCCTCGGGGCGGATGGTGATGGCCGGCAGGCCGCGTTGCGGGATGCGGTCGTGGATGGTCTGGAAAACCGGGTCGGCGGAGGCAAACAGGTCAGCGGTGTACTGGGCGAGCGCGTCGTTGTAGATCGTCACGATGAGCTTTCGCAAAACAGGGTTAGGCGATGGTTGGCATTATACGTGGAAAGCTCCATCGCCCATGAGGCAAGCAAGCGACTGACCGGGGCTTTGTGGCATAATCAACTCGGAGGCACACATGGTAGCTATTCGTCGCTTTCTCACAATTGAAGATCCCAAACATGTCATCCTATCCGACTTGCCATTTCTCCCCGGTCAGACCGTGGAAGTCGTCGTCATCGCCGACGACGCCGCGCGCAGCCTTCGAGTTGCCGAACTAAAAGCATTGCTCAAGGAAACCCAATCGCTGCCGCAGGCCCAGGTCCTCAGCGATGAAGATCTGGCAGTCGAGATCGCCGCAGTCCGAGCTGCGCGATGAGGGTGGTCATTGACACCAATGTACTGGTGTCGGCGGCCCTGAGAGACCGGCTGCCTGAGGACGTCATTCTGCACGTCGTCGGCCATCCAGAATTTGAGTGGATCGTCACGCCGATCATCCTCGCCGAGTATCGGGCGGTCTTGGCGCGACCAAAGCTGGGATTGCCGCCGGAAGTTCTCGAACGGTGGATGCAACTGATCAGCGCGTCAACTGTGACCCTCGACCCGGGCGATATTGGGATCGCCTTCCCGCGTGACCAAAAGGATGCCCCCTTTCTCATCTGCGCGATCGTTGCCGAAGCGGACTGTTTCGTGACGGGTGACCGCGACTTCACCGAGGCGCGCAAACTCGTGCGCACGACCATTCTCTCGGTCTCACAATTCAAACAACTCGTGATCGATCAGGGCTATTGAAAAGGCCCTTCGGATTGCTCCGAAGGGCCGGGCACGGGGGCGACCACGTATCACCCACGCGATCTCTCGAGCATCAGCATCATCAGCACGGCGGGCAGCAGCAGCTTCTCATCGGCCTCCGCCATCTCACCCCGCTTCTCAAGCGTGAATTTGCCCTCGAAGACGGCCGGTTGCTTCTTCATGTACAGCACCGGCCGGCCCCGCAGTTCCACGATGTAGGCCGGGTTGATGAACATGCCGAGGAAAGGCACGTCGCTGAGGAGGCTGTCAAGCACCTTCAGCCACGGATTCTCTTCGTGGATGAGGCCGACCTCGGCCCCGCCGGCGTCGAGGATGTTGTACGTCGCCTTCCACAGCGAACGCATACCCTGGCGTTTGACCGCCCCGATGGCGCTACCGGCCGTGCCGTTGGTCAAAACGCTGATGTGGTACGTGGCCGAAAAATCCAGCATGCGGTCGGCTTTGATTTGGTAGAGCTGGCGCTGTTGCTGCTCATCGGTGAAGACCTTGACGTCTTCCTTCAGGGCCAGGAGTTTCTGGCGGACGTAGAAGAGCAAATTGCCGCTGGCGTCGGTGATGCGCACCTGCGGCGCCAGCGCGATGATTTTGAACGAAAGATTGAGGGGGTAGTTGAGCATGGGGTCTCCGAGTGATGGCGCGAGTGTAACGCGGCTCGGCCCGGCGGACGGGTTGAGGATGTTGAAGTTGGTTGGGAGACGGGGCTACGGCGCGGCCACGAGCGCGGCGAAACGGGCCAGCCCCGCGGCGTGCGCGCGGAGTTGCAGGCGGCGGGCAAAGGGCCGCTGCCAGCGGGGGAGGCGCGGGCCGGGCCGTGAAATCGAGCGGAGGTTGACGGTCAGCGTCGCCGCCGGCTGCCACTCCACCCAGCACCACCACTCGCCGATTTCGAAGTGTGCCTCGGTGGTGACGTAGGCCAGACCCAGGCGGCGCGGCTCGCGGATGACGTCGCTCACCCGCGTGGCCGTCACCGCGTCGAGCAGGCCGGGCACAACGTGGATGCGCTGCACGATGCGGTCGTTGAGCCGCAGGCTGCGGTTGGCCTGCGCCGCGCGGCTGCTGTGCTCGATGAGGGTGTGCGGATAAAAGTCGTAGCGCAGCAGCCGCTCGCCGGCGCGCTCGAAGAGGTCGCGGTTAGCGCCGGTCGCAATCAGGCGGGTGTACCGGTCGTCGTGCCAGCCGCGCCCCATCGTCTCGTCGCCGCGCGCGTATGTGTCCTCCGCCCACTCCCACGCCCTGATCCATCGAACGTCATCGCGCCGCGAGAGGAACGGCAGCCACTCGAGGCGCGGGACGATGGGGGCTGAGTCAGGCGGCATGGTTCAGGATTTTGCGCGCCGCGGCTGCGCCCGAGAGCATCACCATCGGCACGCCGCCGCCGGGGTGGGCGGTGCCGCCGGCAAGGTAGAGGCCGCGCACCTCTGGCGACTGGTTGGGCGGGCGGCGGAAGGCGGCGAACATGCTATTGCTCGATGCGCCGTACAGCGCGCCACGCCGCGCGCCGGTTAGCGTTTCAAGCTCAACCGGGGTGATGATCTTCTCGATCATGATTTTGTCGCGCAGGTCGAGGCCGCGTTGCGCGAGCACGGCCAGCACCCGGTCGCGGTACTCGGCGGCGCGCGCCGTCCAATCATACTGCGGCCCGAGCGGAGGCGCGTTGACGAGGATGAACCAGTTCTCGCAGCCGGGCGGCGCGTGGTCGGGGTCGCGCTTGCTGGTGATGGCGGCGTACACGGTCGGGTCAGCGGGCGGCACGCCGCGCCGGAAGATGTCGTCGAACTCGCGCGCGTAATCGGCGGGGAAGAGGATGTTGTGGTGCGCGAGTTGCGGATGTTCGCCGCGCACGCCAAGCAACAGGATGAAGCCGGACACCGACGGCTCGGCCTCCGTCAGCGCGCGGACTCGGCGCGCCGACACCGCGCCCGCCGGCAGCAGCCTCTCGTAAGTGATGGCGGCATCCACGTTGGAGAGGATGTGGCGCGCGGGGAGGACGCTTCCGTTCACGATCACGCCGGCCGCGCGCCCATCCCGCACCTCGATTCGCTCAGCGCGCGTGCTCGTCCGAATCTCGACGCCGAGTTCGCCCGCCAGGCGTTGCAGCGCGCGGGCGATGGCGTAGATGCCGCCGCGCGGATACCACACGCCCCCGGTGAGCTCGACGTGGGCGATGACGTTGAGCGTGGCCGGCGCAAGATAAGGACTGGCGCCAACGTAGGTGGCGAAGCGGCCGAGAAGTTGGCGCAGGTGCGGCGAGCGCACGAAGCTGCGAATGGCGGCGTGCATCGTGCGCCAGCCATCAATGTGTCGCCACTCGCGCGCCGGCACTTGCCCAAAGGTGCGCGGCGAGACCGGGTCACCGTAGATGAAGGCCGGGCCGGTGAGGCGATGCAGGCGCGCAGCGTAGGCAAGGAAGGCCAGGTAGCCCTCCACATCGCGCGGCTCGATGCGGTTGATTTGAGCTGCCATCCGGCTCAAATCGGCTGTGGCATCGAGCACGGCGCCGTCGGCGAAGAAGTAGCGGGTGAGCGGCTCGACGGGCAGGAGGTCGAGGTAGTCATCGAGCGGGCGGCTCGCGGCCCGGAAGAGATCCTCGAGGACGGGGCGCATCGTGATGACCGACGGGCCGGTATCCCAGCGGAAGCCCTCGACGCGCACCTCGCCCATCTTGCCGCCGACCTGCGCATTCTGCTCGAGCACCAGCACGCGCCGGCCCGCCGCTGCGAGGCGAATGGCGGCGCTCAATCCGCCGATGCCCGCGCCGATCACAATGGTGTCGTAACCCATCTCAGCCGTTCACCGCAGAGACGCCGAGTTCGCGGAGTGAGAGTCAACGCTCCGCGTTTTCCGCGACTCGGCGGTAAAGGTTCTCCCCTTCCACTGCGGGCCGCCGCGATAACGCCATCCCAGCGATTGCGCCGCGATGACCGTCATCAGCATCACCGAGGCCGGCATGAGCAGCGCGTCGCGCGCGCGCTGGCGGGTGACGGCGGCGGTGAGCGCGCGAACCAACACACCCAGCGCGGTGAGCGGAAGCCCCATCCTCCAGTCTCCGGCAATTAGCAGCCACGGCCCGATGAAGACAAGCCAGTGAAAGAGAGTAGAAAGGACAAGGAGGAGCGGCTGGTTGCCATGCCCGGCGAGGATGTTCTTGGCGAAACCGTCCCGCACCTCGCCCCAGTCGCGATACATGCGGCAGGCGATGAGGCCGTTGCCGTCGGCGGCGCGCAGCCGGAGGCCGGCGGATTTGACCGCGCGGGCCAGCGCCACATCTTCCACGATGTTGTCCCTCACTCGCGCGTGCCCGCCGATGCGGTCGTAGGCGGCGCGGCGAAAGAGCAGGCACTGCCCCATCGCGGCCGCGAAGGTGGGCGAGGGCGCGTGGTGCGTGGCAAGCACCGGCAGGTAGGCCTGTATCGCCAGCGCCATCAGCGGCACGACGAGGCGCTCGCCCCACGTCTCGGTGATCTGCGTCGGCCATACGGTCAGCAGGTCCGCGCGGGTGCGGTGGAAGTGATCGAGCAGCGCGCGGAGGGACGAGGGCCGCCAGCGCACGTCGGCATCGGAGAACAGCAAACAATCGCCGGTGGCAACCTGCGAGAGTTGATGGCACGCCCAGTTCTTGCCCAGCCACTCAGCCGGCAGCGGCTGCCCGGCGAGGACGCGCAGTCGCGGGTCGCCCTGCGCCGCCGCGCGCGCGACCACCGCCGTGTCGTCGGTGGATTGATCGTCGAGGATGAGCAGCTCGGTCACCTCCGGCTGCGCGAGCAGCGCCCGCACCGCCTCGGCGATGACGTGGGCCTCGTTGCGGGCGGGGATGAGGACTGAGAGCGAGGCGGGTTGAGGGTGGAGGGTGGTGGGGCGGAGGCGGGGAAACGTCAGCGCGTTGAGGAGGGCGATGAGGCTGACGGTGAGGAGGGCGACGGTGATGAAGAGGCTGAAGAGCATGTCGTCCACCCTCACCCCGTGCCCCCTCTTCCGGTGGGAGAGGGGGAGGGCCGCAGCCATTTTGAGACGAGGTCAGTCTTTAGGGCGGGCATGTGGCGGAGGTCGTCTCGATACTTCCAGGCCAGGATGAGGAGGTTACACAGCCAGATGACCAGCCACACGGGATCACGGTGATAGTTCAGCAGGTGCAGGCCGAAGCACAACCACGTCGCCGCTATCGCCCAGCCGGAGCGGTTGAGGCTGAGGAACCAGGCCAGCAACAACGTGCTGATGACGATGGGCGCTTCGGGGCCGGTGAGGCCCGTCCAGATGCCGGCCGTCGTCGCCACCGCCTTGCCGCCGCGCCCGCGCAAAAACGGCGACCACGCGTGGCCAATCACCGGCGCGAGCGCAACCGGGATCAATCTCCAGTCCGCAAGCCCCGTTCCCCAATACGCCAGCCCCACCGGGATCGCGCCCTTGAAGCCATCGCACAGCAGCGCGACGACGCCGACGGACCTGCCGCCGGCGCGAAAGACGTTGGTCGAGCCGGGGTTGTGATCACCGAATTGCCGGATATCGCGCCGCAGAAAAAGCCGGCCGAGCAGCAGCGAATACGGCACGCTCCCGCTCACAAAGCCGGCGAGGGTCCATAGCAGCGTTGGCATATTGAATATTGAACGTTCAACCAGCACCCGGCAATCGTTCACGTCGCCAGAACATCGCCACGAACACGCCCATCGCCGCGCAGCCGAAGAGCGCCGGGCCGGGCTGGCCCCAAAAGACTCCCAGGCCGATGGTCTGCAACAGCCAGGTGAGGGCGTAAATGACGGCGAGGGGTCTGGCGGCCGAGGTGATGTCGCGCGGATGGGCGAGGCAAGTGACGAGGCCGGAGACCAGCAGCCAGCCGCCGAAGTTGAGCAGCGGAATGCCGAAGTAATCGCCCGGCAACGCTTGCCCGTCTGACCAAACCCACAGCCCGCGCGCCACCATCTGCGGGTCGAGGAACAGATCCCACGCGGTGAACGCCAGCGCCGAGACGACGGCGAAGGCGGCCCGGCGCTGCGGCGCGACGATGGCGGAGGTCACCGCCCACGCCGGCGGCAGCATCATCAGCCACGCCACCGGGATGAGCAGCGGCACGCCGAGCAATTGCGGTTGCAGCAGCGGCGCGTAGTCGTATTCGCCAAAGGGCAGGCCGGTGGTATGGCCGATGAACTCCGCCAGCCATGTCACCGGCAGCACGACGGCAGCGAGGCGCAGCACGCTGGCGCGCGGCCACGCATTCCACAACACCGCCATCACCGCCCCGCCCTGCAGCAGCACGTTGGCCGTCGCCAGCCACGGATACCAACTGCCGCGGGTCACAAAGTCCACGATCGGAAACGAGATCATGAACGCCAGCCACGCGAGCAGCGGGATGAATTGGGGCGAAGGGCGGATGACGGCTGACTGAAGGCGCAGGCTTTTCATGGCAACGCCAACGTCCGCCCATCGTCCTTCAACCTGCGGCCCAACAGCGCGAAGATGCGGGCGTGGGCGATGGGGCTGGTGAACAGCAGCCAGCCCTGCACGACCATGAGGTTGGTGACGAAGAAGAACACGCCCTCCTCGATGGGCACGCCGCCGGGGAGGAAGACGTTGACCGATTGAGACGGCGCAATCGTCCACGTGCCCGAGCCGATGGCGAGCGAATCGAGCGCGGTGAGGTACAGCGCCGGGATGAGGCATCCCAGCAGATACGCCTGCCAGTGCGCGCGGAAAGCTCCATATCCCAGAAACGCCTGGCCGGCGATGACGGGCAACGCCCAGCCGAGGATCAACACGAGGTAATTCCACTGACCGAAGGGCAACGGCGGGAGGTCGGTGGACGGGACGCTCGCTGCGGGCAGCGGTGAAAATGTGACAGGACGAAGGGGTGAGAACGCGAACACAAGCACCCCGACATAGACCAACCCAAAAAGAATCAAACTTGGCGCCTTGGCGTCTTTGCGCGAGATAGCCCGAATCAGTCCCAAAGTCCACAGGCTCGTCATCCAGCATTGCAGGCCGAAGAACAGATACTCCTCCAACGGCACCCAGCCGAAGACGAGGCCGCTCACCAGTTGCGGGTCGTAATACCACACCCCGCTGCCCACGAGGTAGTTGTCCCACGGCGTCGTCCACACGTAGGTGAGGATGGCCAGCATCCCCAGCGCCGCCCACTCCCGCCGCGTCGGGCCCACCAACAATGTGAACAGGATAGCGGGGGTGAGGACAAAGTAAAAGAGGAAGGAGAAGTAGGTCATGGGGAAGTGTCAGGTCAGGCAGAAGTCGCTTTGATGCCCGGCACTTCGACACTCCCCGTTGGGGGCGGTTCCAGCGTCCACACCGTCCACAGGATGGCGGGCAGCCTCAGCAGCTTTTGCAATCCGCTGGTATGCGCGCGCCGAGCGTACACGCAGTAATTGATGGCTTCGATCTCGTTGAGGATGGCGCGATAGAGCAGCGCGGCTGCGCCCACGGCGGGCCGGGCCGCCGGTGAGAGCAGCGCGATGCCGGGCAAGGCCCGGGCGTACAAATCGCGCGCGCGGCGGATTTCGAACTTCATCAACTCAGTGAAACGCTCATCGTGCACACCGCCGAGGAGGTCTTCGGCGGTCAGGCCAAAGCGGGCCAGGTCGGACGCGGGAAGATAGACGCGCCCGCGCGCGGCGTCCTCGCCCACATCGCGCAGGATGTTGGTGAGTTGCAGCGCCACTCCCAGTCGAATGGCATACGGCGCGGCCTCGTCGAAGGTCGTGCCCTGCGCCAGGCCGATGATGGGCATGGACATCAACCCGACGGTCGAGGCCACGAGGTAGCAGTAGCGCTCGAGTTCGGGCCAGGTCGCATAGCGTTGCTTGCCGATGTCGAGCGCGACTCCGTCTATTAGCTCGGCTTCGTAGCGCGGGTTGACGCTGTACTGTTCGCGGATGAAGGCCCACGCGCGCAGGGCGGCCTCCGGCTGCGCGGCGGCGGGCAGGGCGACCCGCGCGCGCCACGCCTCCACATCCGCCAGCGTCGCGCCGTCGCGATCCACCAAATCATCCGTGCTGCGGCAGAAGCCGTACAGCGCGCGGATGGCGCGGCGGGCGGCCGCGGGCAGCAGGCCGGTGGCAGTGAAAAACGTCTTCGAGTTCTCGCGCGTTATGCGCTCGGACTCGGCAAAGGCGTCATCCATGTCGGTGAACGTCATCAAGGTCCTTCAGCCCGGGAGTGGAACCGGAGCGCGCACCGCTTCGCGGACGAACTCGCCGTGCGAAATCAGCTCATCGGCAATCTTGCTCGACGACAGCACGCCCGGCAGCCCCGCGCCGGGGTGCGTGCCCGCCCCGACGAAATATAGGTTTTCGAAATTCTCGCTGCGGTTGTGCGGGCGGAACCACGCGCTCTGCGTCAGGATCGGCTCCACCGAGAAGGCCGAGCCGAGGTGGCTGTTGAGCACGTCGCGGAAATGCAGCGGGTCAATGTAATGCTCGGCGATGATGTTCGCGCGCAAGTCCGGCAGATAGTTCTCTTCCAGGAATTGCAGGATGCGCTGTTTGTACCGCTCGGCCATCACCGTCCAGTCCACTTCCGCACCAAGGTGCGGCACCGGCGCGAGCACGTAGAAGTTCTCGCAGCCCGGCGGCGCGATGCTCGGATCGGTCAACGTCGGCATGTGGAGGTACAGCGAGAAGTCGTCGGCCAGCACCTTCCTGTTGAAGATATCGTCGAGCAGCGCGCGGTAGCGTTCGCCCAGGATGATGTTGTGATGCGCCAGCCCCTGCTCACGATACAGCCGCTTCGTGCCGAAGTAGATGACGAACAGCGACATGCTGTAGCGCATCGTCTCGACGCGGAAGTTGATCCACCCCTTGCGGTGCGCGGGCGGGATGAGGTGCTTGTACGTGAAAGCGACCTCGGCGTTGGAAATCACATCGTCGGCGAGCCGGGTGCTGCCATCCGCGAGGCGGATACCCGTCACGCGCCGCCCATCCGCGGCGACCGTGATCTCTTGCACATCCGCGTTGAGGTGGATGCGCCCGCCCAGCTCGCGGATCAATCGCCCCAGCCCCTCGACCACCGCGCCCGTGCCGCCCAGCGCGTAATGCACGCCCCACTCGCGCTCGAGGTAGTGGATCATGGCGTAGATTGACGAGGCATCGAACGGATTGCCGCCGATGAGGAGCGGGTGAAACGAGAAGCAGCGCCGCAGGAACTCATCCTGCACAAAGCCGGAGACGTAATCATACACGGTCTTGTACGATTGCAGCCGGATGAGATCGGGCGCGACCTTGAGCATATCGGTGATGTGCAGGAACGGTTTATCCGCCAGTTCGGTGAAGCCCTTGTCGAAGATAGCCCTGGTCGTGGCGAGAAAACGCGCGTAGCCCTCGGCATCCGCCGGGCTGAACTTCTGAATCTGCGCGCGGGTGAAGGCCTCATCGCCGTTGTAGTCGAAAGCGCGCCGCTGGTGATTGAAGATGCGGTAGTACGGCGAGAGCGGCTGGAAGGTGAAGTAATCCTCGCGGCGTTTGCCCGCCAGCGCGAACAGGTCGTCGAACATGAACGGGGCGGTGATGACGGTCGGGCCGCCGTCGAACTTGAAGCCGTTACGCTCGTAAACATACGCGCGCCCGCCCAGCTTGTCGCGCCGCTCGTAGATTTCGACCTCGTGGCCGCGCGCCAGCAGCCGCGCCGCCGCGCCCAGCCCGCCGAAGCCGCTGCCGATGACGATCACTTTCTTCCGTTTCACACGCACTCCAATGAACTTTTGTGTAGGTTGCGTCTATTGTATCGTCTTCGTACGCGAAGCGGTATTGTTTTGTACAAGCTTTGACCGGGCCGCGACGATTTCTTAGCGAGTGCTCAGCTTGTGTCGAGCGTTAGGCGGGCCCTAGCGGCTGGGGCTTGCCTTTGGCCCCGGTGCGAGCAGCACAATCGCCGCGAAGACCGCCGCCATCACGACCAGTGCGGCGAAGACTAAGGCCAGCGCAATCGGCGGCCCGAGCGGCTCGAAGAGCTGGCCGATGAGCCAGGGCACAAACATCCCGCCCAACCCCGCGCCGAAGAAAAACGTGCTCGTCAACGCGCCGGTGAGGTGCAGGCGGCGCTCGGCCAGAGTCAACATCGTCGGGAAGGTCGAGGCCATCGCCAGCCCGGCGCCCAGCGCGGCGATCCACAGCGCGACCGCCGAGCCCTGCCACACCAGCGCCAACCCAACGCTCAACAAACAACCGATGACGTTGGCGGCGATGAGGGTGCGCGGACGGAAACGCGCGGCCAAGGGGATGGCCAGCAAACGGCCAGCCGTCAGCGCGCCCCAAAACGCCGAGGTGAGGTAGGCCGCGCCGGCTTCATCCGCCAGGCCGGTGCGAGTGGCGTACGTCGCCGCCCAGCCACCGAAACCCACCTCCGCGCCCACGTACAAAAAATAGAACGCGGCGATGAGCAGGACGAGCACGAGGTTGGACTGGCCGCTGCTCCGCTCCGTAGACCGGCCCGGCGCGGTCGGGCTGGGCACCCGCAGAATCAACAGCGCGGCGGGCAGCACCAATGCGGCCAGAATCCAGTAGCCCCAGGTGATGCCGCCCCCGAACGAGATGGCCTGCGCGACGACGATGGGCGAGAGGAAGGCGCCGGCCCCGAAGGCGAAGTGCAGGCCGTTCATATACGGCCCGACGCCCTCGCGGATCGTCCACACCAGTAGCGTGTTCGCGCCCACATCGACGATCGACTCCATCGCGCCGAGGGCGGCCATGAGGGCGACGAGCAGCGCCAGCCACGGGGCCAGCGGCGTGAGCGCGAGGCACACGGCGATGCCGATCACCGCGCCCGCCATCAATGGATGACCCGGGACGCGATCGTACATCCGGCCAATCAGCGAGGTGCAACCGATGTAGCCGAGCGAGCGCGCAACGAACAGTGCGCTGATCTGCGCCAGGCTGCTGCCGGTCTGTGCGGCCAGACCCTGCAACGTCGGGCCGAGCGAGGCCGCCAGCAGGCCGATGCCGACCAGCGCGGCGTAATAGGCGATGAGGTTAGTCGTCGGCCGGGTTCGCGAGGGCGTTAGACTTGTCACGTCAATCCGCAACGCACAATCGCGATGGCCCGCCAATGCAAAGGAGACTCTGCACCCTGGCCGTCTGGCGTCTGTGCGTTCAGTGCGAGCGCTTACTTCATCTCGACCATGCCATAGGCGTAATCGTACTCCGCCATCCTGGCCATGAAGGGGTCGGGGTCGAAGTGTTCGGGCGGGTGCACGCCGCTGCCGCTCCACTCGCCCCTGGCTAACAGCTCCATCGCGATGACGGGCGCGACGCCCGTCTGCCACGCAATGGCCTGCACACCGTACTTGCGCCAGCTCTGCTGATTGTCGGTGACTTGATACAGATACACCGCGCGCGCTTTGCCCTTGTGCCTGCCCTTGACCCAGGTGCCCACGCACGTCTTGCCGATCATCTTGTCGCCGAGCGTGGCCGGGTTGGGCAGGCAGGCCACCACCACATCGCGCGGGGCAACAAACTGATCGCCGACCGCGATCTTGTCTTTGCGGTCGAGGCCGAGCACGTGCAGCATCTTCAGGATTTCGATGAACTGCGTGCCGAGGCCGTATTTGAACGTCACCCGTTTGCAATCCACATAGCGCGGGATGAGGACGACTTCCTCGTGCTCGACGTTGACGACCTCCACCGGCCCGATGCCCTCCGGGAAGTCGAAGACCTCCGGCTCGGAGAACGGCTCGGTGGTATGCCAGCCGCCCTTCTTGCGGTCGTAGATGAGCGGCGGGTTGAGGCATTCCTCAATCGTCGTCCAGATGCTGAAGCCCGGCGCGAAGGCGTAGCCCTGAATGGTGAGGTTGCCGCCGTCGCGCACGCCGATTTCATCAATCTCATCAAAGAGGTGTTTGGCCGCGTACCGGGCGAAGATGTCCGACACGCCCGGGTCGACGCCCATGCCGATGAGGGCCAGTTGCCCGCGCTCGCCCCAGCGCTCGCTCTGCGCGAATTGATAGTCCCCCAGCAGCACGCCGGGCTTGTTGAACGGATCGGTGGGGTGCGTCTCGCTCAACGTCGTGGCCATGTCCATGTAATCGCACCGCGCGGCGAAGGCGGCGTCGAAGATTACTTCGTTGAAGTTCGGCGCGACGGCGTTCATGATCAAGTCCACATCGTGCTTCCGGGCCAGCGCGATGATCCGTTTCTTGTTTGAGGCGTCAACCTTCTCGGTGGGAAAGCGCTTCTTGCGTTTGGCCCCGAGTTTCTTCTGCACCGCCCTGGCCCGCTTCTCGCTGAAGTCCGCCAGCACCATCCGTTCGAGCCAGGGCTTATCCCTGGCCGCCAGCGCAATCGCCTCCCCCACCGCCCCAACGCCCATCAATAGCACGCGCATATAGTCTCCTTGAGAGGTAGGCGGGCATTCTAATTGAGTCCTGCGCAAAGAGGCAAAGGCGCAAAGCGTGCTCTCGCAAAGCACGCCAAGGCCGCCAAGTTCTTTCTTGG
>CAZSNP010000092.1:919-13163 GCA_964608265.1 uncultured Anaerolineales bacterium | reverse complement strand
GGGGCCCCCCGGCCCCCCCCCATATCCTGGGGGGGCCCCCCCCCCCCCCCCCGGGGGGTTCCCGGGGGGGGCCCCCCCGCGACACTGCGACACCGGCGAATGCAGGTCGTTCGCACACACTCCCTACGTTTTCGCCTCCCACTTGAACAGCCGCGCGGCCAGGGCCAGCCCCACACCGGTGTACACGGCCAGCAACAGTATCTGGCGCGGCCAGCCGGCAGCGAGTGTGCCGTCGGCCAGGGCCGGGCGCACCAGTTGCGCCATCGCATAGCCAGGCAGCCACGGGCCGACCGATTGCGCCCAGGCCGGCATCATCTCGATGGGCATGAACAGGTCGGTGATGAACACCTGCCCGAAGTAGAGCAACTGCCCGATGGCGACCGCGGCCCCGGCGCGCGGCGCGATGCCGCTGATGACCTGCCCGATGGCGACGGCCGCCAGCACGGTGAGGATCAACATCGGCAGCGACAGCAGGATGTTGAACGGGCTGAGCGTGACGCCGTACACCAGCGCCCCGACGATCATCACGACGACGGCGGTGGCCAGCGCCATGAAGACATTGGCGATCACGTACGCGCCGATGAGCATGCCGGCGGGCACCGGGCTGGCCTGGATGCGGCGCAACACACCCTTCGCCCGCAATTCGCTCATCGTGCTCGAACTGCCGATCAGGCCAAAGGCCATCAGGTTGCCGGTGAGCACGCCGGGCATCATCCACGTCATGAACGCCTGTAGATCGTCGCCGCCGAAGATCGCGCCGTAGATGAAAAGCAGAAAAACCGGAAAGGCGAAGTTCCAGAACAGCAACGAACGGTCACGGAAGTGGATGAGGAACATCGCTTTGGTGAGAGTGAAGAAACGGTACATGAGGTTGCTCCCCGGGTCAGGCGTTGAAGCGCCCGCGGATCGCCCAGCCGAAGGCGGCGATGA
Organism: uncultured Anaerolineales bacterium; assembly: GCA_964608265.1. Classification (GTDB taxonomy): domain Bacteria; phylum Chloroflexota; class Anaerolineae; order Anaerolineales; family UBA6663; genus JANWXR01. Next base: position 12,233 of record CAZSNP010000092.1, on the reverse strand, counting down.
TGCCGCAGACAATGCCCCCAAAGATGCCGACATTTTGTGGCAGGATGGCGAAGCTCGGCGCCAGGAAGAAAATCGCAGCCAGAAAGCCGAAGCCCTGCGCGACGATGGTGATGGTATTGCGGTTCATGGTCAGTGTCTCCGTGAATGATGGGTGGATGAAGCCTACGCGTTGAGCGCGCGGCCGGTCAATTTCAAGAACGCATCTTCGAGGTTGGGCTGGCGCAGCGCCACTTCGCTGAGCGAGCGGCCCAACTGCGCGGCCAGCGACTGCAACGCGGGTAGGGTGGCCTGCGGCTGCGTCGTCTCGACTTCGAGATACGGGCCGGTGTAACGTGTGGTGAGCACACCCGGCAGCGCGCGCACCTGTTCGAGCGGCAACTCGGCGGCGGCCCTGAGCATGGGGCTGATGTTCAACCCGGCCACGATGGCGGCCGGCGTGCCGCTGGCGATGATGCGCCCGCCATCCATCACCGCCACGCGCCCGCACAACGCCTCGGCCTCCTCCATCGAATGAGTCGTGATCACGATGGTGCGGCCCTCGGCGTGCATTCCGCGCACCACGTCCCACACCGCGCGGCGGGCGTGCGGGTCGAGGGCCGAGGTCGGCTCGTCGAGCAGCACGATCTCGGGGTCGTTGGCGAGGGCGATGGCGAGCGCCAGCCGCTGCTGCTGCCCGCCCGACAGATGCCGCGCGTATTTGTGCCGCTGCTCGCCAAGGTCGAAGCGGGCCAGCAGGGCCTCGATCTGCGCGCGGCTGAGCGGCACGCCGTACAGCGCGGCATAGGTCTCGAGCAGTTCCGTCGCGGTCAGGTCGTCGAGCAGGGCGGTCTTTTGCAACTGAATGCCCAGCTTGCCTTTGGCCGCCTTCGGTTCGAGGCCGGCCACTTGCAACGTGCCCTCGTCGGGCCGGTGCAGGCCTTCGAGACACGAGAGTAGGGTGGTCTTGCCCGCGCCGTTCGGGCCGAGCAGGCCGAAGATCTCGCCGCGCGCGATGCTGAGCGAGACGCCCTTCAGCGCCGGCACGCGGCTGCTCCCGTTTCCATAGCCCGCCTTGACATCCCTGATTTCAATGACTGCGCTCATAGCGTTCTCCTTTGGATGCCAACACGTTACGGCATAAGGCCCGAGCGCAGCAGACCCCGTGGGGGGATTTGGGATGTGTCGAAAGCCATAGTGCCCCCGCTTCCAGCCGCAAACCGCGCGGCAGGGGAGGGGGTTGGGGGTGAGGCGGCGCTAACACAACGCTGATGCCGCGTATGCCGAATTCTTATGCCCTGCGCGTATCCTGTTGGCATCTTCGGTAAACAATCCATGACACACAGGAGAGAACATCATGGCCCTCACCCTTCGCCCCTATCACCCGGTTCGTTTGTTCGATTTGATGGATCGCGTCTTCGATGATCCGTTCTTCCGCAACGGCTTCGTCTCGAACGCGGTGGACGCCTTCGCCATCCCGTTGGATGTGAAGGCCACCGACGACGAGTTCGTCATCAGCGCCGCCGTCCCCGGCCTCAAACCGGAGGATGTGAAGGTCGAGGTGTTGGAGAACGTGGTCACCCTCAGCGGCGAGGTCGCCTCGGAGAAGACAGACGAGGATGACCGCTGGCTGTTGCGCGAGCGCGCCTTCGGCAAGTTCAGCCGCAGCCTCAAGCTGCCGGTGGATGTGGACGGCGCGAAGGCCGAAGCCAACGTGGAGCACGGCGTGCTCACCCTGCGCCTGCCCAAGGCCGAGGCCGCCAGGCCCAGGACCATCACGGTCAAGGCCAAGTAACGGCATTGCCGGCGCGACGGTTTCTCATCGTCGCCCGTTTCCCCAAATGCACCCCGCGGGATACGTCCCGCACCCTCCCCGGCCCCGTCGCTCAACCGAGCGGCGGGGCCTCTTCTTTTCGCATCCTCGCGGTTGGTGAACGAACGGTAACCAAAGCGTGATCGAGGCGTAACCGCGCGCGGAACTGCCGGTGAACGGCGATTCCTAAATTGACGGGCAACAACTCGTTAGCCGGAGCCGCCACCGTGACCACTCTTTCCCGCCGCACCTTCCTCAAGTTCAGCGCCGTCTCATTCGCCGGCCTCGCCGCCGCTGCTGTTGCCCGCCCGGCCTTCGCCGCCGAGCCGGCCAAGCCGCAGGCCCTCTCCAGCGTCAACCCGTCAAACCGGCGCCTCGCGCTGACGTTCGACGACGGCTACTTCCACGTCGCCCGGTTGCTGGAGGTGTGCAAGGAAGTCGAGGTGCGCCTCACCCTGTTCCCCATCGGCAAGGTGATCACGGCCAACCCCGACCTGTGGAAGCGCGCGTTGGATGAGGGCCACGAGATCGGATGCCACACCTACAGCCATCCGGCGCTCGGCGGGAAATCTTACGACTTCGTCGCCGGTGAGTTGAGCCAGTTCATGGACGTGGCCCGGCAACGGTTGGGGATCGAGCGCGTGCGCTACTTCCGCCCGCCGTACAGCAGCGGCTGGAGTGACGAGGCCGTACAACGCGCCGCGCGCGACTTCGGGATGGCGATCGTCATGTGGGATCGGACGAATGACTCGAAGAAGCTGGCCGCCAGGCCGACGTGGCGCGACGTGGCTACGGATTTCAAAAAGCATGCCCGCGCCGGCGACATCGTGCTCTATCACTTCCAGTTCAACGAAGTCGCGGCGTTGAAATCCATCGTCGCCCACTGCCGCGCTCAGGGGTGGGCCGTGGCGACGATCAGCGACCTGACCAGCGCCTGAGGCCGGGCTTACGCGCTGGTTTTGACCTTCGCCACATGCGCGCCGGTGAGGGCGAGCAAATCCTGCGGGGTGAGTTTGAAGAGGGCGTTCGGCGTGCCGGCGGCTGCCCAGATTTCGGCGTACTGCATCAAGTCTTCGTCGAGGTACGTCACCGGCGGCTCGCGGTGCCCCACCGGCGCGACCCCGCCGATGACGAAGCCGGTGCGGTGGCGGACGAAGTCGGCGTCGGCTTTGACCAGCGGCTCGCCGAGCAGCGCCGCCACCGCGCGCTCGTTCACCCGGTTGGCGCCGGAGGTCAGCACGAGGACGACGCGGTCGCTCTCCTTTGCTCGAAAGACGATTGACTTGACGATTTGGCCGACATCGCAGCCGACGGCGGCAGCGGCCTCGGGCGAGGTGCGTGTGCTCTGCGCGAGTTCGATGACATGCAGCGCCAGGCCGCGCACGGCCAGCGCGTCCTGCACCCGTTGGGCGGAGGGGGAGAGTTCGGTCATAGGGTCAAAGTAATGTTGTCTTGCGCTGAAGAGGCGATATGATACCAAAACGGTTTTGGTTGGTGCGCGCCACCTGAAGCAGGGTTGTCGAGATTGTGCCGCAGGGCTACAATCTTTTAGCAAAGGGAGCAACGCCCCTATTTCCTCCCGGCGCAGGAGCATTCGCCTGATGTCCAAACTCCCCGGTTACGCTTTCTTCAAAGGCAAGATCGTCCCGTACTCCGAAGCCAAAGTCGGCGTGATGACCCACGGCTTGAACTATGGCACCGGCGCGTTCGGCGGTATTCGCGGCTATTGGAACGAGCTGGAGGAACAGCTCTTTGTCTTCCGGCCCTTCGATCACTTTCATCGTTTCCTGCAATCGGCCAAGCTGATGTGGATGGACCTGGGCTATTCCGAAGAGGACCTGGTCAACATCCTGCTCGACCTCGTCCGCACCGAAGGCTACCGGCAGGATTGCTACGTCCGCCCGCTGGTGTACATGAGCGATGAGATCATCGGCGTGCGGCTCAACAGCCTCACCCCCGAGTTGACGATCTTCGCCGTGCCCTTTGGCCGCTACGTGCAGAACGAAGAAGGCGCGCACGTCACCGTCTCCTCCTGGCGGCGCGTCGATGACAACGCCATCCCGGCCCGGGGCAAGATCACCGGCGCCTACATCAACAGTGCCTTCATCAAAACCGACGCGCTGCTCAACGGCTTCGACGAGGCGGTGGTGCTGACGCGCGACGGGCACGTCTCCGAAGGCTCGGCCGAAAACTTCTTCATGCTGCGCGATGGCGTGGTGTACACACCGCCCGTGAAGGACAACATCCTCGAAGGCATCACCCGGCGCACGGTGATGACGCTGTTGCGCGACGACCTCGGGGTCGACGTCATCGAGCGCTCGATTGACCGCACCGAGTTGTACATCGCCGACGAGCTGTGGTTCACCGGCACCGGCGTGCAGATCGCGGCCATCACCCGCATCGATCACCGCGAAGTCGGCGCGCACCGCGGCAAGATGGGCCCGCTGGTGGGCGAACTGCGCGATTTGTATTTCGACGTGGTGCGCGGCAAGGTGCCCAAGTACCGCCACTGGAATACGCCGGTGTATGTGAACGAACGCACCGCGGCGGATTGAGCAAGTATTGATTGGGGCACGGGAGACGCCCCACCGGGGGCGTCTCTATGGATGACGGGTGGCGTGCAGGTAACACGTCACCCGTTATACTTTAACCAGCATGTGCTTCTATCCCGAAAAGACCCTCGGCCTGCTCATCGGAGGGGCGGTGCTGGTGGCGGCCGCGGCGCTCGGCGCGGCCGCGGTGCTCAGCCTGACGACGCAGCCGTATGCCGCGCTCTCCGTCGTATGGCTGCTGGCGCTCGTCGTCGCAGCGCCGGTCTTCGCGTGGGCGGCCTATCGGTGGTGGGGATTGTTGACCGCGCGCTACACGGTGGCGAACGATGCGCTCACGGTGGCCTGGGGCGCGCGCCGCGAAGTCATCCCGCTCGAACACATCGAGGAACTCCACATGGCCGGCGACTTCCCCGGCGAATTGAAGCCGCACGGGCTGAACTGGCCCGGCTGTCTCGTCAGCCGAGTTATGCATGAGCAATTGGGGGCGGTGGAATTCCTGACGACGACGGCGGACAAGACCGGGATGGTCTTGCTCGGCTATCCGGGCGGCTGGCTGGCGCTGTCGCCGCGCGACCCGGCGGCCTTTATCGCCTCGGTGAAAGAGCGCGCCGCACCGCCCCTCACCCTCGACGCCCCCATCGAGGTGCTGGCCCAACGCGCGATCCCGCAATCAACCTTCCCCCCCATCGCCCAGTGGCCGCTGTGGAATGACCGCGCGGCGCTGACTTTGATCGGCGCGGGCGCGCTCGGCGTGCTGGCGCTGGCGGGCTATCTGTTTGTGGTGATGGGACAGTTGCCGGACGAGATTGCGTTGCGCTTCGATGCGCAGGGGAACCCGGCGCGTTACGGCCCGCCGGCCGGGCTGTTGTTGTTGCCGGCCATCGGCGCGGTGGCGTGGGCGTTGAACACGGCGCTGGGCGCGTGGTTGCACCGGCGCGAGGCGCAGCGCCCGCTGGCGCAACTGCTGTGGGCGGCGACGCTCTTCGTCGTCGGGCTGACCTGGGCCGCGACGCTCGGGCTGCTCACCGCCGGCGGCTGAGGGCGCCGGCGCGCGGCGTCAGAACACTTCCACGGGCAGCGGGGCGACTTCCAGATTGAGCGGCACAAAGCTCAGCCCCCACACATCCAGCACGCCGCCAAAGTCAATCCGCGCCGCCTTCACCGTCAGCCCGTTCTGCGGCGAGTGCAGCACTTCGTGCGCCGCCAGGGCGGCGGGCAGCCATTCCTCAGTCTGCGTGCCGTCGAACAGCGTGCGCACCAGCCGCACCGTCGCCCCGAGCGCCTTATCACTGAGCCAATATCCGCCGATTGTGTGCGCCATACCAACCTCCCGTTGGGATGAAACCCCATCCACAACGCTTGGGTCGTTCTCGGTGCACAGACCGTGCCGTTCCATAAAGCGCGGGTAAAGGCGGGTGGGCGATGGTGGGCCATTCCCAAGTTCCTCCCAATGGGTAGCCGGGGGTGCATTCCAGATTATTGGCCGCTCCTTCGACTGCGGCCCGCAAAAACTGCGGGCCTCCGCTCAGGATGCGGCCCGGCCAAAATATAGAAATGCACCCGTAGCCGGCCCGGGCTTGACACGGTATTCAAGGCGGTGATATATCTTAGTCGGCTTAACTATTTCGATGGATTGAATATGTCACAGGCTAAACAATTTCAGGCGGCGCTCCACGACTGGGCCGAGGTGTTTATGAAGCACTCGATGCGGGCGTGGATGAGCTATGTCAAAAGTCAAAAGCTCTCGCTGCCGCAGTTCAACGTGCTGCTGCGGCTGTACTATCGCGGGAGCTGCGGCCTGTCGGAGGTCGGCAGCCACCTCGAAGTGACGCCCGCCGCCGCCAGCCAGCTGGTGGATGGGCTGGTGCAGCTCGGCCTGCTCGAACGCGCCGAGGCCGAGCACGACCGGCGCGCCAAACTCATCACCCTCACCGGCAAGGGGCGCACCCTCATCGAGCGCGGCATCGCCAAACGCGTGGAGTGGACCGAGGGGCTGACGCAGCACCTCAGCGCTGACCGGCGCGAGGCGATCACCAGCGCGCTCAAGCATCTCACCGAGGCCGTCCGCAAGCTCGAAGTCGAGACCGAGACGGCGTGAGAACCCATATCAACCACAGATTGGAATAACTGATGACGGATCAGGTTACCCCGGTGCGCGTCTCCACCGTCGCCCGCATGGCGATGCAGTTTCAGGTGCTGCTGTTGCGACGCGGCTGGATGGGCAAAATGGGCGAAAGTGTGATGGTGATCACGACCATCGGGCGCAAGAGCGGCCAGCGGTTCTCGACGCCCATCAGTTTTGTCCGCGACGGCGAGCGTTTTATCGCGCTGACGCGCGGCGGCCCCGAACGCTCGAATTGGTACCTCAACCTGCGCGCCAACCCGCAAGCGGTGATTGAGGTGCAGGGCCAACGGCTGCCGGTGCGCGCCGAGTTTTTGGAGAGCGAGGCGGAGCGGCAACTGGCCATCCGCTTGTACAGAGAGCAGCGCGCCGACATCCTTGGGTTGGCCTCGGGCGCGGGCCGTGACGCCACGCCCGAGCAAATCGAACAGGCCTGGGCGACCCGGCTGTTTGTGCGCTTCCACAAGAGTTAACACTTGGGTGAGGGTGTGTTCGCGTCCAATCGCAATCTCGCTCAATCCCCAAATACGAACTGACAGGAGTTTGAAGATGATGCAACGACCCGGCCCTCGTGGCCGCCAACGCGAACAGGCGCCGAATAATCGCGGCCTGCAGCGCTCCATCGCTTACCTGCGCAAGTACAGCGGGCAGGCGGTGCTGCCGTATTTGTTTCTGCTCATCGCCACCCTCGCCCAACTGGCGGTGCCGCGCATGGTGCGCAACATCATCGACGCGGTGACCGACGGCTTCACGGCCAAACAGGTGCTCGACCGGCTGGGCGACATCCCGGCGCAGTTCGTCGGGGCGGCGGTGCCGCGCATCATCGACGGGCTGAAGCTCGATTTGCCCGCCACCGCGACCCTCGACGAACTGACCGGTTTCCTCGCCGCGCAGCGCGACGGCGCGCCGAATGCCCTGATTTTCGCCGGCATCGCCATCGTCGTCTTCTCCCTGGTGCGCGGGCTGTTCTCGTTTCTGCAGGCCTACTGGTCGGAAAAGAACTCGCAGGCGGTGGCCTTCGATCTGCGCAACGATCTGTTCGCCAAAATCCAACGGCTATCGTTCTCGTATCACGATCAAAATCAGACCGGTCAACTGATGGTGCGGGCGACCGACGACGTGGAGAAGGTACGGCTCTTCATCGGGCAGGGGTTGGTGCAACTGGCGGGCGCGGTCGTGCTGCTGGTCGCGGTGCTCCTCATCCTGTTTACGACCAACACCGAACTGGCGCTGACGGCCCTCCCGATCCTGCCCATCGGCCTGGTGGTGTTTATGATCTTCGGCGCCATCAGCGGCCCATTGTTCGGCCGGGTGCAGCAACGCCTCTCCGATTTGAACACCGTGCTGCAGGAAAACCTGGCCGGCATCAAGGTGGTGCAGTCCTTCACCCGCGAGAAGGAGCAGCAGGCCAGGTTCAAAGGCGCGGCCGACGCGCTGTTCAATCAACAGATCACGGTCACGCGCGTGCTGATCTTCCTCTTCCCGCTCATTTTCCTCATCGCCAACCTGGGGCAGACGGCGGTGACGTTCTTCGGCGGGCGGCTGATCATCAACGGCAACCTCACCTTTGGCGAGTGGCAGGAGTTCAGCCTGTACTTGCTGTATCTCTTCATCCCGCTCGGCCAGTTCGGCTTCATCGTGACGCAGCTCGGGCAGGCCTCGGCCAGCGCGGCGCGCATCTTCGAGATACTCGATGCGAAGAACGACGTGACCGACAAGCCTGGCGCTGCGACATTACCCGCTGTCGCGGGTCATGTCCGGTTCGAGGACGTGACCTTCCGCTACTTTGGCAGCGGCGAGCCGGTGCTGCGTAACGTCACCTTCGAGGCGCAACCGGGCGAGACCGTGGCTCTGCTCGGCGCGACCGGCTCGGGCAAGACCACGATCATCAACCTGCTGCCGCGCTTCTACGATCCGTCGCAGGGCCGCATCACCATTGACGGCCATGACCTGCGCGACGTCACGCTCGATTCGCTGCGCGCGCAGATCGGCATCGTGCTGCAGGAGACGACGCTCTTCACCGGCACCATCCGCGACAACATCGCCTTTGGCAAGCCCGAGGCGACGATGGAGGCAGTGATCGAGGCGGCCAGGGCCGCGGCGGCCCATGACTTCATCGTGAGTTTTCCGCAGGGTTACGACACGCCGGTGGGCGAGCGCGGCTCGACGTTGAGCGGCGGGCAAAAGCAGCGCATCGCCATCGCCCGCGCGCTGCTCCTCAATCCCCGGCTGCTCATCCTCGATGACTCGACCTCGAGTGTGGATCTGGCGACGGAGGCCAAAATCCAAAAGGCGCTTGACAAGCTGATGAAGCCCACCGAGGGTGGGCCCCGCACGTCGTTCGTCATCGCGCAGCGCATCAGCACGGTGATGAATGCCGATCAAATCCTCGTGCTCGAGAAGGGCGCGGTGGTGGCGCGCGGCAAGCACGCCGACCTGCTGGAAGACAGCCCGATCTACGCGGAGATTTACCGCTCGCAGTTGATGGCGGATGCGAAAGTGGAGATCACAGACGACAGTAGCCAGATCACAGAAACGGTTCGATAGCTCTGGGTACTGCTGTCTGGCGACTGCGATCTGAAAACTGGAGACTGGAAATGTTTGGCAATCAGGAACAAATGCGCCGCGTGCTGAGCGGCGACAACATCAAACCCAAAAACGTCGGCGACACGCTCGGGCGGCTGGCCGGCTACTTCACCCACTACTGGCCGGCGTTGATCGCGGTGGCGATCTTCATCACCGTCAACACGTGGGCCCAGGTGACGGCGCCCGACCTCATCGGCCAGACGGTGGATTGTTACCTCATCCCGCCCGGCAGCAACGGCCTCGGCGGTTTCTCGCTGGCCGCGCCCGGCGCAACCGATTCGCCGGCCGCGCCGCCATCGAACTGCTGGCTGGCCTCGGATAGCGCGGTGGCCGGGACGCACGATGCCATTCACGATTGGCTGCGGTCGGCGATCTACACCGGCACGCCGGCGCCGACCTTGAGCGAATTGGGCGCGCTTTCGGCGGAGGATCGCATCGCCGGGCTGGGCCGGCTCATCGCCGGCGTCGTGGCGCTGTACGTGGGCGGCGCGCTGCTCATCGGCGCGGCGTTCTTCGCCATGACGTGGGCGGGCCAGAATGTGTTGCGCGAAATCCGGGTGGCGCTGTTTGCGCACATGCATCGGCTGCCGCTCGGTTACTACGCCGAGCACGAGGCCGGCGACTTGATGGGCCGCATCACGAACGATGCCAGCGCCGTCGAGCAGGCGATGAACTTCGCGCTGATCCAGGTGGTCGGCGCGGCGCTGCTGCTGGCCTGGACGGCGTATGTGATGCTGACCAAGAGCCTGGCCTTCGGCCTGCTGAGTATGAGCGTCGTGCCGTTGATGTTCGTCGCTACCTTCTGGTTGTCGGAGCAGGCGCGCCGCGCGTTCCGTGACAGCCGCAAGGAGCTGGGCAGCCTCAACGCCGAGCTGCAGGAGACGACGGCGGCAGTGCGCGAGGTGCAGGCCTTCAATCGCGCCGAGGAGAACATCAAAAACTTCATGGCCACCAACGCCGCCAACCGCGACGCCAACGTGCGCGCGGTGGCGTACACCAGCGCGCTGCAACCGGCGCTGGAGGCACTGGGCTACGTCGCGCTCGCCATCGTGACCTGCGTCGGCGGGTTCTATCTGCTCACCGACCAATCCTTCTTCGGCACGGCAGTCTCGCTGGGGCTGGTCATCACCTTCCTGCAATACGTGCAGCGTTTCAATCAACCCGTCTCGCAGATCGCGCTGCTGTGGACGAACCTGCAGAACGCCATCGCCGGCGCGGAACGCATCTTCACCCTGCTGGATGAGAAGCCGAGCGTGCAGGACAAACCCGACGCGCAACCGATGCCGGAGATCAAGGGCGAGGTGGTGTTCGATCACGCCTCGGCGGAATACAGGAAAGGCACCCCGGTCTTGCACGAGGTCAACTTCACCGCCAAGCCGGGGCAGACCGTCGCCATCGTCGGGCCGACCGGCGCGGGCAAGACGACGATCATCAACCTCATCCCGCGCTTCTACGATGTGACCGGCGGCCGGGTGACGATTGACGGTGTGGATGTGCGCGAGGTGACGAAGGAGAGCCTGCGCCGGCAGATCGGCATCGTGCTGCAGGATACGTTCCTGTTCAGCACGACGGTGATGGAGAACATCCGCTTCGGGCGGCCCGGCGCAACGGATGAGGAAGTGATCGCGGCGGCCAAACTCGCGCACGCGGATTCGTTTGTCGAGCGATTGCCGGAGGGGTACAACACCGTGCTCGGCGAGCGGGGCAGCGGGCTGAGCCAGGGCCAGCGGCAGTTGCTATCCATCGCGCGCGCGGCGCTCGCCAACCCGCGGCTGCTCATCCTCGATGAGGCCACCTCGAGCGTGGACACACGCACCGAGCGCCTCATCCAGCAGGCGTTCGACAAGCTCCTGCATGGCCGGACTTCGTTCGTGATCGCGCACCGGCTGAGCACCATCCGCAACGCCGACGTGATCCTCGTGCTGAACCGGGGCGAGATCATCGAGCGCGGCAGGTTCGACGAGTTGCTCGCGCAACGCGGCTTCTTCTATGACCTGTACATGAGCCAGTTCCACGCACAGGAATCAATTGCGGTGAACGGCAAGAACGGGCGTGTGGCTGAGGCGGTGGCGGCGTAAAGGCTCCCCCTCACCCGCGATAGCTTCGGCGAGTCGCACCGAGGCTATCACCGCCCTCTCGGGGAGAGGGCGGGCCGTGTTATTGGAGGACAGCTCAAAGTTACCAGCGCCGCCCCCTTCTCCCAGCGGGAGGAGGGCCGGGGCCGTACCATTTGCAGAAAGTTTGAAAATGCCAGCGCCCGCTCCC
>CAZSNP010000092.1:0-819 GCA_964608265.1 uncultured Anaerolineales bacterium | reverse complement strand
CCAACGAGCACGCGACAGGCGCCACCCGCTCAACCCGGCGGGCGAGGGCCGGGGCCGTACCATTTGCAGAAAGTTTGAAAATGCCAGCGCCCGCTCCCCTCTCCCAGCGGGAGAGGGGCCGGGGGTGAGGGAGAGCCGGGCGCCAAACACGCCTTCACAACGCAAACAGTTCGTCGTCCACCCTTCCATCCTCCAACGAGCACGCGACAGGCGCCACCCGCTCAACCCGGCGGGCGAGGGCCGGGGCGTGGGCGCGAGTCCGCGGCGCATACATGCGCTCAGCAGTTGGGTTTCAAGATTCAGCGGCAACATCCCATCGGCTACTTCATCGCCGACTTTTGTTGCGCGCCGCGCCCATGCCGCCGGTACACGACGCCGCCGGCGGAGCGGTCCGTTCGCGTCTGGGCTCTTTTTTGCATCGGTGTGTAATCGCAGACGCCCCACCTGAGCGCGATGCTTGCATCGCAGCGACGGCGCTCTACTCCCGCCGCGGCAGCGGGCGCGGCTGGGTCAGCACCTCGGGGCGCAGCACGTCGTCGAGTTCGGCTTTGCTCATCAGCCCCTGCGCCAACACCAAATCGTACACGCTCGCGCCGGTCTCGTGCGCCTCTCTGGCGATGGCCGTGGCGTTCTCGTAACCGATGTAGGGGTTGAGGGCGGTGACGATGCCGATGGAGCTTTCGACGCTGCGGCGCAGATGGGCGCGGTTGGCGGTGATGCCGCGCACGCAGCGATCGGCCAACGTGAGGCAGCCGTTGCGCAGATAGATCAGGCTGTTGAACAGGTTGTGGGCGATGATGGGCTCGAAGGCGTTGAGCT
>CAZSNP010000091.1:0-13357 GCA_964608265.1 uncultured Anaerolineales bacterium | reverse complement strand
ACAGCGGGGTGGTCGTCTCGCGCGACTACAAGTTCATGTGCTCCAGCCTGGGCAAGGAGTTGTTCGAGCAGGACATCAAGGAACTGGGCTTGACGCGCGTCGTCGTCGCAACGTGCACGCCGCACCTGCACGAAGGCACCTTCCGCGGCGCAAGCAAACGGGCCGGGCTAAATCCTTACCTGTGTGAGCTGGTCTCGATCCGCGAACAGGTCTCGTGGGTGCATACCGACCGGCACGCGGCCACCGACAAAGCCAAGGCCGTGGTCTCCGGCGGCGTGGAGCGCGTGATCAGGAACACGCTTCTTGAACCGCTGCACGTACCTATCCATCCCGCCACGCTGGTGGTGGGCGGCGGCGCGGATGGCGTGTTGATCACCGGCTGCCACCCCGGCGAGTGTCACTACATCGAGCAGAATTACAAAGCTCTGCGCCGCTATCTGCTCTTACGCCGGACGGTGAGCGCGATGGGCATCGAGCCGGAGCGAATCAAACTGGTTTGGGCCAGCGCGGCGGAGGGTGTGAAGCTGGCGCACGAGTTCAACAGTTTCGTCGTGGAAGTGCGGGCCCTGGGGCCGCTGCACTGGCCGCAGTGGAAGGGGGCCGGGGCCGCCGAAGCGGAGAAGATGGAGGTGGCAGGCTGAGCACCAACGGCGCGAAGCCCAAATTCGCCATGTACTGGGCCGCCGGCTGTGGCGGCTGCGAGATCGCCGTGCTCAACATCAGCGAGAAAACCCTCGATGTGGATGCCAACTTCGAGGTCGTCTTCTGGCCTGTGGAACTGGTGATCAAGGCCCTGCGCGGCGAGGCGGAACTGCCGCCCACCGGCGCGACCACCGAGAACCCGTACTTTGAAGTCATCGGCGCGCTGGTCTCGCGCTCGCGCATCTTTCAACTCAAGGCGCTGAGCGACGAAGACATCCAGCGTGTTTGGCTCCGCGCGGTGGGCGACCCGGAGCGCGGCTACGGCAGGCTGGACGTGGTGATTGGAAATGACGCGTTGGCGCACCTGATTCAGGCGGCGGGCGGCGATGCGCGCAACGCCCTCAACGCCCTCGAACTGGCGGTGACGACCACCCCGCCCGTCACCGACGTGATTCGCGTCACACTGGCCGTCGCGTAAGAATCCATCCAGCGCCGCGCGGTGCTCTACGACAAAGACGGCCACGCACTATGACACCATCAGCGCCTTTATCAAAAGCGTGCGCGGCAGTGACCCCGATGCCGCGCTCTACTGGCTGGCGAAGATGCCGTACGTGGGCGAGAGTCCACGCTTCATTTTGCGGCGCCTGCTCATCTTGGCCGGGGAAGACATTGGGCTGGCCGACTCGCTGGGTTTGGTCGTCGCCAACGCGGCGGCGCAGGCCTTCGAAATCGTCGGCTTGCCCGAAGGCATTTTCCCCATCGTGGAGGCCACGCTTTACCTTGCCACCGCCCCGCAATCCAACACGACGACGGCGTACTTCAAAGCCTATTAGCGCATCGAGGCCGAGGGCAAGGTGGACGTGGCGCGCCATTGGCAGGACGGCAACCGCAACGCCCAGGGGCTGGGACACGGGCAGGGCTACGTCTATACTCACGACCAGCCCGGCCACCACGCCGGCCAGCAATATCTGCCCACCGCCGTGTTGGGCACTTACCTTTATTCGCCTTCCGAAGAAGGCTATGAGGCCGCGGTGAAAGGACGATTGGCGCGCTGGCGCGCGGCGCAGGAGCAGGCCCTAGGGTTGAGGACGACGACCACCTTGCCCGACCTGAGCGAAGAGGAAATTACGGCGCTGAAGCGAAAGTCCTCCGCGGGACGAGGTTGACCCATTGGCGCAGTTTTTGTGCGACGGCCTTTTGCGCCCTTTGACACTCACGTAACCTCAACTATACTCTCAGTAGTTTGCCAACGCCGTTGACCCGGAACCTGTTTTAACTGGATAGGAGGTGAGCCACTACGTCTTAGTCTCACTCAGCGCCTTAGAATTCTGAGCATCATCCCTAACCGACTCACGAGGAGAAGAGCATGAATCGCAAACTTCACCTGCTGCTGGCCGGCCTCAGCCTGCTGAGCCTGTTGCTAGCCGCCTGTGGCGGAACCACCAAGACCGTCGAGGTCACCCGCGAAGTGGTCCGCGAGGTCCAGGTCACGGTCGAAGTCCCGGTGGCCGGCACGCCCGAGACCAAAGAAGTCAAGGTTCCCGTCACGTTCGCCGAGGCCGGCGACACGCTGAAGACGGTCATCGAGCGCGGCCGATTGCTGTGCGGCGGCAACGCCGCTGTGCCCGGTTTCGGCTACCTGGACCCCGCCACCCAGCAATACGCCGGGTTCGACATTGATTTCTGCAAAGCCCTCGCCGCGGCCATCTTCGACGACCCCACAAAGATGGAAGTCATCGCCACCACCGGCACCACGCGCTTCCCGGCCCTGCAATCGGGCGAGGTGGACGTGCTTATCCGCAACACCACCTGGACCATCAGCCGCGATACGTCGCTGGGCTTCGACTTCGGGCCGACCACGTTTTACGACGGGCAGGGCATGATGGTGCGCAAAGACAGCGGCATCACCGACCTGGAAGGGTTGACGGGCGGCACGGTGTGCGTGCAACAAGGCACCACCACCGAGAAGAACCTGGCCGACGTGATGCGCGGGCTGGGCATTGACTACGAGCCATTGGTGCTGGCCGACGCCCAGGCCACCCGCGAGGCCTACGAGCAGGGCCGCTGTGACGGCTTCACCACCGACAAGTCCGGCCTGGTCAGCCAGCAGACGTTGCTGGCGGACCCGGCGGCGCATGTCATCCTCGACGTGACCATGTCCAAAGAACCGCTTGGCCCGCTGACGCGCCACGGCGACAACAACTGGGGCGACGTGGTCACCTGGGTGACCTACTGCACCATCCAGGCCGAAGAACTGGGCATCACCTCGGAAAACGTGGATGAGATGCTGGGCAGTGACAACCCGGTGGTGCTCAACACCCTGGGCGTGGAAGGCGACCTGGGCCTGGCGTTGGGCCTGAGCGCCGATTTTTGCGCGCGCGTCATCCGCCACGTCGGCAATTATGGCGAGATTTACGACCGCAATCTCGGCCCGGACACGCCCTTCAACCTGCCGCGCGGCCCGAACGCGCAATACACCGATGGCGGCCTGCTCTATTCGCCGCCTTTCCGGTAATCGTGTAACGTGTGTCGGGTGACGAGTGACGTGATTTGCGTCACTCGTCACCCGCACTCGTCCCCAATTGCGGCGAGGCGACTCCCATGACGTTTCCGCAAGGCAATCGCCCCAAAGTCTCAGCAACAATTCCGTTTTGGCGCGATGTGCGCGTGCTGGGAGTGCTGGCGCAGGTTGCGTTTGTGTTCGCCATGGTGGCGTCTCTGAGCTGGATTGGCAACAACGTGGCCGAGGGATTACAGGCGTTGGGCGGGGCGCAGTTCCTGTGCGACGACGGCACGTCGAGCTTCCGGTGCGCCTTTAACTTCATGTCCACCGCCGCCTCGTTTGACATCGGCGAGAAACCGATTGATTACCAGACCACCGACAGTTATTGGCGTGCCCTGACGGTGGGCCTGCTGAACACCATCAAGGTCTCCATCGTCGGCATCGCCCTCGCCACCTTGCTGGGCCTGTTCACCGGCATCGCCGTGCTCTCGAACAACTGGCTGTTAAGCCGCATTGCCGCCGCCTATATTGACGTTATCCGTAACACGCCGCTGTTGGTGCAGCTCTTCTTTTTGTACTTCGCCGTCATTCTCCAACTCCCGCCGCTCAAGGAAAGCCTTCAGCCTCTGCCGGGTGTTTATCTCAGCCAGCGCGGAATTGCCCTGCCCTGGCCGGTCTTCACAGCCTCGTTTCTGCCATGGCTGGCTTTCATCATTTTGGGCCTCATTCAGTTTCAAGTCCTGTGGCTGCTCCTCGGCCAGCGTGAACGGCAGACCGGCGCGCCGACGAATCGCTGGCTGTGGGGAACGCTGGCGGGGCTGGTGGTCATTGTGGCCGGGTGGTATCTCACGGTGGCCTTCAACACCAACCAGGCCGCGCTGGTGAGCCGGGCCAGCCGGGTGGCGCAGGCCCCCAGCCCTATGGCCGGGTTGGAGGCGCTCGTCGCCAAACGCCTCGCGCTCCCCCGGCTGACGCCGGAGGCATTGGCCAAAGTGGATGAAGACAAGCTGGCCGCCGGCGCGTTGCGGGTGTGCGTGGCCAAAGAGTCGCCCTCTGAGCCAAACGTTGCTGCCCAGTTACAGCGCCGGAACATTCCCTTCAAGGTGAACCGCTTTGACCGCCTCGATCAGGCCGGCGCGACCTATGCTGAAGGGACCTGCGACATCCTGGTGGGCGATCGCAGCCTGGTGGTGGCGGAGCGCGCGGCGCTGGACAACCCGGACGGCCATCTGCTGGTTTCAATTCAGGAATATCCGGTTGTGCTCTCGGCGCCTAAACTGGAAGGTCTGAACCTGGTGGGCGGCGCCCGGATGACGCCCGAGTTTGCCGCCATCCTGTTCGGGCTGGTGATTTACACCGGAGCCTTCATCGCCGAAGTCGTCCGCGCGGGCATTCAGGCCGTGCCGCGCGGGCAGAGCGAGGCCGCCCGCGCGCTAGGCCTCACCGAGGGCCAGCGGCTCCGGCTGGTGGTTCTGCCGCAGGCCCTGCGCGTCATCATCCCGCCGCTCACCAGCCAGTATCTCAATTTGACCAAGAACTCCAGCCTGGCTATTGCCGTGGCTTATCCCGATTTGGTGGCTGTCACCAACACCATCCTCAATCAATCGGGCCGGGCGGTGCAGGTGGTGGTGCTGGTGATGCTCAGTTATCTGGTGGTGAGTCTGGCGGTCTCGGCGTTGTTGAACTGGTACAACCGCCGGGTGGCGTTGGTGGAGCGATAAGCGATGGCAACGTTGACTCACATTTCAGGTTCGCGTTCTCGCCGCCTGGTTTCCGAGGTTGCCGGTTGGTGGCAGGAAAACGTCGTCGGTGCGCCTTACAAAACCCTGTTCAACATTGCGCTGGCCTGGATCGTATTCGCCATCCTTCGTTCTCAATTTGAATCTACGCCCGCGCTGGCCGGCGCGATTGGCGTCGTGTGGCTGCTGGGCCTGGTCGGCGTCGTGGCCGGCGGGCTCACCCATCGCTTCAACGCCGTCACCCAATGGTTGAAAGAGCGGTTGTATAACTCCCCGGCCAGTGCCCTGGTGACGTTGTTGATTCTGCTGTTCGTGAGCGGATTGGCGCAGACCGTGTGGGCCTGGGCCGTAGTCAATGCCAGCTTCTCCGCCGACCCCAAAGCGGCGGCGGCCAGCGACCACGCCGGCGCCACCTGGGGCATCATCTTTGCCAACGTTAAGTTGCTCATGGTCGGCCAGTTTGATAACGCCGAATTGTGGCGCGTGTGGGCGTCCGTCGCTTTATTAGTCGGCCTGAGCGCCCTCAGCTTCCCGGTGTACGGCCCGTTCAAGGGCCGGCTCCGGCCCATTCGCCCTTTCGTCACCTGGGCCTGGCTGTTGTCGCCTCCGGCGCTGTGGGTGTTGCTGCGCGGCATTGGGGAAGGCGGCTTTCTGGGCCAGATTGAATCCCGGACGTGGGGCGGCCTCCTGCTCACGCTCATCATCTCGGTCTTTGCGATTGTGGTGTCGTTTCCGCTCGGCGTGTTGTTGGCCCTGGGGCGACGCAGTACCATCGTGGGGATACCGGCCTGGCTGACCTATGGCGTGGTGGGCGCGGCGGGCGTGTGGGGGTTGGTCACCTATACCCAGCCCAACCTGGTGTTGGCGCGCACGCCGCTGGAATACGTGTTAATTCTCTGGCCGCTGTGGCTGTTGATTGCCGGCGTTCTCTTTCAGCGCGTCTTCAAGGGCAACGTGGTCTCTGCCTTTTGCACGGTGTACATCGAGTGTGTGCGCGGCGTGCCGCTCATCACCGTGCTGTTTATGGCGAATTTCCTCCTGCCGCTCTTCCTGCCGCCGGGCGCCATCATCGAAAATGCTTTTCGCGCGATGTGGGGCTTCATGTTCTTCAGCGCCGCCTATCTGGCCGAGAACGTGCGCGGCGGCTTGCAGTCCATTTCCAGCGGCCAATACGAGGCGGCGCAGGCGTTGGGCCTGAACACCTTCCAACAACTCTGGTTCGTCATTCTGCCGCAGGCCCTGCGCGTCGTCATCCCGCCCATCGTCGGCCAGTTCATCGGCCTGTTCAAAGACACCACGCTCGTGGCGGTGGTGGGCCTGTTCGATTTGCTGGGCATCGCCAACGCCGCCGTAGCCCAACCCGACTGGCTCGGCCTGCGCCGCGAAGTGTACGTCTTCGTCTCGGTGGTGTATTACATCGGCTGTTTTGCGATGGCCGCCGCCAGCCGCTGGCTGGAGCGGCGCCTGCGGGTGGGCCAGCACTAACCCCGGAAACGACCCCATGACCCTTTCGACGCCCAACTCAACCGACGACATTATCATCTGCCGCGACGTGCACAAGTGGTTTGGCAGTTTCGAGGCGCTGAAAGGCGTGAGCCTGACGGTGAAGACCGGCGAGGTCGTCGTCATCATCGGGCCGTCCGGGTCGGGCAAATCCACCTTCATCCGCACCCTCAATCGCTTGGAGACGCACCAGCAGGGCCAGATTATCATTGACGGCATCGAACTCTCCCACGACCTGCGCAACATCCAGGAAATCCGGCGCGAGGTGGGGATGGTGTTCCAATCGTTCAATCTCTTTCCGCACCTCACCGTGCTGGACAACATTACCCTGGCCCCCCTCAACGTGCGCCGCTGGCCGCGCGAAAAAGCGGAAGAGATTGCCCGGCAATGGCTGGCCCAGGTCGGCATCCCGGAGCAGGCGCAGAAATATCCGGGGCAACTTTCCGGCGGCCAACAGCAACGCGTGGCGATTGCGCGCGCGCTGGCGATGCAACCCAAAATCATGCTCTTCGACGAGCCGACCTCGGCCCTCGACCCCGAGATGATCAAGGAAGTGCTGGACGTGATGCGCGATTTGGCGCGGAGCGGTTACACCATCGTCGCCGTCACACATGAGATGGGCTTTGCGCGCGAGGCGGCCGACCGCATCTTCTTCTTCGACAACGGGCGGATTGTGGAGGAAGGGCCGCCGACGCAGTTCTTCAACAATCCCCAGCACGAGCGCACGCGGACCTTCCTCGCGCAAGTCCTGCACCATTAGCCTCGCTCAACCCGTTGATGAGCCGCTGGCTTAGCCTGTATTGGATGTGGCTATTGCCGGCACTGGCCGCGCTGGCCACGCTGGCCCGTTGGCGGGCGTTCCGCGCGGCGCATCGCCGCGGCCTGCTCAGCCCGGCCGGGCGGCGTTGGCTGCTCGTCGCCCTTGCCGCCGCGCAAGCCCTCATCTGGCAAACCCAATTGTCGCTCACGTATTCGACCGCCCTCGAGTGGCCCATCGGCGGGCTGGCGGCGCTCGGCGTCATGCTGATGGCGCTCCGGGCGGCGCGCGCCGGAGCGCATCCGGGCCTGCATGGGTTTCAGCGGCCTCTCCCGCGCGACGGGCTGGAACTGATTGAACGTGAACGGCAAACTTCACCGGTCTGTAAGTCCGGTGAAGTTTTGCGCCGGTTCTGGCCTCTGTTTCCGGCGTTGGGCCTGCTTTTTTATCTCGCGGCCTCCGTCCCGGCGCGCCGGTTCGATTTTGCCCTCCTGGGACTCGTTCTCACCGCGCCCCTGTGGCTGATTCCCTATCGGCGGCAGTGGCTGGCCCCCATTTTGCTTGCGCCTGCGCTCTTGATCCTGCTTGAGCACGCGTTCACCCTGCGGGCCGCTCTGCCGCCCGGCCAGTGGGTCACGCCGCTCACCGGCGCGCGTTGCACCGGGCCTGTCAAAGCCGTCGCCGGGCAGGCCTGGTGTCTTAGTGCCTTCACCGGCGCGGTCTATCAGTTTGATTTGACGACGGGCGTGGTCAGCCGAGAAGCGCACGTGTTGGAGGGCGCGCGGCTTTTCGCCCTCACCGACGCTTCGGCGTGGGTGCAACAGGTCCCGGCGCGCGGGCTGATGCGCGTGTCCAATGGGCAGGTTGAATTTGTCCCGGTGCGGAGCGCCCACTCCGGCGCGGCTGATCCCAGCGGCCGTGTTTGGGTGATTGACGCCGGCGCCGAATTATCTGTTTATGCCGAGGGTCAGGCCAGCCTCCTGAACTCCGCCAATGGCCTGCTGAACAACACCGCCGACGTCGTCAAAGTGAGTCCGCAGGGCGAGGTGTGGGTCGGTTCGATTAGCGGGGTGAGCGTTCTGCGCGCGGGCCAATGGGAGACATATGACCGGTCGGCGGGCATCCCCGGCGCCGTCATCAACGTTGCCTTTCCGCCGGAAGCGGATGGAAGCGCGTGGCTGATGTGGCGGGTCAGCCCCGGCTACAGCGCGCTCTCCGATTGGGGCGTAAGCCTGCTCACGGCGGAGGGCGTGCAGCGCCACCTTGAACTCGGCGCGCTGACGGGCCTGGAGGCCCCGCGCGTCGAGGATGCGCTGGCGGTGGATGGCGAGGGGCGGTTGTGGTTTGTGACCCAATCCATCCCCAGGCGTGAAAAATATCTGGGCGTGGCAACACCGGACGCGTCAGTGGATCTTTATTCGCTGGGCCGGTTTGCGACCAGCGGCCCGTACCGTTATGGCGGCAGTGGCCTGTGGCAAACGTCCTTCGGAGTCGTGGCCGATGGCGCGGGCGGCATCCTCGTCTACAACGGCGAGGCTCAGCCCTGGCGTCACTGGCGGCCATAGTTCACAACGGCCACTCGTCTCCGGCTTTGCCCACCGTCATGCCTTGCGCCTTCAACCATTCACGTTCCGGCCCGGGGCGATGGAGCGGGTTGCTGTGATTCAAATGGATAAAGCGCACGTCGGCGGCGGGACCTGCCAGCCGGCTCACGGTGTCGGTCACCGGCGGATGCCCGATGGCGGCGATGTCGCGTTCGGGGAGTTCGGCCGGGCTGAAGAACGAGCCGTCGAGCAGGGCCACGTCCACGCCAGCCACGATTTCATTGAGCGGATGCGCCCATTGCCCCCAATCGTCAATATCGGGCAGATACAGCAATTGGCGCGTGGGGCCGCGCACCACAAAGGCGATGGTGTCGCTCCACTCGTCGCGGTGCGGAACGAGCAGGGGCCGGACCGATAAAGTCGGAGTGAGGGTGCGCCATTCGCCGGGCGTGAGTTCGCGCAAAACGATGGTGCCCTGTTCCACCAATTGACTCCACGGCGCGTGCGCGCGCAAAAAATCGTTCAGCCGCCGCGTGCCATAGGTGGGCAGACCCTGCGCCGCCATCGCCTCATATCCCAGGTGAATCAGCCCGGCGTAGTGACCGATGTGCGCGTGCGTGATGAGCAGGCCCGCCAGGCGCTTCCGTTTGCATGAGATGGAATTGTTCGCGAAAATCGGGCGTTAAGGGCAAAAACGACTAAGTACCTTGTGCGGTCACAAGGAACTTAGTCGTTTCGGCACCCAGGTATTCAGGGTCAGTGAGCCGTGAGGGACTCGAACCCCCAACCAAGTGCTTAAAAGGCACCTGCTCTGCCATTGAGCTAACGGCCCAACCGAGCGGCATTCTATCATGCGCAAAATTGAGCGTCAACGAAATGACGTTGCGTTCGCGCCGGTAACCGAAGCGTAGCCCTCCCGAAACCGGGCGGTAACTCAGATGCGCTATCATCGCGCACACGAACACGCGGCCAAAGTGCTCCGATGACCCTTCACCTGTATCTTTCTCCTCACCTCGATGATGCCGTGCTGTCGTGCGGGGCGCTCATCCACGCTCAACAGCAGCGTGGCGAGCGCGTCGTGATGTGCACCGTGTGCGCCGGCGATGCGCCCCGCACCGGCCTGTCGCTGTTTGCCGAAGCCCTGCACGCGCGGTGGCAAACGCCCCTGAACGCCGTGGCGCTCCGGCGCGCCGAAGACATCGCCGCCGCAGGGCGGTTGGGGGCAAAGTACATCCACCTCAATCTTCTGGATTGTATCTATCGGCGCCATCCCGGTGACGGCTCGCCGCTGTACGCCTCCGAGGCGGCGCTGTTCGGCGAGTGGCACCCGGCCGAGCAGCCGCTGGCCCGGCAGGTGTCGCAATCCATCGCCGACCTGCGCCGGATTCTACGCGCTACCCACCTCTACGCGCCGCTGGGCATCGGGCGGCATGTGGATCATCAACTGACTCGGCGCGCCGCAGAGCTCACCGGCCTGCCCTTGTTCTTCTACGAGGATTATCCCTACGCCGGACGGCTCCCCGAGTCGGACGCCTGGGGCGGGTTGGCGCGCGGTCTGCGCCCGGCCTGGCAGCCGGTGGATGAAGCAGACCTTGACGCGCAATGCCGGGCCATATTGGCCTACCGCTCACAGCTCAGCAGCTTTTGGCCTGACGAGGCCGCGATGCAGGCCGCTGTGCGCGACTTTGCGCAGCGGTCCGGCCAAGGACTGGCCGTGCGCCTGTGGCAGACCGCCTGAACTGCGACCAGGCGGGACATGCGTTCCAATCCTTTACAAATCGGCATCGCTCTGCTACGATTCGGCGCGTCGGAAGTTTTGTGACTGAGAGAGCCACTCTCAGTTTTTCTTTTCCCTCTTTCGAGGCAACCTATGAGTAGCGAGCAGACGTTTCTCACCCGCGACGGGCTGAAGAAACTGGAAGAAGAATTGGAATTCCTCCGCACCACCCGGCGCGCCCAGGTGGCCGAGCGGCTCCACAACGCGCAGGAAGACGGCGAACTCATCGAGAACGCCGAGTACGAGGACGCCAAGAACGAACAGGCCTTCGTCGAGGGTCGCATCCTGCAACTCGAGACGATGCTGTCGAACGCCGTCATCATCGAGGAGCGCGGCTCGAACGACGTGGTCGCGCTTGGCACGCGGGTGACGGTCAAAGAATCCGGCGGGGGCAACGATGAATACATGCTCGTCGGCGCCGCCGAGGCCAACCCGCGCGAAGGCCGTATCTCGAACGAAAGTCCGTTGGGCCGCGCGCTGCTTGGTCGCCGCGCCGGCGATGAGGTCAAGGTTCAGGCCCCTGACGGCCCGATCAGCTATCGCATCGTGAAGATCCGCCGCGAATGATGCGGCGAACCGCTGAGGCTCTTTGCCCCGCGTGGCCTTCGTCGCCCGCGGGGCTTTTTATTGCAACGGATGATGACGGCATGGCCGAATGTGCACGCAAAGGTTGTCAGCCGGTGAGCAGACCGGCGCGGCCTCGAAGACCGCGTCGGTCTTTCCCTGACAACTCGTGCGTGCACACATGGCCGATCCGCCGCCAACATCCGCCGGCAACGTTGATATAATGGCGCGACCTCGAGCCTATTATGCGTGACTTCTCGGAACTCGAAAGAATACGCCTGGCCAAACTGGAACGCTTGCGCGCGGCCGGCATGGAGCCGTACCCGACGCGGGCCAAACGCAGCCACACCTCCATCGAGGCGCTGGCCGCTTACGCCGCCCAAACACCTGCCGACCCGCATATCGCCGCCGGTGCGTACACTGTCGCCGGCCGGCTCAAAGCCATCCGCGTCATGGGCAAGTCGGCCTTCGCGCACATCGAAGATGGGGCGGGCCGTCTGCAGCTCTACTTCCGCACCAACGACCTGGGCGCGGAGCGGTATGAGCTGTTTGTGGAGGCCTTCGACCTGGGTGATTTTGTGCAGGCCTCGGGTGGATTGTTCACGACGAAGTCCGGCGAGGTGACGCTGTGGGTCACGGATTTCCGCATGCTGGCCAAAGCCGTGAGTCCGTTGCCCGCCGCGAAGGAAGAGATCGTGGACGGCGAGAAGCGCGTGCACTCGGCCTTCGACAACCCGGAGGCGCGCTATCGCGAACGCTACGCCGACCTGGCGGTGAACGCCGAGGTGCGCGAGGTCTTCCGCACCCGGGCCAGGGTCACCGCTGCGCTGCGCCGGTTCCTCGACCGCAACGGGTTTCTCGAGGTCGAGACTCCGGTGCTGCAACCGCTGTATGGCGGCGCGGCGGCGCGCCCGTTCACCACCCACCACAATCAACTCAAACAAGATTTGTATCTCCGCATCTCGTTCGAGCTGTATCTCAAGCGGCTGCTCGTCGGCAACCTCGAGCGTGTGTATGAAATTGGCCGCGACTTCCGCAACGAGGGCGTGTCGTTCAAACACAACCCCGAGTTCACCCAACTCGAGTTCTACTGGGCGTATGCCGATTACGAACAGGTGATGCGGTTGACCGAGGACATGATCGCCTTTGTGGCCGATGAAGTCATCGGCTCGCGCACGCTCACGTATCAGGGCGTTACGCTCAACCTCAACCCCGGCTGGCCGCGCCTCCCGCTGGCCGAGGCGATTGCCGAGTTCAGCGGCATTGACATCAACGCCCACCCGACCGCCGAGGCGCTGCTGCGGGCGATGCGGGCCAGGGGCATCCACGCCGCGCCGGATTCGACGCGCGGCAAGCTGATCGAGAAACTGCTCGGCGATTGCGTCGAGGAGCATTTGCAGCAGCCGACCTTCATCGTGGATTATCCGCGCGACATCTCGCCGCTGGCCAAAGCCAAACCCGGCAACCCCAGCGTCGTCGAACGCTTTGAGGGCTACGTCGCCGGCTTCGAGATCTGCAACGCCTTCACCGAGCTCAACGACCCGCTCGATCAGGAGGCGCGCTTCGTGGAGATGGGCCGGGCCTATTCCGCCGGCTCCGAAGACCAACACCCGCTCGACGAGGATTATCTGCGCGCGATGCGCTACGGCATGCCGCCCAACGGCGGCTTTGGCATGGGCGTGGATCGGTTGACGATGCTGTTCACCGATAAAGCCAGCATCCGCGAAGTGCTTCTATTCCCCCACCTGCGAACCCGCGAGGACTGACATGACCGAAAACGAAATTCAAGCCATCCTGCCCGTCATCATCGCCATGTCGCTGTTGTGCTGTTGCTGTCTCGTCGTCATCGGTGGCGGGGTGGGGGCGTTCTTTTTCTTCCGCAACCGGCAGAAGTCGAACGTCATCGAAGGGACGGTGATCCCGACGATGGCGAACGCAACCCAAACGCCGCCGGCGGCGGCCACAGCGCCCGAAGGCGACCTCGCGGCCTCGTTCAAATTGCCGTCGTTCGAGACCGCCCCGCCGGCCGAGGCGCCCGCGCTCGAAAACCTTCCCGGCCCGGCTACGCCTATCGAAGCCGACGACATCCGCCAGAAACTGCTCGACCTCAACGCGCCCGAGAGGCCGTACGTCGTGCAGGCCACCGGCTACAAGATCGTCATTGCGCCGACGGCCATCACCGGCTATTTGCTCGAGATCGCTTTTGATTACGTGGAGCGGGTGGCGCGCTTTGTCGAAACCAACGCCCACGCCGCCGACGCGCAACTGAAGGCCGAGGTGCGCGGCGTGCTCGAGGCCAACGGCTGGACGATCCGCGAATAGGGGCAG
>CAZSNP010000090.1:0-13459 GCA_964608265.1 uncultured Anaerolineales bacterium | reverse complement strand
GGCGTGGGCGAGGTGAAGACCGCGCCCGGGCAGGCCGCATCCAACATGCCGTAGCCGACGAAGCCGCCGTGCATCGGTTCGTGGCCCGAGCCGCCGCCGGAGATCACGCCCACTTTGCCGCGCACCGGCGCATCCACCCGCGTGATGAAGTTCGGGTCATAGTGGACTTTGACGATGTCGCCGTGAGCGGCCTGCACGCCGGCCAGTGATTGCGGGACTACATCTTCGGGTTTGTTGATCAATTTCTTCATGCGTCGCCTCCACAGAATTGGCGTACAACCACGATCTCAGGCGGGGAACATCGGTTGCAGCGCCATCAACAGCACGGCCGCGATGATGGCGCCGATGACCGGGCCGGCCACCGGGATCCACGAATAGCCCCAGTCACTCTCGCCCTTGCCGGCGATGGGCAGGAGGGCATGCATGATGCGCGGGCCGAGGTCACGCGCCGGGTTGATGGCATAGCCGGTCGGGCCGCCCAACGCCAGGCCGATGACCCACACGAGCAACGCCACCGGCAACGCGCCCAGCGAACCCAGGCTGATGTCCGTAACTGCCCCGCCGCTTGTCATTGTGGCGCCTCTGAGCATGAACACGCCGAACACCAGGGCAAAGGTGCCGATGATCTCGCTGATCAGGTTAGTGGTCGTGTTGCGTATGGCCGGACCCGTGGAGAAGACCGCCAGCTTAAGCCCTGGATCGCTGGTCGCCTCCCAGTGGGGGAGGTATTGCAGCCACACCAGCACCGCGCCCAGGGCCGCGCCGATGAACTCACCGATGAGGTACACTGGAACGTCAGCCCACGCAACCGCACCACTGATGGCCAGGCCAATTGTCACCGCCGGATTCAGGTGGGCATTTCCGCCCACGGCCAGCGAGACGTAGACACCGACGAACACCGCGAGCGCCCAGGCCGTGGTGATGACGATCCAGCCAGAATTCTGGCCTTTGGATTTGTTGAGCAAGACTGCGGCTACCACGCCATCTCCCAGCAGGATCAGGAACATGGTGCCGAGGATTTCCCCGAGAAGAATGTTCATGTGAAGCCTCCGGATAATAAGGATGCAATGGGTTGTCGTCAGGGGCGAGGACAGATGCGTACGTTTGCAGTCGTCGACACCTCCTTTGGTCGTTGTTGCCCGCGTCGCCGGGCCGCCCAGCCGGCCCGAACCACGGTACAACGAGAACGCCGCCTCGTACCTGCGAGGCGGCGCTCAATCAATTGATGAGAAGACGGTTGGCGCAGAAACCGGCCCGCCGACACTGTCGCCGTTGAATCGTGCTCAGGCTGGCCGGTTCGTGCATGCCCCCACGATATCGGTGATGGGCAGCGGGGTCAAACGATTCGCCAATGATCGTTTCGGGTTGAAACAGCATTGACAAAAAAACCGTTTCGAAATGAAACGCCGAATCTACGACATGTACTCCGATTCGAGTGAGATCTGAAACTCCTTGAGTTTGCGCCACAACGTGGTTCGCCCGATGCCGAGCATTGACGCGGTCTGTGTGAGGTTGCCACGCGAGGCTTGAAAGGCGGAGATGATGGCTTGCCGTTCGGCCTCATCCAGCCGGCGCACCGGTTCGGCCACAGACTTGCCGGCGGCGATCCGCATCGCTCGCCCATCGCGCACCGGGGCCGGCAAGTGCTCCGGCGCAATCGCCTTCCCGTCGCACGCCAGCGCCGCCCGTTCGAGCGTGCTCTCCAATTCGCGGATGTTCCCCGGCCAGGCATACCGGGTCAGCGCCTCGCGCGCCGCCTCGGTGAGCGCCAGGTGCGCGCCGAGTTGCGTCTGCAGCCGTTCGAGCACCCGGTCGATGAGGGCGGGCACATCCTCGGGGCAATCGCGCAATGGCGGCAGGCTGATGACGAAGGAACTGAGGCGGAAGAGCAAATCGGTGCGGAAGCTGCCCTCGGCGGCCCGCGTTTCGAGCGAGGCGTGGCTGGCGGCGATCAGGCGGACATCCACCGGGATGACGCGCTTGCCGCCGAGGCGAATCACATCCCCCACCTCGATGATGCGGAGCAACGCGGCCTGCACATCCATCGGCAGCGCATCGACCTCGTCGAGAAAGAGGGTGCCGCCCTGAGCAAGCTCGAACTTGCTGGGTTGGCCGGCGGCGTTGCCGAAGGCCCCGGCCTCGTAACCGAGGAATTCGCCGAGCACGAGTTCGCGCGGCAGCGCCCGACAATTGACCGAGAGGAATGGGCCGATCGATCGGCGGCTGCTGTTGTGGATGGCGCGGGCCAGCGAATTTTTGCCGGTGCCGGCCTCGCCTTGTATCAACACACACGCCCGGGCATCCGCGGCTGAGAGCGCCTGGCGGCGCACGCGGCGCGCGGCCGGGCTTTGGCTGATGAGGTCATTGAGCGTCACCCGGGCATGGGCACCCACCAAACGATTGACCAGCTCGTGGACACGCTCGATCTGGCGCAGCGTCACGATGTAGTTGACCGGATCGCCCTGGGGGTGGGCGCGGATGATGCGCAGGCTGGCCAGACAGGTATGCGGCACGCCGTAAGTCGTGAGCGTGATTTCGGCCTCGGTCAGTTCCTGCCCCTGCGCCACCGCCTGCGCTAACGTTTCAGGGATGCCGATGTGTTCGTAGACCGAGCGGCCCATGACCGCGGCCGGCTTCAATCCCAACAATGACCCGGCCTGATCGTTGAGGTGCATGAAGTTGCCGGCCGCATCCCACACCAGCACCGCATCCGACGAGGCGTTGAGGGTGGTGTTGAGTTCGGTGGCGCGGGTGTTGGCCTCGGTCGTCAGCGCGTCGGCGCGGAGCTGGTTTTCAATCGCGCGCGCCGCAGCCACCATCAACCCGGTGGCATATGGATGACTGTGCTCGGCCAGCGTCACTATCCCCACCGCGCCCAGCGCGTGCCCATCCAGCGCAAAGATCGGCGCGGCGGCTGTGCTCAGGCAGTGCAAGGCGGTGAGAAAGTGTTCGGCGCCCGTCATCTGCACCGCCGCCCCATCCATGAGGGCGGTGGAGAACGCCACCGCGCCGAGGCGGTTCTCGTGCAAAAAGACTCCGCGCCGCCAGCCGAGTCCGGCCAATGCCTCCATTATCGTCGCGTCGCCGAGCGAATCCAACAGACACGCTGCGCTGTCCACGGTGACGAGCATCACACCGAGGCCCTCGAGGTGTTGATGGACGTCTTCGAGGATCGGGCGCGCGATCGACACCAGGGCCTGCCGGTGGCGGAGCGTCAGCGCCAGCACATCGTCGCTGAGGGCCGACCATTGCGGCGGCAGATGGGGATTGAGGCGCGGGGCGCAGCGTTGCCACGCAGCCGCGATCAGCGGGTTGAGGTCGTCGGGGAGTTGCCCCGTTTGCGTAAACTGCGACCACCTCCGATGGAGACGGTCAAGGTCAGGCGATGGCTGAACGAGCACAGACACACAGCCTCCTGTCGCAGACGTCAATTGTGGGCGCTTGGGTAGCCGCAGTTTAGCGGGGCCGCCGCGATTGGTCAATGTGCCACGCGACCAAAGCGGTCGTATTCGCCTCGGGCAGTGCTACGGGAACAGCGTGCCCGGCTGGATCAACACCACCTCGAACGCGCTGCCCGGCACCGATTTGATCTGGCGCAGGTCGTCGTCGTCCCAGCGCGGGTCGGTCGCGCCGGAGATATACCAGCTCGACCCGTTGTCGGCCACCATCATCCCATAGCGCTTGAGGGCTTCGAGGATGATGCGCGACTGGCCGGTGAAGCCACTCAGGTTGTAGCTCGCCTTCAGCCTGAGCCGCAGCCCCATCGGCGGGGCGTTGGGATCGGTCGTGCTGGAGGCGAAGTGGGTGGCCGGCAAAATGTAGGCGCGTCGCGTGCGCCAGACCGTGAACCGCAGCGCGTGCCGGATGGCGCCGGCGGCGACCTCGTCGTAGCGAACGAGGCCCGGCAGAATCGGCAGGCCGGCGGCATCCGCCGAGGTCCAACCGAGCGGCCGCAGGGCGTTCGAGTTCAGATCAAAAACCGCGCCCGAGGCGGCATCCCATCCCGGCCCGTTCGGGAAGGCGCGGAAAAGTTCGTACAACTTGCACTCGCCCTGGCGCAGCACCAGCACATGCCGGTCCCCGGTTGAGCCTGAGCCGCCCTCGATCGGCGCGTTCGGCGGGATGGGGTACGGGCCGGGGTCGCTCTCGTTGCCGTAGGCGGTGAAGGTGATGGGGACGAGCGGCTGTGACGGCGGCACGACGACGAACGGGATGCCGTACTCGGCCGGCTCGCCGAAATCGGGATGCAGCGTGCCGCGCGTCTGGCTGATGTAGGCGATAAAGTTATCGGAGTTAGGGTCAACCGGATCGTTGGAGATGTCGCGGTTCCACGCATTGTCCGGCGGGAACATGCCACAGCCCCCCAGCGTGGGGCCGTCGCGGCGGATGAGGGGCAGGAAGATCGTCGTGGCCCCATCCGCGCGAGCAATACCCGAGAGCGACATGCTCAGCAACGTGATCGCGATCCACAACTTCAGGTGCCGGGCCATGCGCAGAGTCTACCCGATTCGGAGCGCCCTGGGTCTGGCGGAACAAGGTCGCGCCTCGGCCAAACGTCTACCCGGCCCATTTTCTGGCGTATAATCCTCGGCCATTACTCAATCTTGCGGAGCTCACTCGATGCCAAAGAAGCAAAAGGTCACGGCGAGAAACGGCGGAACGATGACGGGCGCGGAAGTGCGCCAGGCCTTCCTCGATTTCTTCGCCGAGGTCGGCCACACCATCGTGCCCTCGTCCTCGCTTGTGCCGGGCGGCGACGCCACGCTGCTGTTCACCAACGCCGGTATGGTGCAGTTCAAAGATGTCTTCCTCGGGACGGACAAGCGCCCGTACAACCGGGCCACCACCTCGCAGAAGTGCATGCGCGTCTCGGGCAAACACAACGATTTGGAGAACGTCGGCCCCAGCCCGCGCCATCACACGTACTTCGAGATGCTGGGCAACTTCTCGTTTGGCGATTACTTCAAGCGCGACGCGTGCCGCTACGCCTACGATTGCGTGACCAGGGTCTTCGGCATCCCCGCCGACCGGCTGTTCTTCACCGTGCACAAAGACGATGACGAGGCCTACAACATCTGGATCAAAGAAATCGGCGTGCCGGCGGAGCGCGTGGCCAGGCTCGGCGACAAGACCAACTTCTGGCAGATGGCCGACGTGGGGCCGTGCGGGCCGACCGCCGAAATCCACTACGATTGGCGGCCCGAACTGGGCGTGCCCGAGGCCGAGGCGCTCAAGGTTCAACTCGACGACAACCCCGATGACCGGATGCTCGAGATCTGGAACCTCGTTTTCATGCAGTTCAACCAAACCGCCGACGGCAGGCGCACACCGTTGCCCAGGCCCGGCGTGGATACGGGCATGGGCCTCGAGCGCATCACCTCCATCATTCAGGGCGTGGATAACGACTATGACACCGATCTGTTCTCGCCGATCATGGCCCGCATCCAGCATCTGCTCGGGCACAACGATGAGGAGCGCAGGGCCGGGCTGGTGGCGTATCGCGTCATCGCCGACCACGTGCGCGCGGCGACGTTTATGATCGGCGACGGCGTCATCCCCGGCAATGCCGGCCGCAACTACGTCTGCCGCATGATCATCCGGCGCGCGGCCCGTTTCGGCGGCAAGATCGGTTTCAACGAGCCGTTCCTCGCCAGAGTCGCCGAGACCGTCATCGAGCAATACGGCGGGCTGTATACCGAAATCGTCAAGCACAAAGCCAGCATCGCGCGCACGCTGACGCAGGAAGAGGAACGCTTCGCGCGCACGGTGGATATGGGCGTGACCAACCTCGGCGCGCTGCTCACCGAACTCGCCGAGCACCGGCAGGATACGGTCTCCGGCCAGGACGCCTTCAATCTGTATGCAACCTACGGGCTGCCGCTCGAGATCACCAGAGACATCGCGCAGGAACGCGGGATGAAGGTGGATGAACCGGGCTTTGTGAAAGCGCGTGAGGAGCACGCCGAAGCGTCCCGCTCCGAGGTCGGCCCGCTGGTGAACGAGGATGTGGAAGTTTTCCGCAAACTCGCCCACGACCTGCAAGCGGAGGGCAAGCTCGGGCCGGAGGGCGTCGAGTACGATCCGTACAACGAGATACATCTGGATGAGTTTTTGCTGGCGATTGTCAAAGACGGCCAGCGGGTGCCGAGCGTGAAGGCCGGCGACAAGGTGGAGGTCGTGCTCGGGCGCACCTGCTTCTACGTGGCCGCCGGCGGGCAGATCGCGGACACGGGCACCATCGCGCATTGGGAGCCGAACGCCGAGGAACCGGCGTGGGAGATTCAGGTCAACGATATCCGGCGGCCCGCGGCCGGCATCATCACCCACATCGGCACGGTGACGGGCGGCAACCCGCGCGCCGGCGACAGCGTGCACGCGCACGTGGATGAAGATCGCCGCTGGGACATCATGCGCAATCACACCGCCACCCACCTGCTCCACTCCGAGTTGCGCTACGTCCTCGGCGAGCATGTGCGTCAGGCCGGGTCGCTGGTTGCGCCCGACCGCCTGCGCTTCGACTTCACCCACAACGGCATGCTGACGCAGGAACAACTGGCGCAGATCAGCCGCTCGGTGAACGAGGCCATCCTCGCCAACTACGTCGTCGGCGTCGAGTACCTGCCGCGCGAGAAGGCGGTGAAGTCGGGGGCGATGGCGCTCTTTGGCGAGAAGTACGGCGAGGTCGTGCGGACGATCAAGATCGGCGAGCCGGAGACATTCAGCTACGAACTGTGCGGCGGGACGCATGTTCCCGAGACGGCGGACATCGGCCCGTTTGTGGTGGTGAGCGAGGAAGCCGCCGCCGCCGGCATCCGCCGCATCGAGGCCGTCACCGGGCGCGGCGCGTTCGACGTCATCACCCAGCGCCTGGCCGTGCTGGAGAACGCGGCCTCGTACCTCAAGGCCACGCCCAACGACCTCGACCGCAAAGTGCTGAATTTGATGGACGAGGCGCAGACCGCGCACAAGGAGATCGCCCGCCTGCGCCGCGAGCTGGCGCAACGCGATCTGGAGACCTTGCTGGCGAAGCCCGCCGACGTGAAGGGCGTGCCGGTGTTCGCGGGCCAACTGAGCCACGCGGATGCGGACACGCTGCGGGAGATGACCGACCGCTTCCGCCAGCGCGTGCCCAGCGGGGTGATGGTGCTCGGCGCGGTGGTGGGCGGCAAGCCCAACCTCATCGCCGCCGTCACCGACGACCTGACCGCACGCGGCCTCGACGCGGTGCAGATCGTGAAGTCGGTGGCCTCGGTGGTGGGCGGCGGCGGCGGCGGCAAGCCCACGCTGGCGCAGGCCGGCGGCAAAGACCCGGCGCGGTTAGGCGAGGCGCTGGCGCAAACGAAATCAATCGTCGCAGAGTTACTGAAATAGCCTGCTTGCATCGACCGACGCGGTCTTCGAGACCGCGTCGGTCTGGTCGCGCCGCAAACCCGCTTCGCCAGCTTCATCTTTCGGCGCCACCCGAAGCTATCGGATGGCGTGGTGAGCGATGAGCACCGTCGCAATCCACCAACTCGACCTTGACCCATTTCTTGCCGGCGCACAGAAGCCCGCGGTGGCGCGGGCAGTCGGGCGCGCGCGGGGTGATCGCCTTCCCCACCAGCCCGCTCAAAGGCGAGCCGCTGCCCACCTGCCTCGCGCCGGGCGCGGCGGCGAAGTATCCGCCCATCACCGCCGGTGAGCACCTCGCGCACAAGACCGGCCTGGCTTATCAAAATCCCAAACCCGCTCCACTTCGAGTCGCCATCCGGGCCAAATGTGATTATGATTCGGCTATGTCATTCTGGGATCGACTCCTTGGCCGCGGGCCGAACGTGGCCCAACTGGCGGCCCGGCGCGATGTGGCCGGCCTGATCCGCGCGCTCAAGGACGAGCGGCAGCCCGAGGTGCAGGCCCGCGCCGCCGAATATCTGGTTGAGCTGCAAGACCCGCGCGCCATCGGCCCGCTCGTGGCCGCACTACGCTACCCGCACGGCACACATATCGCCGAAGGCCTGCCGCGCTTCGGCCCGGCAGTCATTACGCCGCTGATCGCGCTGCTCAAGGACGAGAACACCGTCAGCCGCATCCACGCCGCGATGGCGCTCGGATTGGCGGGAGACCGGCGCGCCGTTGAGCCGCTGATGGACGCTCTCGGGGATTGGAACGAACGGGTGCGCGAGGTAGCCGCCCAGGCCCTCGGTCGCCTCGGAGACGAACGCGCGCTCGATGCGTTGGCCGATTTGCACAAGCGCGACACCAAACTCCCAGTGCGGCAGGCCGCCGCCGAAGCCCTGCGCCGCATCCCAACGGAGTCGGTGGCGAGGGCGCAGCATCACCTCTATCGGCTCACGCCCAACCGCACCGGCGCCGGCGTGAGTTACGACGCCAATGATCGGCGTCACCCCATCCTCTTGTGGGAGGCCGCGGGCGCGCAGTCCGCCGGCGCCTCCCTGCGGCTGCGGCCACGCGATGTATTGGAGGTGCCCAGGTACCGCGCGCAATTGTTGCAAGCCAAGGCCGAATGGCTGATCCCGTGGCTGCAACGTTTGGCCGATGGGGATGAGGTGCCGTTGCAGGAGATCCTCAACGCCTACCGCGCGCGATACGGATCTCTGCCCGAGCAGCACGGGCCGGGATGAACCTCCGGCGGCTGCGGCCTCTCCCCAAATATAAGGAGCCGGTTTTGGTTTCCGGCCAAGCCATCCTCAGGTATAGTTGCGCCAGCCTCGGACGGGGACCGATACGATGACGAACGACTCGCTGCTCGAACAAGCCATCATCGCGCTCGACAAAGACGACGCGGCCACCGCGCAGGCGCTATTGGCGCGTCTGTTGCAGGCCGAGCCGCGCAACGAGCGCGCGTGGTTGCTGATGGCCGAGGCCCAGTCCGAACCGGAGCGCAAGCGCTTCTGTGTCGAAAGGGCGCTGGCCATAAACCCCAACAACCTGATGGCCCTGCAGATGCGGGATGAGCTCAATCCGCCCGCCGAGGCGCAGGTGCCGCCGCCTCAGCCCACGCCGCCCACGACCTCTGAGCCCGTCTTCGAGCCGCAACCCCAGGCCAGCAATCTGTGGCCGGAGCCGGTGACGCCGGCCCGCATCTCCACCGAGAGCGATCCGGCCTTCATCCGCCGCGAGCTGGAACGCGCGGTGGACCTCATCGAGAGCGGCAACCGCACCGGCGGCATGGACATCCTCGAGCAAATCCTGGCGGTGGACCCCAACAACGAGTCGGCCCTGCTCGGGATGGCCGCAGCGACGCGCAGCCTCGACGAGCGCGGTGAATACCTCATGCGCGTGCTGAGCCTCAACCCCAGGAACAAGGCCGCGCGCAAGTTGCTGGCCGAGGCGCAGCAACAGCCGCAACTCAAAGCCTCCAAATACGCCGTCACCGATGCGGTCGAGGCGGCGGTGGATGTGAAGGAGTACGATTGGGTCGAGGCGTGGGCCCTGGCCCTCACCCGGCCGACCTCGAAGACCTACGCCGGATTGCTGAGCGACCCCAACGCCGGCGCCCTGCGCGCGCTGACGTGGATCGTCACAACTTCGTTGTTCGGAGCTTATTTCTTCATTTTGATGCAGGCCGCGGTGTTGCTGGCCACCGGGCAATCGGCCCCCGTCAACGCCCCCGGCCTGACGACCACGCCGTTGGCCGCCATCGGCATCGCGGCGTTGTGTGTAGCGCCCCTCAGCGCCCTCGGCAACGTCATCAATCTGTCGGTCAGCGCCGCCGTCTTCAACCTGGCCGGGCGGGTGCTGGGCGGGCGCGGCACGTTCGGCGGCCAACTGTACGCTATTGCGGCCTACACCGCGCCGTTGCTGATCCTCGGCTTTGTCGCCTCCACCTTTGCCTATCTCATCTTCACCTTCAGCCAGACCATAGCCTTCACGCTCGTTTTGTACTGCCTGGGCATCCCGCTCGGCCTGTACACGCTGTACCTCAACGTGCTCGCCATCAAGGCCGCGCAGGGTTTCGGCTGGTTACGCGCCATCCTCGCCTTCCTTCTTCCCGCGCTGGCCGGCATCGCCGTCGGGGCCGGTCTGGTCTTCGTCATCGCACAAACGTTAGGCCCCGATGTTTTGCGCAACCTGCAAGAGCTGCAACGCAACCTGCCGGCCCCATAGCCAGCGGCTCGCCTGCGGTGGAGCGAAAAAGCGGACACGGCCCGGCCCAATCCGCTGATCCGCTCCCGCAATCCGTTGAGCGTGCCTCCCCTCGCGCCGTCATTTGGTTTCGCCCTCGACTTGCGGCATAATGGCCGCGCCGTGAAAGAACAAATCCTGCATCTCGACCTGCACGACGATTTCGTGTCGGCGCGGGACAAAATGGGTTGGGTGCAGACTCAACGCGTGTTGCTGGTGTGGCCGAGGCGGGTGCCGAGCAACGGCGCACCGCCACTGCGCCGCCGGCTGGATTTGTTGTTGCTGCACCGGCACGCTCACCGGCTCGGGGCGCAATTGGCGCTGGTGACGCAGGATGAGACGGTGCGCGACCACGCCGCAGAGCTGGGCCTGCCGGTCTTCGACTCGGTCGAGGCCACCCGCAAGATGCGCTGGCGCAGCCGCATGCCCCGCATCCGGCCCACCCGGCGCGGCGCGCGACCCAACCCGGCCGCCATCCGCGCGCAGCTCCGCCCGGCGCCGACGCTCGCGTTGAGCACCCTGCCCGCCGGCGTGCGGCTGGCAGCGCGGGTCGTGTTGTTCCTGCTCGGGCTGGCGGGTGTGTTCGCTCTGTTGTTCGCCGTGGTTCCGTCGGCGACGGTCTCGCTCGACCTCGCACCGCAACCGCTCACGACGACGACCGACCTTGCCGCCGATCCCGAGACCACCGGTGTGCAGGGCGCGACCGTCCCGGCCCGCCCGGTGCGGGTGATCGTGCAAAACACCCGGTTGCTGCCGACCAGCGGCCAGGTGGAGGTGCCGGGCGAGCGGGCGTCGGGCCAGGTCGTCTTCAGCAACATCGCCGGCACACCGGCCCTCATCCCGCAGGGCACGAGTGTCCGCGTCGGCGGTTCCGTCGCGGGCAGCGCCAACGTGCGCTTCATCACACAGCAAGCCGCCAGCATCGAAGGCCGCATCGGCGCAACGATTCAAGTGGATGTCCAGGCCGTCGAGCCGGGCCTGCCAGGCAACGTGCCGGCCAACGCCATCAACACCATCGACGGCCCGCTCGGCACGCAACTCGCCGTCGTGAACGTGCAGCCGACGAGCGGCGGAACCGTGGAGCGCCGCTCTGCCGTGGCCGCCGCTGACCGTGACCGGCTGCGCGCGGAGTTGTTCGCCGAGTTGCAGCAATCCTCGTTCGCCGCCATCAGCGCGCAGTTGCAGCCGGGCGAGTTTGTGGTGAGCGAGACCGTGCGCGCACGGCAGGTTCTGGCCGAAGACTACGACCCTCCCATCGGCGCGCCGAGTGACGTCATCAGCCTGACGTTGCGGATCGAGGCGGCGGGCACGGCGGTGAACGACGCCGACCTGCGCGCTGTCGCCCTGACCGCGCTGGAGGCGAGGCTGCCGGCTGGCGCGACTCTCGCCCAGGCCACCGTGCGCGTCTCACGCAACCTCGATGTGGAGGTGGATGAGGCGGGTCGCATCCGGTTCTCGGTGACGGCCGTCGGCGATGCAACGCCGGCGCTCGATCGGGAGACGGTGCGGGCGGCGATCAGCGGGCGCTCGCTCGACGAGGCCAGGGCCTTGTTGCAGGGCACACTGCCGCTCGCCGCGTCGCCGGAGTTTGTGCTGCGACCGGCCTGGCTCGCGCAGTGGTATCCGGTGTTGCCGTGGCTGCCGTTGCGGATCGATGTGATCGCGCGTTAGCGGGCAATGGATGACGGGAAGCGAGCGATGCGTTACCTCGCCATTGACCCCGGCGACAAACATATCGGCCTGGCCGTCTCCGACGCCCTCGGCCTGGTGGCGCGACCGCTGACGACACTGACGCATGAGTCGCGGGCCAGGGACGTTGAGCGTATACTCGCGGTGGCTGCGGAGCATGCGGTCACGGGCTTGATCGTCGGCGTGCCGCTGGGCCCGGAGGCTGAAGCCGGCCCGCAGGCGCGCAAGGCCCTGCGACTGATGGAGGCCCTGCGGGCTGCCACCGCCCTCCCGGTGAGCATGCACGACGAGAGCTTTTCATCGCAGACGGCGCGGACGCTGATGATGGAGGCGGGCCAGAAGCGGCGCGCGCGGCGCACCCGGGAACATGCGGTGGCCGCGGCGGCGATCTTGCAGAGTTATCTCGATGCGCATTCGCCAGAAACGCCGACGGACTGACCGCTGGGCGCTGATCATCGCCGGGCTGGTGCTCGCCATTGCCTGTGTGCTCGGCGGCGGCTTCCTCGCGCTTCGCCTTGGGCAGGTCGGGGCCGGCGCGGGCGACGATGGCCCGGTGCAACAAATCGCGCTGGCGGCGTATCTGGCGCTATACGCGGATGAATTGAATAAGCCCGCCGGCGAGGACGCAACCCCCATTGCCTTCACGGTGGCGGCCGGCGAAACTGCCGACGGTGTAGCCGCGCGGCTCGCCGAACGGCAGCTCGTGCGCGATGCGCGCCTGCTCAGCTTCTATCTGCGTTACAACGGGCTGGATCAATCCATTGAAGCCGGGGATTTCTTCCTGCGGCGCACGATGACGATCCCGCAGATCGCGACGACGCTGACCGATGCCAGCGCGCGCGAAGCCTCCGTCCGCATCCTCGAGGGCTGGCGGCGCGAACAAATCGCCGCCGCCCTCGCGCAGAACACCATCGTCGCCGTCACCGCCGAGGATTGGATGACGGCCACCGGCGCGAATGCCCGGCCCGGCGCCTTCGGCTTTTACGCCGACCTGCCGCCCGGCGCAACGCTGGAGGGCTTCCTCTATCCCGACACCTACCTCGTGCAGCCCGGCGCCGGCGCGACCGATGTGTTGAACAGGATGCTCGCGGCCTTCGACCGGCAGGTGACGGCGGAGTTGCGGGCTGCCCTGGCCGCGCGCAATCTTTCGCTCTATCAAGCCGTCATCATGGCCTCGCTCATCGAGCGTGAGGCCGTGCTTGACGATGAACGCCCCGTCATCGCCTCGGTGATCTACAACCGGCTCGCTATCGGCCAGCCGCTGCAAATAGATGCCGCCGTGCAATACGCGCTGGCAACGCCCGAGAATTGGTGGCCGCCGGTGGCCGGGTTCGACCTCAGCGCCATCGAAAGCCCGTACAACACCTATCGCGCCACTGGCCTGCCCCCCGCGCCGATCTCGAACGTACGCGCCGCCTCGTTGCAGGCGGTGGCCAATCCCGCGCAGACGCCGTTCTACTACTACCGGGCAGCGTGCGATGGCAGCGGGCGGCACAACTTCTCGCAGACTTACGACGAGCATGTGGCCAGGGCGTGCCCATAGTGCGAGGGACAGGGGCCAGGGGGCCGGGCATTGGGCGCAGGCTTCAGGTGTCACACCTCGGCCAATGACCCCTGCCTCCTGTCTTCTGCCTTCTGCCTCCTG
>CAZSNP010000089.1:2063-13937 GCA_964608265.1 uncultured Anaerolineales bacterium | reverse complement strand
GCGGCGGTGTGGGCGATGCTCCAGTGTTCGTACATTTCTCTCGCTTTCGTTAGCGGGTGCATTCCAGATTATTGGCCGCTCCTTCGACTGCGGCCCGCAAAAACTGCGGGCCTCCGCTCAGGATGCGGCCCGGCCAAAAAATAGAAATGCACCCTTCGTTAGGTGTGCACGCACGAGTTGTCAGGGAAAGGCCGGCGCGGCCTTCGAGACCGCGCCGGTCTGCCCACTGGCTGACAATCTTTGCGTGCACACCTTCGTTAGCGCCGATATTGCCAACGTCTTCGCAGCGAGTATAATGCGTGACGGCCCGATATGAAACCCTGCAAACCAGTTGAGGCATACTCTTGAACGACCGCCAGTCAACGTCCGCTGATTATTGGGGCGCGACGTTCAGCATCAACGACGCCGACCTCGACCTCGTATACAACAAACTACTCGAAGACGAAACGCCGCTCACCACCGACGAGATGGCGCATCTCATCGTGCAGCGCCGCATCGAGCGCGAGGCGGAGGCGGCCAGGCATCGCGAGCAGGGCGTCGTCCCGTACTTCCCCAAAGACACCTACAGCCCCGGTCAGAAACTGGTCTTCACCAAACCGCACGCGCTGGTGGGCACCGTCGTCGCGGTGCGCGCCGGGCGCAACCCGGAGCACGGCGACTTCGACGTCATCACGGTGGATTGTGGCGAGGAGCGCCAGCGTCAGTTCGCCGCGCGGCTCGCGGCGCACAACCTGAATGCCGTCATGCGCAGCGAGGGCCAGGCCGATCTGTCCTCGCCGGATGAGGTCATGGCGCATTTTGGCGGCGCGCTGGCGCAGAAACTTGAAGTGCGCCTCAAGGCTAGCGCCGACATCGTTCGCATCGCCGGCCGCTGGTTCCCGCGCGCGCTGCTGGCGACCATCAACGCCGGTCACCTCAACCTGGCCGAAGCCGTGCTGGATATGGCCGGCGGCGGCCCGCTGCCCACCGAGGCGTTGCTCAAGGAGGCCGGGCTGCCGGCCAACATCAATCCGCGCCTGCAGGAGTTTTCGCTCCACGCAGCCCTGCAGGATGATCCCCGCTTCGATGAGGTCGGCCCGGCCGGGCAGGTGCTGTGGTATCTGCGCCGATTGGAGCCGCCCGAGGTCGTCTTCCCGCCGCGCCGGTTGGAGCCGGCGGCGCCCGTTTACGAGGCGGGTGTCCTCAACGACTCGATGCGGGCGCTGATCGCCGAACTCGATGATGAGATTTCGCCGGTGACCGAGGCAACCCCGGCCGCAGCCGAGGTGCCCGTCACCCTCACCTTCCCGCATCGGCGCGTCGGCACGTTGCCGCTCTCGCCGCGCCTCGCGCCGTTGTTCCCGACCGCCTACGAGTCGCCGCGCGTGCGTTTCATCCTCGTTGATGGCGACACGGGTGAGAGATTTCCCGGCTGGGTGGTGCGGGCGGGGAAGTATGTGTACGGCCTGGATGAGTGGTACAGGAAACTGGAGTTCCCGGTGGGTGGGCAGTTGACGGTGAGCCGCGGCGAGACGCCCGAGGAAGTGGTCGTGAAAGCCAACAAACGCCGGCCCAATCGCGAGTGGGTGCGCACCGCCGCGCCAGCCGCCGACGGCCGGCTGACGTTCTCGATGCAGAAGAAGCTGGTCGGCATCAACTTCGACGATCTGATGATCGTGGCGGTCGATAACCCGGTGGCCGTGGATGAGGCCTGGCTCAAGATGCAGTCGCAGCCGTTTGGGCGTCTGGTCGCCGATCTGTTCCGCGAGCTGGCCAAGCTCAACCCGCAAAGCGCAGTGCATGCCAAGACGCTGTACTCCGCCGTCAACGTCGTGCGCCGCTGCCCGCCCGGCCCCATCTTCGCCCAGTTGCTGACCCAGCCGTATTACACCCATGTCGGCGACGCGTATTGGCGGTTCGATCAATCTCAATGGACGGAGTGACGCCGTGTTTGCCGGGAGCGCCATAGCCAAGCCGACGCTGGAGACCAAGTTTCATATTGACTTCGAGTGGTGGGTGCGCGAGGGTCGCGAGTTGCGCGTTGACGTTGCCAAGCACCTCCGGCCGGAGTTTCACGACTCGCTCGGCTCGCACGCCACCGGCCAGGCCATCGATGCCATTGACCCCGAGACCGCCGAGGTGCGCCCGGTGGATGAGATGCAGTACGCGCTGCGCACGCTCACCCGCCCGCTGGAGGAATTCCTCACCGAGCACACCACGCTGGTGGATGCGGTCTTTCACGTCTTCCTCGCCAACGGCAACCAGCCGCTCTCGCCCAACGACCTCTCCGAACGCATCAATCGCCCGGCCCAGACCATCCTGCGCACGCTGGCCGGGCGGGTGGTGTACAAAGGCCTGCGGCCCTTCGTCGAGGAATGAAGGTCTACGTGAAGTTGTGGGGCCTGCTGCGCGAGCATCACCCCGGCCCCAATCGCTCCATCGCTCTCGAAGTGGTGCTGCCGGCCGGGGCCACCCCCGCCGACCTCGGCCCGGCGCTCAACCTGCCGGCCAAACTCGTCCGCAACATCTTCATCAACAACGCCGCCGCCCGGCTCGATACCGCGCTCAACGACGGTGATCAGGTCAGCGTCTTTCCGCCCGTCGTCGGCGGTTGAGCGCCAGGTGGTCGCATGCGTCACTTTCCCAATCGTGACCGGTTGAGTGTTTTGACGGCCATCATCGTGCTGGCCTACGCCCTGTCGCGTTTCCTCGACCTGCCGGCCCAAACCGTCAACACCACGCTGTTCGGCACCGAGCTCGGCGTTGAGCTCGGCTGGCGGCTGGTGATTCAAGTCCTCATCGCCGCCCTCATCAGCACCGGCGCCGACGCCCTCATCCGCTCACATCCGCGCTTTGCGGCGCAGACTACCCTCATCCATTGGATCGTGCCCGGCGCGGCGGCGCTCGTGCTCGGCGCGGGCCTGGAGCGTTTGCCGACCGAGCCGGCGTGGTGGGCGGGGATGGCGGCCAGCGCGCTGGCCCTGCTGGCCGTGCTCACTGCCGAGTACATCGTCGTGGATGGAGAGGATCGTTTCCACGATGCGGCTTCACTGGGATTGAGCGTGCTGGCATATGGCCTGGCGTTCGTCTTGTTCGCGGTGCTGCACAACACCGGCGCGCGCGCGGCCATCGCGGTGACGCTGGGCGGGGGAGTGGCCGCGGCGCTGGCCGGGCGGCTGATCGCGCTCTCGGTGCGGCCCGTGCGGCGGGTGCTCATACCCGCGCTGGTCGTCGGGCTGATGTGTGCGGAGACGGTGTGGGCCGTAAGTTACTGGCGCGTGAACTCGGTCGGCGGGGCCTTGCTCGTCATGCTGCCGTTTTACATCGGCGTTGGGCTGGCGCGGCAACACCTGACCGGGCAACTGAGCCGGCGGAGTTGGGTGGAGTTCGCCGTGGTCGGGGCCGTAGCCCTGGCCGTCACGCTCAGTTACGTCATCCAATCGCCCTGAACCCGCAATGGCTGTAGAGGGTAAAGTAGAGTAAGCCTGACGGTTGACGTTCTGTGCGTCCGCTTCTATACTCTCGCGTACCCACTTGCCGAACAGCCCCTATACCGAAAGAAGGTGATCGCACCGCCCATCGCCAAACCCTGTTTGCGGATTGTATTTGACACCGAATGAATCTCATGGAGGAGAGCAGAATGAAACGCTTGCACGTATTGAAGGTCGTGAGTGGACTGGTGGTCGCCAGCCTGGTGCTCGCAGCTTGCGCACCCGCGACGACGCCGACCGCCGCACCGACTCAGCCTCCCGCGCCGACCTCGGCCCCGGCGCCGACCAAAGCCCCGGAGCCGACCCAGGCCCCCGAGCCGACCTCGGCCCCGGCGTATGAGCCGCTCAGCTTCGAGGCCCCCGACTGCGAGTACGGCGGTCAGTTCAAGAAGATGGAAGCCGTGGATCAGTACACGGTCAAGTTCACGCTCTGCGCGCCCGATGTGGCCTTCCCGGCCAAGGTGGCGTTCTCGGCCTTTGCCATCAACGATACCGCGTATCTCGAGGAAACCGGCGGCGGCGGCAAGCTCATCGAACAGCCCAACGGCACCGGCCCGTACAAGTTGAAGGAGTGGAAGCGCGGCGATCAGATGATCTTCGAGCGCAACGAAGATTACTGGGGCGACAAAGCCATCCCGCAGACCCTCATCTTCCGCTGGAGCGCCGAAAGCGCGCAACGCCTGCTCGAACTGCAGGCCGGCACGGTGGATGGCATTGACAACCTCGGCCCGGATGACTTCGAGGTCGTCTCCAACGACTCGGCCCTGCAACTCAAGCAGCGCGGCGGCACCAACATCTTCTACCTGGGCATGAACAACACCTACGCCCCCTTCGACAACGAGCGCGTGCGCCAGGCCTTCGCCATGGCCATCGACCGCAAGCGCCTGGTGGATAACTTCTACCCGCCGGGCTCGAGCGTGGCCAGCCAGTTTATGCCCCCGTCCATCTTCGGCTTCACCAAGGAAGTGTCATGGTACGACTACAATCCCGGCGAAGCCAAAAAGATCCTGACCGAAGAGGGCGTGTTGCCCGGCTTCAAGACCACCATCACCTATCGCGACGTGGTGCGCGGCTACCTGCCCAACCCGGCCGTGGTGGCGCAGGACATCCAGGCCCAGTTGAAGGATATCGGCGTGGAGGTGGAGATCGTGGTGATGGAGTCCGGCGCGTTCCTCGATGCGGCGGACCGCGGCGAGATCAACGGCTTCCACATGCTCGGCTGGGGCGCGGATTACCCGGACGCCACCAACTTCCTCGACTTCCACTTCGGTCAGGGCGCGTCGAAGCAGTTCGGCAATGGCTTCGAAGACATCTGGGCCGAGTTGAAGAACGGCGGCACCCGCTCGACGGCGGACGATCGCTATCCCTTCTACATCAAGGCCAACGAGCTGATCAAACAGCACGTGCCGATGATCCCGGTCGCGCACGGCGGCAACGGCGGCGCGTATAAGGCCGATGTCGAAGGCGCGTATGTCTCCGACTTCGGCGCCGAGCAGTTTGGCCGGATGAACCCCGGCGGCCGCGACACGTTCGTGTGGTTGCAGAACGCCGAGCCGATCGGCCTGTACTGCGCGGATGAGTCCGACGGTGAGACGCTGCGCGCCTGCGAACAGGTGATGGAGTCGCTGCTGCAATTCGAAGTCGGCACCGGCAAACCCATCGCCGCCCTGGCCACCGAGTGGTCGGCCAACGCCGATCTGACCGAATGGACGTTCAAGCTCCGCGAAGGCGTGAAGTATCACAACGGCGCGGACCTCGACGCCAACGACGTCATCCTGTCGTACGCCGCGCAGTGGGATGCCAAGCACCCGCTGCACGTCGGCCGCGACGGTTCGTTCACGTACTGGCCCGGCTTGTTTGGCCCGTTCCTGAACGCGCCGCCTGAGTAGTTCGGACTGACCTGCCTGTTGAACGGGGCGCGCACTCGCGCCCCGTTCAACATTTATCTCGCCTCATGTGGCAATACCTCTATAGACGCCTGTTGCTGTCGGTGCCGGTGCTGGTGGGGATTTTGTTTGTGACCTTTGCCCTGGCGCGCCTCATCCCCGGCGATCCGTGCCGGGCGGTGCTCGGTGAACGCGCCACCGATGCTATTTGCGATGAGTTCATCAAACGCCACGGCCTCGACCAGCCCATCCCGGTGCAATTCACAACCTATCTGGGCGAAATCCTGCGCGGCGACCTGGGCAACTCCATTCGGTTTAACCGGCCGGTGACCGAGATGCTCATCGAACGGTTGCCGGTGACGGTGGAACTCAGTCT
This sequence comes from uncultured Anaerolineales bacterium, assembly GCA_964608265.1. Lineage (GTDB taxonomy): Bacteria > Chloroflexota > Anaerolineae > Anaerolineales > UBA6663 > JANWXR01. Next base: position 8,205 of record CAZSNP010000089.1, on the reverse strand, counting down.
GAGCGCGCTGCTGCTGGCCACGCTGGTCGGCATCCCGCTCGGCATCGTCTCGGCGGTGCGGCACAACTCGGCGGCCGATGTGGCGACGATGATCGGCGCGAACGTCGGCGTTTCGATGCCGGTGTATTGGTTGGGCCTGATGCTGGCCTATGCGTTTTCGATCTTGTTGAAGGACACGCCCTTCTGGCTGCCGCCGTCGGGCCGTGTGACCTCCGGCATCTCCCTCGTCCCGCTCTACGAGCAATGGGGGCTGGAGGTGAGCGGCGGCGCCAGGACCGTGCTCGAAGTGCTTTCGAATATCTACTTGCTCAATGCGTTACTCACCGGCAACCTGCCGGTGTTGGTGGATGTGGCGCGCCACCTCATTCTGCCGGCGCTGGCCCTGGGCACCATCCCGCTGGCGTTGATCGCCCGCATCACGCGCTCGAGCATGTTGGAGGTGCTGGGGCAGGACTACGTGCGCACCGCCCGGGCCAAGGGTCAGCGCGAACCGAATGTCATCCTGCGGCATGCGCTGCGCAATGCGCTGCTGCCCATCGTCACCGTCATCGGCCTGTCGTTCGGCGGATTGCTCAGCGGCGCGGTGCTCACCGAAACGATCTTCGGGTTGACGGGGATTGGCCGCACGTTGTTCGAGGCCATCACGGCGCGCGACTACACGGTGGTGCAGACGGTGACCCTGGTCGTGGCCGTCGCCTTTGTCATCATCAATTTATTCACCGACCTGACCTACGGCTATCTCGATCCACGCATTCGCCTGAGCTAACGTGACCAGCCAAGCCTCCACTGCTGCGCTCCTGCCCAACGCCGAGGCATTGACCTCGGAGCCGATCGGCGTGTGGCGCGACACGTGGCAGCGACTCTTGCGCCGCCGCTCGGCGCTGGTGGGCATGGTCATCCTCGGGCTGCTCACCCTGGTCGCCATCTTCGCCCCCGCCATCGCCACCCACGACCCCGAGCTGCCGCTGATCGGGATCGAAAACGTGAAGAAGCGCGCGGCGCCGTGTATCCACCTGCTCGGCTGCGCGGCCGATCAGCCTCAACACCTGCTCGGGGTGGATGGCAACGTGCGCGATCTGTTCAGCCGCATCGTCTTTGGCGCGCGCGTGTCGTTGCTCATCGGCATCACCACGGTGACGTTTGCCATCCTCGTCGGCACCTTCCTCGGCGCGGTGTCGGGTTACGCCGGCGGCTGGACCGATAACGTCGTCATGCGGTTGATGGATGTGCTGTTGGCCTTCCCGCAACTCATCCTCGCCATCGCCATCGTCACCGTGCTCGGCCCCGGGCTTGAGAACGCCCTCATCGCCATCAGCATCGTCTCCATCCCCGCCTATGCGCGGGTGGTGCGCGCCAGCGTGCTATCCATCAAGGAGATGGATTTCGTCGCGGCCTCGCGCGCGCTGGGCGCGTCGCCGGCGCACATCCTGTTCTACCGGGTGTTGCCGAATGCCCTGACGCCGCTGATTGTGCAGGGCACGTTGGGCATCGCCTCGGCGATATTGGAGGCGGCGGCGTTGTCGTTCATCGGCCTGGGCGCGCAACCGCCGACGCCGGAATGGGGCTCGATGCTCGGCGCTGAGCGGAACCAGGTCTTCACCGCACCGCACCTCGTCTTCTTCCCCGGCATCGCCATCATGCTGACGGTGCTGGCCTTCAACCTGCTCGGCGACGGCTTGCGCGATGCGCTCGACCCGCGCTTGCGGGGCATGGGGATCAAATAAGCAATTGACCGTGGCTGGGAGACGGGCTAATATCCGGCCATTACCCGCGCTGGGAGAACTCAAGAACCGAAAGGATGGTGAACCGGACGCAGACTTCGCCTGTATTGCCTCACAGCCAGCCGCATATTCTCTTTTGGAGGAGAACCCGATGTTGCGCAAACGCCTGTTCACAACTTTGAGTCTGGCCGTCACGCTGAGCCTGAGCCTGGCTGCGTGCGCGCCGGCCACCACCCCCACCGCCGCGCCGGCGGCCACTGACGCACCGGCGGCGACCACCGCTCCCAAAGCCACCGAAGCCCCCAAGCCCACCGACGCCCCGGCCGCCGAGCCGAAGGTCGTCACCATCTCTTTTACCCAGGAGCCGGATTCGCTCAACCCGTTGTACACCGGCATGTGGTTCTCGCAGATTACGCAACCGTTCTGGCTGCGCGGGCTGTGGCGCTTCGACCCGCAAGGCACCCCCATCCCCGACATCGCCGCCGAGGTGCCGAGCGAGGCCAACGGCGGGGTGACGGATGGCGGCAAGACCATCACCGTCAAGCTCAACCCGAATGCGACCTGGAGCGACGGCACGCCGCTGACCGCTGAGGACTTCGTCTTCACCTACGAGATGATCATCAACGAGAAGAACACGGTGGCGACGACCTATCCGTACAAAGAGGAGATTGCCTCGGTCGAGGCCCCCGACGCGCAGACGCTGGTGATCAGGTTCAACGAGCCGTTCGCGCCGTGGTTGACGTCGGTGTTCGCCGGCTCGTCAACCTCGACGCCCGTGCTGCCCAAGCACGTCTTGCAGCCGGTCTTCGAGGCCGAAGGCTCGATTGACGCTGCCGAATGGAATCGCGCGCCGTCGGTCGGCGTCGGCCCGTTTGTCTTCGCCGAGTGGGAATCGGGCAGCCACCTGCGCTTCACCCGCAACGAGAATTGGTTCGGCGAGGCGCCCAAGGTGGATGAGATCTTCTTCCGCTTCGTGCCCGACGACGAGGCGCAGATGGCGGCGATCAAAGGCGGCGATACCGACATCGGCGTCTTCCTCTCGTTTGCCGACCTGCCCGAGGTCGAGGCCTCCGGTGTGGCGATGCCGGCCGCCGACGAGGGCGGTTATATCGAAAGCTGGTACATGAACTTCGACCCCGAGCGATCGCACCCGGCCATGCAGGATGTGCGCGTGCGCCGGGCCATCGTGCTGGCGACCGACCGCGAGAAGATCACCCAGGACCTGCTCTTCGGCAAGACGCAGCCGATGGGCACGTTCTGGTCGGCCACCCCGCCGTTTGGCAACCCGGATATCAAGCCATGGCCGTACGATCCCGAGGCGGCCAAAAAGCTGCTCGACGAGGCCGGCTGGACGGACAGCGACGGCGATGACATCCGCGATAAGGTGATCGACGGCGCGAAGGTCGACCTCAAGCTCAAGTACATCACCAACAGCCGCTCGTTGCGCAAGGACATGATGGCGGTGGTGAAACAGATGTGGGCCCAGGTCGGCATCGAGGCCGATTTGATCAACTACGCCAACGACATCTACTTCGGTTCGTACGGCGAGAACGGCCCGCTGTATGGTGAGTTCGATGTGGCCCAATACTCGAACGCGCCGGCCTTCCCCGACCCGAACGTGGCGCAGTTCCGCTGCGACGAAATCCCCACCCCCGACAACCCGGTGGGCGATAACTTCCAGGGCTACTGCAACGCGAAGCTCGACGACATCCTCAGCCGGGCCTCGACCACCGTCAACCGTGACGAGCGCATCAAGCTGTTCTACGAAGCGGCGCAGATCATGTACGACGAGGTGGTCTGGGTGGGCCTGTGGAACGACACCGATCTGTGGTCGGTCAGCAACCGGCTGAAAAACGTGGAGTTCTCGGGCGGCACGCCGTTTTGGAATGTGACCCAGTGGGCGATTGAGGAGTAGTCAGCGGATTGCCTTCGGCGTTGCGGATGAGCGGATGGGGCCACACCCATCCGCTCATCCGCTATCACAATCCGCTGATGAAGGTATCGTGCCTTGCCAATCGCCTTGCCCGTGGCGCACACCCATCCGCTCATCCGCTATCACAATCCGCTGACCGTATGATCAACTACATCGTCCGCCGGCTCATCCAATCCATCCCGCAGCTCATCATCATCAGCCTGGTGCTGTTTGCGTTGATGCAGGCCTTCGGCGACCCGCTGGCCACGATGGGTGCGCGCACACCGCCGCGCGCCGCCGACCGCGAGCGCCTCATGCGCCAGCTCGGCCTCGATCAGCCGGTGCACATCCAATATCTCGTCTGGCTCATCGGCAACGATTGGATGCTGATTGACCGCGACGGCGACGGCCTCGGCGATGAGCCCGGTAAACGACTCGGCATCCTGCGCGGCGACTGGGGGAATTCGCTGGTGACGAAGACCCCGGTGCTCAAGGTCATCGGCGAGCGGCTGCCCAACACGCTGTTGCTGATGATCCCGGCGGAGATCGTCATCATCCTCGTCTCGCTGCTGCTGGGGGTGTATTCAGCGGTGCGGCAATACTCGCTGCTCGACAACGTCGTCACCACCGCCTCGTTCATCGGCTACTCGATGCCGGTCTTCTGGCTGGCGTTGATGTTGATGTACACCTTCGGCGTGTACTTCGAGCGCATCGGGCTGCCGTCGCTGCCCACGGTCGGCATGTTCGACCCGCAGGCGGGCCGCACCACCCAGCAACTCATCCTGCACATGATTTTGCCCATCGCCACGCTGGCCATCATCAGCATCGCCGCCTACAGCCGCTACGTGCGCTCGAGCATGCTCGAGGTGCTCAGCCAGGATTACATCCGCACCGCGCGGGCCAAGGGCCTCATCCGGCGCGAGGTGATTATGCGGCACGCGCTTAAGAATGCCTCGCTGCCCTTCGTCACCCTCATCGGCCTCGACATCCCGTTTCTGCTGGCGGGCGCAGTGGTGACCGAGAGCATCTTCGCCTGGCCCGGCATGGGGCGATTGTTCGTTGATCACACCGACCGCGCCGACTTCCCGGTGCTGATGGGGATTTTGATGATGATCTCAGCCGCGGTGGTGGCGTTTCAGATCATCACCGATATCACCTATTCATTCCTGGACCCGCGTATTCGGATCGAGTAGCCCGTTGGTAGTGAGCGCCCAGGCGCTCGGCTGTGCCGCTGAGGCGGCCACTCCGAACTCATGACCACCATCCCCCTTCCCGCCGCCGAGGCGCTGGCCGCGCCGGAACCGCTCTCGCCGGCTCAGCTGGCGTGGCGGCGCTTCCGCCGGCATCGCATGGCGATGTTCGGCGCGGCTACCCTGATTCTGTTGCTGATCTACGTCTTTCTGGGCGGGGTGGTATTGTCGCGCGGCGTGTGCTCGGCCACGGGTGAGTTTGTGACCGGCGAGGTCTACGCCAACTGCAACGACACCGCCATCAAATTGCAGCCGCCGTCCGCCGCGCATCCCTTCGGCACCGACACCATCGGGCAGGACATCCTGGCGCGGACGATTTACGGCGGGCAGATTTCGATCACGATCGGCATCCTGGCTGTGCTGGTGGAGGTCATCATCGGCACGCTGGTTGGCGCGCTGGCGGCGTATTACGGCGGCTGGGTGGATAGCCTGCTGATGCGGTTCACCGAGGCTATGCTCAACATCCCCAGCCTGTTTCTCCTCATCGTCGCGGCCAAGTTCTTCGGCGGCAAGGTGCCGGCGATTGACCTGTTCGGGCGCGAGTTCAGCGGCAGCGTCGTCGTCATCATCCTCATCATCGGCCTGACGAGCTGGATGTATCTGGCCCGCATCGTGCGCGCCAACATCCTCTCGCTGCGGGAGATGGATTACGTGACGGCCGCGCGCAGCCTCGGCGTCTCGGATGCCCGCATCATCTTTTCGCATCTGCTGCCCAACACCGTCGCGCCCATCATCGTCTCGACCACGCTCGGGGTCGCCAACGCCATCCTCAACGAAGCCTATGTGAGCTTCCTCGGGCTCGGGGTGCAGATCCCCACGGCGAGTTGGGGCAACATGATGGAGAAGTCGTATCAATACCTCGACAGCGCGCCGTGGCTGTGGATCTTCCCCGGCTTCTTCATTCTGATGACGGTGCTGAGCGTGAACTTCGTCGGCGACGGCCTGCGTGACGCCTTCGACCCGCGCGGAGGGCACAAGGCGTGAAGCGGTTCGTGACGACCGCCATGGCCTTCACGCGGACGGCGGCGCTGGGCGTCATCGCCGCTGCGGCGCTCACGGCCCTGGTTTGCTGGCTCATCGGCTGGCACACGCTGCCGCAATACGGCAAGGCCCTGCTCGGCGCGGGACTCTTCATCGCCACGCTCGGCGGCATCGGCTTCTCGTCCACCAATCAACTGCTCGGCAGCCCCAACTTCTGGTACGCGCAATCGGTCATGCCCGGCTCGCTCTTCGAGCGCTGGCGGTTGAACATGGCCTCG
>CAZSNP010000089.1:0-1963 GCA_964608265.1 uncultured Anaerolineales bacterium | reverse complement strand
GGTATACTCGCGCGATGCTCCGCCGGCTGCTTTCTGCCTTCTGCCTTTTGCTTTCCGGTTGCGCCCAGCCCACCGGCACCCCGCTACCCATCACCGCAACGCTGGCCACGCCCACCGCGCCGCCGACCGCCGCGCCGGCGCCGCCTCCGACGCCGCTCCCCTCGCCGACGCCCGGCCCGGTCGCTTTCACCATCGGGCTGCCGGTCGAGGCCGACACGCTCGATCCGGCGGAGGCCGGCACCGAGTCGGCGCTCCTCATCACACGGCATATGTACGAAGGGTTGACTCAGTTTGCGCCGGGGACGGTGCGGCCCGTGCCCGCGCTGGCCGAGTCGTGGCAGGTGAGTGACAACGGTTTGCAGTGGCGATTCGCGCTGCGGCGCAACGCCGTCTTCAGCGACGGCACGCCCTTCACCGCGCAGATCGCGGCGCGCAATTTCAATCGCTGGCTGACGCGCACGCCATCCGGCAGCTATGCCTTCTTCCGCGTGATGTTCGGCGGCTTCGCCGGACAGACCGATGAGACCGGCGCGCCGCTGAGCAACCTGCGCGCTGTCACCGCGACGACGAGCAGCACCCTCATCCTCACCCTCAATCGGCCCGATGCCTCGCTCCCCGCCACCCTGGCGATGCCGAGCTTCGCGATGGTGAACCCGCTGGCATGGACTTCGCCCGACTTCGGCTCGCCGCTTTCAGCCTCGGCGGGCACCGGCCCGTTCCGGCTGCGGCGCTGGGCCGGCGACCTCATCGAACTCGAACGCAACCCGGTGTACCGGGGCGCGCGCGCCGCGCCGGAGGCCCTGCTGTTCAAGATCATCCCCGACGACGTGCAGCGCCTCAACGCGTTGAAGGTGGGCGAGGTTGATGGGATGGCCGGGTTGAATCCAGGCGACTACGACGAATTGGCAAACTGGCCAATTCGATTGGAGTTCGACCCGCCATTGCAGGTGCTGTATTTGGGATTCAATCAGGCCAAACCGCCGTGGGGCAACGCGGAGTGTCGCCGCGCCGTCGCACTCGCCCTCGACCGCGAGCGATACGTGACGGAATTCTTCCCCGGCGATGCGGAAGTGGCGAACACGCTGATCCCCGGTGCAGTGCTGACGCAGACCCTCGCGCCCGATGGGGCGGGGGCGGCCGATCTGTGGCAGTCGTGCTTGCGCGCCGAGGGGATTGTGCCGGGGGCGGCGAGCCGTTTGGCCATCAACCTGTATGTTCCGCCCATCCCGCGTTTCTATTTGCCCGACCCGGCGGGCCTCGGCGCGGCGCTGCAAGCGGATCTTGCATCCGCCGGAATCACCGCCACCGTGCAGTCGCCGGAGTGGGAGGCGGAATGGTTGCCGGCCGTGCAGGCGGGCCGCGCGGATTTGTTTTTGCTCGGCTGGTACGCGGCCAACGGCGACCCGGACGGCTACCTGTGCCCGCTGTTCTGCGGGGGCAACGCCGCCTTCAACACCGACAAAAAAGGCCTGCCCCTCCCGCCGGATGAGCCGCTGGCGCAACTGCTGCTGGCCGCGCGCGCCACAACGGATGAGGTCGAGCGCGCAGCACTTTATGAGCAGGCGCACGCCCGCATCTTCGACACTGTGCCAGCCATCCCCCTCGCTTTTCGCAAAACGGCGTGGGCGTATCGTAACACGCTCACCGGCACCACCCCCAGCCCGATTGAGAATGTGTTTTTTGGGTTGAGGGATGCAGGGCGGTGATCGTCACCCAATCAGTGTGCAAACCGTTACTGCTCACGCGCGGGGTAGAAAGTGGACTAGAATCGCGCCCGGTTATTCCTTCACTCGGGGAGATGAGGCCACATGCCGCCTGCCCGCGCCAAGAGCAAGAACGATACCACCTCCAACCCGGGCTTCGAGGCCAAGTTGTGGGCCGCCGCCGACGCGCTCCGCAACAACATGGACGCCGCCGAGTACAAGCACGTCGTCCTCGGCCTGATCTTCCTCAAGTACATCTC
>CAZSNP010000088.1:0-14227 GCA_964608265.1 uncultured Anaerolineales bacterium | reverse complement strand
TGCTCGACGAGGCGCATGAAGGCGGCTTCATCGCCGGCGCGCAGGGCGGCCAGCAAGGCCTGTTCATCTGGGCGGGTAACCGGGGCAGAGGTCATAAGCCATTCGAGGTCAACGATGCGCGAACCGAGGCAATTGTAACATCCAGTCTCGATCGTAATGCCGGGCCGCGAGCCGAGTCCACAGCATACGGTGGAAATCGGACCAATGGTCGAACAGCCCTCAATCGGCGCCTGTCCTCTGTGCGGCGCATCCCAGCCGCATACCGTGTTGTCCGAGGCGGGTTGGGCCTCCCCACAAACTATTTCACGACTGGCGCAGAAAAACCCACGCTGGCGCAGGGCTGATGGCGCCTGCCCGGCATGCGTGCAACAGGCCCTCCTCGAGGTGCTGGCGGAGAAGGGAGAGGCGGCCCTGCATGCCGGTCTCCAATCAGCGTGGCCGCTCGACACCGAGGCCGCTTTCGGCGCGTTGCCCACCCCGCTTCGGTTGCACGCCGACCCATGTTTCACGGGCAGGGGCGTGGCACTGGCGCTGATCGACGCCGGCTTCTATCCCCACCCCGACCTGACCCAGCCACACAATCGCATCCGCGCCTGGGTGGATGTGCGCCACGACCCGGTTCAAGTGTTGACGTTTGGTCCAGAGGGGGCGCCGCGCTGGCCTGGCTCGGATGCAGGCGATCCGTATCAATGGCACGGGTTGATGACGAGCGTGACGGCCGCCGGGAACGGTTGGCTGAGCCACGGGTTGTATCGTGGCCTGGCGAGTGAGGCTGACCTGATCCTGATTCAGGCCCGCGATGAACAGGGGCAGATCAATAATGCCTCCATCGCCCGCGCATTGGCCTGGGTACAGGTGAATGCCAGGTCATTCAACGTGCGCGTGGTCAGCCTCTCGCTGGCGGGCGACGATGGCCCGCTCGCGCCCAATCCGGTGGATGACGCCGTGGCCGCGCTTGTTGGCGATGGCATCGTAGTTGTGGCTGCTGCGGGCAATGATGGGCAACGACGCCTCGTCCCGCCGGCCACGGCTCCGCAGGCGCTCACCGTCGGCGGCCTCGACGACCACAGTCTGTTCGATCATGAGGCCGTGCAGCTTTGGCATAGCAATTATGGCCACGCCGTTGATGGCAGCCATAAGCCCGAGCTGGTCGCGCCCAGCATTTGGGTGGCCGCGCCGCTGTTGCCGAACAGCTCCCTCGCGCAACAGGCGCGGCAGTGGTTCGGGCAACGCGCCCGCGGCGACGCCAGCGTCGAGGCCGCCCTCGAGCAACAGAAACTCATCACCCCGCACTACCAGCACGTCGACGGCACCAGCTTTGCGGCGCCGCTCGTCGCCTCGATCGCCGCGCAAATGCTCGAGGCGAACCCGGCCCTGCGCGCCAGCCGCGTGCGCGAGTTGATGGTCGCGGCGGCCCGGCCGATTGAGGGCGCTTCGTTGGAGCGACAGGGCGCCGGCGCCATCGAGGCGGGCCGCGCAGTGTCGCTGGCCATCGCCGACGCGTCTGCCAGTGACGCCGACCGCGTCCGCTCCCCGATTCTGCTGAGCGACACGATCCTCTTTCGCTTCTATGACCGCGCGATCGCTCAGGCGCGGGTATTCGGAAGCTGGGATGCCTGGGCAGACCCCGGCGGCGAATTTGTGCAAGTGCGACCCGGCTTGTGGCAGGCGGCGATCTTCCGTCCAAAGCCCGGCCCCTATGCCTACAAGTTCCTCATCAACGGCCACCGCTGGCTGGCCGATCCGCTCAACGCGGCCCGCGACGCGGACGGGCATGGTGGCTGGAACAGCGTGCTCGTCGTTGAGCCGTAACAATCCCCTCCGCTCGCAGTCTGAACGACGGGCAGTCATTCAAATCAAAGTTCATGTCTGGAGGCCAACATGAAAGGTTTGGCAGGGAAAAACGTCCTCATCACCGGCGGCACTTCCGGGATCGGACAGGCCATCGCCATCCGTTTTGCCCAGGAAGGAGCGAACGTTGCCGTCAACTATCGCCGCAGCGCCGAAGAAGCCGCGATGACCCACGGCCTGCTTCACACCGCAGTGGATGAGCGGCACGACCATGTGCTCGACGAGATGAAGGCCCACAACATCCGCCATATCACGGTGCAGGCGGATGTGTCGCGCGAAGAGCAAGTCATCGCCATGGTCAACGCGACCGTCGAGCAACTCGGCGGCCTTGACATCCTCATCAACAACGCCGGCTTTCAAATCTCCAAACCGTCGCATGCGACCGTTCTGCAGGACATCGACTCGGTGCTGGCCGTGAATCTCCGCGGCGCGTATCTTTGCGCGCGCGAAGCCCTCAGGCACTACCTCGCGCGCCGCAAGCCCGGCGTCATCATCAATATCTCCAGCGTGCATCAAATCATCCCCAAGCCCAAGTATCTCGGCTACAGCCTGAGCAAAGGCGGGATGCAAAACCTGACCACCACCCTCGCGCTCGAATATGCCGAGCACGGCATCCGCGTCAATGCGGTCGCGCCGGGCGCCACGGTCACCCCCATCAACCGCGCCTGGGTCGATGATCCGGTCAAGCGCGAACAAGTGACCCGCCATATCCCGCTGCGCCGCGCCGGCACTTCGGAGGAGATGGCCGCGGCGGTGGCCTTCCTGTGCTCGGATGAAGCCGCTTATATCACCGGCCAGACTCTGTTCGTGGATGGCGGGTTGACGATCTACGCCGACTTCGCCACGCCGTGGTCGAGTGAGTGATGGATGCTGAAACCGTGGCCCGCACTATTCAGTTGATCGTGGCCCCGGCCGCGATGTTGACCGCCTGCGCGATTCTGGCGGGGGCCTTCATCGCCCGGTACGCCGCCATCACGGATCGCCTGCGGGCGCTGACCCGCGAACGGTGGAGCGCGCTGCGCGACGCCCGCGAGCCGCTGGGCCGCGAACGTGTGCGCACGATTGACGCACAATTGCCCGACCTCATCAATCATCATCGCTGGATGCGGCGGGCGGTGCTGGCGTTGTTCCTGGCCTCGGCCATGTTTGTGATGGATATGCTGTGGATCGCATTAGCCGCCAGCGCGGGCTGGGCCGGCGCGGTCAACATCGCCCTGGCGTGGTTCATCTTCAGCACGGTGCTGCTGCTGATCAGCCTGCTCTCCGCCGCGCGCGAAATCTGGTCGTCGCAACGCGCGTTGTACTTTGAAGTCGGTCGCGCCCGCGACTCGCAACCGGCCTCAGGGAACCTGCCATGACCGCGAACGCTCAATGGTGGCCATCGCCTTACGGCGCCGGCGATCAGATCGGAATGCTCAACGAGATCACGCCGGCCAAGCGGGTGCGGGCGGCGCGGCTGGTGCAGCGCGGAATCGTGTACGACCTCGGGCGCATCCTCGAGGCGCAGGCGCCCGCCTTTCCGGGCCGCTCCTTTCAGCAGCGACTGCTCACGACCGCCCACAGCCTCAATCGCCGCCGGCCCGATGCGGGCGAAGCAGGTTGGGGGCAGAACAACGTCAACTGGATCATCGAGACGGTGACGGCCACCTCACAAATGGGCACCCACCTCGACGCGCTCAATCATTTACAGATCGGCGAGCGGTCGTACAACGGCCATGCGCTCGCCGACATCGTGGAGGAGTGGGGCACGAACAAACTCGGTGTCGAGACGGTGCCGCAGATCGTCACGCGCGGGGTGTTGCTGGACATCGCCGCCACGAGGGGCGTGGCAGTGCTCGAACGTGGCGCCGTGATCGGCGTGGCCGAGATACAGGCGGCTCTGGATCGCGCGGGCCTCAGCGTCGAACGCGGCGATGCCGTTCTCTTTCACACCGGCTGGGGCCAGTGGTGGATGACGGACAACGACCGATATCTCTCGGGCGAGCCGGGGCCGGGGATGGAGGCCGCGGGCTGGCTGGTCGAGCACGGTGTCGCCGTCAGCGGCTGTGACACGTGGAGCTTCGGCCCGGTGCCGGCGGAAGACGCGGCGCAGCCGTTTGTCGTGCCGCAAACCCTCAACGTGCGGCACGGCCTTTTCATCGTCGAGAACGTGCACACCGCCGAGCTTGTTCGCGATGGCGTGCATGAATTTCTGTTCACCCTCACGCATGCCAGGGTGCGCGGCGCGACTGGCGCGTGGGTGTCGCCGATTGCGCTGGTGTGACCACTCTGGAATGTCTGTGCCACGCGCGAGACCAAGCTCTATCAACATTTGTGGAGGTTCACCTCATGGCCGATCACCATTACGACATCGCCATCATCGGAACAGGCGCGGGCGGCGGCACGCTCGCCTACGCGCTGGCGAACACCGGCAAGCGCATCCTGCTCCTCGAACGCGGCGACTGGCTGCGCCGCGAGAAAGAGAACTGGGACGCGCGCGAGGTCTTCGTCAAAGAGCGCTATCACACCACCGAGCAGTGGTACGACAAAGACGGCAACGCCTTCCGGCCGGGCACCAACTACTACGTCGGCGGTAACACCAAGGTGTACGGCGCCGTGCTGTTGCGCTTCCGCGAGAAAGACTTCGAGATCGTGAACCACTACGACGGCCTCTCACCCGAGTGGCCGCTGAAGTACCGCGACCTCGAGCCCTACTACGCGCAGGCCGAGCGACTCTACCTCGCCCACGGCGAGCGCGGCCTCGATCCCACCGAGCCATGGAGCAGCAGCCCGTTTCCCTATCCGGCCGTCAAGCACGAGCCGCGCATGCAGGAGGTGTTCGATGGGTTACGGGTGCAGGGATTGAAGCCATTCCCCCTGCCGGTCGGCGTCGAGCTGGATGAAGAGAACCCGCACCTCAGCGCCTGCATCAAGTGCGATACATTCGACGGCTTCCCCTGTCTAGTGGGCGCCAAGGTCGCTGTCTTCCCCATCCTGGCCAAACCCAACGTCACGCTGATCACGCGCGCGCGGGTCACGCACCTGGCGACCGACGCGTCTGGGCGAACCGTCAACGGGATCATCGTGGAGCGTGACGGCGCGACGCAGCGCTACTCGGCGGATATCGTGGTCGTGGCCTGCGGCGCGATCAACTCCGCCGCGCTTCTGCTCCGCTCGGCCAGCGACCGCCATCCCACCGGGCTGGCGAACAGCTCCGACCAGGTGGGCCGCAACTTCATGTTTCACAACAACTCGGCCATGCTGGCGGTTTCGCGCAAACCCAACCCGAGCAGGTTCACCAAGACGATTGGGCTCAACGACTTCTACTTTGGCCCGGGCGAAGGGCATTTCAACGACAACTTCAACTTCCCGCTTGGCCACATTCAAACGCTTGGCAAATCCCTGCCGGCCCAGCTCGAAGGGGATGCGCCCAAGCTGTTACCCGGCGTCGGCCTGACGCTGGAGTTCATGGCGGCCCACGCCACCGATTGGTGGCTGACCACCGAGGACTTGCCAATGCCGCACAATCGTGTGACACTCACCCGCGACGGCGCCATCCAGCTCCACTACACGCCCAACAACACCGAGCCGCACAAACGGCTGCTGGCGCGCTTGAAACATGCGCTCGAGCATGTCGAGGGTGGCATGACGCATTTTTTGCCGCAGGAGGTCTACCTCGCCAAGCGCATCCCGCTGGCCGGCGTCGCCCACCAGTGCGGCACTGTGCGCTTCGGGCTTGATCCAAAGACCTCGGTGCTGGATGTGAATTGCAAAGCGCACGATCTGGATAACCTGTACGTGGTGGACTCGGGTTTCTTTCCCTCGAGCACCTCGAGCAACCCGTCGCTCACCATCATCGCCAATGCGCTGCGCGTGGCGGAGCATTTGAAGGAACGGCTGGCCTGAGCAGGCCGTGCGTATTGAGGAGTGAGAGATGCCTCGAAATAACGCTGCTGCCAAAAGGAAAACCGATACCGCGCTGAACGCCGAGCGGCAGCGCCTCGCCGCTCACCGCAAGCGCGACCTCGATTGGAAGCTGTGGGGGCCTTACGTCAGCGACCGCGCCTGGGGCACGGTGCGCGAGGACTACAGCGCGGGCGGCACAGCCTGGGATTACTTCCCGCACGACCACGCCCGCAGCCGCGCCTATCGCTGGAGCGAGGATGGGATCGGCGGCATCTGCGACCGTGGGCAGAACCTGTGCTTCGCGCTGGCGCTGTGGAATGAGCGCGACCCGATTCTGAAGGAGCGTTTCTTCGGCCTGGCCGGGCCGGAGGGCAACCACGGCGAGGATGCCAAGGAATACTGGTTTTACCTCGATAGCACGCCGACCCACAGCTACATGAGGATGCTGTACAAGTATCCGCAGGCGGCCTTCCCGTATGCGCAGCTGGTGGAGGTGAACCGGCGGCGCGGCAAACACGACTTCGAGTTTGAATTGCTCGATAGCGGCGTCTTCAACGATGATCGCTACTTCGACATCGTCATCGAATACGCCAAAGCCTCGCCCAGCGACATCCTGATTCAATTCACCGTGTCCAACCGCGGGCCGGAGGCGGCGCCGCTGCATGTGCTGCCACATCTGTGGTTTCGCAATACGTGGTCGTGGGGCAGGTATGGCGAGGGCAAACCCACCCTGCAACGTGCGGGCGAAGGTGTGATCCGCGCCACCAGCGCCCACCTCGATGAGTATTGGCTGCATTGCGCCCCAGCCTCACCCCCGGCCGCTCTCCCCACGGGAGAGAGAAGCTTGCAACTGCCCTCACTCTCTCTCCGCAAGAGGGGGTCGGGGGGTGAGGGCCCCGATCTGCTCTTCACCGAGAACGAGACCAACACGGAGCGGCTGTACGGAATCGAGAACCGCACACCGTACGTGAAGGATGGGATCAACAACTATGTCGTCCACGGGCAAACCCATATGGTCAATCACGAGCAGATGGGCACGAAGGCTGCCGCGCACTATCGTTTGGCCGTACCGCCGGGGCAATCGATGACCCTGAAGTTGCGGCTGGCGGCGCAGGCGCAGGCCGCGCCCTTCGCCGATTTCGACTCGCTTTTCGCGCAGCGCCAGCGCGAAGCCGATGAATTCTACGCCGCGATCCAGCCCGCCGGCCTCAGCGACGATGAGCGCAGCGTGCAGCGGCAGGCCTTCGCCGGGTTGCTGTGGTGCAAACAGCTCTATCACTACAACGTGGAAGAATGGTTGAATGGCGATCCGGCCGGGCCGCCCCCACCCGACGCGCGGCGCGCGGGCCGCAATAGCCAGTGGCCTCATCTGCACAACCGCGACGTTATCTCCATGCCGGATAAGTGGGAATATCCGTGGTTCGCGGCCTGGGACTTGGCCTTTCACTGCATCCCGCTCGCGCTCATCGACCCCGATTTCGCCAAGCGGCAACTCATCCTCATGCTGCGCGAGTGGTATATGCACCCGAACGGGCAGATCCCGGCCTACGAGTGGGCGTTCGGCGATGTCAACCCGCCGGTGCATGCCTGGGCGGCGTGGCGGGTGTACAAGATCGAGAAGAAGCAGACCGGCGCCGGCGATAGCGACTTCCTCGAGAAGGTTTTTCACAAATTGCTGCTCAACTTCACATGGTGGGTGAACCGCAAAGACGCCGAGGGTCACAACCTCTTTCAGGGCGGCTTCCTCGGCCTCGACAACATCGGCGTCTTCGACCGTAGCGCGCCGCTGCCCACCGGCGGCCACATCGAGCAAAGCGACGGCACGAGCTGGATGGCGATGTACTCGCTCAACATGATGACGATCGCGCTCGAGTTGGCCCGCAGCAAACCGGCTTACGAAGATGTGGCCACCAAGTTCTTCGAGCACTTCATGTACATCGCCTACGCGATGAACAACATCGCCGGCGAGGGCATCGAGTTGTGGGACCCGGAGGACGAATTCCCCTACGATGTGCTGCATCTCGGCCCGGGCCGCAACATGCCGCTCCGGGTGCGCTCGATGGTCGGCCTCATCCCGCTCTTCGCGGTCGAAACCATCGAGCCGGAGATGCTGAACCATCTGCCGCACTTCCGCCGCCGCATGGAGTGGTTCCTCGAGCACAAACCCGAGCTGGCAAAGCTGACCTCGCGCTGGCACGAGCCGGGCAAGGGCGCGCGCCGCCTGATCGCGCTGATGCGGGGCCACCGCATGAAACGCATCTTGCGCCGCATGCTCGACGAGACTGAGTTTCTCTCGGACTACGGGGTGCGGGCGCTATCGAAATTCCACGAACGCAACCCGTATGTGCTGCACGTCAACGGCGCGGAGCATAGGGTGGATTACGAACCGGCGGAGAGCCGCAGCGGTCTGTTCGGCGGCAACAGCAACTGGCGTGGGCCGATCTGGTTTCCGGTGAACTACCTCCTCATCGAATCGCTGCAAAAGTTCCACCACTATTACAGCGACGATTTCAAGGTCGAATGCCCGACCGGCTCGGGCCGTATGCTGACATTGTGGGAGGTTTCGCAGGAGTTGAGCCGCCGCCTCACCCGGCTCTTCCTGCGCGGGGCCGACGGGCGACGACCGGTCTTCGGCGGCCTCGAGAAATTTCAGACCGACCCGCACTGGCGCGATTACGTGCTCTTCCATGAATACTTCCACGGCGATAACGGCGCCGGCCTCGGCGCCAGTCATCAGACCGGCTGGACGGCGCTGGTCGCCAAGCTCATCCAGCAAAGCGGTGGGCACGAGGCGTAATGGATGATGCCCGTAATGGTGGCTTAACAAGTGTGGCTATAATCGGATGGCAGTGAGCGTCAATCGCCACCTCGCTTTCGAGAACTCCGCATGGGCCGCTTAGCGCGCCGGATTGTGATTGGATTGCTGGCCGGTGTGCTGAGTAGCTTCGTGCTCATCAGCACGCTCGGCTTTTGGCCGGGCCTGGCGCTGGCCGCCCTCGTCGGCCTGGGATATTCGATTGCCTTTCGTCCGGCGCCGCGCGCGTATGCCGATAACGTGTTGACGGGTGCTGCGCTGGGCGTGCCGTTGTGGACGACGCTGGGCGTCGTCATTTGGCCGTTGCTCACCGGCCAGCCCCCGCAATGGACGGCGGACGGGATGCGGGCTATCTTCCCGGCGCTGGTGGGCTGGGTGCTCTTCGGCGCGCTGCTCGGCGGCGCGCATCAGCTTTTGAGCGACGGCGCCTTCGCTTGGCTGGGCGATGAGCCGGGCGACCTTCGCCCATTGCGCCATAGCCCAAAACACATCGTCATCCTCGGCGGCGGCTTTGCAGGGATGACGGCAGCCGAGGAACTGGAACAGCGGCTGCGCGCCGACCGTTCGGTCGCCCTGACGCTGGTGAGCGACACCAACGCCCTGCTCTTCACCCCCATGCTCGCCGAGGTCGCCGGCAGCAGCCTCGAACCCACGCACATCAGCAGCCCGTTGCGTACCAGCCTGCGGCGCACGCACGTGCTGCGCGGCGAGGTCACGCACATTGATTTGGAGAGCCGCACGGTCAAGGTCGCCCTCGGGCGCGATCGAGCGCCGCGCGCCCTGCCGTTTGATCAGCTTGTGCTCGCCCTCGGCTCGGTCTCCAATTACATGGGCATGGCCAACGTCGAGCGGCATGCCTTCGACTTTAAGTCGCTCACCGACGCTATTCGGATTCGCAATCACATCATCGAGATGTTCGAGCAGGCCGACCGCGAGCCCGACCCGGCGCGGCGCAAAGCCCTGCTCACCTTCGTCGTCGCCGGCGGTGGTTTTGCGGGGGTGGAACTGGCCGGGGCGCTCAACGACTTCACGCGCGGGATGCTGGCCGATTACCTCAACCTGAGGGCCGAGGACCTGCGCGTCATCCTCGTGCACTCGCGCGAGCGGATCCTGCCGGAACTGAGCGAGCCGCTGGCCGCGTACGCGCTGAGACAGATGGCCGCGCGCGGGGTGGCGTTCAAGCTCAACGCTCGCCTCGCCGATTACGTCCCCGGCAGCGTCACGCTCCACCCGGCCGATGAAATCGCCGCGCACACACTGGTGTGGACGGCGGGCACCATCCCTCATCCGTTGCTCGCCACGCTGCCGGTGGAGCGTGATCGGCGCGGCGCGGTGGTGGTGGAGAGCACGCTGGCGGTGAAGGATCAGCGGGGCGTCTGGGCGCTGGGCGATTGCGCGGCGGTGACCGATGCGCGCACCGGCCGGCCATGCCCGCCCACCGCGCAGTTCGCGCTGCGCGAGGCGGCCACCCTGGCCCACAACCTCGTTAATCACTTGAACGAGAAACCGTTGCGCGGCTTTCACTTCGAGTCGCTCGGCGCGCTGGCCGTCGTGGGCCATCACACCGCCTGCGCAGAGCTTATCATCCCGTGGACGGGCGGGCGCCGGGTGATGTTCTCCGGGCTGTTCGCGTGGCTGATGTGGCGCGGCGTCTATCTGGGCAAACTCCCCGGCCTCGAGCGCAAGGCGCGCGTGTTGGTGGACTGGGTGATGGAGTTGTTCTTCCCGCGCGACATCGTGCAAACGATTGACTGATCAGGATGCGCGCCTCACTTCCATTTCTCCTCGTCGGCGCGATCACCGGCGCGGCCGGCGGCGCGGCCTGCGCGATCTTTTCGCAGACCGCGCTCGGCGCGCAGGCGTTGATCGGCGCAGTCGCGGGTGCCGGCTTTGCGCTGCTCGCTCAGGGCCGCGCGACCACACCCGGCAAAGGGCTATTATGGAGCCTCGGCTATGCCTTCCTCGTGTGGCTGGCGCTGCCCGCCGGGCTGCTGCCGGTGGCCTCCGCCGCCATGCCCGAAATGGGGATGCTCGACACGGCGCGCGCCCACTTCCCCGAACTGGTCGGGTATATCGTGTGCCTCGGCGCGCCGCTCGGGCTGGTGATGAGCACGCTCCACCTGGCGACCGCCGCGCCCGAGGTGTTGCCGCCGTTCAGTTGGCCGCGCGCCCTCATCGTCGGCGGGCTGGCCGGCGTCGCCGGCGGCTGGGCGTTTGGCAAATGGATGGAGCAGGTGGGCTTCTTCCCGCTGGTCGCCAACCTGGTGCGGGCCGAAGGCCGCGAGGCGGGCGTGTTCATCCACTTCATCATCGCCCTCCTCATCGGGGGATCGTTTGGCTTCCTCTTTCAGCGTGACCTGCGCGGGCACGGCTCCAGCATCGTTTGGGGGCTGGCCTACGGGCTGTTCTGGTGGTTCCTCGGCCCGCTGACGCTGCTGCCCATCCTGCTGGGGCAGGCGCCGGATTGGTCGCACACGCATGGCGCTGAGTTGTTTGGCTCGCTCGTCGGCCACGCCATCTACGGGCTGATAGTGGGATTCGCGTACGCGAGCGTTGACCGGCTGTGGCGCGGCTTCTTTCACGACAGCGACCCGATCAACCGCGAGGCCGAGGGGCCCGGCTCACGGGCGGTGTATGGGTTGCAATGGGGCGCTGTCTCCAGCGTGGCCGGCGGCCTGCTGTTCAGCGGCGTCATGCTGATGACGGGCGTGCTGCCCATCGTGGCCCGTCTCGTTCGGGCAGACGGCGTCGTCATCGGCTTTGTTGTGCACATGTTCATCAGTGCCATCTTTGGGATGCTATACGGCGTCCTCTTTCAGCATGAAGCGCCCAACCGGGGCTCGGCGCTGTTATGGGGGATGGTCTACGGACTTGCGGTTTGGTTCATCGGCCCGTTCACGTTGCTGCCCGTCCTGCTCGGTTTTCCGTTCGATTGGTCGGCCATGACGGCGGCGGATTTGTTGCCTTCCCTGATCGGACACCTGCTGTGGGGCGCGGGCACGGCCCTGGCCTTTTTGTATTTTGAGAATCGCCACCGCCAGTGGCTGCTGCTCGATCCACGACTGGCGGTGCGTGAGGCGCGCCTGCGCCGCCCGGTGGGCACGCCCGCGCCGGGGCTATGGCTCTTCGTGCTCGGCCTCGGCGTGTTGCTGCCGGTGATGCTGGCGGGATAAGGGCGGGTGTAACGTCTCTTTCAACTCCGCGTCTATTCCACATTCCAATCAATCCTGATCCAAACCGGAGAGCAACATGTCTCATACTGAACTGACTGTCTACGGCGCTGTGTGGTGCGAGGACTGCAAGCGCGCCAAGAAGTTCCTCGGCGAGCAGCGCGTGCACTACAACTGGGTTGATATCGAACAGAACGCCGACGGCGAAGCGCTGGTGGTGCGCGTCAACAACGGCAAGCGCATCATCCCAACGATCGTGTTCGAGGACGGCTCGATGCTCGTCGAGCCGAGCAATGCCCAACTCGCCGCGAAGCTCGGCCTGCAGACCCGGGCCAAGATGGGGTATTACGACCTGATCTGCATCGGCGGTGGGCCGGCCAGCTTGACCGCCGCGTTGTACGCCGCGCGCGAAGGGCTGGAGGTGCTCGTCATCGAGAAGAGCGGCCTGGGCGGGCAGGCCGGCGTCACCGAGCGGCTGGACAACTTCCCCGGCTTCCCCGACGGCATCGGCGGCGCGGATTTCGCCGACCGGTTGGCGCAGCAGGCGCGGCGCTTCAACGTCGAGCTGTTGCAAGCCCAGGAAGTGACCGATATCCGCCGGGAAGAGGAGTCGCTCTACGTGAAGACCGCCGACGGCAACGAGTACGGCGCGCGCGCGGTGCTGGTCGCCACCGGCTCGACCTATCGCCGCCTCGGCGCGCCCGGCGAGGAAGACCTGATCGGCGCCGGCATCCACTTCTGCGCCACCTGCGACGGACCGTTTTACAAAGGCCAGCACGTCGTCGTCATCGGCGGCGGCAATAGCGCCGGCGAGGAGAGCCTGTTCCTGGCGCGCTTCGTCGAGAAGGTGACGATCCTGGTGCGGGGCGAGGCGTTGACGGCCAGCCAGATCGTGATTGACAAAGTGATGGCGAACCCGAAGATCGAGTTGCGTTACAACACCGAGGTGGTCGAGTTCCACGGTGAGGGCGGCAAGCTTAGCGGCCTCACGGTGAAGGATCGCAGGAGCGGCGCGACCGAGAAGATCACGCCCAAGGGCGCGTTCGTCTTCATCGGCCTCAGCCCGAACAGCGGCTTCCTGCCCGCCGCCATCGAGCGCGACAAGCACGGCTTCGTCATCACCAAACCCACGCTTGAAACTTCGCTCTCCGGCGTGTTCGCCGCCGGCGATGTGCGCCTCGGCAGCACCAAGCAGGCGGCCAGCGCGGTGGGTGAAGGCGCGACCGCGGCGTTGATGGTGCGCGAGTATCTCAAAGGGATGTGATCAACGGCGTTCCACATCCCACCGCTCAGCTTTGGCGTTCACCCGAACGAACGGTGGCAGCACCACCGGCGAGGCCAGCAGCCCGTAGCGGCGTGGCCGGCGGAAGGCATTGCCCCACGTCTCGCGCCGGCGGTAATCGCGCAGCGCGTCGAGGTCGAACCCGGCGATGAATATCCCCTCCGCCTCCCCCGCTTCGACGAGGGTCATCTCGCGCGAGCCGTGCCGGTCGAAGGCCATGCCATCGAAGGCGACCGAGTGGCCGAAGTCGTTCGGCCCGGCATAGTTGGCCAGCGCCACGCCGATCATGTTCTCGTACGCCCGCGCGCGCAGTTGGCTGAGGCGATTGACCTCGAGATCGCACGCATTCGGCACGAGGACGATCTCCGCGCCTATGAGCATCAGCACCCGCGCGCTCTCGGGGAACTCGCGGTCGTAGCAGATCATCGCCCCCACCGCCACCGGGCCGGCGGCCGTATCCAGCGCCGCCACGTGAAAGTCCTCGCCCGGTGTGCAGGCCGCTTCCATCTCGTCGAAGTCGCAGGTGTGGACTTTGGCGTACGTGAAGGCGATCTGGCCGCGCCGGTCAATAAGCGAAAGCGCGTTGCGTGGCGCGGGCTTCCATTCTTGCAGATACGTCAGCGCAAGCGCCATCTCCAACTCGCGGGCCAGCGCGCGGAAATGGTTGACGAACGGGCTGTCGGTAGCGATGGCGCGGGCCTGCCACTCCGCGCGCGCGGCGACCAAAGCGGGCGCGGTCTCCCTTTCCCCGTATTCCCATGTTTCCTTCGCCCGCCAAGTATCCCTCAACCCCACCCCCTTCGGTGTGAAGCCGGTGTAGCCGATGTTCCACATCTCCGGGAACAGCGCGATGTCCGCGCCGAGGGCTTTGGCGCGACGGCAGAACGCCGTGCCCTTCTTGAGCGCGGCGGCCTGATCGAACCCGCAACCCGTCATTTGCAGCAGGGCGATGTTGAGCGTATCAGCCTCATATGCTCTTAATTGAAATCAAGGAGGTCGAATGTCATGCCGAGGAGCGGAGCGACGACGCGGCATCTCTGGCTGGCCGCAAATCGCGCCAGGCTTGGGTAGACACCGTGCGTTCTGCGAACGCCCGCTTCGCTCGGGGTGACACGTACCTCCTTGAAACCAATTAAGGGCGTCACCTTAATATGGTCCGAGTGATTGTGCCTCTGTGATAATCTTTGACCGATGTCGAATGAGATCATTCTGCACGAACCGCGC
>CAZSNP010000087.1:0-14418 GCA_964608265.1 uncultured Anaerolineales bacterium | reverse complement strand
AGCCGCACCTTAACTCACCCCATTTTCGTGTCTTGACAATGGGGTCCACCCTAATCCCTCGGCCCGACCGGTTGGGTCTGAGCATACTATGAATCAGAAAAGTAATACTTCGGCAGAAGCTTAGTTTGAGGAGGTCATGATGAAACACTTTGCTCACATAGTAGTCGTCCTGCTTATCGCTGTACTTCCAGTGCAAACGGCTTTGGCGGATGATGGATCGTTGCCTAACAACGATCCGCCCGATCCCTCTCGCATCCAGATTGTTACCCATCAGTTGCAGGTTGTAAAAGCAGGCAAAGTTCTGCCGGGAATACCCGTTCCCAACGGCTCTTCGCAGCAGACCGTTAGCGGCTGGACAATTGAATGGGCCAATGCCTCAGGATACACAACGGGTTGGTTTGGATCGAAATACGTTCGGCATGAGTTTGCTCGCACCCGCAAGGTTTCGGGGCCGAGCGGGAGTTATCAAGCCGAGGCCCATGCAACATTGATTGATGGCCCAAATTACGGTGGCACACAGGTCTTCAACTACATTACGCATCCGTGTGCTCAATCCATCGTTAATAATGGCACCGCTCAAAGTTGCTCGTCGCCCTGGCAATCGTCGTCTACGGGCCGTCAGTGGTACATTGTGTCAGGCCACTACTTCGACATAGGGATAAACGGCAGTCAGGATGCCGCTTGCCCGGGATGCATTGACTGGGTCTATGTCACGCCCTGAGATGATCCAGTCAACTCGATTAGGGAGTGCGCGTGCCGCGCACTCCCTTCTCCGATCTATACTCATTGTTTGGGTGATAGCGGCGGGTTGTGGCCCGAGCTTCTCACTCAACACACAAACCCCTACTCCGGCCGCAACAATCGCCGGCGTTACCCAAGAAATAAATCTTGTTGAAGTTGAAGCACAGCCCCTGGAAAACGTCCTGCCGCACTTTCACGCAGATACTCGACAGTTCATTGATGATTTCAGAGCCACAGTGCCCCAGTCATTGCCCCCGCTCGCCTTTGCTGCATTTTCAGCAGTGAATCCTCAATTGTCCAGCTTTTTGCCGGAATCCCAGTTAAGTAGTGTTGAAATTACAGACGACGGATATGCCGAGTTTCTCGTCACGCAAGCAAATATCGGTTCTAATTCGTTCCAACCCAACGTGCTGTGCTTACAGAATGGCCGACAAATGAGCTGCGCGCCAGGAGCTGATGTCTGGCAACTTTCCCTTGCTCCCGAAACGGCTGCGCTCATGATGGCCCGTATCCCCGCGGAAAGAGGCGATCACATCACGTTGCTGTTTTTACCTGATCGAGAACCCGAACGTGCCCAGCTTGGAGCAAATATTAAATGGGTAGATGTGGAAGAACGTGTCACCGTTCCGGCCACATGGGTGGAGGCTCCGACTCATACGAGTCTTTATGGAGGCTGCGACTTTGTAACGTTGATCAAGGACCCAGCCGCTACCGATTTCAACAACTTCAACCTGTACGCAGGGGTGCAGCGAGGTACCATGCTCTACCTACTGATTCAGTTATGCAATCCCACGGGCAATGAATACATCCAACTAGCTCCGGTTGCTGATCGAACTACTGTAGTTAATATGCCCGGCGATGCGTGGCATTCAACCCTGCGATTGCACGGCGTCGCTCACCTTATCCCCGTAGATACGGCCCACTTTGGACAGGCAAACGAATTTCAGATCGCCGTCATCCCCATTAGCGATGAGGCCAAGCTTGCCTTTCGCAACAAGAGCTTCACCCAAGCGGTTCGACTCAAGAACCCCTGATCACGCACTTCGTACCTCGTCACTCGTTAAACATCTCCCCTACGCTGCGGCCTTCGTGCGCGCGCTTGATGACTTCGCCGAGCAGCGGCGCAACCACCTGAATCAACGAGGGCCGCGCCCCGGGCGGCCCTCGTGTGCATTACCGAAACGGGCAAAACAACTGTTACGGCTGAACGTCCGCGACGAAGGTATCCACGGCGGTGCCGGACACGCGCGCATCGGCCCAGACCGGGACGACATGCGCGCCGTACTGCCACGCGCCGATGTAGTCGCCGAAGTTCGGGCGGATGTTGCTGAGCGCGCGGCACCAGTTTGTCGGCGCGCTGGTCACCTTCACCGGCGCCTCGAACGAGTACGCGCCGTCGCGTGAGGTCGCCACGTAGACGTCGGCGACGGAGCTTGTCGTCCCACGCCGGAACGCGCCACCGCCGATGGAGACACTGCACTCAATATCGGTCGGATCGGGTGTGACGTTGGTCTCCAGGATCTCATAGTAGGTCACGTTCACATCGCGGCTCTGATAGGTGGTCACAACCGGCCAGAAGCGCTTGAGGCCGGTGGCGGGCACTGGGCCACCCACCTCCACCGGGGCATTCCACGTCTTGCCTCGGTTATCCGAACTGATCACGTAGACCTGCGATGAGACGAGCGATTGGGAAGTGATGGGCACACCGGCGACCGGGCTGACGGCGCTGTAGTACGTCACATAGATATGGCCGTTATACGGGCCGCCGCGTGCGATGTCGATGCGCGGGTGATCGTTGATGCGGCTGCGGCTATATCCCACCGGCGGGTTTTGCCGCATCGAATTGATATCGGCCAGCTTCACCGGCGGCTCGAAGGAGACGCCACCATTCAACGAGCGGGCGAAGTAAATAGCCGCGCCGGCGCTGGTATTGCCGAATTCGTCGAAGAACGGGCCGTATTGCCAGACCACGTACACTTCACCGCGCTGACCGATGGCGACCACCGGGCTTTGCTGCAACGTCCCCTCGAAGCCGCACGAGGCCACCGAGTCGGGCGCTTCGGGGCCGGCGATGGCCGGGCCTTTCCACGTCGCGCCGTCATCGTTCGACCGCCACACCTCCACCTGGCCGAAGCCGAACTGCGGCAGGCCGCACAACTCCTGGAAGTTGATGACCGCCACGTACACGTTGCCACGGTTGTCGGCAGTGACGGACTCTTTGTCGTAGAAGTCGGAATCGGGGGCGGTGGCGTTCTTCGGCGAGTCAATCGTCTTCACGTCCGTCCAGCTAAAGGTGTTGCCGCTGAACTTGCCACGCCACACGCCCAGCCCGAGCGAGTCGCCGGTCTCTTGATTTATGGCGAGGTTGGCGAAGAAATACCAGCCGTTGCGCCCGCGCGCCAGCCACGGGTCGCCGCGCGAGAGCACGCCGCCAAACGGATCGGGCGCGCCGCCATCCGTCCACGTCTGGCCGTAATCGGTGGAGTAGGCATAGCCAGAGAGGCCGGAGGGGGATTGATCGGTACAGCCAAAGCCGAAGACGGGCGCGCAGAAGCCTTGCGCGTCATTCCAGCCGGCGAGTTGGTAGCGACCGTCGGCGCTGGCGACGTTGATGGTTTCACTGCGGCCCAGCAGGCCATTGGGGAACGGTTGCTGCGGCGCGTTGACCCGAATATTGGGGCCGACGATAGCCCCGCCGCTCTGAATGGCGGCTTCCAGGGCGACCGAGGCGGTCTGCAAACTCCGGGCTACCCCTGAGGCCATCGCCTCTTGCTCAGCCACGATGGCAGCACCCGCGCCGCTTAACAACTCGGTCCGGTCAAAACCACTTTGGGCAATGGCCGGCGGGGTAGCCAATGACACCGCGACCAACGCCACGAAGAGCCCTTTCAGTCTTTTCATGTTTGCCTCCCAAGTCATGGATCGAAACCACAAGCAGGAATGATGGACATCGACATGTCGGCGGCGACCACCTCCTTCGAAAGACGCATGACCCGGATTGAACAATCCAGGCAACCTGACAACACACAACTCACAACATCACGCCAGGCATGTGCGCCATAACGATCTGCCCTTTCAGTTGGCACGAGACTGGGTGGAGCTACTCGTAGCGGCTGGAGCAGTCACAAACTACTCCGATTCCTTCTAACAATCAAGGGGGATTTTTCGTAACGAGACGGGTTGAGGCTGGGGAAGGGGCCTATTCGTTGAACATCTCCCCCACGCTGCGGCCCTCGTGCGCGCGTTTGATCACCTCGCCGAGCAGCGGCGCGACCGAGAGCACGCGCAGGTTGGGCAGCATTTTTTCCTGGGGGATGGGGACGGTATTGGTGGTGATGATCTCCTTGACCGGCAAGCCGCGCAGCCGCTCCACCGCCGGGCCGGAGAGCACCGCGTGCACAAAACTCATATACACGTCCGCCGCGCCGTGGTCTTTCACGATCTGCACCGCCTGCGCCACCGAGCCGGCGGTGTCCACCTCATCATCTACGATGATGACGTCGCGATCCTGGACATCGCCGATGACGGTCAGGGCGTGGGCGCTGGCGTCGTTGCCTTCGCGCCGCTTCTCGATGAAGGCCATGCTGCACCCCAGCTTGGCGGCGAAGTTGCGGCCCTTCTTGGCAAAGCCGAGGTCGGCGGTGACGATGACGGGGTCGCGCATGCCGGGGCGGAGGCTGAGGAAGTAGTCGGTGAGGATGTGAAACGCCGTCAGCACGTCGCCAGGGATGTCGAAGAAGCCCTGAATCTGCCCGGCGTGCAGATCGAGGGTGATGTAGCGGTCGGCCCCGGCCACCTGCACCATATCGGCCACAAGGCGGGCGGTGATGGGGACGCGCGGCTGGTCCTTCTTGTCGGACCGGGCGTAGCACAGGTAAGGCACGACGACGGTGATGCGCCCCGCCGAATCCAGCTTGAGGGTCTGCACCATGATCAGCAACTCCATCAAGTTATCGCTCACCGGCACGGAGGTGGACTGGATGACGTAGCAATCCTGCCCGCGCACGCTGGCGTGCAACTTGACGAAGATGTTTTCGTTGGGGAACTTGATGATGTCGCGGCCGCTCAACGGCACATTGAGATACTCCGCGATTTCGGCCGCCAGGATGGGCGAGGCCGTGCCGGCGAAGAGCTTGATCTGTCCGTACATTTGTGTGTCGCGATGGTGCATGACGCTCGCTGCGCTCGCGCTTAAGCAGAGGCTTCGGCCACGGCTCGGGCCCAGTCCTCGCGCAGCACGCCCATCAGCAAAGTATCGCGCCAGACGCCGTTGCAGTAGTTGGCCTGGCGCAGCCGGCCCTCGATTTGAAAGCCGACCTTTTGATAGCTGCGGATGGCGCGCTCGTTGTCGGAATAGACGCGGAGTTGCACGCGGTTGAGGTTGAGGGTGTAGAAGCCCCAGGCCACCAGAGTCTGCATGGCGTCGGTGCCGTAGCCTTTGCCCCAGTAGTCGCGCAGGCCGATCAAGATGCCGACCTCGCCCAGCCGATTGCGCCAATCAACTTCGTGATACCCGCACGAGCCGATGTGCACCCACGGCCCGACGCCATCCGCCGGTTGCGCGTCGATGGCCCACACCTGCTCGCTGCCCGCGCCGAGGTTGCGCTCGAACCAGCGTTCCTCCTGCACCTGCCCCATCGGCATGTAGATGTTGAGGTAGCTGCGCAGCTCCGGGTCCGAAAACCATTTGACGTAGCGCGGCAGGTCGTCTTTTTCAACCGGGCGTAAGCGAACGCGTTGGCCGAGGATCACGGTGTTTTCTCCTGAAGTTGAACGCGAGAACTGATGACGGTGCAACGGGCGCCGTGCGATGCCTAAGCCTCCGTCATCAGTAATTGGTGTGCCGCCGTTGCCGGGTCAATCTCCCGCGCCACAAGTTTATCCAGCAACCGGTTGAATTGTCCATCTCCGAGGCGGCTGAGGAGTTGGCGGAAGAGGCCGTCGCGCAGGCGGGCCTCGAGTTCAGCCGCCAGCCGCTCGCGTTCGCGCTGCCGCAGCAGCCCGCTCGTTTGCAGGTGCGCGCGATGTTGCTCGATGCGCTCCATCACCTCCGCCACGCCCTCACCCTTCACCGCAACGGTCTGCACGAGCGGCGGCGTCCAATCACTGCCCGTGGCGAGGCCGATCTCGAGCGCGGCCCGCAGCGCGCGCAACGCCAGCTCCGCGCCGGGGGTATCGGCCTTGTTGAGCACCAGCACGTCGGCGATCTCGAGGATGCCGGCCTTGAGGCCCTGCACCTCGTCGCCGAGGCCGGGTGCTTCGACCACGACGGTGGTATGGGCGGCCCGGGCGATATCAACTTCGGACTGGCCCGCGCCGACGGTCTCGATGATGACTTTATCGAAGCCGGCGGCGTCGAGGACGGTGACGACATCGGCGGTGGCGCGCGCCAGGCCGCCCAGCGCGCCGCGGCTCGCCATCGAACGGATGAAGACGCCGGGGTCGCCGCTGAGGTCGCGCATCCGAATCCGGTCGCCGAGTATCGCGCCGCCGGTGAACGGGCTGCTCGGGTCCACGGCCACGATCCCGACCGTTTGCCCGGCGCGGCGCAGCGCCTTTGCCATCTCGTTGACGAGGCTGCTCTTGCCGGTGCCCGGCGCGCCCGTCACGCCGATGAGGTGCGCGCGGCCCGTGTGCGCAAAGAGCGCGGGCAACGCCTCAGCCGCATTTCCATTTTCCACCCGGGTCAGCAACCGCGCGATGGCCAGTCGTTGGCCCGAGAGGATGGGGGCCGGGTCAAACATCATCACTTAACGCCAAGGCGCACGGCAGCGGAGACGCAGGCTTGCTCCTGGCGTTAAAAGCCTTGTCACTCGTCACCCGTCACTTTTTTTTCACCGTCGCCCGGACTTTCTCGACAATGGCTTGTGTGCTCGCGCCCGGCCCGAAGATCTCGGCCACGCCCAGTTGTTTGAGTTGGGGCACGTCGTCGTCGGGCACGATGCCGCCGAGGAAGAGCGGCACCTCGTTTTGCCCGTTGGCCCGCATCAGTTCGAGGATGCGCGGGACGAGGGCCATGTGCGCGCCGGACAGGATCGACAGGCCCACCACGTCCACGTCCTCGTGCAGTGCGGCCTCGGCCACCATCTCGGGCGTCTGGCGCAGCCCGGTGTAAATCACTTCCATCCCGGCATCGCGCAGCGCGCGGGCGATGACCTTGGCGCCGCGGTCGTGACCATCCAGCCCGGGCTTGGCGATGAGGACGCGGATCTTCGGTTCGGAAAGTGTGCGCTCACTCATGGCGATGTTTCCCATTTCACAAAACGACCTCACTCTGGGCGGGCAGAAGTGAGGCGCGGTGGGGCTGGCGGGCGGGATTATACCGCACGTCCCTCACCCGCGGCCCGTTCGTGCACGCGCTCTTCGCATGCGGCACGGGCGTCTCGGGCGAGGGGGGTGAGGTACAATCGCGCGCATGGAGCACCTCTGGTCGCCGTGGCGGATGCACTACCTGCAGAACAACGCCGAAGTCAGCGGGGGCTGCATCTTCTGCGCCAAGCCGGGTGAGGGGCGTGACGCCGAAAACCTGATCGTGCGGCGCGGCGAACACGCCTACGTGATATTGAATCTGTATCCATACAACAACGGCCATATGATGGTGGTGCCCTACGCGCATGTGCCCTCGCCCGAGCAATTGGAGACGGCGACGTTGACCGAGATGATGACGCTGCTGAATCACGGCCTGAGCGCTCTGCGGCGGATGTACAACCCGCAGGCCTTCAACGTCGGCATGAACATCGGCGGGGCGGCGGGCGCGGGCATCGCCGAGCACATACATTTGCACGCCGTGCCGCGCTGGGCGGGCGACACCAATTTCATGACCGTCACCGCCGGCACGCGCGTCATCCCCGAAGACCTGCGCGAGACGTGGCAGCGGATGAAAGAGGCCTGGCCGCAACCCTAGTCGGTGGCCGGCCGGCGGGGCGCGCGCCCTGAGACCTGGACCGAAATGGTGAAATGATGTCTGACAAAAATCGCAATGATGCCGTCATCCTCTCCGGCGCGCGCACGCCCATTGGGCGGTTCCTCGGCGCGCTGGCCACCGTGCCCGCGCCGCGCCTCGGCGCCACCGCGGTCAAGGCGGCGGTCGAGCGCGCCGATATTGATCCGAAGGAAATCGAAGAAGTGATCATGGGCCAGGTGGTGGCGGCGGGGTCGGGCCAAAGCCCGGCGCGGCAGGCCGGCATTTTCGCCGGCGTGCCCGACACGGTGGGCGCGTACAGCGTGAACAAGGCCTGCGGCTCCGGGCTGCGCGCGGTGATGAGCGCGGCGCAGGCGGTGCGCGCGGGCGATGCGCATTTGCTGGTGGCGGGCGGCATGGAGAACATGAGCGCCCTGCCCCACCTCGTCTTCATGCGCCAACCGGTGAAGTACGGCGACCAACCGATGTTCGACGCCGCGCAACACGATGGGCTGATGGACCCGTTCGAGCACTGGCTGATGGGCAACGCGGCGGAGTTCATCGCCAATGAATATGAAGTGACGCGCGAGGCGATGGACCGCTTCTCGCTCGAAAGCCACGAGAAGGCGCTGGCGGCGCAGGACGCCGGTCGCTTCAAGGCCGAGATCGTGCCGGTGGAGATCGAATCAAAGAACAAGCTCACCGTCGTCGAGGCGGATGAGTCGCCCCGGCGCGATACTTCGCTGGAGGCGCTGGCGAAGTTGAAGCCGGCCTTTCAGAAAGACGGCCGCGTGACAGCCGGCAACGCGCCGGGGCTCAACGATGGGGCCGCCGCCGTCGTCGTGGCCTCGCGGCAGAAGGCCGAGGCGCTCGGGCGGCAGCCGCTGGCCCGCGTGGTCGGCTACACCTCCGCCGCCGTTGACCCGAAGTACATCTTCATCGCCCCCGCCCACGCTATCCCCAAGCTGCTCGACAAGATCGGCTGGACGTTGACGGATGTGGATTTGATCGAACTCAACGAGGCCTTTGCGGCGCAGGTGCTGGCCGATGGGTACGCGCTGGCTGAGAAGGGCTGGGACTGGCGCAAGGTCAACGTCAACGGCGGCGCGATTGCGCTCGGCCACCCCATCGGCGCGAGCGGCGCGCGGGTGCTGGTCACGCTCATCCACGCCCTGCGCGAGCGCGGGCTGAAGCGGGGCCTGGCCTCGCTCTGCCTCGGCGGCGGTGAGGCGGTGGCGCTGGCGGTTGAAGTTGAAAGCTAGCCGGTTGAGCGTTTCAGCCTTCGACCGGCCATCCGAAACGAAAGAAGGTCTTATGCACAACAGCATCAACCACATCGTCGTCATCGGCGCCGGGGCGATGGGCAACGGCATCACCCAGGTAGCTGCGATGTCGGGCTATCAGGTGACGATGATCGACATCTCGCCGGTGCAGCTCGACAAGGGCCTGGCCGCCATCAAACGCTCGCTGGGCAAGTTCCACGAGAAGGGCCGGCTGGAGGAGAAGCCCGCCGACATCGAAAACCGCATCAAACTCGATACGGTGCTCGACCCGGTGGCGAAGGCCGATCTGCTGGTCGAGGCCGCCAGCGAAAACCTCGAGATCAAACTCAAGTTGTTCCGCGAACTTGACGAGCGCGCCAGGCCCGACATCATCATCGCCAGCAACACCTCGTCCATTTCGCTGACCAAGCTCGGCGCGGTGACGAAGCGGGCCGACAAAGTCGTTGGCATGCACTTCTTCAATCCCGTGCCGGTGATGACGCTGGTCGAGGTGGTCAAGGGCCTCGGCACGAGCAACAGCACCGTCAATCACGTCGTCGGGCTGGCCGAGAAGATGGGCAAGACGCCGATCGTCGTCAACGATGCACCCGGCTTCATCTCCAATCGCATCCTGTGCCCGATGATCAACGAGGCCGTCTTCGCGCTCGAGGAAGGCGTGGCCCCGCGCGAATCGATTGACGCGATCATGAAGCTGGGGATGAATCACCCGATGGGGCCGCTGACGCTGGCGGATATGGTCGGCCTAGATGTGGTGTTGGCAGTAATGGAAGTGCTGCACCGCGACCTGGGCGACGACAAGTATCGGCCGTCGCCATTGCTCAAGCGCATGGTGGATGCCGGATACCTGGGGCGCAAGGCGGGCCGGGGGTTTTACGAGTATTGAGTCTCGTCAGGTTCGGACCGCCGCGGTTCTCCAAACCGCGGCGGTCTTTTGCGTCAGGAGCTGTACCATGCCCGACCCTCGCATCACCAAACTGGCGCAGGTGCTCATCCACTACTCGCTGGAGTTGAAGCCCGGCCAGCAATTGCACCTCCGCACGCACCCGCTGGCCGAGCCGCTCTCGCTGGCGGTGTACGCCGAGGCGATCAAGGCCGGCGCGCACGTCTTCATCTCCAACGCGCTGCCCGGCGCGGACGCGCTCCTCTATCAACACGCCTCCGAGGCGCAGCTCGATTACGTCTCGCCCATCCGCAAACTGATTACCGGGACCTTCGATGCCACGGTCGCCATCAGCGCCGAGCACAACACGCGCGAGTTGAGCGCCATTGACCCGACGCGCCTCGCCCGCACGCGCAAGGCCGGGGCCGCGCTCAGCAAACTCTTCATGGAACGCGCGGCGCGCAAGGAGATGCGCTGGGTGCTGACCGAATACCCGACCCAGGCCTCGGCGCAGGAGGCCGAGATGAGCCTGAGTGATTACGAGGATTTTGTGTACGGCGCGGGCCTGCTCGACCGGCCCGACCCGGTGGCGCTGTGGCGCGAGGAGGGCGCGCGGCAGCAGCGGCTCATCCATTGGCTGGGGGGCAAAGACAAAGTCACGCTCAAAGGCGCGAACATCGACCTCTCGCTCTCGATCAGTGGCCGCAAGTTCATCGAGGCCGACGGCAAATACAACTTCCCCGACGGCGAGATTTTCACCGGCCCGGTGGAGGACTCGGTCAATGGCTGGGTGCGCTTCCGCTATCCGGCCATTTACGGCGGGCAGGAGGTGACCGACATCGAGTTGTGGTTCGAGAACGGCAAGGTGGTGAAGGAGAGCGCGAGCAAGAATCAGGCGTTGCTCACCGCGCAGCTCAACATGGACGCCGGCGCGCGCTACCTCGGCGAGTGGGGCATCGGCACGAACTACGGCATCCAGCGCTTCACCAAGAACATGCTCTTCGACGAGAAGATGGGCGGCACCATTCACCTGGCCGTCGGCGCAGCCTACCCGGAAACCGGAAGCCGGAACGAGAGCGGCCTGCACTGGGATATGCTGTGCGACATGGCCGAGAGCGAGGTTACGGTGGATGGTGAAACCTTCTATCGCAACGGCAAGCCGGTGATTTGACGGCCGACGACCGACCGCAGACCGCAGACTGCAGGCCGTTGTCCGCAGTCTGCCGTCCGCGGTCATTCCCAAACATGCAACGTCTTTGTATCTTCTGCGGCTCGTCCACCGGTGCCAGGCCGGAGTATGCGGCGGCGGCGGCGCAGGTGGGCGCGCTGTTGGCCGCGCAGGGCGTAGAGCTGGTGTACGGCGGTGGGCGCGTCGGGCTGATGGGCGTGCTGGCCGATGCGGTGCTGACGAATGGCGGGCGCGGCATCGGCGTCATCCCCGAATTCCTCTTCAGCAAAGAGATCGAGCATCGCGGCATTCAGGATATGCGCGTCGTCTCGTCGATGCACGAGCGCAAAGCGCTGATGGCCGACCTCGCCGACGGCTTCATCGCGCTGCCCGGCGGCTTTGGCACGCTGGATGAGTTCTGCGAGATCCTCACCTGGGCGCAACTCGGCCTGCACCGCAAGCCGTGCGGGCTGCTCAACGTCGCCGGCTATTACGACTCGTTCCTCGCCTTCCTCGACACAGCCACCCGCGACGGTTTCATTCAGCCGCAGTATCGCACACTGATCGTAGACGACGCCGACCCCGAGCGCCTGCTCGCCCGCCTGCGCGACTATCGCCCGCCGGAGCTGGTGAAGTGGATGAGGGATGAGCAGCGGTAGTTCGCCGTTGACGCTCCGTTCGGAATGACGCCCCAACTCACTTCTATCAATTTCTCCGCTCTCCGAACGATGCCGGGTGCTATACTCGGCGCACGGCCCGCACCCTCGGCGGGCCGCGCTGTCAGCGGAGGTGTACCCGCGCATGACCACGCTCCAACCCGGCCAGACCCTCGGCCCGTATCGCATCATTGAGCAGATCGGTCAGGGCGGTATGGCCACGGTGTACAAGGCCTATCACGCGGCGATGGATCGCTACGTCGCCGTCAAAGTCCTGCCGCAACAACTGGCCGAGAGCGCCGAGTTCGCCGGTCGCTTTCAACAGGAGGCGCGCACCATCGCCAACCTCGAGCACGCCCGCATCCTGCCGGTGTACGACTCGGGTGAGGCCGGCGACCAGGGCGGTCGGGGCGGCGTGCCGTATCTCGTCATGCGCTACCTCGAGGCCGGCACGTTGAAAGACCGGCTCAAGGATGGCGCGCCCCCGCTGGCCGACACCGACCGTTGGTTCACACAGCTCGCCGAGGCGCTCGACTACGCCCACCGGCGCGGCGTCATCCATCGCGACCTCAAGCCCTCCAACGCGCTGGTCGATGCGCAGAACGACCTCTACCTCACCGACTTCGGCATCGCCAAGCTGCTCGAATCGGGCGCGCACTTCACCACCACCGGCGCGATGGTCGGCACGCCGGCGTACATGAGCCCCGAACAGGCTCAGGCCGAAAAGGTCGATCAGCGCACCGACATCTATTCGCTCGGCATCATCCTGTACGAGATGGTGACGGGCCGTGTGCCCTTCGAGGCCGAGACCCCGCTGGCGGTGGTGCTCAAACAGATCAACGCGCCGCTGCCCCTGCCCTCTTCCCTCAAGCCCGACCTGTCGCCCGCCATCGAGCGCGTGCTGCTCAAGGCGCTGGCCAAGAATCCGGTGGATCGGTATGGCAGCGCTGCCGAATTTCTGGCGGCGTGGAAGGCGGCCCTGGCCGAAGCGCCCACCGCGCGCGCCATCGCCTCGCCTCCGACCGCTAAGCCGATAGCGCCGCGCGCGCCCGCTCGCTTCCCGCTGCCGCTCGTCCTCGGCGGCCTCGGAGCGGCGGCGCTACTCCTCTTCGGCGTCGTGATGCTGCCGCGTCTGTTCAACCGCGCCGCGCCCGAAGCGACCGCACCGGCCTCCACGCCCACCGAAGTTGCGCTGGCCGCCACCGCCTCCGTGATCACCACCGACGCCCCCACCGCCGAGCCGGAGGCCACCGCGCCCGAAGCAGACACCGCCGCCTCGGGTTGGACCTCGTGGACGGCGGTCAATGATGTGGCGCAGGCAGCGTTCTTCGGCGAGGAGATTTTGACGTGGAGCTGGGGTGGGATAACGCGCTGGGGCCGCGACGGGACGCTGCTCGGTCACCTCCGGCCGGTGGAGGGCTTGCCGCACGTCATAGTGCATGATGTGAACGTGGATGCGGATCGCGGCGGCTTTTGGGCGGCGACCGAAGGTGGGGTGGGCTTCTTCGACGGTGAGCGCTGGACGGTCTACGACCGGCAGGATGGATTGGACAGCCCGGCGGTCACCGCGCTGGCGTTGACGTCGCGCGGCCTCGTCGCCGGCACATCGTTTTCGGGCGTGGATGGCGGCGGGCTGTTTCGCTTTGACGGCGCGACGTGGGAGGCCGTGCCGGGTTTCCCCTCCACCGGCGATTCGGAAAACGCCGCCACCCTCAGCTACAACGTCAACGTCGTGCTGCCGGTCATTCAATCCGACGCAACGACCGGGCTGTGGGTCGGCACCGAGCATGGGCTGGGCCGCTTCGACGGCGCGACATGGACAACGTTCTTCGAGGCGCAGGGATTGCCCGGCTTGCGCGTATACGCGTTGCTGCTGGATGATGGCGGCGGGGTGTGGGCCGGCACCGAGAACGGGGCCGCGCGTTTCAACGGCGAAACCTTCGAGCCGGTGGAGCGCACCCTCGGGCGCGGCATCTACGGCATCGTGCAGGCCGCCGATGGCGCGTACTGGTTCTCGGGCGATGGCGGGCTGGCGCGCTTCGATGCCGCGCGCGGCGACTGGCAGATTTACAGCCAGGATAACGGTGATCTGCCGGCCTACACGCTCACCCGCGCTGCCCGTGATGAGGACGGGACGCTGTACTTCGGCAGCTTTGGCGGCGGGCTCGTCCGCTACGACGGCGAGAGCTTTACCTCATGGATGGTCCCAAACAGCCTCTCCACCGGCGCGTATGCCGGCATCCTGCCCGCGCCCGACGGGACGCTGTGGTTTGTGGAGGAGTACAACGCCGGTGCGGATCGGTTTGACCGCGCGGCCGGCGCATGGTCGCGCGTCTCGCTGCCGTGCGAGTACTGCGTGCCGCTGGCTTTCGACGGCGAGGGCAATTTGTGGCTGGGCGGTGAGCTGGGGTTGTGGATCAACCCGGCGGCGGGCGGCGACCCGGCGCATCTGACGACGACGGACGGCCTGCCCTCCGACCGGGTCAGCGCGGTGGCGTTTGATGCGCAGTGGGCCTGGGTCGGCACGGAGGCCGGCGTTGCCCTCGTCTCGGCGAACGGAGTGGAGCAGGTGCTGACCGCCGCCAACGCCGGCTTCGGCAGCGACCTCATCCACGACCTGTTCGCCGCGCCGGATGGCTCGATGTGGGTGGCGACCGCCGGTGGGTTGAGCCAGCGCACGCCCGAGGGCGCGTGGACGCATTACGGCGTGGGCAATCCGTTCAAAGAGGGCTTCGATGGGGTGTGGTCGGTGGCGCAGGATGCGACCGGGGCGGTGTGGGCCGGCACGC
>CAZSNP010000086.1:0-14579 GCA_964608265.1 uncultured Anaerolineales bacterium | reverse complement strand
TTCTGCCTTCTGCCTTCTGCCTTCTGCCTTCTGCCTTCTGCCTTCTGCCTTCTGCTTTCTGCTTTTGCCTTCCGGTCACCGCCACTCCCGGTGCAGCACGCCCTTCACAATCAGTAACGCCAGAAAAGACAACGCGATCAACAGAATCGAAAGCGTCAGCGCGAAG
Organism: uncultured Anaerolineales bacterium; assembly: GCA_964608265.1. Lineage (GTDB taxonomy): Bacteria > Chloroflexota > Anaerolineae > Anaerolineales > UBA6663 > JANWXR01. Next base: position 14,413 of record CAZSNP010000086.1, on the reverse strand, counting down.
CTCGGGTCGGACTCAAGGCCGAGGTAAATCGCCAGCGGCATCGTCTGCGTGCGCCCGGTGAAGTTGCCGGCGAAGATGATGGTGGCGCCGAACTCGCCCAGCGCGCGCGCCCAGGTGATGACGAGGCCGCTGAGGATGGCCGGCCACGACAGCGGCACGCTGACGAAGCGGAAGACCGCCCAGCGGTTCGCGCCATCGAGGGCCGCCGCCTGCTCCACCTCCGCCTCCACGGCCCCAAACCCAATCGCTGCCGATTTGATATACAGCGGCGCCGACACAAACAGTTGCGCCAGCACCACGGCCAACGGCGTGAAGGCCAGCGCGATCCCGGCGTCGTCGAGGTATTGGCCGACGAGGCCGCGCCGCCCGAAGGCCATGAGCAGCGCCAGCCCGGCCACCGACGGCGGGATGACGGAGGGCAGGTCAATGAGCGTATCCACCGCGCGCTGATAACGAAAGCGCCCGCGCGAGAGCAGATAGGCCAGCGGCGTGCCGAGCAACACCGCCAGCAGGGTCGCCACCACCGAGGTGCCCAGGCTGATGCCGATGGCCTGTTGCACGGCTGGCTCTGTCAGGTTGCGCACCACGTCGCCCGGCGCCGCCCGAGTGAAGATGGCAAGCAGCGGCAATAACAAGAAGGCCAGCAACGGCACGCTGGCCAGCCACCACACGGTGTTGCGTTTGGGCGTCATCGGCGCGGGGATGATAACACTATGGCTTCGCGGCGATGAAGCCGTGCCGGCTCAGCGTCGCTTGCCCATCGGGGGAGAGCACAAACTCCACAAAGGCCCGCGCCAGCTCGGCCTGGGCGCTGTCGCCGATCGGCGCGATGGGGTAGGTCGCCAGCGGGTTGAGGTGATCGGGCACCTCGATTCGGCCCACCCCTGCCACGCCTTCCCCGCTGACATCACTCGCGTACACGATGCCGCCATCGGCCTCGCCCAGCGCGACCTTGCTCAGCACCACGCGCACGTTCTCTTCATACGAGACCACGTTGCCGAGCACCGCCTCTTTGAAACGGGGGTGAAAGGCCGGATCAGCCTGGGCCTTGTCCAGGAAATCAAGCGTATATTGTCCGACCGGCACTTCCTTCGCCGCCAGGATCAACTTCAGCCCGGGCCGCGCGAGGTCGGGCAGCGCGCTCAATGGCGCCGCGTTGTCGCGGGAATAGATCACCACCAGCCGATTGCGGGCAAACGCCTGCGAGGACTCGGGAGCGACGCGCCCGCTTTCGATTGCGGCCTGCATCTGCCGGTCGTTGGCGCTGGCGAACACATCGGCGGGCGCGCCCTCGCGGAGCTGCACGGCCAACTGCTGCGACCCGGCGAAGTTGAAGCTGACGACGACCTCGGCGTGCGCTGCCTCGAACTGCGCGCCGAGTTCGGTGAACGCCGCCCGGAGCGAGGCTGCCGCGAAGACGGTGAGGGTGCGCGGCGGAGTGACCGATGCACAGCCCGCGAGCAGGGCGCTGCCGAGCAGAATCCGTAACCAAATCGAGCGCACAGGCCAGACTGTATCATGAATCAACGGCCGATTTTGGAGGAGGCCGAATGATATAATCGCTGCGCTTTGCATCCAGAGACATCATCGGGACAAACCATGAAATCCTACAACCTCGCCCTGCTCGGCTTCGGCAACGTGGGCCGCGCTCTGGCCAGGCTGCTGCACGACAAGCGCGCCGAGCTGCGCGAGAAGTACGAGATCGAGTACAAAATCACCGGCGTGGCCGCGCGCCGCCTCGGCTGGATGGCGGACGCGAACGGGCTGGACATCCCGGCGGTGCTGGCGGGCGCAGGGCCGGCGGGCATGGCGTGGGAGGCGGGGGACATCGGCGCGTGGTTGCGGGCCGCCCGCGCCGATGTGCTCTTCGAGAACACCTCGATGAATCCGCAGACCGGTCAGCCGGCGATTGATTACCTCAAGGCCGGCCTCGAGCACGGCGCGCACATCATCACCGCCAACAAAGGCCCGGTCGTCCACGCCTATCACGAACTCAGCGCGCTGGCGCAGGCGAAGGGCAAACGCTTTCTGCACGAGGCGGCGGTGATGGGCGGCGCGCCGATCTTCTCGCTCTTCCGCGAGGCGCTGCCCGCGGCCAAACTCAAACGCTTCCGCGGCATCCTCAACTCCACCACCAACCTCATCCTCACCGAGATGGAACAGGGCCTGAGCTTCGACGACGCGGTGAAGAAGGCACAGGCTATCGGCATCGCGGAGACCGACCCGAGCGCCGACGTGGATGGGTGGGATGCGGCGGTGAAGGTCTCGGCGCTGGCGACGGTGCTGATGGATGTGCCGGTGAAACCGCAGGCCGTCGCCCCGGTCGGCATTCGGGCGCTGACGGGCGAGCAGGTGCGGGCTGCGCGCGCCTCGGGCCGCCCCTACAAGCTGGTGTGCCGCGCAGAAAAATCGGATGGCAGGGTCACGGCCAGCGTGCGGCCTGAGCAAGTCGACGCGGACGATGTGCTGGCCACCGTCAACGGCACGAGTTCGATTGTGGTGTTCGAGATGGATACGATCCATGGCCTGTCGGTGAGCGAGATCGGCGGCGACGCGGTGACTACGGCGTACGGCCCGCTGGCGGATTTCATCTCCGTTGCGAGGCGAACAGGTTGATCATGCAAAGCTACGATTACGCACACCGGCAGGGCGTCGAGGCTATTTCGTGGGACCGGTTCACCGAGCTGTCGGCGCAACTGGTGGAGCAACTGGCCGCGCGCGAGATTGATGCCGTGGTTGGCGTGGCCCGCGCCGGGCTGTTCCCGGCGACGCGGGTCGCCACCGCGCTGCGCTGCGATCTGTACCCGTGCGCTCTCTCACGGCGCGTCGGCGACACGGTGATGTTCGACCGGCCGGTGTGGAGCGTCAACGTCTCGCCGGCGGTGGCGGGCAAGAACATCGCCGTGGTGGATGAGATTGCCGACACCGGGCAGACGCTGACACTGGTGGCCGAGCGCGCGCGCGACCTCGGCGCGGCGCGCGTGGTCACCGCCTGCCTCGTGCGGCACACCTGGGCCAACCCTGTGCCCGACGTCGTCGCCCTCGTCAGCGATGCGCTGATCCTCTTCCCGTGGGATCAGCCGGTGTACGTCAACGGCCAGTGGCAGCCGCATCCGGAACTGGAAGAGGCCCTGCGCCTGCAGGCCGCCCGCAACTGAGGCGCGCACCAACTGAGCTAGAATCCGCGCCGGTTCCTCTTCCCTGGTGGATTCGCTCATGCTCCCGCGCCTCGATGCCCGCGTCGTCTACCTCATCGCCTTCCCGTACAGCCTCTCGGCCGGCAGCACGGCGCGCACCCCGACCTTCACCAAATCCCCGCCCTACTTTCAGGCGCTCGACACCGAGATCACCGAACTGGGCGTGAGCGAGATCATGCTGCACTCGCAGCCGGTCACAATGCGCCGGCAAGTGATAGATGGGCAGGTGCAGTCCATCGAGTGTCACTACGCTTTGCCCGATCTGTTCTCGGCGGCGGCGCGCGCCCTCAAGCCCCGCATGCAGGCCGACCTGCGCGACGTGGTGCTGCGCGAGGCCGGGTACAGCGGGCCGTTCGTCGAGGAGTACACCACGCTGTGTGTGACCGATGGCGCCCACGCGCCGGATGCGTTCGTGGATGCGCACCTCGGCGAGATCGCCACCCTGCTGCGCACCGAGTCACGCGCCTTTACTCGCGGCGAGGCGGAGCAAATCGTCAGCTCGCGCGCGCGGTACGCCGACACGGATCTGACGGTGGTGGACTGGGAGGGCGCCCTCATCATCGACCCCGCGGCCGATTTTCAATCCGAGATCGAACTGCTCAAGCTCGGCAACTATCAGATTCTGCGCTACCGGCTGCTCGACCGCGCCATCGAGCGCACCCTCGAAACCCTGCGCCAGGAGTTGCAGAGCCGGCGCCGCTTCGGCCTGGGCAGCCGCGCCCTGCGCGATTCGCTCGACAAGCGCCTGGAGTTGATGCTCGACTTCGAGAAGAGCGAGCAACTGCTGCTCCTCATCGGCGACTGGTACACCGCCCAACTCTATCGCCTGATCGTGGATGAGTTCTACGTGGATGAGTGGAAGGCCAGCGTGCGCGACAAACTCGACCAGCTCGCCACCATCACCGACACGGTGCGGGCCAACTACGCGTTGACGTGGGAGCAAACCCTCGACCTCGTGCAACTCGTCGGCTGGCTGGTGCTGCTCGTGGGGTATTTCGTGCTGTTCTATTTTGATGTGCTGGCCGTTGGAAAATAAGCCGGGGAGCGCCCGTGCCGATCTCAAGGAGTCACGATGTTTCAGTATGCCGCCAACGTTTTGCGGGTGATTGACGGGGACACGATTGACGTTGACCTCGACCTCGGCTTTCGCGTGCGCTTCGAGACGCAGTTGCGCCTCAAAGGGTTGAACACCCCCGAGACGCGCGGCCCCACCCGCGAAGCCGGGTTGCGCTCCAAAGCCTACGTCGAGCAGGCGCTGCCCGTCGGGGCCCTCATCATCGTCCACACCTTCAAGGTCGAAAAGTACGGGCGCTACCTCGCCCGGGTGATTTACGCGCCGGGCGCGAAGACGCGGGATGAGATCCTCGCCAATCCGCACGACCTCAACCGCGAGTTGCTGGATCGGGGCCTGGCCGTGCCGTTCATGGTCAACGATTGAGCGGGGAGCGCGACGATGACGCCGATGGACCACAACGGGCAGTGGACGCCGGGCCGCGCGAACACAATCTAAACACCTTTTGGTCTGGCGCGCGGCCGCCAATCGGAGTACCCTCAGGCTCAGGCTACCCTTTCCCCCGGAGGCGGGCATGCCCACACAAACCCAGCACGGCTACCTTGTCCTGGCCGACATCACCGGCTACACCTCCTACCTCGCCGGGGTCGAACTGGATCACGCGCACGAAATCCTGACCGACCTGCTCGAGGTCATCGTCAGCCAGTTGAAGTCCGTGCTGACCCTCGCCAAGCTCGAGGGCGACGCGGTCTTCGCCTACGCGCCCGAGGCGGCGGTGTCGCGCGGCGAATGCCTGCTCGAACTGGTCGAAAGCACCTACGCCGCCTTCCGCGACCGGGCCGAGGCCGTGCAGCGCCGCACGACGTGCGAGTGCAACGCCTGCCGCAACCTCCCGGCGCTCGATTTGAAATTCTTCGTCCATCACGGCGACTACATCGTGCAGACCGTGTCCGGCATCCACGAACTGGTCGGGTCGGATGTCAACCTCATCCACCGGCTGATGAAGAACCGTGTGGCCGAGGCGACCGGCTGGCGGGCGTACGCGCTCTTCACCGATGACAGCCTCGAACACATGCGCCTGCGGCCCGAAGGCATGCGCGCGCTGACCGAGACGTACGAGCACCTGGGCGCGGTCAACTTCTCCGCCGCTGACCTGCGCGCCCGTTACACCGAACTCAAAGCCGCGCGCCGGGCGTACATCTATCCCGACGGCGCGTTGATCGATCTGACGGTCGATTGCGCGGCGCCGCTGCCGGTGGTGTGGGATTGGCTCAACGACCCGCAGCGCATCATCCAGTGGTCGCCCGACCGGCAGATGCAACCGCAGCCGCGCGCCGCCGGCCGCACCGACACGGGCGCGCGCAACCATTGCATGCACGGCAAGCGCATTTCGATGATCGAGACCATCCTCGACTGGCGGCCCTTCGACTACTTCACCGTGCACCAGAACAGCCAGATGTTCCCCGGCGCGTTCACCATCACCCATCAACTCACGCCGGTCGAGAGCGGCACACGCTTGCGCGTCACGGCCACGTTCAAAGCCCGCCTCAGCCTGCCCGCGCCGCTCGAGCGGATGATGGGCCTCGGCATCTACAAGGGATTCGGCGTCGACAGGGAATACTTCAAGCTCGCGCGGCTGATCGCCGAGCAGCGGCCCGCAATCTCCGGCGCGCCTTCGCCCTCCGTCGCCCAGGCGGCCCGCGCTGCGTTGCAGCCGTAGCGGGCGATATCGGCCTCGTCTTTGCGACCTTGCCTCTTTGCGCCTTTGCGCTAGAGTCCGTTGCGCCATGAACTCACGCCTGGCCGAACTGCTGGCCCTGCGCGCCGGTGAAGGCCGGCTGGCCGCCCTCGTCGTCGGCGTGATGCTGAGCACGGCGGCGGGCAGCGCGCTCGGCGGCACCGGCATCGAGGCCCTGTTCTTCGCCCGGTTCGGCACGGAGTACCTGCCCTACCTCTACATGGCGCTGGGCGCGACGGCCTACGCCACCTCGCTCCTCATCACCGCGCTGCTCGGGCGCATGCGCCGCGAAGTGCTGTATCGCCTCATCCCACTCGCCATCGCGGCCTTCCTCATCGCCGCCCGGCTCGGGCTCACGCTCAACCTCGGCGGGCTGTATCCGGCGCTGTGGCTGGGCAAAGAGGTGCTCAACAACCTCGTCGGGCTGATGAGTTGGGGCGTGGCCGGAGCGGTGTGCGACACGCGCCAGGCCAAGCGGCTGTTTCCGCTGTTCGGCGCAGGGCGCATCCTCGGCTCGGTGCTTGGCGGGCTGGGGACCGGGCCGCTGGTGGCTGTGCTCCGCACCGAAAACCTGCTGCTCGTGTGGGCGGCGGCGATGGGGCTGGCGTTTGTGCTGGTGCGGATGTTGTTGGCCGGTCACAGCCCGTCGCGGGCTGCGAGTCCGCGACGGGCTAAACGTCCTCAACCGAGCCTCATCACCGAGACGCAGCGCGGCTGGCAATTTGTGCGCCGCTCACCGCTGATGCAGTGGATTTCCGTCGCCGCCATCCTGTTCTCAATTCTCTTCTTCTCCATTGCATTGCCGTTTTCAAAATCCGCCACGGCCCGGTTCTCCGACGAGCAACAACTCGCCGGCTTCCTCGGCGCGTTCAACGGCCTGAGCACCGGCGCCGCCTTCCTCGCCTCGCTCTTCCTCGCCAACCGGCTGTTCGCGCGCTTCGGCATCATGCGCGCCATCCTCGCCTTCCCGGTTATCTACCTCATCGGCTTCGGCGCGCTGGCGGCATACGAGTCGTTTCCCGTCATCGTCATCTTCCGCTTCGTGCAGATGCTGTGGCTGATGGGCATCGCCGAGTCGGCCTATCAGGCCATGTTCAACGCCGTGCCCGCCGAGCGGCGCGACCAGGTGCGGGCCTTCATCGGCGGCGTGCCCGAACAGGCCGGCACCTTCATCGCCGGGGCCATCCTCGTCATCGGCGAGCAGGCGTTGCCGTCGCAGCAACTTTATCTTGTGGGATTGGGAGCAGCGGCGCTGACGACGTATGTGATCTGGCGCGCGGCCCGCGCGTACGGCGGCGCGCTGGTGCAGGCGTTGCGGGCCGGCCAACCGCAACTGTTCTTTTGTGAGGAGGAGCCGTTCGGCGGATTCCAGCGCGATGCCGCCGCCGTGCAGGTTGCGGTCGAGGGCATGTCGCACACCGACCCGCTCGTGCGCCGCATGGCGGCCGAGATCCTCGGCAACCTGCCCGTGCCGCAGGCCACCGACCGGCTGGTGGCCGCGTTGAGCGATGCCGATACGCAAGTGCGCGCGGCGTCGCTCAAAGCATTGGCGCGCGCCGAGGCGTCGCCGGCCCTGCTCGAAGTCGCGGCCTGCCTGCGCGACCCGGAACCTGAGGTGCGCGAGCAAGCCGTCGAGTCGCTTCAATCCCTCGCGCGGTATCCCACCGGACTCGCGGCCCACCTCCAGCCGCTGCTCGCCGACTCGGATGCCGGCGTGCGCGCGCGGGCGGCGGCGGCGCTGCTGCGTAATGCCTCACCCCTCATCCCTAAAGAGGGATTAGGGGTTAGCGATGAAGCCCGCGCCCTTTTGCGCAGCATGGCGATGCTTGGCGAAGTGGATGACCGGGTGCAGGCGTTGGGGGCGTTGGGGGAGGTGGGTGATGAAGAGGCGTTTGCGCTGGTGACGACCGAGTTGGCCGATGCGCAGGCCCCGGCGGCGGTACGCCGGGCGGCGGCCTCCGCATTAGGGCGCGGCTCAGCGGAAGTGATCGAACCGCTCATCGCCGCGCTCGCCGATAGCGACCGTTCGGTGCGCGAGGCGGCGGCGCGCGCGCTGGCCGATCTCGGCCCGGCCGCGCTAGAGCGCATCACTGCCGTGCTCTTTCATTTAGCCTCCGAGAATGGCGCGCTGTTCGCCCTCGAATGTCTCTCCGACGGGCGAGCGGGTGCAAAGCGCAGCGTTGCCGTCAACCGCGACCCCATCTGGCGCTATGCGGCTCAGTCCATTCAATCCGCCCTGCAAGATGATGCCCATCAGCGCGCGCTGGCCGGCCACAGCGCCGATGCCCGAATGCAATTGTTGTGCGACGCGCTGCGCGACCGCGCCCGCCAGCGCGGGCTGAACGCCCTGCGCGCCTTCGCCCTGCTGGGCGAACGCGAGACGTATGCCGTCGCCATCGAGAACTTGCAGAGCGGTGACGCGGCCCAACGCGCCAACGCGCTCGAGACGCTGGAGGCGGTGCGCGCCGCGCCGAAGCTGCGCCCGTTGCTGCGGGTATGGGAGTCGCCCGACTCCCCAGCCGAGGCTGAATTGCCCGAGCTGCACTTGCTCGATGCCCTCGACGACCCCGATCCGTGGATGCGGGCGTGCGCGGCGCTGGCGGCGGGACACGCGCAGGACAAACAAGTGCGCGATACACTGGCCCGCCTCGCGCACGCCGACCCCGACGCGCTGGTGCGCGAAACAGCCGTTCGTAGTAGCGACTTCCGTCGCGCCGCTGAAGCGGCTACTACAAACACCGGAGGCTCGATGGACACGCTTGCCACCCTCCCCGTCATGGAACGCATTTTGTTGCTGCGCCGCGTGCCGCTGTTCGCCACGCTCTCGCCCGCCGATTTGAAACAGGTGGCGGCCATCGCCAACGAGCTGGTCTTTTCGGAGGGCGACCTCATCGCCGCGCAGGGCGAGCCGGGCGAGGAGATGTTCGTCATCATCGCCGGTGAGGTGGACGTGCACATGGATGGGCACTCCATCGCGCGGCGCGGCGCGGGCGACGTGGTGGGCGAGATGGCCGTCATCAGCCGTGAGCCGCGCATGGCCTCGATGATTGCGACGGACGGGACGCGGCTGTTGTGCATTGACCGCAAAAGCTTCGAGGGCCTGCTGCGCGAGCGCCCCGAGGCCGCGCTGGCCGTGATGCGAGTGTTGTGCCAGCGTTTGAAGGAAGCGATGAAGTAAACTCAGCCCCCTCACAGGCTCCGTCCCATGGACCTCAACCTCAGCTTTCAATTCATCTCGATGACGGCCGTCGTGCTCGGCATCGTCTTCGGCCTCGTCAACCTGCGCAATTTTCAGATCAGCCGCAAGCGCGAGAGCGCGCTGCTCATGCTCAACTCGTTTCAGACGACCGAGTTTGTCAAGGGCATCAGGATCGTCTTCGAGCTGCCGCCGGATAAGTTCCTCGCGGTGTACAGCCTCATCGGCGCGTGGGAACGGCTGGGCAGCCTCGTCTTCCGGCGCGAAATAGACATCACCCCGGTGGATGACGCGTACAGTGGCCCGATCATCCAGTCGTGGGAGAAGCTGGAGAGGTACGTCCTCGACTTCCGGCAGTGGATGCAGCGCGATACGGCGATGGAGTGGTTTCAGTGGCTGGCCGAGCGGATGAGGGAACGCGAAAGCGGCGCCCCACCCACGCCGGCCTATCTCGCCCACCGCCACCGGAGGCCGTGAGTCTCGGGCTGGCCGCGACCCGACGCTGGCCCAATACCTGACCGATAACGGTCATCGCGTTTCACGTCTTACATATTCCGCGCCGCGCTACTCAATGTCCGCCGACGACTCGCTTGCCGCCATCGCCGCCGAGGTCAACGCGTGCACGCGCTGCAAGCTGCACGCGGGCCGCACGCGCGCGGTGCCCGGCGATGGGCCGGCCAACGCCGAGATCATCTTCATCGGCGAGGGGCCGGGCTTTCACGAAGATCAGCAGGGGAGGCCGTTCGTCGGGCCGGCGGGCAAGTTCCTCGAGGAGTTGCTCGGGCTGATCGGGTTGAAGCGCGACCAGGTCTTCATCACCAACGTGGTGAAGTGCCGGCCGCCCGGCAACCGCGATCCGGAGGCGGACGAACTCGCGGCGTGCGACGCTTACCTCGAGCGACAGATCGAGGCCCTCAATCCCAAAGTCATCGTCACGCTGGGCCGCTTCTCGCTGGCGAAGTTCTTCCGCGACGTCAAGATTTCGGAGGTGCATGGGCAGGCCAAACGGGTGCGCGGGCGGCTGGTGGTGGCGATGTTCCACCCGGCGGCCGCGCTGCACCGCGAGAGCTACAAAGCCCCGCTGATCGAGGACTTCAGGAAGCTGCCGGGCCTCATCGCGCAAGCCGGCGACGTGCCCGAAGTCGAGGCCAAAGACGACGAACCGCCGGAGCAGATGAGCTTGTTTTGAGAGGCAATGGAATGGACGTTGTGAGCTTTGATGAGCTTTACGCACGAGCGAAGGCGGTGCTCAATCCGCGCCGGCTCTCCGATGAAGCTGAGGCCGCGGGCGGGCACCAATCAGTTCGGGGCAGTGCCCCCTCACACATTCAATTCCTTCAGCGTGCCGGTGGTCATGAAGATGATGCGCTCGGCGATGTTGGTGACGCGGTCGCCGAGGCGTTCGAGGTTGTGGCCGCACCACAGCAAATAGGTGCCCGGCGCGACGTTGGCCGGGTCGCGGGCCATCAGCGCCACCAGTTCGTCGAAGAGCTTTTTGTACATCGCATCCACGATGTCGTCCTCGGCGGCGACGCGTCGGGCCGCCTCGGCGTCGCGGGCCACATAGGCGTCCAGCCCGTCGCGGAACATCTTGCGTGCGGCGTCGGCCATCGGCATCAAATCCGCCAGTGGCCGGGCCGGCGCGGTCTGGCCCACGCGGATGACGGTCTTGGCGATGCCGGTGGCATGGTCGCCCATGCGCTCGATGTCGGTGACGATGCTGACGACGGCCATGGCGGTGCGCAGGTCGCCGGCGGCCGGTTGCTGCGTGGCGATCAGCCGCAGACACTCCTCCTCGACTTTGAACCGTAACTCGTTGATCATCGTATCGTCGTTGATGACCTGGCGGGCGAGGTCGGTATCCTGCGCGTTGAGGGACTGCATCGCCCGTTCGATGGCCCCATCCACCAGATAGCCCATGCGCAGCAGGTCGTCACGGATGAGGGCAAACTCTCGGTCGAGGGAGGAACGGATGGTCGTGGGCATGGAGCCTCCAGTGCCGTTATTCTACTCGCGATTGGCCACGCTGGCCGCGGTGGGTGCATTCCAGATTATTGGCCGCTCCTTCGACTGCGGCCCGCAAAAACTGCGGGCCTCCGCTCAGGATGCGGCCCGGCCAAAATATAGAAATGCACCCGCGCGCGGTTGACCAAAATCGGCGGCCTGCCTAAACTTCTACCAACGGCTTGCCACGCAAGCACGCGCTCCCGTCGGGCGGGGCCGAGGCTCCGTTCGGCGGGTTTGTTGTTGGATGCGGAATTCGCTTCTCCTTTTCGTCTCGCTCGCGCTGGCCGCGTGTAGCGCGCAGCCCGCTGCCCCCCGCGAAGTCGGCGCACCGGTCGCGCCCGGCCTCAGCGCCACCTCGCCGCCGCCGACCCTCATCCCCATCGCCACCTTCCCGCCGACGGCGACCACTGTTCCCTCGCCAACGCCTGCGCCGACTGCCGTGCCGCCGTGCACCGAGGCCGCCGGCAGCATCATCAGCGCCACGCTCCCGTCGCGCCTCGCCGGCCCCATCCCCGCGCGCGTCTACCTCCCGCCGTGCTACGCGCACTCGCGGACGCGCTATCCCGTGCTGTATCTTTTGCACGGCAAGGGTTTCAAAGAGGATCAGTGGGAGCGGCTGGGGGTGGCAACGGCGGCGGATGGGTTGATCGCGGCAGGCGAGATCGCGCCGCTCCTCATCGTCATGCCGCGCGAGCAGGGCGGTGAGCGGTGGGATGAGGCGCTGGCGCGCGAGGCCGTGCCCCGGGTGGATGCGGACTTCCGCACCGCGCCGCAGCGCGAGGCGCGCGCCCTCGGCGGCCTGTCGCGCGGCGGGGGCTGGGCGGTGCACATCGGCCTGCAATTTCCCGAGTTGTTCGCGCGGCTCGGCCTGCACAGCCCGGCGGTGTTTTATGGGGATGAGGGCGAGCTGCTGAATTGGGGCCGCGCCATTTACAGGGCCGGTGGCCCGGCGCCGGCGATTTACATTGATGTCGGCGATCAGGATCGCGACGGGCAGAGCGCGGCCTGGCTCGATCAGGTCTTCACGTATTTCAACTGGAAGCAGACCTACCGCGTGCAGCCGGGCGGCCACAGCGAGAAGTATTGGTCAGCTCATGTGCGCGATTATCTGATCTTCTACGCCGCCGATTGGCGCGGGCAGAGTTTCGCTATCCCCGAAACCCTCGCCGAGCCTGAAGGACACAAGTAGAGAGTCGGCGAGGAGACACGCAGTCAGCCCTTCGGGCAACTTCGCGGACTCACAAATCCTCCATCACCAGCCTCGCCGCCCTGCGCCCGATCTCCACCGCGAAGTTGGTGCCGCGATCCCACGGATAGACCTGGCTCATCGAGGCGAAGTACAGACCTTTGAGCGGCGTGCGCAACGGCGGGATATTGCGCGAGTGGTTGACGGGCGGCACGGGCTGGGCGTAGGCCGTCTTCCACAGCCACGTCTCTCTGATCCACTCACGCGTGAAATGTGGATTGAAGCGTTGGATGCCGGGCAGATAGCGTTCGAGCAAATCGTCCTTGCTCAGCGAGAAGTATTCGTGGTTCGGTTCGAGGTAGTCGCCGCAATAGATGAGGTGGTCGCCGCCGTAATGCCGGCGATCCATGTAGTTCGTATGCTCGACCAGCGCGAGGAAGGGGAAGCCCGCCTCTTTCGGCAGGTTGTGCCAGTAGTAATCGGTCAGCTTGTGTTTGAGCGAGAGCACCATCACCACCGCGCCCAGGCTCTTGAGCGCCCGCAACTGCGCCGAATACGAGTCGGGCAGTTCGGGTGCCAGTTGCGCCATCAGCGCCGGCGAGGCAGTGGAGATGACGGCGTCGCAGGGTTGCGCGGCGTCGCCGGCGCGAACGATCAGGTTGCCGGTTTCCTTCGCGGACAGCCGCTGCACGATCTCGGTCACGGCGCAGTTCAGCCGAATCTCCGCGCCCTGCCTGCGCACGACACCGGCCAACTGATCCATGAACGCTTGAAAGCCGCCGGTGAAGGTGCCCAATCGCGTGGTGCGGGCATGCAGCCGCGCCCACAGCCAGGCCATGTTGACGATGGGGAGATTGGCCTCGCCGAACTTGCCGACGAGCAACGGCCGCCACAGCGCGCGATACACCCGCTCGCCGTACCAGCGGCGCGCCCACTCATCGGCGGTCACTTTTTCCAGCGGTTGCCAGTACGGCGTGAAGCGCAGATAAGCGGTGGCGACGCCGAAGCGCAACGTGTCGAGCAGCGAGAAGTTGCCGAGGAAGAACTTGAGCGCCTGCGCGGGCGAATCCAGCGGCTGGAACCTGCCGTTGACGAAGGCGACGGTGTACGGGCGCGGGAACAGCACCTGATCGCGCCAGCCGAGTTCGTCAATCAGCCCGAGGATGGCAGCGTCCGAGGCAAACCAGTGATGGTAGAACTTTTCGAGCGACCAATCCCAGTGGGCGGCTTTGAACCCCGACGCCAGGCCGCCGACCTCGGGCGCGGCTTCGTACACGGTGACCGTGTGCCCGGCGCGCGTGAGGTCGTACGCCGCCGCCAGGCCTGCCGGCCCGGCGCCGATGATGACAACCCTCATGGCTGCATGGCCTCGGCTTTCTGAATCGCCTCATACTCGGCCCGCACCTTATCCCACTTCAGCCCCTCGCGGGCGAGGAAGTACGCGCCGAGGGCGGTGATGGGCAGCCACAACGCGGCGTGCAGCGTAAGCGTGTAGGCCGCCGCAATCGTGCGGTCGAGGCCGTAGGCGCCGAGCACCGCGATGCCGGGCGCATCAAACGTGCCGACGTAGCCCGGCGCGGAGGGGATGGTCGTGGCCAGGTTGACGATGCCGTTCATCAGCATCAACCCGAAGAAGCCGCCGGTATAGGAGCTGAGATCAAAAGCGTGGATGACGAACCAATACTTGGCCGTCTCCAGCAACCAGATGACGACCGAGGTGGCGAAAACCATGAAGATGCTGGCCGGCGAGCGCAGCGACTCAAGGCCGGCCCAAAAGCTGACGAGCATCCCGGTGAGCCTGGGCCGGAAGCGCGCGGGCAGACGCCGCTCGACCAGGCGGTGATACAGCCCCAGCGATTGATGCGGGAACATCGCCGCCAGCAGGAAGACGACGAGCGCGACGGCGAAGGCCAGCGTGCCAAACAACGCCACCGAGCGGATGCTGCCGACAAAGCCCGAATCGTGCGAGAGGGCCGCCAGCCCGTTGAGGTTGAAGATCACGAACATCAACATCACCACGCCGTCGAAGATGCGCTCGACGACGATGGTGGCCAGGCTGGCGCTGACCGGCACGCCG
>CAZSNP010000085.1:0-14705 GCA_964608265.1 uncultured Anaerolineales bacterium | reverse complement strand
GCGCAGGCCGCCGACATCGCCATACTCGGATTGCTGCTTGTACGTCTTCTCGCGCGCCGGGGCGAACCAACTGGCCTCGATCCCGGCCGCGCTGCGGGTGATGGCGCTGGCCGGGCAGACCCACCACACGAACACGTCCTGCGGCCCGAACTTGTCGAGCGCGAGCTGCAACGCTTCGCGCGGCGAGCGCGCCTCCACCTCGCCAACGTGAGTGACAAACGTCATCGCCCGGCGCTGTGAGGTTTTTTGGAAAATGAGATGGGGTACGGGTTGCAGGTTGGAAGTTTCAACGCTGGATAAGGCGTTGGGATTTGCGGCCAGTTCTTCCGCCGTCACTGAAAGGATGCGGTCGGCGCGGGCCACCCACAGGCTGGCGCAGGCCGGGCGGCGCGCGTGGACGTCGCGGGCGTTGAGCAGCGCCATCTCGGCGTCGGGTGCGTGGAGGCTGCCGATGCTCCGGTGCGGCTGCCCGGCCTCATCCTGCTTGAACACTTCCCAGCGGGGCCATTGGGTATCGGACATGGCGCCGGTTTCAGCATTCGTGCAACGTGATGCGTTATGCTTTCCGATTCGCGGACTCAGTCAATGGGCGCATACTGGCCATGACCAGGATCACGTTTTACGTTTCACGCCGCCTGATGCTGTGCATACGCCTGCAACGCCTCCCGCACCCACTGCCCAGCCGCGTGGGCCTGGCGGCGCGCGGCGAGGCGCTCCTTATTCAGCGGGCCGTTGCCCTTCACCACTTGCCAGAAGTGATCCCAATCAATCGGGCCGTGTCGCCAATGCCCGGTCGCTTCGTCGAAGCGCAGGTCGGGGTCGGGCAGGGTGAGGCCGGCGGCGAGGATTTGTGGCACTTCCTCGTCAATGAACTCCTGCCGCAACTCGTCGTTGGTGCGGGTCTTGATTCCCCACCGGATGAGCTGCGGCGAGTTGGGCGAGTCGGCGTCGTGCGGGCCGAACATCATCAGCGTCGGCGGCCACCAGCGGTTGAGCGCATCCTGCACCATCGCGCGTTGCCCCGGCGTGCCCTGCGCGTACTTGATCACCATCTCCTTGCCCTGCTTGTAGTGGAAGGTCTCCTCGGCGCAGATGCGGACCATCGCCCGCGAGTACGGGCCGTACGAGCAGTGCGCGAGCATGGTTTGATTTTTGATCGCCGCCCCATCCACCAGCCAGCCGATGATGCCGATGTCGGCCCAGTTGAGCGTGGGGTAATTGAAGACGCTGGCGTACTTGGCCCTGCCGGCGAGCAGCGCGTCGAGCATTTCCTCGCGCGTCACGCCCAGCGTCTCGGCGGCGTGATAGAGATACTGGCCGTGCCCGGCCTCGTCCTGCACTTTGGCGATGAGGATGAGTTTGCGGCGCAGGCTGGGGGCGTGGGGGATGAAGGCGCCTTCGGGCAGCATCCCCACCACCTCGCTGTGCGCGTGCTGCGAGATCATGCGGATGAGCTGCCGGCGATATTCCTCCGGCATCCAGTCGCCCGGCTCGATCTTTTCGCCCCGGGCGATGCGGGCTTCGAAGGCGGCGAGGCGGTCAGTTTCAGTCTGTGCCATTCGATATCTCTATAGTGAATCGTATCGCCGGTTTGCAGATCGGATGTCTGTCAACGAATGTGGAACGAACAAAAGAATGGCTCGGGCCGGCATTCGTATATTCGGTCCCGAATTTGCTGTCACCTTTGCGCCACTCTCAGGATATTACTCATATCTTCCCGCTTTTCGCCGATTCGACAAGGCCCAACCTTTATTTCCGAACGGCGTTCGCTTAGGAGCGGGCTGTAACCGTTCATGATGAACGCAGTTCCGCGAAAGCGGGTTCTGACGGAACGTCGTTTTGATTAATGGCTATAATGGCCGAAAGGCGTTGACTCGGAGACGGAAAATGACGATAAAGAAAACAGATGTTTACGGCCTCGACGACGCTGACCGCAGGATCCTCCGCATCCTTCAGACCGACGGCAACGCCGGTATCAAGGTCATTGCCAAACGCATCAACCTCTCCCCGCCCGCCGTGCACGTCCGCCTCAAACGGCTCGAAAGCAAAGGCTACATCCAGCAATACCTGGCGCTGCTCGACCGCGAAAAGGTCGGCTTCGACTTGCTGTGCTTCATCCACGTCAGCATGCAGTTGCACAAGGCCGAGGCGGTGGAGGCCTTCGCCGCTGCGGTTCAAAAACTGCCCGAAGTGCTGGAGTGCTTTCAGGTCACGGGCGAGTACGACTATCTGCTCAAGGTCGTCTTCCGCGACCGGCAGCACTTGCAGCAATTCCTCAACCGCAAGCTCATCCCGCTGGCGGGCGGCGTCAAGGTGCAGACCAGCCTGGCGCTCAATCAAATCAAAGCGACAACCGCGCTGCCACTTGAGTGAAGTCATCAGTCATCAGGCCTTGATGATGGATGACTGATGACTGGAGCAATGACATGCCTCAACCCCAACACCCCAGGTTCGTGTGGATGGACGGCAAGCTGGTGCCGTTCAACAAAGCGACGGTGCATGTGCAGACCCACGCGCTGCATTACGGCAGCAGCGTCTTCGAGGGGATGCGGGCCTACCCGTCGCCCAGCGGCCCCAAGGTGCTCTTCCTGCGCGAGCACGTGCGGCGGCTGTTCGCCAGCGCCAAGATGTTTCACATGCCGCTGGCCTTCGGCGAGGACGAGGTCGCCCACGCCATCCTCGAGACCGTGGTCAAGAATCAACACGAGTGGTGCTATATCCGCCCGTTGATCTTCCGCGGGGATGAGACGCTGGGCATCAACCCCAAGCGCGTCTCGGTGCATCTGACGATTCTGACCTCGTTCCTCAGCCTGTACCTGGGGGAGGGGGCGAAGGAAAACGGGGTGGATGCCGGCGTCTCCTCGTGGCGGCGTGGCGCGCCGGGGGCCGTCATGCCCATCGGCAAGATCGGCGGGCAGTACGCCATCTCGCAGATGATGTCCGCCGAGGCGCAGGCCCACGGGTACGCCGAAGCCATCGTGCTCAACCACGAAGGTTTCGTCAGCGAGGGGCCGGGCGAGAATCTATTTGTCGTGCACGATGGCGTGATCTACACCCCGCCGATGTCCGGCTCGGTGCTGCTCGGCATCACCCGCAACGGCGTGATGCAGATCGCGCGCGAACTGGGGTACGAGGTCCGCGAGCAGAACTTCCCGCGCGAATTCCTGTACATGGCCGATGAGGCCTTCTTCACCGGCACCGCCGTCGAGGTCGTACCTATCCGTAGTGTGGATCGCATCCCCGTTGGGGATGGCAAACGCGGCCCCGTGACTGAGCGCATCCAAAAGATGTTCTTCGATATCGTGTACAGCCGGGTCGAGGATAAGTGGGGCTGGCTGACATCGTGCTTTCAAACCGTACGCCCGATGAAGGCGGAACGCAACGGGCACACGAACGGCCACGGGCATAAAGCCATCGCGGTCAAATAGCCCGCTAATTCAATCAGCGTTCGCCACAAAGACAAAGAGACACGGAGTTCTCCGTGTCTCTTTGTCTTTGATCGTGGAATAAAGGCCGCCGGGCTTTCTAGTCTCGCCGCACCCCATCGCCATACAACTTGCGATGCACGGCGCTGAGTGCGCGCACCTGCTCCTCGGCGTGGTACGACGAGCGCACCAGCGGCCCGCACTCCGCCCACTTGAAACCGATGCCGAGCGCATACTCGCGCAGCTCGCGGAACTCGTCGGGCGTGTAATAGCGCTCGATGGGCAGATGCCGGCGTGACGGTTGCAGGTATTGGCCGAGCGTGAGGATATCCACGCCCCAGGCGCGCATATCGCGCAGCACCGCCTTCACTTCCTCAGGCGTCTCGCCCAGGCCGACCATGATGCCGCTCTTCGTCAGCACCTCGGGGTCGAGCCGTTTGGCATTGCTCAGCGTCGCCGCCGCCCACTCGTACTTGTCCTGCGGTTGAACTCTCTTGAACAGGCGCGGCACGGTCTCGACGTTGTGGTTGAGGATCTCGGGCCGCGCCCCCATCACGATCTTGAGCGCCTCGGCGCTGCCCTTGAAGTCGGGGATGAGGACTTCGATGGAGCAGCCCGGGTGAATCTCACGGATGCGGCGGATGACCATGGCGAAGATCGGCGCGCCGCCGTCTTTGCGCTCGTCGCGGTTGACGCTGGTGATGACGGCATGCCGCAAGTCCATCGCCTTGACGGCCTGCGCCACCCGCTCCGGCTCGCCGTAGTCGAGCGGGCCGGGCCGCCCGTGTTTGATATCGCAGAAGCCGCAGGTGCGGGTGCACACATCGCCCATCAGCAGAAACGTGGCCGTGCCATGCCCCCAGCACTCGCCGATGTTGGGGCACATCGCTTCCTCGCACACGGTGTGCAGGGTCCTGGCCCGCATCAACTCTTTGAGGCGCTCGTAGTTTTCGCCGGCGGGCGCGCGCACCCGAATCCACTCGGGGCGGCGCAGCGCTTTGGGTTGTTCGGTGATTTCGCCGAGCGGGATGAGACGGTCGCGGGTCGGTTCGGTGATCGGCATTAGATGCGAACTCCCAGTTCGCTCAGGACGGCCATTGGATCCGCCAATTGACCACGCTCATCTGACCAGAGCCAATTGATCTTGAGTTTGAACCCGGGTAACGCGACGGAATGGATCACGCCATCCATCGGCATTACCTCGACCAATTGGCCCTCACGCTGTTGAAAGAATTGAGTGCCTGAGGGGCCATACGGATCAACTAACCACAGTTCTCGCACGCCAGCCCGCGCGTAGTTTTCACGCTTGACACCCCGATCAAATTCGGCGGTGGAGCTCGAAAGGATTTCGATCACGAGATCGGGCGCCTCAAGGATCTGATGCTCAGCGAGGATCGATAACCGTGCCTGGCTCACAAACAACACATCCGGCTCGTAGGTCTGATGTGGCGCAATTCGAACCGCTGACCGCGACCCGCGTACTTCTCCCAGCTTGAAGAATTTGACAAAGCCCATCACAACAAAGTAGAGGAACCCCTGCAAGCGTTCGTGGATATCGGACGGAGGTGGCATAACGATGAGCATCCCATTGATGAGTTCGGCCTTTTGATCTTCCGGCGCCAGACGCATGAAGTCGTCGTGTGACCAACGGCCGAGGGGAGCCTCGCTCAGTTCGACCCGGCGGGCGGGAGGATTAGCAACCATTGTTATTCTTACCTCGCCAAGATTCTACGCCACTTTGCCAAAGTTGTCCGGCCTGCGTGGTAAACTCTGCCCGAGCACAAGCCTGTTGACAACGGAGAACGCATGACCAACGTGGCGGTATTGGGCCTGGGCCTCATGGGCGCGGGCATCGCACAGAACCTCGTCAGGGCCGGCTTTCCGCTGGCCGTATATAACCGCACGCGCGAGAAAGCGCAGCCCCTCGTCGAGGCCGGGGCGCGTTGGGCGGCCACGCCGCGCGCGGCGGCGGAGGGCGCCGAGGTCGTCGTCAGCGTCGTGGCCGATGATGGGGCCGCGCGCTCGGTGTGGCTCGGCGAGGCAGGCGCGTTTGCGGCGCTGAAACCGGGCGCGGTGGTGGTCGAGTGCGCCACGGCCTCGCTGGAATGGATGCGCGAGTGGCACACCGCCGCGCGGGCACGCGGGCTGCGCTCGGTGGATGCGCCGCTGTTTGGCAGCAAAGACGCGGCGGCGTCCGGACAGGTCAACCTGTACGTCGGCGCGGAAGCGGAGGACTTCGAGGCCGCCCGGTCCGTGCTGGCCGCGTTCAGCGGCAACGCCACCCGCCTCGGCCCGGCGACCAGCGGCACGATCTACAAACTGGTCAACAACATGATGGGCGCGGTGCATCTGGCCGCCCTCGGTGAAGCGGTGGCGCTGGCCGAGAAAGCCGGATTGAATCTGGAGGCGGTTGCGGCGGCGATCGACACCGGCGCGGCCAGCAGCCCGATGGTGAAGGGCAGGCTGAACAACGTCATCCGGCGCGAGTATGACGACGTGTATTTCGAGTTGCAGTGGATGCACAAAGACGTGTCGTATGCGCTGCGGCTGGCCGAGGAGTTGGGCGTGCCGCTGCCCACCGCCGCCGCCGTGCGCGAACTGTATCGCATGGCGATGCAGCGCGGGCTGGGCGAACTGGATAGCTCGGCTGAGGCGGAGGTGGTGCGCGGCGCGGGGTTGCGCGGCGCAGGGTTGCGCGGCGCATGACGACGGCCTGGCTCATTCGGCATGGGCAAAGCGAGAGCAACGCCGGGCTGCCGACCGCACAACCGGGCACCTCGCGGTTGACCGAGCTGGGGTTGGAGCAGGCGCGGCTGGTGGCGGAGCTGCTGCCGCACGCGCCGGCCCTCATCGTCTCCTCGCCCTTCATCCGCGCGCAACAAACGGCCGCGGTGACGCGCGAACGGTTTCCACACGCGCCGCTCGTGGAGTGGCCGGTGCACGAATTCAACTACCTGGCGCCGGCGCTGTACAGCGGCACGACCTATCACGAACGCGCCCCGCACGCCCGGGCCTATTGGGAGCGCGCTGATCCATTCTACGTGGATGGGGAGGGGGCGGAGTCGCTGGCCGAATTGATGGAGCGCGTGCGCGCGATGGAGGCGCGGCTGCGCACATGGGAAGGCGGCCCGGTGGCCGTCTTCAGCCACGGGTTGTTTTTGCGCGCAGCGCTCTTCGCGTGGCTCACCGGCTCGTTCGCGGTGGACGCCGACCGGATGCGGCGCTTCGCCTCGTTTCTGTGGGGGATCGAGTTTCCAAACTGCGCGCTGGTCGAGGCGCACCTCACCGCCAGCGGTGTGCGGTTGAGCGGATTACAAATGCATCACCTACACAACGGGAGGTTGACGTCATGAATTACCGGCATCTGGGAAGATCGGGTTTGAAGGTGAGCGAGCTTTCGCTTGGCTCGTGGGTGTCGTTCAAGAACCAGCTCGGCGAAGACACGGCCTACGAGTGCATGAAGGCGGCCTACGACCTGGGCGTGAATTTCTTCGACAACGCCGAGGTGTACGCGCTGGGGGAGAGCGAGACCATCATGGGCCGCGTGCTGAAGAAGGCCGGCTGGCGGCGCGGGAGCTACGTCGTCTCGACCAAGTTCTACTGGGGCCTGAACGACGGGCCGAACGAGAAGAACACCCTCAACCGCAAGTATCTGATGCAGGCCATTGACGGCTCGCTGCGCCGGATGCAACTCGACTACATCGACCTGATCTTCTGCCACCGGCCCGATGAGCACACCCCCATCGAGGAGACGGCGCGGGCGCTGAGCGACATCATCGCGCAAGGCAAGGCGCTGTACTGGGGCACGAGCGAGTGGGGCGCCGACCAGATCATGCAGGCCTGGCACATCGCCGACAAGTACGGCCTGCACAAGCCGCAGATGGAGCAACCGCAATACAACCTGCTGTGGCGTGATCGCGTGGAGAAGGAATATGCGCGGCTGTACACAGAGATCGGGCTGGGCACGACGGTGTGGAGCCCGCTGGCTTCCGGCCTGCTCACCGGAAAATACAATGACGGCATCCCGGCCGGCAGCCGCGCTGCCCTGCCCGGCTACGAATGGCTGAAGGAGCGCTTCACCGCCGACCGGCTGGCGAAGGTGAAGTCGCTGCAACCCATCGCCGCCGACCTCGGCGCGACGCTGGCGCAGTTCGCGCTGGCCTGGTGTTTGAAGAACGCCAACGTCAGCACCGTCATCACCGGGGCCAGCCGCGCCGCGCAGGTGCACGAGAACATGAAGGCCCTGGACGTGGTCGCCAAACTCACCCCCGAGGTGATGGCGCGCGTGGACGAGGCATTGAGGTGATTGGATGATTGCAATCACCTCCATCACCCAATCGCATTCGTGGCCTCAGTTCTCCGCATCACGACATATTCCGCCAGATTTCCGCCGGCCCCGTCGGCGCTGAAGACCTCGGTGACCGTTAGCCCGGCTTCCCCGGCCAGTTGGCGCGCCTCGGCCTCGGCCAACACGTGTACGTAGCGCAGGCCGCGCCGCTCGCCCCGTTCCCACGTCAGCAAAAAATCATTCGGCTCGACCGCGGCCTCGCTCAATCCCCATACCGACCACGGCACGATGCGCTCGCGCAACCGCTCGCTGCGGGTGAGTTGCCAGTTGCTCATCGCCAGCATGCCGCCGGAGGGGAGGCGCTCGGCCAGCGCCCGCACCACCCGCGCGCGTGTGGCAAAACCGGGCAGGTGATGAAGGACGGCAAAGGCGAGCGCCCAATCAAAGACTTGATGGGCGATGATATCTGGCCAGTGTTCGTCAAGCAGATCGGCGACGGAAAAAGAAAGTGGAAAGTGGGAAGTAGCGAGCCTACTTTCCACTTTCCACTTTTCAGTCAACCGCTCCGCCCTATTCACCATCGCCGCGCTGCCGTCGAGGCCAAGATAATGGGCGCCGCGTTCGGCCAACCGGCGGCCCACCTTGCCATCGCCGCAGCCGACCTCCAGCACGCGGCTCCCGGCGGGGATGCGGTCGAGGAGGCGCCCCACGCCGGGCGGCAGGCGCGGGCGAGTAGCGGAGAAATCCTCCGCGTGCGTGTCGTAAAACTCGCGAGTGAGCGCGGCGAGCCTGCGTTCGAGGTCGGGCGGCATGGCGCGGATTATGGCACAGGTTTAGCTCGCCTTTACGCGCAATTCACCGGCCATTTACTGTGGGCGACTCATCGGGCGGGCACCGTCAACCGACAACAGGCACAGTATGCGGACTCGCGCCCGTTTCTCACGTCGCCAAATCCTGCACCTCACCGGCCTGACGGCGGCCAGCGGTTTGCTCGCCGCGTGCAGCCCGTATACCCGTTCGTGGGATAAAGAACGCGCGCCCGTCGCCGGGCCAACGCCCACGCTGCGCGGGCCGGCCGTCATCCACAGCGGGCCGGCGTTGCAAAGGTTGATGAACGGCAACCTCCGCTACGTGGCGAACTACGCGCAAGCGCCCGGCCATCATCCCGAACGTCGCGCGCAGGTGGCCGAGCGGCAGCACCCCTTCGCCGCGATTCTGTGCTGCGCCGACTCGCGCGTGCCGCCCGAGATCGTCTTCGATCAGGGCCTGGGGGACTTGTTCGTGGTGCGGGTGGCCGGCAACGTCGCCGACGACGAAATCGTCGGCAGCCTCGAATACGCGGTCGAGCACCTCGGGGTTAAGCTGATCATGGTGCTCGGCCACGAACGCTGCGGGGCGGTGCGCGCGGCGCTGGAGAACACGGTGGCCGGCGGCCATGCCGAAGGGCAAATGGGCCATCTCCTTCACAGCCTCGAGCCGGCGATTAAGGCGGCGGATGTCACCCGCGGCAATGTGTGGGATGTTGTCATCAATACCAACGCCCTGCTCACCGCGGCGACGCTCATGCACTCGCCGCCCATCCTGGCCGAGTTCGTCGAGCATGGCGAGCTGCAGGTGGTCGCCGCGCGTTACGACCTCGACACCGGTCTGGTGAAGTTGTTGACGGACGATCACGGCAATGACGCCGCGGCCGCCGAACAGACGAATGAGCATGGCAGTGGCGAACCGCACGGCACGCCTGAGGCGCATGCCACGCCCGAGCCGCAGCACGGCAGCGACGCTCATTCAACCGCCACGCCGACCGCCATGATTGATCACAGCGGCTCGGGCGGCGGAGGCCACTCTCCATGAACCGGCACGCTCTTTCGCGGCGCAAGTTCCTCGGTTTGAGCGGCCTGGCGGCGATGGGCCTGGCCGCCGCCTGCACCCGCGATACCCGCCTCAACCCCGCCGAGTGGCAGCCGCCCGCGACGCTGGCGCCCACGCCCACCGCGCGCCCGCAGGAGGCGATGACGCCGGACGCCGCCCTCATCCGCCTCATCGAGGGCAACCGTCGCTTCATGAGCGGCAACCTGATCCACCCGGATTACGGCCCGGAGCGGCGCGAGGCCGTGGCGCGGGAACAGATGCCGTTCGCGGCCATCCTCAGTTGCGCCGACTCGCGCGTGCCGCCCGAGGTGGTGTTCGATCACGGCCTGGGCGATTTGTTCGTGGTGCGGGTGGCCGGCAACGTGCTCAGCAGCAACATCGTCGCCAGCCTCGAATATGCGGTGGAGCATTTGCACACGCCGCTGGTCGTGGTGCTCGGCCACAAGAAGTGCGGCGCGGTCAAAGCCTCGGTGGAGACCATCGCCGCCAACGCCGAGGCGCCCGGCCACATCGCCAGCCTCGTCGCCGCCATCGGCCCGGCGGTGGCGGCGGCCCGGATCAGGGACGGCGACACGGTGGACATCGCCATTCGTGAGAACGTGCTGCACGTCGTGAACGACTTGCCCGCGCAATCGCCGGCCCTGGCCGAGATGGTCGAGAACACCTCGCTCCGCATCATCGGCGGGTATTACGACCTGGACAGCGGCGAGGTGGAGATGCTGACGGTCTGAGATTGACTCCACGAAGTCACACGAAGAGCGTTCCGGCAGACCGACGCGGTTGTGCAAAGCGAAGCTGTGCCTAAAACCGCGTCGGTCTTGGCCTGACGAGCGATCCGCGCCACGCCCAAAGCTGAGACCGCTCTTTTTTTATCCGCCCTAATCGGCTGGGAAGCGTTGTCTTCGGGTGAGCCTCAGCCTGCCGGTCAGCCGTTTCCGCGCGAGACCAAAGTTCCCTCACACGAAATGGACGGGGCGCACGACCGGCGGGTGTTTTTTGGTACACTCTCCGCATGCGCACGCGCGAGTGGTATCACAAGCGCTCGACGACCTTCATCCCCGAAGAAGAAACGCAGTTGCTGCGGCTCATCGATGAGGCCGCGGCGCTGGTTGACTTCCACCCCGACGACCTGGCCAGGCTGCTGCGGCGCTACCCGCGCGCGGATGGCCAGTTCGCGAAGGATCAGGTCGTGGCCGCCTATCGCCGCTTCTGTGCGGAGGGCCGGTTGGCATTCGACCGCGAGGTGATGCGGCGTTTGCAGATGAAACCCATCCGCACGCAGAGCGGCGTGGCCACGGTGACGGTGCTGACCAAACCGTTCCCGTGCCCGGGCGAGTGCCTCTTCTGCCCGACCGACGTGCGTATGCCCAAGAGTTACCTACACGACGAGCCGGGCGCGGCGCGGGCCGAGGCGCACGGCTTCGATCCATACACGACCACGGCCAGCCGCCTGCGCGCGCTCGAAAACATCGGCCACCCCACCGACAAAGTCGAGCTGCTCATCCTCGGCGGCACGTGGAGCTACTATCCCGCCGACTATCAGGAATGGTTCATCAAGCGCTGCTTCGAGGCGCTCAACGGCGTGGAGTCCGAAACGCTCGCCGACGCGCAGCGGCTGAACGAAAGCGCCGCGCGCCGCAACGTCGGCCTCGTCATCGAGACCCGGCCCGACTACGTGGATGCGGCCGAGCTCGCGCGTCTGCGCCGCTACGGGGTGACGAAGGTGCAACTCGGCGCGCAGAGTCTTGATGATCGCATCCTCGACCTCAACCGGCGCGGGCACACGGTGGAGCAAACCCGGCAGGCGGTGCGGCTGCTGCGAGCGGCGGGCTTCAAATTGCATTTGCACTGGATGCCCAACCTGCTCGGCGCGACGCCGGAGAGCGACCGCGCCGATTACGCGCGATTGTGGAGCGACCCCGGCCTGCGGCCCGACGAACTCAAAATCTATCCGTGCGCGCTGGTGAAGGAGGCCGAACTCGTGCAGTGGTGGGAGCGCGGCGCATATCGTCCGTACACCGACGACGAACTGGTGGCATTGATCGCGGATTGCATGGCGAGCACGCCGCGCTACGTTCGCCTCAACCGCGTCATCCGCGACATCCCGGCAAACCACGTGGTCGCGGGCAGCACGGCCAGCAACCTGCGCGAGACGGTCGAGCGGCATCTGCGCGCGAGCGGGCGGGCCTCGCAGGATATTCGGTGGCGCGAAGTGCGAGATCAAAAACTTGAGATTGGAGAATTGGGGCTGAAGGATGAACATTACGAGACCAGCGGCGGGCGCGAGCACTTTTTGAGTTTCGAGACGCGCACCGATAAGCTGGCCGGGTTCCTCAGGCTATCGCTCCCCACGACGGAGGCGGCCTGCCTGACGGGCCTCGCCGAGCTGCGCGATTGCGCCCTCATCCGCGAGGTGCATGTGTACGGCCCCGTCGTCGGCCTGGGCGCTGCGGGGCAAAGTGAAGCGCAGCACACCGGCCTCGGCGCACGGCTCATCCGCGAGGCGGAGCGGCGGGCGCGGCAGGCGGGCTATCCACGTTTGGCCGTGATCTCGGCCATCGGCACGCGCGGCTACTATCGCCGACACGGTTTCGAGGTGGGGGAACTGTATATGCACAAAACTCTGTAGCGCCGCTGGCCGGCTTGGCTTCGGCATTCAGCGGCCGGTGTGCCCCTCAGCTGGTCCCGTACAGCGGCAGGGTCACGGTGAAGGTGCTGCCGCGCCCGACCTCGCTCTCGAGCGTGATCTGCCCGCCCATCAACGTGGTGAGTTGTTTGACGATGGACAGCCCGAGGCCGGGGCCTTTCTGGCCGGTCAGCGATTTATCCATCTGCCAGAACGGCTCGAAGATCAGGGTCTGCGCCTCGGGCGGGATGCCGGGGCCGGTATCGCTGACCTGCATCGCCCACTGAATCTTCGCCGGTCGGAACAGCCGCACCGAGACGGCGCCTGACTCGGTGAAGCGCACCGCATTGCTCACCAGGTTGGCGAGCAATTGATGCAGCCGGGTGACATCCCCGCTGAGTTTGGCGGGGAGTTGCGGATCGACCTCGGTGACGAGCCGGAGGCCCTTGGCGACGGCCTGTTCGCCCCATTGGGCGCGCACGTTGTCGAGCAGCTCCTGCGGCGTGAAGTAACGCCCGGCCAGTTGCACCGAGCCGGCTTCAAGCTCCGCCTGATCAATCAACGCATCGACCATCTCGCGCAGAAACTTGGCGTTGTGGGCGATGCGCTCGGCGGCGTGCAACTGGCGTTCTTCCACCTCGCCGTACGTGCCGCGCCGGATCAGATCTGCGAAGCCGAGGATGGAGCCGAGCGGCGTGCGGAGTTCGTGACTGACCTTCGACAGCAGTTGCGTTTTGAGCGTGCTCATCTCAACCGCCCGGTCACGGGCCAGCGCCAATTCCTTTTCCACCTGCTTGCGGTCGGTGATATCGCGCAGCACCACCAGCCGGCCGCTGGCGGGTTCGCGGGCCTCGGCGAGCGAGGTGAGTTGCACGTCGTACCAGCGCGTCGCGCCGGGCGCGATGAGGTACATCAACTCGGTACGGCCATCGGCCTGATGCTGCACGAAGTCGAGCAGCTGCGGCCAGTGCGCCAGCGCCTCGTCTGCCGCGCGGCCCACCCCGTCGGCGCTCGGCCAGCCCAGCATCCGCCGCGCCGAGGGGTTAAGGTCGGCGACGCGGCCATGCACATCCAACACCAGCACCCCATCGGTCATGCTGTCGAGCACGGCCTGACGCGCCACCGGCACCACATCCAAAAAACGATAGCGGAAAATATCCACCGCCAACGCCAGCGCAGCCACCGCGAACGCGAACGGGGTGAGATCGAGGTTGGGCACGGGCAGGAGCCGGAGCACGTATGCGATGTTGCTGATCCATGGGATGACGGCGGCGAAGATAACGAGGGCGACCTGCCGGCTGTACAGCCGCTGCTGCCGGCGCGCGTGGCGGATGAGGAAGACGGTGCCGAGCGCCAATTGCACATTGGCCGAAATCCACACCACCCAGAACCACGGACCGTATACGAGGTGCAGGGCCGGGAAGGGGCCGGCGTTATCGAGGCTGATAGTGCGCCACAGCCAGCCGTGCGATTCGGTCGTCCAGATGATCGGTTGGGTCGCAAGCGGGATCACGAGCAGCGCAGCGAGCAGGGGCGGCGTCAGCCGGTGGCCGCGCCCGGTGTAGCACAGGCTGAAGGCCAGCCAGGCCAGCGGCACGCCGACGATGCCGAAGTATTGCGTCTTGCCCCAGAACACCCTGGTCGCGAAATCCGCGCCGAGGATTTCGAGGCTGTAGCCGAACGCCCATTGCGCCGCCGCCAGACAGAGCACGGCCAGGGCGCGCGCGCCGCCCACCCCGCGATGTCGCCACGCATACGCGGCAACGCTCAGACACAACAGGGTGGCGGCGATGAGCGGGAGGGCGTACGGGGTGAACTGATACACCATGACCGAAGGCAGCCTTCACATGGCTGCGGCGCGCCGCAAATCGTCGGGGCTGAGGTCGAAGGCGCGGGCGAAGCCGCCGACATAGCGCCCGCTCACCGGTTCGAAGCGAAACAAGCCGAAGTCGCCGAGGGTGAAGTTGAATTGCGTGAAGGGGAGCTTTTCGAGGTAGCGCGTCCGCGCGGTGGTGTACTCATCCGTCTCGGGCCGGAGCGCCGCCGCCGTGCCCTGCAGGGTGAGGCGCGCCAGCGTGAGGGGGTTCTGCGTCGGGCGCTCGGTCTCGCTCACCATCACCGCGCAGCGCGGGTCGGCGAGCAAGTCTTGAGTGTGCCGGGCGAGGCGGCTAAGGTGCAGATACAGCGCGGTGAGATCGGGCGCGGCAGCGAAGACTACGTGTGAGACGAACGGCGCGCCGTCGTGGGTCGTGCCGAGCGCGGCGGTGCGGGCGGCGCGGAGCAGTTGGGCCAGGGTGCGCCGGTCGTCGTCGGTCATGGTGGGCTGAGTATCGCAGAGGAGGCTGAGGAAAGAAAGCCGGGGGTTCGCCCTCACCCCATAAGCGAAGCGACTCCCTCTCCCGCTGGGAGAAGGGGAGTGGGCGCTGGATATTTTGGGAGGAATTACAATGACGCGGCCAACCCTCTCCCGGCGGGAGAGGGTGGCGCGATAGCGCCG
>CAZSNP010000084.1:0-15336 GCA_964608265.1 uncultured Anaerolineales bacterium | reverse complement strand
CGGGAAAAGCGTGTGCACGCAACGGTTGTCAGCCGCTCCTTCGACTGCGCGGCCAAAAACGGGCCGCTCCGCTCAGGATGCGGTTGTCAACGACAAAGCGTGCGTGCACACGGGAAGAGCAGGCAAGGAAGGAAACGGCGACCTCAAATCGGACGCAGGGCGGCTTATAGCCGCGACGCATCGCGAAAGTTTCACAGCCCACTCAAGACCTCGGCCAGTTGCCCGGCGAAGAAATCGGCGTCCGCGCGGGAGAAGACCAGCGGCGGCTTGAGCTTGAGGATGTTGTAATGGTCGCCGGTGGGATAAACGATAATGCCCCGCTGTTTCATGCGGTCCGCAACCCGCATCGCTTCCTCGGTGGCCGGCTCCGCCGACGCGCGATCCCGCACCAGTTCCACCCCCATATACAACCCCAATCCGTAAACCGCGCCGATGAGCGGCTGCGTCGGCATCAATTGCGTCAGCGCCGTTTTGAAGTAGCGCCCGACCTCCAGCGCGTTGGCCCGCAGCCCCTCGCGCTCCATCACCTCGAGCACCGCCAGGCCGACCTCGCACGAGACCGGGTTGCCGCCGAAGGTGTTGAAGTACGTCGTCGCCCGGGCGAAGGCCTCGGCGATGGCGGGGGTGGTGACGACGGCCGAGACCGGGTGCCCGTTGCCCATCGGCTTGCCGAGGGTCACGATGTCGGGCACGACGCCCTGCGCCTCGAACGCCCACCAGTGCGAGCCGATGCGGCCAAAGCCCACCTGCACTTCGTCGGCGATGCACACGCCGCCGGCCTCGCGCACAATCGCGTAAGCCGCGGGCAGGTAGCCGTTCGGCAGGTCTATGCCGCCGGAGGAGCCAAGCAGGGCCTCGGTGAAGAAGGCGGCGGGCCGGCGGCCCCTGGCGCGGATATGTTCGACACAGGCGCGCACCGAATCGGCGTACTTGACGGCGGCTTGCGGATCGCCGAAGCGATACGGGCCGTGGAAGAGGTTGGGCTGCGTGGCGCGGTGGATGTATTCGCGCGCCGCCTTGCCCTCGGCGGGGTTGTCGAGCAGCGAGGTGCTGATCTCGTACGTGGCAGTGGTGTTGCCGTGATACTCGCCGTCAATGACGATGACGTCGCGCTGGCCCGTATTCGCGCGCGCCAGCCGCAGCGCGAGGTCGTTGGCCTCGCTGCCCGAGCACACGAAGAAGACCACCCGCAGCGGCTCGGGCAGCAGCGCCAGCAACCGCTCCGAATAGTTCAGCATGCTGTCGTACAGGAAGCGCGAGTTGGTGTTGAGGCGCGCCATCTGCCGGACGGCGGCGGCGTTGACGTGCGGGTGGCTGTGCCCGACATGCGCGACGTTGTTGATGCAATCGAGATACGCCCGCCCGCCGGAGTCAATCAGATACTGTCGCCACCCGCGCACGATCTGCACCGGCGCGCGTTCGTAGTAGAACTCCTGCGAGCGCGGGATGGTGCGGAAGCGCCGCGCGGCCATGTCGGTCGCCGGCGTGAATGGCGCGGGCTGAAGGTTGTCAAAGCCGAGGACGAGGTTGGGATCGGGGCACAGGCTCAGCCAGACCCCGCGCTCGCTCGGCGGGATGAGGGCGGGGGAATTGGCGAGGTCGTCGCACACAATTTGAATATGAAGGTGTGCGGGCAGCGGCTCGCCCGTCGCCGCCTCCGCGACCGCGCCGAGCGTTTGCCCCCGGGCAACGCGTTCGCCCGCGCGCACACTCGGCTGGATGTGGCCCAACACAACTCGCAGCCCCGGGCCGTGCCTGAGGCAGAGCCGGTTGCCCTCGACGCGTTCGATCACGCCCTCGAACGGCGCACGCACCGGGGTGCCGGCGGGCGCGAACACATCCACGCCGAGATGAACGGTGCCCGGTTCGGCGGCGCTATTGGTCTGCGAATACATCAGCCGCGCCTCGCCGTAACGCCCGAGGCCGTACCCATCGCGCAATCGCTCGCTCACGGCGCGGCGACATGCCTGCGCCGTCATCCAGTTGCCGTCGCGCCACAGCTCGCTCGCGGGGCTGAGGTCAACGACCGGCAGCGGCGCTTCAATCGGAACATCCACCACACTGGCGAACTCGGCGCGGTGCGCGCTCAGCCACTGCCGACTCTCGGCGGCCTGCGGATTCGGCTCCAGCCCGCAGGCATGGCGGAAGGTGGCGTGTGCGTGCGCGGGGTCAACGGCGAGCAACGTGAGAAACATGCGCCGATCGATCTCGAAGACCTCGCGCACATAGGCATTATCCGGCTCGAGGCTGAGTTGCTGGCACTCGCTCGTCAACGTCACGCACAGGCGGATGCAGACGAAGTGAAAGAGCGCGGCCAGCTCGGCCTCGGTGAGGGGATACACCGCGTGATACGCCCGCACGGATTCGGCGGCAGCGGCCAGCGGGTGGGCGGCGCGATTCATCACGCCCTCGGCCAGCACCACCGCGATCTCGCTCAGCGTGTACGAGTGGGTCATATCGCCGAAATCCACCACGCCGCTCACGCGCCAGTCCTCGCCGGGTCGCCGATCCACCAGCACGTTGTAGCCGGTGAGGTCGCCGTGCACGAAGCTCTTGCGCAACTGCGGCAGGAGCGGACCGCCTCCGTTGTCGGCCTCGAAGCGGCGCAGCGTGCGCTCGATGTCGGCGCGCAGGGCGCGGTCGGCGACAAAGGGCAGGAACTCGCCCACGACTCGCGGCGCGTGCTGAAAATCCCACTGGCTGATTCGGTCGGTGCCGGGGTGACCGAAGTCGCCGAGGTGGCGCGAGAGTGTGCCGGCCACGCGCCCGAGGTTACGCGCGAGATCATCCGAGACTTCGCTCACCCGCGCGAGGAGGCGCCCCGGCAAGAATGTGAACACGCGCAGCGGGAATGCCGCGCCGTCGCGCGTCACCCTCGGCATCATCTCGCCGCTGAGGCCGGGCACGAGGTGGGCGATGGGGAAGGCCGGGTCGCGCGCGAGGAGGTGCGCCATCGCCGCGTTCTGCAAATCGAGCGCGCTGGCCGGCCAGCCGGGGTTGTCCACGCGAAAGACGAAGCGGCGGCCCGCCTCGTCGGTGACCTTGAAGTTTTGATCTTGAAAGCTGCTCAGCTCGCTGACTTCGGCGACGGAGAGGCCGTAGCGTTCACGGCACAGCGCGCGCACGTCGGCGTCGGTGAAGGCGGGGCGGGTGAGGGTTTGGGCGGCAAACATGGTCAGGCGCAGGAGGGCATAGCGGATAATCTAGCGCAAAGGCGCAAGGATGCAAAGACGCAAAGGGTAACTGCCTTGCGTCTCTGCACCTTTGCGCCTTTGTGTTGAGAGTCCTCTCAAAGCTCTCGCTGTGCTGGCTCACTGCGGGAAAGCTGTCGTTTTGCGCTCCGCAGTGCGATTGGCTTTTCCTTATGCCGCGCAAGAACAACGTTGAGGTCGTGCAAATCCTCCATCAACTTTTCATGCTGCTTCAGCGAGAGCAACACGCCGCGCCTTTTTCCGTTGGCGTCCACGATGTATTGAGTTCGCAGCAGGGCCATTGCACACAGACTTGATTGTCACTGCTGGGAGTTCTACATCGGCGGATGGTCGTCAACGGATAGGGCACGGATAAACGGATGGGCGCTGCCTATGACCCAGCGCTGCTTTACCCCTCTCCCAGCGGGAGAGGGGCAGGGGTGAGGGCGAGCCGGGGTTTACCTCACCATCTCCACGCCGTTCGCGGCGCCGGCGATTCTCTTGCCGTCGAGCTTGAGGCTGATCATCTGGCTGGCGGAGTCGGCGCCCATCGTGATGCCGTACACGGTCTCGGCCACCTGCACGGTGTTGCGGTTATGGGTGACGATGATGAATTGCGTCTGGCTCGACAGGTCGTGGAGCATGTCGCGATAACGCCCGACGTTGGCCTCATCCAGCATCGCATCCACTTCGTCGAGGACGACGAACGGCGTGCTGCTCACCTTCAGCAGCGCGAAGACCAGCGCCGCCGCCGTCAGCGCGCGCTCGCCGCCCGAAAGCATCGACAGGCCCTGCGTCTTCTTGCCCGGCAGCTTGCACTGAATGTCCACACCCGAGTGCGCGACGTTGTCCGGCTCGGTGAGGAGCAGCTTGCCCCAGCCGCCGCCAAACAGACGGGTAAAGGTCTCGCGGAATTCCGCCGCCACCGCGTCGAAGGTCTTGCGGAACTCGCGCTCCATCAACACATCCATCTCGGCGATCACTTCCTGCAGTTGCGCCTTGGCGGCATCGAGGTCGGCCACTTGCTGGGTCATGAACTCGTGGCGCTCTTTGACCTCGGCGAACTCGCGGTCGGCGTCGGGGTTGATGGCGCCCATGCGGCGCAGTTGGCCGCGCTTGCGGTTGAGCTGCTCCTCGAGGCCTTCGGGCAGCGCCTCGACGCGTTCGAGTTTTTCCACCAGCGACTCGAGCGGCAGCGGGGTGGGGCCGGTGACCGATTCGGTGTATTCGAATTCCACCAGCCCGAAGTCTTCTTCGATGCGGCGCCGCAGGCCTTCGAGCGCCTCATTCTTGCGCGTGGCGTCGAGCTGCACGGCGGCGTGCTTGCGCTCGGCAGTGTGCAGGGCGGCCCGCGCCTCCATCTCCCCGGCCTCCACCCGGGCCTGCTCGGCCTCGCGCTCGGCGAGTTGGGCCAGGGCGGGCTGCATCTGCGCCCGCACCTCGGCCAGCTCGGCGTTGAGGCCGTCGCTACGCGTGCGCGTCGCGGCGATGCTGTCCGTCACCTGCTTTGATTCCGCCTCGAGCCGGCCGGCCTTCTCGCGCCGGTCGGCCAACAACGCCTCGGTCGCGGTTTGTGCGCGGGCCAGTTCATCGGCGCGTGATTGCGCCTCCTGCACGGCGCGCGCCGCCAGGCTCATCGTGGTCTGCCAGCGGGCGAGTTGCGCCGCGAGTTCCTCGGCGCTGAAAGACCTCAACGAATGCGAGGCCGTTTGCAGGTCGGCCTCGGCGGTCTGCTTCGCGGTTTCCAGTTCCGCCACGCGGCGCTGGCCGGCGGCGACGTCGCCCGCCACCTGCGCGGCCTCGGCTTCCAGCCCGCGCAACTGCTCGCGCCGAATCTGGAGTTCGTGCGCGGCGCGTTCGGCCTCCAGCGCCACCGAGTCGCGGGCGATGGTGGCGCGGCGCTCGGCGTCCTGCGCATCGCGCAGCGCGGCCTGATGGTTCTCGAGTGTGGCGAGCGCGGCTTCGACGGCGGCCGCGGCGTGGTGCTGCGCGGTCTCCAATTCGGTGATCTTGTTCTGGGCGGCGGCGATCTCGGTGAACAGATCGCGGCGCTCGCGGGCCTGCTGCAACATTGACGGCACGGCCTCGCCCCCGCCGTACACCGGGCCTTCGGCGGTGAAGACTTCACCGGCCAGCGTGACCGCCGTCGCCCCGCGCGGCAACAGCGGCGCGACCCGTTTGGCAGCGGCCCGGCTGCGCACGACGACGACGCTCCCCAGCAGCAGGTCTATAAGCGGCTGCCCGGCGGCCTCCACCTGCAGCAGGCGCGCCGCCACGCCCACCACCTCGTCTTCTGCCGGCACGCGCAACGGCTCACGCGGCGCAATCGGCGCGAGCGGCAGGAGGGCCGCGCGCCCGCTGGCATTGCCGAGCGTATCCAGGGCGGCCTCGACGTCGTCGAGGCTGTTCAGCACCACGCCTTCGAGGTGCAGCCCAAGCGCGGCGCTGATGGCGGCTTCGAGTTCGGCCGGCACGGTGAGCATCTCGGCCAGCATGCCGCGCGTCGCGAATTGGCGTTCGAGCAGCGCCTTAGCGCCGGAGCGCACGCCGACGAGTTCGGCGCGGGCCTGTTCGAGGATTTCCTGTTTGGCCCGCAAGCCCTCGGTGTGAGCGCGGGCCTCGGCGGCGTATTCAATGGCGACGGCGCGTTTGGCCTCGGCGCTGCGCACGGCGGTGTTCTGCTGAGCGAGGTCGAATTCGGCCTGCCCGCGCAGGCGTTGCTGCTCCTGCAATTGCGCCCCGGCCTCCGACACTTTCGCGCGCGCGCCACGCTCGGCGTGCTCGAGCCTGGCCACCAGCTCGCGCTGCTCGGCCTGGGCCGCGGCCAGCCGGTCGGCGCGCTCACCCATCTGCCCGAGGCGGGCGGTGAGGTTGATGATCTCGGAGTCGATCTGCGCCAGAGCCTGGCGGGCCTCCGACTCGCGGGTGCGCAGCGAGTCGCGCTCGGTCTCGCGGTTGGCGAGCGCGGCTTCGGCGGAGCGACTTTGTCGCTCCGCTTCGCTCGCCTCGGCGGCCAGCCGCGCGGCCTCGGCCTGCGCCCCGGCCACGCGCTCAATTTGATTGGCGCGCTGGGCTTCGAGCGCGGGGATTTCGGCCAGCAGGCTCTCGCGCTGCGCGGCCAGCGAACGCAGCCGCTCATCGGCGACCGCCACATTCCGCGTCAGGGCTTCGCTCTCATTGCGAATGGCGTCGGAGCGGGCGCGCAACTGGCCGACGGTGGCGCGCAATTGCGCCGTTGTCTCGCGCAGTTGCGCCATCTCGCGGTCGTACTTTTCCTGATTGGCCTGCAGGCCGAACAGCTCAATCGCCGCCGACTCGGCCTCGGCTTTGAGCGATTCGAGCTCCTCGCTGACGCGGTGCCAGTGGAAGCCATACCACTGTTTGAGCACCGACTTCAAATCATCTTTGACGAAGTTGAAATCGCGCGCGCGGGCGGCCTGCCGTTCGAGCGAGCGCAGGCGCGGCCTGATCTCTTCGAGGATGTCGAGCACGCGGTCGAGGTTGCGCTGGGTGGCTTCGAGCTTCTTCAGCGCGTCCTCGCGTTTGTGGCGGTACAGCCCGATGCCGGCGGCCTCCTCGAACAGCGCGCGCCGTTCCTCGGCTTTGAGCGAAAGGGCCGTATCGATCAGCCCCTGGCCGATGATGGTGTAGGTGCGTTCGGCCAGCCCGCACTTGGCGAGAATCTCGGCGATGTCGCGCAGCCGCACGCGCTGGCCGTTGAGGAGATACTCGTTCTCGCCGTCGCGGTACGCCCGCCGGCTGATGGCGACCTCGGAGTAGTCAATCGGCAGCCAGCCGTCGGCGTTGTCGAACGTCAACGTCACCTGCGCCAGCCCGGAGCGCGGGCGCAGGTCGCTGCCGGCGAAGATCATGTCTTCGGTCTTCTTGCCGCGCAGCAGGCTGTAACTTTGCTCGCCCAGCACCCAGCGGATGCCGTCGACGACGTTGCTCTTGCCCGAACCGTTCGGCCCGACGATGGCCGATACCCCGGCCCCGAAGAGGAAATCGGTTTTGCTGGCGAAGGATTTGTACCCGTGAAGTTCGAGATGTTTGAGGCGCAGAGGCATTGAGGATTTGAGATTTTAGATGGCAGATTTTAGATTGTCACACAAGCGCGGCGATTATAGGGGGAATCGGGCAGGAGTGCCACAGGTGAGCCGATTGTCACTCCGGGGTGTTTGCAAAGTCACCGCGCTCGCCCTCATCCCCCAACCCCTTCTCCCGCTTGGAGAAGGGGAGTCGGCACTCATGATTTGGAGCGGCCTTCCAATGACACGCTCCACTCCCTCTCCCAGCGGGAGAGGGCAGGGGAGAGGGCGAAATGTCGGCATCGTTTGGACTTTGCACTCACCCTGTTATCACGCCTCGCTTCGTTGACGCAACGCAGCGACTACGGTAACATGTGGGCCGCGCGGGGCTTCTCCCGATGGTGTGAGGAAGCCCCGTTGCCGTGCAGCGAGAAAGCCATGACCGACTCCGCCGACAACCGCCCGGGCGCCGAGGCCCAACACATCAACGCTGAGACGGTGGCGTTGGAGGGCGGGAGCGCCTACGTCATCAAAGCCGGCAGGGCCGAGATGCGCCAAAGCCTGGCCAGCACGTTGTACGCCGAAACCGCCGACCTGCGCGAGAGCGCAGTGGGTTGGGCGGAGAGCGACCTGATCCGTGTTGACCTCGGCGCGGTGGGGGTTGCCCGCGCTGAGACGCTCGCCGCCGATCAGAGCGCCGTCGGCGGGGTGCGCGCCAGTCATGCCGCCCTCAGCCATTCGGCTGCCGGCGTGGTGGCGGCCGAGCACCTCGAGGCCACCAACGCCCGCGCCTTCATCGTCTTCGGGCGACAGATCAACGGCAGTGTATACACCTGGCTGGATGCGCGCGGCGCGGCGGTCTTCGGCGCGGTGGCCGGCCTGGCTATCGGCGCGGTGCTGCTGCTGGGCGGGATGTTCGGCCGGCGCCGGACAGAGTGAGTGAGTACCCGGGCAATTGGGCCCGGTGGATTTGGGAGCGAAGGTAACGGCGCGCCGAACGACGGCGCGCGGTGAGAGGCGCTCCGGGAGAGAGAGCAATGGCTGAGTTGGTTTTGAAAGCTGAGAAGCGCACCGTGACCGGCAAGCGCGTCAGGCAGTTGCGGCGCGCTGGGTTGTTGCCGGCGGTGGTGTATGGGCCGGCGGCGCAACCGCAAGCCCTGCAACTGAACGCGCGCGAGGCCACTCGCGTGATCCGCAAGGTCGAGGGCACGCAGCTCATGGATTTGGTCGTGGACGGCAAGACGACCAGGGTGCTGGTGCAGGAACTCCAGCGCGACTCGATCCGTGGCGATTACACCCACGCCGATTTCTACGCGCCGGATATGAACAAGCCGCTGCGCGTCAACATCCCCATTCACCTCACCGGCACCTCATTCGCCATCGCCAGCCTCAACGGCGTGTTGGTGCGCGGCGTCACCGATCTGGCCATCGAGTGTCTGCCCGCCGACCTGATCCCGTCGATCACCGCCGACATCAGCCCGATCAAAGAGATCGGCCAGTCGATCAAGGTCGCCGACATCAGCGTGCCGCCGACGATCAAGGTGCTGAGCGACCCCGATGACATGATCGCGCGCGCGACGTATCAGGCCAAGGAAGAAGACCTCTCGGCCGCGCCCGTCGTCGCCTCCGCCGAAGTGGAAGTGGTGGAGAAGGGCAAGAAGGAAGAGGAAGGCGAGGAGGCCGAAGGCGGCGCCAAGCCCGCGGCTGCCCCGGCTGCCAAGAAGTAACGGGCAGCGGATTGAACCCGGAAGTAACGCCCGGGCCGGAGCATATGCTCCGGCTCGTTTCTTTGCGGCGCTCAATCCCTCGCCAAAAGCGGGTTGGGCACGGCCCACCCGCACGGAAGGTCGCTCGGCTCAGGCTGCGCCTCCGCGTCGCCGGCGCGATCGCGGACGAAGGCCGCGCGGGCGCTAGCGGCGCCTGACGATGGAGTCGGTGATGGCGTTGAGGTCGTCGTCGGAGTAGAAGTGGATGGTGATGGTGCCGCCTCTGCGTCCGCGCTTCACCGTCACCTTGAAACCGAGCGCGTCGCGGAGTTGTTCGGCCACCGCGTCGGCCTCGGCCCGCCGGGCGGGCCTGGCCGGGCGGGGCGGTTTCTGCCCCTGCAATTGGCGCACATACTCTTCGGTCTGCCGCACCGTCATCCCCTTGCCGATGACGACGGCGAAGGCGGCCAGTTGCGCCTGCGCGGTGGGCAGCGCGAGCAAAGCCTTGGCGTGGCCCTCGACGATTTGCTCGTTGGCCAGTGAGTCGAGAATCCGCTGCGGCAACTTGAGCAGCCGCAAGGTGTTGGTGATCGTGGTGCGCCGTTTGCCCACGCGCGCGGCGATGTCCTCGTGCGACAGCTTGAAATCCTCGGCCAGATGCTTGTAGGCCTGCGCGGTTTCGAGCGGGCCGAGGTCGGCGCGCTGGATGTTCTCGATCAGCGCCAGCTCGAGCATTTGCTGATCGGTGGCCTCGCGCAGCAGGATGGGCACGGTGGGCAGCCCGGCGATCCGGGCGGCCTCGAGGCGGCGTTCACCGGCGATGAGGATGAAGCGGCCCGGCGCACCGGCCTGCGCGACGACAAGCGGCTGCAACACACCGTGCTCGCGGATGGAGGCGGCCAACTCCTCGAGCGCGCCCGGCTCGAAGCGGGTGCGTGGCTGGCGCGGGTTGCGGGTGATGGCGCTGAGCGGCGCGAAAGTGACGCCGGCGGCGTTGGTCTCGGCGACGGGGATGAGGGCGTCAAGTCCGCGCCCGAGGCCACGTTTCAGTGAAGGCATGGCGCTTGTTTTACCACGATGTCTCGAAGACACAAAGGGCGCGCCGCCGTGTCTTCGTGGTCAAACCCCCTGTGAGGCGGCGTCGCCTGCGAGCAGCTCCTCCGCCAGCGCGCGATAGGCCACGCCGCCCGGCGACGAGGCCGCGTAAGCCGAGATGGGCAGGCCGTGCGATGGCGCTTCGGCCAGACGAACGCTGCGCGGGATGAGGGCCCGAAACACCTTGCCGGGGAAATGCTTGCGCACCTCCTCGGCCACCTGCTGCGAGAGCTGGGTGCGCCCGTCGTACATCGTGACGACGAC
This sequence comes from uncultured Anaerolineales bacterium, assembly GCA_964608265.1. GTDB lineage: Bacteria > Chloroflexota > Anaerolineae > Anaerolineales > UBA6663 > JANWXR01. The sequence continues at coordinate 5,052 of CAZSNP010000084.1, read as the reverse complement.
GCCCCGGATGGTGAGGTTGGCGTTGAGCGCGCCGCGCACCCGGGTGATGGTGTGCGCAAGCTGGCCCAGCCCCTCGAGGGCGAGATATTCGGCCTGCACCGGGATGATGACGCCGTGGCGCGCGGCCACCAATCCGTTCAGCGTGATCAGCCCGAGCGACGGCGGGCAGTCAATCAAAACGTAATCGTACTGCGCTTCGATGCTCTTCAGGCCGGCCCGCAATTGTTGCTCGCGGGCGAGCGCGTTCACCAGTTCCACCTCCGCGCCGGCCAGCGCGGGCGAGGCGGGCAACAGCGCCAGCTTGAGCTTGGCGCTTTGCAGGATGTGGGCGCTGGGCGCGTCGCCGTTGATGAGGACCTCGTACACGCCGCCGCCCACCCTCTGCTTGTCGATGCCGAGCGACGAGGTCGCGTTGGCCTGCGGGTCCAAATCCACCAGCAACACCCGCTGACCCAGCAGCGCCAGGTAGGCGGCCAGGCTGATGGCCGTCGTCGTCTTGCCGACGCCGCCTTTTTGATTGACGAGGGTGTACGTGCGCGCCATGAGATTGCTCAATTCTACGCCGGGGCATTGCGCATTGCGAACGGCGCCGGTTTATTTCAGCTCGGCCATCAGGCGCGCCAGGCCGACCTCGTCGGGGGTGGGCACACCGGCCAGCCCGAGGCGCGTCACCGAGGTGGCCGCGATGTGGTTGGCCACCCGCGCCGCCGCCCACGGGTCCTGCGTTTCGTACAAGTGAATGAAGAAGGCCGCGGCGAAGATGTCGCCCGCGCCGGTCGGATCAACCTCGGTGTGGGGCGGGGCCGCAAACTGCCGCGCGCCGCTCCCGTTCACAAAGACGGTGCAACCGCGCGCGCCCTCGGTCACCGCCAATATGCGCGCCGCACTCGCCCAACGCTCCATCGCTTCCCAATCGCCGCCGACGTCTTCAATGCTCAACACGGTGGCGCTGACCCTGGGCAAAACTGCCAGCGCCCCCGGCCAGTGGGCCTTGAACACGCGCCCGGCGCCGTCCCACCCGCGCAACATCCCCTGCGCGGTGAGGCCGATGAAGACGTTGCTGAGTTCGGCGAAGTCGGCGACCTCGAACTCGCCGGCCAGCGGCGCGAGGTGCAGCAGGGGCGCGCGCAGCCATTCGGTCGGCACATCCTCGACCATGAGCGGCTCGGCGCGCGCCCGCAGGTATTGCGTGCGGCCAGCGGGGCTGTACAGGTTTTCGAAAGTGGTTGAGGCCGGGGAGGGTTTGCGGTGCAGGTTGAAGGCGGCAAGCGGGCTGAGGTCAACGTCCTCGGCGCAGGCGGTGACGATGCCGGGCGCGTAGCCCATGGCCCGGGCCGTCAGCGAGGCATACGATACGCTACCGCCCAGCCGGTGCCCATCCGGCGCGAGGTCTTTGGCCACGTGGCCGACGCTGAGGTAATGAACCGGCGTGATCAAGGGCTGGCGCCTGCCCGTGGCCGTGGGTTACCTGGGGATGATCTGGACTTTGCGCCGGTTGCCCTCGCCGATGCTCTCGGTGCGCACCCCGGGGTGGTCGCGCAATTCCATGTGGATGATGCGGCGCTCGTCCGGCGGCATTGGTTCGACGGCGATGGCGCGCTGGCGCTGCACCACCTGTTCGGCGGTCTTGCGGGCCATGCGCCGCAACTGCTCGATCCGCCGTTCACGGAAGTGTTCGACATCCACCACCACGTTCACGCCGCGCGTCAGGTGCTTGGAGAGGATGAGGCGCAGCATGAGTTGCAGCGCGCCCAGCGTCTCGCCCTTGCGGCCAATCAGCCCGCCGAGGTCTTCCCCTTCCAGGTTGAGCAGGATGGCGCGGCTGCCGTCGGCTTCATCCGGCTCACCCCAGGCCGCGGTGACAGCGCCGGTGACATGCATGTGCGCCAGGATCTCCTGGAGCGTTTGCTCGGCCAGGGTCAGTTCAGCCTCGGGTGGGCCGGCTGGGGCGAGGGTCGGTTCATCAGCCATGAGCTTGCTCCCAGGTTACTTGCGTTTCGCGCGGGCCTTTTCTTTTTCGCGCGCCGGCCGCTTCGGTTCATCGGCGGCCGGGGCCAGAAAGTTGAAGGAGATGCCGAGGTTGAAGATGTTGCGCCAGTTGATGGGGCTGGTCAGGCTGTATTGGAGCACGCCGAGGATGTTGGAGACCACGAAGTAAATTGAAAGCCCGCTGGCAAAGGTCAGCGAGAACCAGCCGAACATCAACGTCGTGGTCAGGGCGGTGGTCTGCGCCATCTGCGCCGCGTTCGGGTCCGCCGACGGCGGGGTGATGACCTTCGACTGCACCCAGCTCGTCAGCACCACCAGGATCGGCATGACGTAGAACGGGTCGGGCAGGCCGAGGTTCATCCACAGGAATTGGTTGTCGAGCGGGATGAGCTTGTTGACGTTGGGCAGGAAGGGATATATGTGCGTCGAGAGCTGCAACAGCTGCGCGGGCGAGGCGGCGATGGCGTTGGTGATGGCCTGATACAGACCGATCAATATCGGAAACTGGATGACGAGCGGCAGGCAGCCGCCGAGCGGGTTGACGCCCGCCTTCTGCATCAGCTTCATCTGCTCCTGCGCCAGCTTCTCGCGGTCACCGGCGTGCTTCTCTTGAATCTTCTTCCACTCATCGCCCTGCTGCATCGCCTGCATCGCCTTGGACGACTTCTGCTGCTGCCACGTCAGCGGGAAGGTGAGGACGCGGATGAGAACGGTGAAGACGACGATGGTCAGGGTCAGATTGTTGAACAGCAGGCTGTACAGAAACAGCAGGCTGTTGATCATCGGGTTGATGATAAGCTGGTCCCACATGGCGACATCCCTCTACTGAGTGGGCGCGAAGGGCCACTTGAAATTGCCGTTGAGGTCGTAGGCGTTGAGCAGGTTGGTGCCCTGATACGTCGCGACCAACACCAGGTCACGGTCGGGGACGATGACGGGCATGTTGAGCAACTGGCCCTTGTTGTCGCCCGGGATCTCCGGCTTGCTGATTTCGGCGCCGGTGGCCGCGTTGAGGCGGTGGAACACGCCGTCCTTGTCGCCGATGAACACCACGCCGCCGCTCACGGCGGGTGAGGCGCGCACCGGGGCGGGCAGCACGGTCTTCCATTGTTGCGCGCCGGTGGCAGCCTCCAGCGCGAAGACGCCACCGCCGAGGTCGGACACATACACCACACCCTCGGCCATCGTCGGCCCGCCCCACACCCAGTTCGTCGCCCTGAAGGGTTGGCTCCATTTGGCGTTGCCGGTGGCCGCATCGAGCGCATACACTTCGTTGCCAAAGGTGCCAATGTACAGCGTGCCGTTCGCCAGCGCCGGTGTGCCGGCGAGCGAGGAGCCTAAGTCTTTCTGCCACTTCACGCTGCCATCGGCGCTGCTGAGCGCGTACAGCGTGTGATCGAGCGAAGCGACATACACCGTGCCATCGTCAACCAGCGGCGCGGCCCATACCGGATGAGTGGCCTGATCAAACCTCCACCTGTACTCACCGGTAGCGGCGTTGACGGCGTAGACCTTGTTGTTGGCCATGCCGAAGTACGCCACGCCATCCACCAGGGCAATGCCCCCGATCAGGCGGTTGTCCACCGCCGGCGCAATGCCGAAGATGATGGACTGCGTGGCATCGGGCGTGGCTTGGCAATTGAACGTGCTCAAGCGCTGCTGGGCCTTTTGGTCGAAGACCAGACACCACTTGACGGTGTTGAGGTTGTTCGGGTCGAGGCCGAAGAGCGCGCCGCTATACGAGGCGGCCGGGCCTTCGCTGCCGACCACGATAACGTCCTGGCTCACGCCCGGATCGGAAAAGAACAATTCGCCGAGGTTGACGCCCGCCGCCGGGAAGCGGCTGACCTCGCTGCCGTCGGCCAGATTGACGGCATACACATGGGTGTTGAATGCAATGTAGGCCCGGTCGCCCATGACGCTCAGGCCGGGCCACGAATTGGCGGGCACCGCCCCGCAGGCCGCGAGCAACAGAGTCAAAACCAGGGCAAGGGGGATGAGGAACTTACGAGACAACGCTTCTTCCTTCGATAGTATTCAGGGCACCGGGTCAAAGCCACCGGGATTGAACGGATTGCACCGCATCACGCGCCAGCACGCCATCCAGCCGCCCTTCAACAGCCCATATTTCTGCACGGCCTCGAAACCGTAGCGCGAGCACGACGGGTAGAAGCGGCAGGTGTTGGGCGGCATCAGCCGCGAGAGCGTGAGCTGGTAGAGCCGGATGACGGCCAGCAGCGCGGTGCGCGGCAACTGAGTCGGGCGGAAGTCGGGCTTCCACTCGGGCAGCGGTTCGCGCTGCGGCCAGCCGGCCCCGTCGTCGTGGCCGTGATCATGCGGGAGGTGGGCTGAGCACATGCGCTTTTTTCATCAATTGCGCGACGACGGGCTGCACCTGCGGGAGCTTGCAGGCCACGATCGGCGCGCGGGCGATCAAAAGGATATCCCACCCCGGCGGGATAGCGGCTGACAACGAGCGGACGGCTTCGCGCAATAGCCGCTTGGCCCGATTGCGCCGCACCGCTCCGCCGACTGCTTTGCCGGCGGCGTATCCCACGCGGCTTTCGCCGCTCGCCGCCTGGCGACAGGCGATGAGAACAACAAGCGGGTGGGCGTGAGAACGACCTTCGCGCCGCACCCGCTCAAAGTCGGTTGAGCTTCGCAGTCGGAGCATGACCGGGCATCCACTCCCGGCCTCACGCCATTATTTCTTGCCGCGTGTCGCCGGAGCCTTGTGACTCTTCCAGTTGAATCTCTTGATGTGGTTGTTCTTCGTCGTCGCCAGCGCCCAGCGGCCCCTGGCTCGCCGGGCCTTCAACACCTTGCGGCCGCCCTTCGACGCCATGCGCGCGCGGAAGCCATGCACGCGCACGCGCCGGCGAATCTTGGGCTGATACGTTCGTTTGGTCATCGCAAAACCTCAACTTCAATCGAAAATGGCTGCCAGACAAGCGGGCGGGATTATAACGTAACGCTCGGGCACGGTCAACGGTTAGGCTGCGGTGATTACTGGACTTTTGCAAACTGCTAAAAAGGTGTTGAATGTGGCATAGCGTCAGCTGA
>CAZSNP010000083.1:0-15749 GCA_964608265.1 uncultured Anaerolineales bacterium | reverse complement strand
GTGAAATGATCAAAGTCCCGCGCCACGGTCGTATTTGGGAAGATGGCCTGCGCCTCTTCGAGCACGTCGCGCTCGCGGTTGCGGCGCGAGAGGTGGGTGAGGAAGAGCTGCCGCACGCCGGCCTCGCGCGCCAGCGTCGCGGCCTGCGCGGCGGTGAGGTGGCCGAACTCGCGCGCCATCTCTTCTTCGCTGCTGAGGTAGGTGGCTTCGATCACCAGCCCATCCGCGCCGCGCGCCACCTTCACCAGGTCGCGCGTGTCGCCGCAGTCGCCGACATGGATGAAGCGCGTGCCGGCCTCCAGCGGGCCGAGCACATCCTCGGGCTGCACCGTGCGGCCATCGGGCAGGGTCACCGCGTGGCCCGCCACCAGCTCGCGGCGGATGGGGCCGGCGGGCACGCCGAGCGCCTCGGCCCTCTCGGCGAGGAAGGGGCGTTTGCTTTTCTCCTCGAAGGCAAAGCCGAATGAATCTGCGCCGCGATGCTGCACCGGGAAGGCGCTGACGCTGAAGGCCCTGGTGTCGAAGATCACGCCCGGCTTGATTTCGCAGAACTTCAACTCAAACGGCAGCCGCGCCCCCTTGAGCACGATTTCGTACAGCAGCGTGCGGATGCGCTCGAGCGCCCAGCGGCCCGCCCAGATCTCCAGCCGCTCCGCCGTCTCCCAGCGCGTGAAGGTGGAGACGAGGCCGGCCAGCCCGAGGATGTGGTCGAGGTGGCCGTGCGTGATCAGCACGCGCTCCAGCCGTTTGAAGCCGATGCCCGATTGCAGGATCTGGCGTTGCGTGCCCTCGCCGCAATCAACGAGGAAGCGATGCTCGTTGTGCATCACCACCTGCGCGCTCAGGCCGCGATGCACCGACGGCGCGGAGGCCGAGGTGCCGAGGAAGACTAGTTCAAACATTTGGCGATTTGGCGATTGAGTGATTACGACTGCACCCAAGCGAGCGTGGATTTTACCAGAGCCAAGCGCTCCCGCTTACCATCACCCAAGCGCCAAATCCCTCAACGCCCCAGCAATTGCCGCACGTCCTCGGCCATATCTTTGCCCTGCATGCCGTGATGAAAGATCAACCGGACATAGCCCTCGGTATCGAGCGCGGTCACCGTGGCCGTGTGCGAAACGAGATACGTGGTATTGGCGGAGCCCTCGGTCTGTTGATAGAAGATGCCGAACGGGGTCGCCGCGGCGGCGATGTCGTCGGCGCTGCCGCTCAGCCCGATAAAGCTGGGATGGAAGTTCTTGACGTGCTCATCCACCAGGTCGGGCGGATCGCGCTCGGGGTCAACGCTCACCATGATCACCTGCACCCGTTCCCCGTCCGGGCCGAGCGCTTCCATCATCTGCTTCATTTCGTACAGGGTGAGCGGGCAGACATCCGGGCAGAAGCGATAGCCGAAGAAGAGCAGCACGACCCGCCCGCGAAAGTCGCTCAGCGACACCGAGCGGCTCCCGGCGGTCTGGAGCACGAAGTCGCTGGCCGGGCTGGCCGAGTCAATCCACTGTCCGTGAAAGCTGGTCGGGGTCAGCCGGGGCCGCAGGGCGAGGTAGGCCGCGACCACCAGCCCCACCAACGCTACGCCTGCGATTAGGGCGCCGGCAAAGAGTTTGAATCGTGACATCGTAAACCTTTCAGTCGAGGCGGCGAGCCGCGCTGGCCCGCCGCCTCGGCAGCCTTATTCCCCGGCCTCGCGCACCTCCGCCTCTAAGGTGACCGAGCCGGCCTTCTCGAAGTTGAGAGTCAGCGAGACGTGATCGCCGACCTTGAGTTCTCGCGTAACCCCGATGAGCATGATGTGATAGCTGCCCGGTTTGAGCGTGGCATGTTCGTCGGCGGGCACCGCGATGAACGGCACCTGGAACATGGACATCACATCATTCTCCATCTTGACGTTGTGCAGTTCGACCGCGGCGGCGATGTCGCTGCTGGCGCTGAGCAACCTGTCGTCCTCGCCGCCTTCGTTGTGGATGGTCATGTAGGCGGCGCTGAGCATCGTGTTGGGATCCATCCCCATGCCGCCGGCCTCGGGGGTGGCCATGGCCGCACCGGCCTCCATCTTCGCGGCGGGCCGCACCCACGCGCCGGTGATTTCGAGATTGCCGACCGTGACGGCGGCCGCGGCGTGATGGTCCTCGGTCGGCGCAGCAGCCGGGGCACAGGCGGCTACGGCTGCCAGCATCAGCCATGGGATCAGATAACGAATACGCATCGTGTCAATTCCTTTGGCGTTGGATGGAAACACACCGGCAGGCGCGTCTCGCAGCCAACAGCCAATCATCTCCAAGCGCCCGGCTCGGAGGGCAGATGAGGTTGTCAACTGAATCGGATACGGGGGGCCGGTTCAACCCCTCGGGGGCGGAGGAATCACACGGGGATGCCAACTCGATTGCGAGATGGCCTCGGCCGGCGCGCGCCGCCACAGGCTGTGCGCATCAAGATGCAGCAGCAATTCGCGCGGCGAGAGCACCGCGGGGGCCACCGAGGAGGGATGGACGCGGTACAGGTCGAACAAATACTCGTGCGAGTGCGGGGCGTCGGGGTCAACGTCGGCCGGGTGGAAGTGAACGCGGCCCACATCCTCGATCAGCCAGCACGCGCACAGGTTGGGCTGGGCCAGACTCGAATAGACGGCCAGGGCAAACTGGCAAAACGCCAGCAATTCAGGAACGATCCGGCGCAAGGCCATAACCCGGTTGAGCGTCAACACGCCGCACGGAATTTTACCAAAAGCCTCCACCCCCTTACTCCGTGACAAAGGCGCCGTTGCGCAGCGTCAGCCGCTCGATGATGCGCGCGTCGTTGCCCGAGGCGCTGGGCCGCGTCATCGCCGTCACGGTGATCCATTTCGCCAGCGGGCCTTTCACCACTTTCTTCGTCAGCGTATCCTCGATCTGAAAGATGCCGGCCGAGTTGTTCATCACCACCGTGATCTCCACCGGGTGCTCGGCCCCGCGCCCGATGTGCACCTCGTCAATCGCCAGCGCCGAGACCGAGTGGATATCCACCTTGCCGAGGTCGAAGGCTTTGCGCCCGCGCCCCTTGGTCACATCGGTGCCGTCGGCCACCGCCACCACCCCGGCCTCGAACGTCAGCGGCGGCGGGTCGAAGTCGTGCGCGAGGATGGCGTGCAGGATGAAGGCGCGCAGTTGCGTGCGGTGAATGACATCCGGGTAAACCTCGGGCATCAACCGATCCAGCACGTTGCGCGCCAACCCAAGGCCCATCATCTCGTGATACTTGCGGTGCACCTGGTTGCCGATGTCGTGCAGCAGCGTGGCGATGGCGACCGTCATGCACGCGTCGTCGAGGTCGCCCGCGCCGGAGGCCACCACATCCGGTTGCAGGCCGGCCCCCACCAGCAAATCGAATATCCGAATGGCGTTGGTCGCCGCGATCGTGGCGTGCGTCTGGCCGTGATCGTTGTAGCCCAACTTGGCCGTGGTCATGTAATCGGCCATATCCCAATTAGCCTGGCACTCGGGGTCAGCCATGATGATGTCCCACAGCGCCTGCGTCTTCGGGTACTTCGGCCACAGCGGCTCGACGGCCTCCAGGCTGCGGCGTTCCAATTCCTCATACGACGGCGCGAGCGTGATGACGACGCCCTGGTTGCGATAGACACGCGGCTGGTGGCGGGTGAGTTTGCGAAAGCTTTTGGGTTCAGAGTCGGTCATGGTGAGGTGCCTCGGGTGGCTGGATGCTACGGGACGACGTTGACGGCGCCCAGCGGTACGCCCGCCCCAAGCCGCGCCAGGTCGCGGTCGAGCACCGGCAAGGTGCGCTGCGTGAACGCATCGTACCAGCTAAGGGTGAGTGTGGCCGGGCCGGGCCGCGCCACGGCGGGGAGGGTGAGCGTGTACCGGTCGCGGAGGCGGCTGCCGGTGATCCACTTGAGGGTGGGCAGCGCGCCGCCCACCGGCACGGTATCCACCTGCGCGCGCCAGCCCTCGCCGCTCAGGGTGACGTTTGCGATCAGGTCTTCGGTGATGGGCCGCAGCGCGACGAACTCGGCCTCGACCGTCACGGCCTCGCCGGGCCGGGCCGTGGCGGGCGTGAACGATGATTGCGTGAGGGCGAGCCGGTGGCCGAAGTTCACACCCGGCGCGTTGGGCAGCGACGCAGTGATCTCAATCGGCGTCAGCATCGCCTCCGCCACGCGCGCGCCGTCGGGCGTGTACGCGCCGGCCATGAGTGTGTACGTGCCGGGCGCGGCGTCGGGCAGCACTTCGAGGGTGTAACGGTCGAAGAGCACTTCACCCTCGCGGTAGCGCGCGGCTGCGTAACTCACATCCCTCTGCCCGTACAGCAGCCCGTCGGGGCCGATAAGGTGGACGAAGAAGCTGAGGTCGCGCGGCGGGCCGTCCACACGCCAGGCAGCGGATACGGTAACGGATGCAGCGGCTGGCGACGGTATCCTTGCGTGACCGAGGAAATCCACCGCCTCAAACGATTGTGCGCCGGTGAGGCCGGCGGGCGCGGCGGTGAGCGGCTCGCTCGACACAAGCCACGCGGGATTGAGCGCGGTGGGCAGCGGGATGAAGCGCAGACCGCTGCTCGTGAACTCCGGCTGAAAGAAACTGGTGACGACGACGGGCCGATCGGGCAGGGCGCTTTCGATCTCGCTGAGCCAATCGCGGGCGTACGAGTCGGTGCGCGGCACGGCGTAGCGCACCTCCACATCGGGCCGCGCGCCTTCGACCTGTTGCAGATACCACAGCGGCGTGGCCCAGTGCCACGGCGCGAGCACAACCGCGTCACGCGGCACGTGGTCGAGCAGTGAGCGCGTGTAGTCGCGCGTGTGATCGTCCTCGGCCAGCGCGCGATACGCCGGGTAAGTCGCCGCGAACTGAAAGCCGAGCGCCGCCACGATCACCGCGCCGCCGGCCAGGCGCGCCAGCGAGTGCGCGCGCACCACCGTCGCGCCCGCCACGCCGAAAGCAATCGCCAGCAACACATAGCTCGGCAAAAGATACTCGGCGGTCTGCGGCGCGCGGTAGGTGATGGCGATGAAGGTATGCACCCCGAAGGCCGCGAGCAACGCTACGCCCAATCTCCAATAACCCATAACCAGTCTCACTGCCCCCAATCCACAAAGCACAATCAGCACCCAATTCCATTGAAAGGGCAGGATGACGCCGAGCACCCGCAGCCGGTCGGGCAGGGCCTCTGGCGTGGCGAAGGCGAGCATATCGCCGCGGAAGCCCTGCGCGGTGATGTGCTCGATGAAGCCGGGCCACGTGGCCAGCGCGGGCGGCCCGCCGAGGTACAGCGCGTTGAGCGGAAGATAGAGCCACGCCAGGAACGGGGTCAATCCAACGAGCAGCGACCAGGGCCGGCGCCACACGCCCGGCGCGAGCGACAGCGCGCACAGCCCGAGCACAGCCGCGAGGAAGACCGTCGAGGCGTGATGTGAAACGGCCAGGCCGAGGGCGACGGCGAGCCACGTCAGGTTCGTAGCCGGCGCTTCAGCGCGCGAGCGGCTAAAGCCACTGCTACAAACACGCTCCACCGCCCACGCCACCGCGAAGGCCGCCGGCATCCGCACATTCGCCGTCGTCGCCTGCGCCCAAAAGGTCGCGCCGAAGCCGAGCATGGCCGCCGCGCCCAATCCCGCCCACCCGGAGCCGGTGATGGCCCGCACCGTGCGGCTGACGAAGACGAGGGTGAAGGCGGCGAGCAGCGCGGAGAGAAAGTTGATGGTGGTCGCCGGTGATGCGAATGGGATGCGCGAGATGAGCCAACTCAGGAGCGTGTACAGCGCGTAACCGGGCGGGTGCGCGACGCCGAGCGTCGCGCCGGCCAGTTGATATTCGCCCGCGTCCGCCGGCAGCAGCCCCGGCGCGAGCGTGAACGTATACAGCGCCAGCGCGGCAAGGAAAACGAGGAAGTCAGCCGGCGGAAGGCGGAAGGCAGAAAGCAGACCGCCCGCTTGCTGCCTAGTGCTTTTTGCCGTCTGCATACGCCTGCTCATACGCCGCGATCGTCTCGCGCGCGGTGCGCTCCCACGAGAACTTCTTCGCCCGTTCGAGGCCGCGCGCCTTCAAATGATCGGACACCGGCGGCTCGACGAGGCAGGTGATGAGGCCCGCGCCGAATTTGCGCGTATCCGCCGGGTCAATGAGATAGGCCGCGTCGCCGACGACCTCGCCGATGGCGCCTGCATCCGTGGTGACCACCGGCACGCCGCACGCCATCGCCTCCAGCGGCGGCAGGCCGAAGCCCTCGTAGCGCGAGGGGAAGACGAAACACGCCGCGCCGCGATAGAGCGCGGGCTTGTCGGCCTCGGCCACCGCGCCGATGAAGCGCACCGTGCCGGCGATTTCGAGCTGCCCGGCCAGCGCGCGATAGTCCTCGAACAGCCGCCCATCCGCGCGCGGCAGCGCCCCGCCGATGACGAGCGGCATCTGCTCGCCGACCGAGCCGCTGACCCACGTCCACGCGCTGAGCAGGGCGCGCACGTTTTTGCGCACGTCGAAGCCGCCGAGATACAGCACGTACGATCCGGACTCGACCGGCATGTCGTACTTCGCGCGCGCGGCCTCATCCTCGCGCCAATCGTGCTGCGGCGTGTAGCGCGCATCGGCGGCCAACGCGATCGTGCGCACCCTGGCCTCGGGCACGCCGATGTGCTGCACGATGTCGCGGCGCGATTGTTCGGAGTCGGCCAGGATGGCGGCGGCCCCGCGCGCGGCGACGGTGACGAGCGACGTGTACAGCCGCGCGCGCCAATCGCCGCGATACTCCGGCAGCACCAGCGGGATGACGTCGTGGATGGTGACGACGACCGGGACGGGCGAGCTGAGCGGCGGCGCCCAGTGCGGGACGTGCGCGAGGTCGGCTTTGAGCGCGCGGCACGCAGCGGGAAAGAGTTGCTGCTCGAAGCGCACTTTGGCGAGGTCGCCGTTGCCGCACGGCACGCGGTGGATGCAGATTCCACCCCCCTCCCGGCCCCCTCCATCGCCCACTTCGGCGATGGGGGAGGGGGATGGAACGACGAGCGTGTACCGATGTTGCGGCGCGACCTGGGGCAAATGTGCGAGCAGCGCGCGCAGATACTGGCCGGTGCCGGTGTGCGCGGCGTGCGCGGCGAACCAGCCGTTGAGGGCGATGTGCATGCGAGAAGTGTACCTCACCTGCAACAGTCACATCTGGGCTTTGCGATTGGGGGTGTGCACGCAAGACATATCAGCCGCATCCTGAGCGGAGCGGACTGCCTTTGCCCGCGCAGTCGAAGGAGCAGCTGAACCTTTGCGTGCACACGCGTGTCTCAACTCCTTTACAGTTCGGTACCCGACTGGTAAAATCCGCCCGCTGGCGTGATCAGTTCGGGAGGGATGGCCGAGTGGTTTAAGGCGGTGGTCTTGAAAACCACTGTGGGCGCAAGCTCACCGGGGGTTCGAATCCCTCTCCCTCCGCCTGACTGAAGGCCTGTCGCGCAGGCAGGAATACGGGGAGGTGCCGGAGCTTGGTTGATCGGGAGCGCCTGCTAAGTGCTTGTCGGGGCTTTTAAACCTCGACCGAGGGTTCAAATCCCTCCCTCCCCGCCAGAGAATAAGCGAAAGACGATTGTAGAATTCAGGTTGACTCACCGCGCCGCCAAATCTAAAATCGGCAATCCGAAATCAAAAATCATACTTGCGCCTGTAGCTCAGTTGGATTAGAGCGTTTGCTTGCGGAGCAAAAGGCCAGGGGTTCGAATCCCTTCAGGCGCACTGGAAAAGGCTCGATCGTAGAGAAGACGATCGAGCCTTTTTGTTTTCGGCCGCCGGCGTCACGGCAACGCGCCGACTTTGCCGCGTCAGGCCCGCTGTGCGACCTGCAGCCGGCACCACGCGTACAGCGCATCGTACACCTCGAACTGGCGCACCAGGTTGGCCCCGTCGTCGGGGAAACGCAGGCTATAGCCGGTGGCGATGGCTTCCAGGCCTCGACCGAGTGGGTCGGTGTCGATGTCCTCGGCGACATCGGCGGCGTGCACGATTTTTGCCAGCCGCTGCAGGGCCGGGTCGGTCAGCCCATACTTGCGCAGGATGCTCTCGAACGAGCAGCGCCCGTCATGGTGGCCGAGCTCTACCCCGAGCGCGTCGAACGGGATCGCGCCGCGTTCCGCCGCCACGCGCTCCACCTCCCCTTTGGGCACGAACAGGAACTCAGCCTCGCTATCCACAAACCGCTTGATCAACCACGGACAGGCAACGCGATCCACATGCACGTGAGAGCGGGTGAGCCATTTCATCGTGAGACTCCTCGTAAAAGGGATTGAGTAGTGGACGGTGAACAGTCAACCGTTCACCGTTTACGGGTGACCGCCTCTTCCGGCGGCCTGAGCGCGCGGAAGCTGCGCCACAGGGCGAGGTCGTAAACGATCTTCAAGCCGCCGGCCAGCAGAAACGGCGCGCTGCCGAGGAGCGGGTTGGCCAGCAGCACGCCGGTGAGCGCGGGCGCAAACGACGCGCCGACCGTGCGCGCCACGCTCGTCACGCCGCTGGCCGCCGAGCGCTCGTCCGGATCGACCACCGCCAGCGTGTAGCTCTGGCGCGTGGGCACATCCATCTGTGAGATGCTGAAGCGGATGAGGAGCAGCGCCACCGCCAGCGGCAAGGTCGGCATGAAGGGCACCAGCATGAGCAGCACGTTCGAGGGCAGGTGGGTGAAGACCATCGTGTTAATCAGGCCGATGCGTTTGGCGATGCCGGCCGCGACCAGCGCCGACAGGCCGCCCAACAGATTCGCGCCGAAGAAGATGCCGCCCAGCAGCGCCGGCTCGACTCCGAAGCGCATGTGAAACCAAAATGCCATCACGCTCTGCACGATCAGCCCCCCGCCAAAGGCATCGAGCGCAAACAGGGCGGAGAGTTTGAGGACGGTGTTGCGAGAGCGATGTAAACCCAGTGTGCGCGGGCGGGGTGACGCGGAGATGGATGGCTCGACGTGTGCGCTGAGGCGCGTGAACATCACCAGCAGCAGCCCGCCGAGCAGCGCGTAGCCGATGACGACGGCGCGATAGCTTTCGAACTCAGCCACCCCGGCGCCCTGCAAGATCTGCGCGAGGCCGCCGCCGGCCAGCGCGCCCAGCGCCGTGGCGAATGAGCCGCCGAGTTGGTACCACGCCAGCGTGCTCGTGCGGCGCTCGCCGGCCAGCGCTTCGGTGAGCGCCGCCTGCTCGATGGAGAGGAACGCCCCGACCTCGTTGCCGCTCGGGCTGAGCACCCCGACCGTAGCGGCCATGAGCAATACCCGGTAGTCGCGGGCGACGGCGAACAGCCCACCGGCCAAGACCATCAGCGCCGCGCTGACCAGCAGCATCCGCCGCCGCCCGGCGCGATCGGCGACGGTCGTGAGCCACAGCGCGATCGCCGTGTCACCGATCAACGTGCAGGTGAGCAGCAGGCCGATGAGGGCCTCGCTCAACCCCATTGCGACGAGATACAGCACGAGCACAACCGAGGCCAGGCCGTAGGCAAACATCCGCGCCATGCGGGTGGCGAAGAGCCAGCGACCATCGGCGTCGAGGGCCAACAACACATTCATGGCATCGCTGCCGTCAACACGAGGCCAAGCGCGCCGCCGCCGAGAACCGCCGCGGCCGTCGCCGCTTTCGACCTCCACCCGAAGAGCAGCCCGAGCGCCAGGGCGAAGATCGCCGCTGCCGTGACGTCGGGCAGCGCGGCCCGCACCAGATCGAGCGCCGTGATGGCGATCAGGCCGACGACGCCGGCCGTCACGCCGTCGAGGAAGGCGTGGAGCGCGCGGTTCGCGATCAACCGCTCGACGAGTTCGTGCCCGATGAGGGTGAAGGCAAAAGCGGGGGCGAAGATGCCGGTGGTGAGGGCCAGCGCGCCCGGCAGCCCGCCGCCGAGGTAACCGACGAACGTCCCAAAGATGATGAGCGGCGCGGGCAGAATCCCGCCCAGCGCCAACCCATCCAGAAACTGCGCGTCCGTCATCCAGCCGCCGGCCACGACCGCATCGGCGCGCAGAAATGGGATGGCGGTGTAAGCGCCGCCGAAGGTGAGCAGCCCGGTGCGCAGACCGTAGCCCAACAGCTCCCACACCGTAGGGGCAGCGGCGCTCGCCGCAGCCATCGTCGGCACAATCACTGCCCACGCCATGGCCGGCGCAGGCCAGCGACGTTTGATAAGCGCATACGCCAGGCCGCATACGGCGAGGGTGATGAGGAAGTTGACGGCGACCAACTGCGCGAGCGCGGCGAGCAGCGCGAGGCCCCACAGCCAGCGATCGGTGAGGGCGTGGCTGCCGAGGCGTTGGGCCGCGCGCACGACAAGGGCGGCCACGGCGGGCTTGCAGCCGTAGAAGATGGCGGCGAACAACGGCGAGGCCAGGCCATACGTCACGTAGAACCAAGACAGAGCGAGCATGAACGTCAGGCCCGGCAACATGAAGCCGAGGCCGGCGAGTATCCCGCCGAGGCGCCCGCGCGCCAGCATGCCAAAGTACACGCACAGCTCGTGCGCCTCCGGGCCGGGCAGGGCTTGATACACGGCCAGCGCGCGATTGAAACGCTCGCGCGAAATCCACCCCTCATCCTCAACCAGTTCCTGCCGGATCATGGCGATCTGCGCCACCGGCCCGCCCCAGGCCAGCAGCCCAAAGCGCAGAAAACGCAGGAAGAGGCGCGCGTAACTCTCACGCGGCGCGGAGTTCATACACCAGCTTCTCCACCCGGGCGCGGATGGCGGCGCGCGCAGCCTGCGGATCGGCGCTCACGGCCGGCACGTCATCCCAGCGAATGATCGGGGCGTCGGGCGAAACCACCCCGGTTAAGTCACAACCCATCGAGACGATACGCACCGCAGAGGCCAGTTCCTCTGCCGTCACGTGCCGCGGCTGGTGGGAGGAGACATCCGTCCCTTCCGCGCGCAACAGCTGCACGACCACCGGCGACACCCGGTCGTCCGGCTCGGTGCCGGCAGCGACGGCCCGCAGGTCCAACCCAACTTGAGCGACAAGCGCCTGAAAATCCGCAGCGGCGATGACGCTTTTTGCTGCGGCATGCGGGCATAAAAACAGAACCGTACCGTTCACCTTCCGCTTCCTTCCGCGCACAGTTGTGCGTACACGGCTTCATACACCAGCGCGCCTCGTTCCAGCGCCGTGTCATCATCCGGCGCGGTGGCGCGCAATCCGCGACAGATCATATCCAGGCCGGGCGCAACGGATTCCACGTTGACCTCCTGTACTACGTCCGCCTCATCCACGATGCGCGCCAAGCGTTGAAGGATGGGGTCTTTCAATTCATATTCACGCAACAGGGTGTGAAAAGTGCTGTGGCCGCGCCGGTGCGACAGCCGGGCGCCGGGGATGTCGAACGGCTCAGCGTTTTTGGGCAGTTTCTTTTCGCCGGCGGGCACGAACACGAACTCGGCGTTTGGATCGATGAAGCGTTTGATCAGCCAGCCGCACGCCATCCGATCCACGGCGACGTTTTCCCACGTGACCCATTTCATTGGATTTACCTCCTCGCGCCGCCATCAGGCCCTCGCGCACCTGCCGGCCCAATGGCGACTGAAAGTAGTCGCTCTGCTGTGCCTGTTGATATTGCTGTGACAGGGCCGTCAGGTCGCCGCCCTGCGCCAGCGCGCTGAGGATGGCCTGATAGGCTGCTGCAGACTGATCGGTGAACTGCCGGCGCAGCGCTTCATCGCGCCCGGCGACGCCCGCCTGCGCTTCCCACAGCATGGCCTGCCCACCCAGTTCCTCGATCTCCGCCGCCAGCCACTGAAACTGTTCCTGGGTGCGCGCGCTGCGCGGCAAGGCCCAGACCGCGTTATGAATCAACAGCGCACCCAACCGCCTGAGCTTGCGCCAGATGTACAGGCGGGGCGCGGTGGGCCGGGTGGGGATGGTGAAGGAGAGCAGCAGCCAGGCGGTGTTCATCTCAATGTAACTGCGGTTACATTTTAGGCCAGTGGGCGCAAAACACAAGCCCCAAATTTCGGGGCCTGATTGTGAAGGAACTGCATGGGGTGAGCGCGGCCGTCAGGCCTGACGCAGCGCCGACCAGATTTCTCTGAGCGACAGCCGTTTGCCGTAGACGAGCAAACTGGCGCGGAAGACCTTGCTGCCGCCCCCGATCACGAGCGGCACGGCGACGACGAGCACGGCGATGCTGCCGAGGATGTCAACGACGGGTACCTCGCCGTAGGGCAGGCGGAGCATCATCATCATCGGCGCGGTGAGCGGGAACCAACTGAGCACGCGGGCGATGGCGGCGTTGGGGTTGGCGATGATCAGGCCGTTCAGCATCCACGGCACGGCGGCGGCGAAGGAAAACACGCCCGCGATCTGCTGGCTCTCGCGCATGCTGGTGCCCAGCGAGCCGGCGGTGGCCATCAGCGTGCCGAAGAGGAGATAGCCGAGGAGGAAGTAGACCAGCGCCAGTATGAACGTCATCGGGTTAAGCGCGGCCAGCGCGCCAACCGCCAGCGCGCCCAGCCCGCCGGTGAGCGCCGCGCCCGAGAGCAGCCACACCCCCACCTGCGTCAGCCCGAGCGCGCCCAGGCCGATGACCTTGCCCGCCAGCAAATCGGAGGCCGAGACCGAGGACAGCAGCACCTCCATCACGCGATTCTCCTTCTCCTCGCTCACGCTGCGCAGCAGATAACTCGAGGAGGTGAAGATGGAGATGAAGAGCACCAGGCTGACGGCGAACGAGGCGATGAATCCGCCCACGAAGGCCAGCGGGTTGGTTTCGTCGCCCGCCGGCTCACCCGCCTCGTCGAGCGTGATGCGGTTGAGGCGGCTCGGATCGCTGACACGCTCGAGCACCGCGCCCGCTACCGCCTCCTTCCGCAGCAAGCCTTCCACCAGAAACGGATCCACCTCGTCGCTGTCCACCGCAATAGCGCCGCTGAACCCGCTGCCGTCGCGGGTGTACGCCTCAACCTCGCCGCTGGCAAGATAGTCGGCGGGGATGACGAGGTAGCCATCCAGTTCGCGCGCGAGGAGCGCCTGGCGCGCGGCCTCCGCGTCGGGGTAGGCGCGAAAGCGCTGGGCGTACTTCTCCGCGATCGGCGTGTACAGCCCGCTGCCATCCACCACGCCGATGGGCCGGCGGCTCTCCGGCACGAACTGGTCGCGCAGGAAGTTGGTCGCCTGCCCCGAGAAGAACGTGGCGATGATCAACCCGATAAGGCCGAGCGCGGGGATGAGCAGCGTGGCGAAGATGAAGCCGGGCCGCCGCACGTTGGTGATGTATTCATGCCAGGCGATGGTCCACGTGAGTCGAGTCATTGCGCGCCTCCGCGTACGACCTTGACGAAGATTTCATCGAGCGGCATGGTCGCCAGCTCGAACCGCTCCACGGTCAGGCCGCGCTCGACGATGGCGCGCAGGAACTCGCGCTGGGTGGCGCCGGGCCGGAGGTACACCCGTTGCGCGTGCGAGTTGTTGACGGCGACAACCGACTCCACCTCGGGCCAGCCGGCAGTGTCGAGCGCCGGGCTGACCTCCAGCGCGTTCGGCGAGAAGCGCTGCTTGATCTCGCTCAGCTCCCCGTTCAACACGATCTCACCCTGGTTGATCAGGGCGATGCGCTCGCATAGCGACTCGACCAGGCTCATCTCGTGCGCCGAGAGCACGATGGTTTTGCCCTGCGCCCGCAGCTCACGGATGAGGGTGCGCACCAGATCCACGTTCACCGGGTCGAGGCCCTGAAACGGCTCATCCAGAATCACCAGCTCCGGGTCGTGAATCAGCGTGGCCGCGATCTGCGCCTTCTGCTGCATGCCGCGCGAAAGCTCCTGCACCCTGGCCCTGGCGCGGTCGGCCAGTTCGACGCGCTCGAGCAGCATCGTCGCGCGGCGGGCGGCCTCGGCGCGGGGCATGCCCTTGAGTTGCCCAAAATAGGTGAGGCATTCGTGCACCCGCAGCCCGCGATACAGCCCGCGCTCCTCCGGCAGATAGCCCACCCGGGTGCGCGCCTCGCCGGGCCGCCGGCCCAGCACGCGCGCCTCGCCGCTATCCGGCTTGATGATGTCCATCAGCATTCGGATGGTCGTGGTCTTGCCCGCGCCGTTCGGGCCGAGCAGGCCGAAGATCGCGCCGCGTTCGATTTGCAAACTGAGTTGATTGACGGCGACGACGGATGCGAAGCTTTTGTGCAGCCGGTCTGCCCAAATTGCCGGGCCGTTCATATTGCCTCTCTGGAAATTCAGGTGACTGTCCGATGATATATAGACCCGGAGCAGTATACGTCCGTTGCCGGTCGCGACGCCTGACGATTAGGCGCACATTTGTGGACGCTATCCCGATGCTGCGGTCTGCCGCTGGCGCGCGATCTCGAACATCAACACGCCGGCAGCCACGGCGGCGTTGAGCGACTCGGCGCGGCCGGGCATGGGGATGTGGGTATGCTGCGCGGCCAAGGCCCGCGCCTCATCGCTCGGCCCCTCGGCCTCCGAGCCGATGATGAGGGCACACGGCGCGCGCCAGTCCACCCGGTCGTACCGGTCACCGCCCGCCGAGTCGGCCAGCCAGGCCGTCACCTCACTCAACCGCTCGCGCAACGCAGCCCACGTCGCCTCCATCACCGGCAGATGAAAGTGCGCGCCCATCGCCGCCCGCACCACTTTGGGATTGAACGCGTCCACCGTGCCCGGCGCCAGGAAGACGGCCTCGACCCCGGCAGCATCGGCCGTGCGCAGGAGGGTGCCGAGGTTGCCGGGGTCGGCCAGGCGGTCGCAGACGATGGCGAAGGAGAGGGAAGGAGGGAAGAGGGAGGAGGGGTGAGGGACTACGGCGAGCAGGCCCGCTGGTGTTTCGGTGTCGGAGGCGGCGGCCATCGCGGAGGGGGTGACGGGATGAACGTCGCCGCCGAGCGCGGCCAGCGCGGCCAGCGCGGCGCGGCCCCGTGCATCGAGGTCTTCGGTGTGCAACACGAGTCGCGGCGCGACGTTGGCCCGGGCAGCCTCCTCGAACAGGCGCACGCCCTCAATCACAAACACCCCTTCGCGCTCACGCTCACGCCGCTTGCTCTGCAACGCGCGGATGTGCTTGATGATGGGATTGGAGAGCGAGGAGATCATGCGTGATGCGTGAAGCGTGAAACGTGATGGGCCTCGTCATGACGAGTGGCCGGCAACAGGATGAGACCTGCGCTGCAACCACTCACGCGTCACGCATCACGTTTCACGCGCCCGACGCTCAAACTCCCGTTGAAATATCTGCACCGTCGGCGTGTCAATCAGCGTGAAACGCAAATCGCGCAGCGGTGAGTCGGGTTGCGCGGCGCAGAAATCCACCACTGCCTGTGCCGCAATCGGCGCGGCGCGCTCGACCGGGAAGCCGAAGAGGCCGGTGCTGAGCGAGGGGAAGGCAATGGAGGTGAAGCCCTGCGCGTGCGCGAGTCGCAGCGCGGCAGTGTACGCGGTCCGCAGTTTGGCATCTTCCTCGCCGCTGCCCCACACCGGCCCGACCGCGTGGATGATGGCCCGGCACGGCAGCAAGCCGGGGCCGGTGAGCACGGGCCGGTCGTGCCCGGCGCGGCCATTCACCCGCACCCATTCATCGCTCTCACGCTGGATGTCGCGCCCGCCTTTGCGCACCATCGCCCCGGCCAGCCCGCCGCCGTGCGCCAGGCGCTCGTTGGCCGCGTTTACGATGGCATCTACTTTTTCTTCAGTCAGGTCGCCGTGATAGAGCGAGAGCGTTTGATTTTTAGCGAGTGGGAGCTTCACGCTCAACTTGGCCACAGCGATTAATGTCAGAACCTGATGATAATCATGCTA
>CAZSNP010000082.1:13683-16021 GCA_964608265.1 uncultured Anaerolineales bacterium | reverse complement strand
TCGGTGTTGAGCGCATCCTCGAGCAGCTTCACCACCTGCGACGACCAGGCCCCTCCGCCATATTGCGACCGCGCGCGGATAAACGTTTGCTCGACCAGCCCGGCCAGTTCGAGCGGCACGCCAAACTCGCGGCCCAGCTCGTGCGCGAAGTGCAGGTCTTTGCACGCCAGATCCATCGTGAAGCCGATGTTGTAGCTGCCATTCAAAATCACCTGGCTCTCGGTCTCATGCACAAAGCTGTTGCCCGAGCTGGCGCGGATCACCTCAAACGCCTGCGCCAGATTTACGCCGCCGCGCTTGGCCAGCATCAGCGCCTCGCCCGCGGCGACGAGGTGGATGAAGGCCAGCATGTTGGTGATGACCTTGATGACCGAGGCCTGGCCCAGCGCGCCCATGTAAAACACGCGACCGCCCATCGCCTCGAAAGCGGACAGGTGTGCGTCGTACACGGCGCGCTCGCCGGCCACGATCACCGTGATCTCGCCCGAAGCCGCTTTGTGAACGCCGCCGGTCACCGGGGCCTCGAGGCAGGCGATGCCTTTCGCCTGCGCCAACCCGGCCAGCCGCTGCAACTCGTGGAAGTCGTTCGTGCTCATATCAATCCACGCGCCGCCCGCGCGCATCCCCTCCAAAATCCCATTCGCGCCCGCGACGACCGCGGTCACCGCTTTCGGCGAAGGGAGGCAGGTGACGACCGTATCCACCTGCGCCGCCAGCGCTTTGGGCGACTCCGCCCAGCGCGCACCGGCGGCCAGCAACCCCTCGGCGGCGGCGCGGTTGAGGTCGTGAACGGTGAGCGGGAACCTCGCGCGCAACAGGCTGCCCGCGAGATGCACGCCGAGGTTGCCGATGCCGATGAAGCCGATTGCGCGATTCATGTAATCTCCGGATATGCCCGTGAAGGTGTCATGCTGAGGTCTGAAAGCCCGAAGCATCTCTGGCTAATCGAACGCTGCGCAAGATGAGATAGAACCCCCCGCTTCGCTCGGGGTGACAACCATTGAGTGAAACTGTGTTGGTCACACAGGCCGATCCAACATCTCGAGATGCAATTGATCGCCGGTGTACGGATAGTTCGCCAGCACGTCTTCATTCAACTCAACACCGAGGCCGGGCTTCGTCGGTGGGATGATGTATCCCTCCTGCCACTGCAACGGCTCCTTCAACACCGTCGCGTGAAAGCCGCCCCACGTCAGGATGCTCTCCTGAATCAGGAAGTTCGGGCTGCACGTGCTGAGTTGGATGTCGGCGGCGGCGGCGATGGGGCCGCAGTACAAATGTGGTGCGATCTGCGCGTAATGGGCTTCGGCCATGCCGGCGATCTTCTTGGCTTCGAGCAAGCCCCCCACCCGCCCGAGCGCCATCTGCAGGATCGAGGCGGCGCGGTGTTCGAGCACGCGCGCGAATTCGTACTTCGTCGTCAGGCGCTCGCCGGTGGCAATCGGGATGCTGGTTCCGCGCGCGACGAGGGCCATCTCCTCCGGCTTCTCCGGTGGTACCGGCTCTTCGAGCCACAGCGGGTCGTACGGCTCGAGGCGTTTGGCGAGCCGCAGCGCACCGGCGGGCGTCATCTGCCCGTGAGTGCCGAAGAGCAGATCACACTTCCCGCCCACCGCCTCGCGCATCTTCCGCACAAACTTCTCCGCGAGGTCGAGCGACTCGAGCGAAAGCTGGCGCGGGTCGAAGGCCGAATACGGCGCGAGCGGATCGAACTTCACCGCCGTGAATCCCTGCTGCACGTATTTGGCCGCGCGCTCCGCCGAGAGGTCGGCGTCGAAGTAGACGTTGGTCGCATCCCCCGGCTCGGTGTAGATGTAGGTGTACGAGCGTAACTTCTCGTGGACGCGCCCGCCGAGCAGCTCGTAGGCCGGCTTGTTCACTTCCTTGCCGATGATGTCCCAGCACGCCATCTCGATGCCGCTGAGGATGCCGAGGATGGACGTATCGGGGCGTTGGGTGTAGCCGCTCGAATAGATGATGCGCCACAGCCGTTCGATGTGAAACGGGTTTGCGCCGAGCACGTACCGCGCGCACACGTCCTCGGTCATCTGCGCCACGACGCGCGGGTGGAACGGCACGGAGTACACCTCGCCGTAGCCCACAATCCCGCTGTCGGTGGTGAGCTTGAGGAAGACCCAATACCGCCCGCCGAAGCCCGGCGGCGGCACGCCGACGACAAAGGTTTTGACAGCCATGATTTTCATGGCGCTCTCCGGGAAAGGGCGTCGCGCGATCACCACATCGCGGCGGCTTGCCGCATCGCGTCTTTCAGCAGCGCGAGGTATTGAGGCACATCGCGGCGGATGACGTTGCCGTGGCTGGGGGCGAGGATGCCGAC
>CAZSNP010000082.1:8212-13583 GCA_964608265.1 uncultured Anaerolineales bacterium | reverse complement strand
GCGGGCGCGTTGCCGGCGTGCGGAAGCTCGACGTGGCTGATAAAGACGAAGTCGAGAGTCTGCTCGCCGAGCACCTGCTCAATCGCCTCGAGCAAATTGCTTTGTTGCCGGGGGGCGATGGTGTCAATGAGCATCGTCCGTTCGCCGCGGATGAGGAAGGCCGAGAACGGATAATCAACGATGCGATGGCCGGTATATGCCTTGGCATTGGGGAGCAGTTCAAAATAGCGTGTGTAATAATCCCCGGCCAATTCACCGAGGCAGTGCGTGATCCAGAAAATATCGGGCGTGATGGCGCGCACGGCCACGCGCTCGAGGCCTGCCCCGAAAACGGTCGCCGTCATTTCAATGGCCTCCCATGCCATGTTCCGCACAGATTTGGGTGAGGGCCTGTTTCAACCGGCCCACATGCTCGGGCACTGCGGCCCGAATGGCACTGCCGTGGATGGGCGCAATGGCCCGAACAGGATAATGCGCGAAGAGCCGGTCGAGGTCGGCGTTCAATCGGTCCGCGACCACCCAGCGCAGGAAACGAAACGCCGCGCGGTGATAGTCCCGGAATTGTTCCACGCACACGCCATCGGCCAGTTCGTCGCTGAACTTCCCGCACGCAGCGGCTGGATGGTAGTAGCCAAAGCCGTCTCCGGTGAAGAGCGCGCCGGTCTGCGGATCGAATATCCACTGCGAGCCGGGCTGGTCTTTGAGCAGGGCCTCGACAAATCGCAGCGTGCGGCCGGCGAGGCTGAGCACCGTGCCGGGTTTGAGGGCTGTGATCTGCGCCAGCGGCAGCACCGGCGCAATTTCGATGTAGGGCAGCATCACATTGGAGACGATGACCTTGACCTGCGGCCACTGTCGCGCAACTTGCGCCAGGTTTCCGGCGTGCGGCAGCTCGGAGTGGGTGAGGAGGACATACTCTGGCGCTTGCCCGGCCAGCAGTTCGTCAAGCGCTTGCATGATCACAGCCCGATGCAGCTGCGAACCGCAATCAATCAGGATCGGGTGGCCGGCGTTCAGGAGCACATACACGTTCACCGCTTCGTGGCCCGACGCGCCGGTCACACACTCACCGGCTTCGTAGAGATCGGCGGTGATGTGGCGGATCATGACAGGCGCCTAAAGGTGCAGGATGACATCGCCAGCCTCCACGGTGACGGCGAATGTCTTGGCCCTCACCTTCGCATCCGAAAGGCAGCGCCCGGTCTCGATTTCAAATTCCCAGCCGTGCCAGGCGCAACGCAGGATGCGGCCCTCCCGGCCATAGACGTATTCGCCGCGTTGCTGCGCAGGCAAGGTCGTGCCGGTGAGTGGGCCTTCGCACAGAGCACCGCCCACATGCGGGCAGCGATTGTGCAACGCGAAGAATTGGCCGGCGACGTTGAACACGCCAATGCTGCGCCCCTCCACGTCCACGATCAATCGCTCGCCCGGCGCGAGGTCGGAGGCCTTGCAGAGGCGGCGCCGGCGATTCGATGGGTTGCTCATGGTCGTTGCCTTACGCGGCCAGCGCCGGGCTTGCGGCGGTCTTCTGCGGCAACTTGCGATAGACCTGCCGCGCGTTGGCATCCATTACCTTCGGCAGCCAGTCTTTTGGCAGGGGCAACTGGTCAGGCGAGTCAAAATCCCAGTGCGGATAATCCGAGGCATACATCAACACATTTTCGCCATCCATGGCCGCCAGCACGTCCCACAATTGCTGCTTGTTGGCTGGCCGCTCGATGGGCTGCGTGGAAAGGCGGATGTGATCGCGCGCGTACTCACTCGGCAGGCGTTTGACCCACGGCGTCTCTTTGCGCAGGGCGCGCCAATTGGCGTCGAGCCGCCACAGGATGGCCGGCATCCACGCCACGCCGCATTCAATGACGACGAACTTCATCGCGGGGTAACGTTCGAAGATGCCGTTGGCGATGACGCTGGCGACGTGCGACATGCCCGGCTGCAACAGCAGGGCGTGCGTCTCCCAGTAATAGGTCGAAGGCCCGCCGCCGATGGGCTGATAGTTGATGCCACCCTGTCCGCCGAGATGCACCGCGAACGGCAGCTCCATCTCCGCGCAGGCCTCCCAAATCGGATCGTAGAACGAATCGCCATACGGGCGATAGGAACCGTGTGAAGCCAGCACCTGCACGATGCGTGGATGGGCGCCCAACCGCCGGATTTCAGCCGCCGCGCCCTTTGGATCCTGCGGCGCAATGACCAGCGACCCGACAAAGCGATCATCGCGAGGCAGCCACGTGTCCACCATCCACTCGTTGTAGGCGCGTGCGAGCGCGCTGGCGTAATATGGGTTGGCCAGCGTCGAGACCTCGATCGCTTCTTCGCCGTTGAGGAAGGCGACCTCTGGCTGGTAGCGGTCCAGCAGATTCTCGCGCATCAGGCCGTAGTGCTCGTCATCGGAAGCCGGCCTGATGTCGTGGCGGCGGAAGTCCTCGGGGTGCAGCCACGGGCGATGCGCGTGTGGGAAGGAGCCGCGCGCGCCGGGCAACTCGCCGCGGATCAAATAGTCACGGAAGCTGGGCTCAATGTACGGCAGCAATACGTTGGATGAACTCCAGTCGTTATGCACATCACAATCAATCATGGGTTGAGCCTCCAACGGGCGAGATGTGATCAGCGTATACGGCCGGTGACGCTTTCAAATGCTATCAGGAGTCTGCCGGGAGAACAAGCCGGTTAGATGTCGGCGTTCGCTGGCAGTGAGCGTAAGTCCGAGCGATTCGCGCACCGGCCGGATATAGGTCTCGCTTCCAGCGCCGCGACGATGCCGGACGTCAGCAGGGGTGCAGCCCAGATGATTGGCCGCGCCTTCGACTGCAGCCCGCAGAAGCGGCGGGCCTCCGCTCAGGATACGGCCCCGCCAAAATGCAGAAATGCACCCGTAAGCGGGATGTAATTGACAATCAGACGAAAGCGGCTAACATTCGCGCATACCGTCGCTTTAATTCAGTTGGATATGGCAGGCTTGGCTGAGTGTAGCACGCGCTGGTTTGTGCGCCAATGCGTGAGCCAATGGCTATTTCCTCTCCGAGGCCCGTTTGATGACTGACGCCATCATCGCGGTCGGGCAACCGGCCCCTGATTTTTCCCGGCCGGCCAGCATCGGCCCCAGCCCGCTGAGCCTCAGCGGCCTGCGCGGCCAAACCGTAGTGGTGGCCTTTTAGTGGCGCGAAGACAAGGGTTACAGCCGCCGCGCGATTGTGGTCATTGACAGCGCTGGCGTTGTGCAACAAGCGGACGGGATCGAAAAGGGCGCGCCGGAAATTGAAACCGTCATCGCCCAGGTGAAAGCTTTAGTGTAGCGGCGACGCCTGCCGTCACTGAGGGTGTGGGCCGGAGCAGGCCCTGCCGCAAGAGGAAGACCAGCCATGAAAGAAGATAAATCCGTCCTCCCCGAACTGGTTGAAAGGCATGAGGGGATCAAGGTGCTGCGTGGCGGCGGGAAGGATCACCGGCGCGGCTGGAACGGCATCCAGTATCAACAGGGCCTCTCGGCGCGCAACTGCGGGTCGCAGAATCTCTCGATCAACGTCGCCACCGTGCCGCCCGGCGCGATCGCGTACGCTCACATTCACGACGGCTTCGAAGTGATGCTGTACATCGTGCAGGGCAAGGTGCGCCACGACTTCGGCCCCGACCTGAAGTATTCGGTCATCAACGAGACGGGCGACTTCATCTACATCGAGCCGGGCGTGCCGCACGAGGTCTTCAACATCGGCGACGGGCCGCTGACCGCCTTCGTCGCCCGCTCCACCGCCGACGAGTGGGACAAGATCGTGAACTACCCCTCGAAGCACCGGCCCGCCGATCAAATGAGCGAAGCTAAACTCGTGCCAGAGCAGACGTAGCGCGTAATGCGTAGTGCGCATTTCCGAATCGGCGCTGCGCCGATGATGTCACCCTGAGCGCGAATGCGCAGCCACAATACTTACGGCGCGTTGGCGCGCGAAGGGTCGCGACGATTGATCAACGATAGACCCTTCGCGCGCGACGACAACGTACTCAACAAGAGTCGGCGGACGCGCTCAGGGTGACACATCATCGCAGAGGAGGTGATGACTGCGACCCAGTGCCCTGTTTACCGTTCACTCGTTCACCGTTCACTTTTCAGAGGAGATTGAAGAATGAAACGCCAGGACAAACCGATGCTCGTCTTCAGCGGCCTCGCCATCGCGGCGCTGCTGCTGGCGGCCTGCGCGCCGGCGGCCACGCCGACCGCCGAGCCGACCCAGGCCCCCGCGCCCACTACCGCGCCCGCGCAGCCCACGGCGACTTCCGCCCCGGCCCCCACCGACGCCCCCACCGAGGTCCCGGTAGTCGAGATCAAGATCGCCTTCTTCGGCCCGCTCACGGGCGATGCGGCCTCCATCGGGCAGGAGCAGTTGCTGTTCGCGCGACTCGCGGTGGAGGACTTCAACAAAGCGAATGAAGGCCACTACGTCGCCACGCTGGTTGAGGAAGACACCGACATCAGCCCGGACAAAGCCCTGCCGGTGTGCCAGAAGACGGTGGAGGACAAGACCATCCTCGGCGTCGTCGGCCCGGCCGGCTCCGGGCAGGTGGAGGCGTGCGCGCCGGTGCTCGGCGGCGACTCGCTGGTGCATGTGTCCTCGTCGGCCACGCGCCCGTCGCTTTCCACCAGCGGCTTTACGACCTTCTACCGCGTGGTGCCCAACGATGACGTGCAAGGCCCGACCATCGGCAACTACATCGCCGACGAGATCGGCGCAAAGAGCGTGTACGTGATGGATGATCAGTCCTCGTACGGCGCAACGCTGGCTGACATCGTGCAGGCGACGCTCGAGAAAAAGGGCGTGACGACCGAGCGCACTTCGGTGACGCAGGATGACAACGACTTCTCGGCGCTCGTCACCGCGATCAAGGCCGCCAACTCTGAGCTGGTCTTCTTCGGCGGGCAGATCGCCTCCCAGGGCGCGCTGCTGGCCCGGCAATTGAAGGAGCAGGGCGTGGATATCCCGGTCTTCGGCGGTGACGGCTTCTTCTCGGAGAAGGACTACATCACCGATGCCGCCGGCTCGACCGAAGGCTCGTATGCCTCCATCTTCGCGCCGGATATCCGCGGCATCGCCGGGGCGGCCGAGGTGGTCAAGGCCGCCGACGCCTCCGGCACGGGCTGGGGCAGCTTCGGCCCGCCCACCTACGTAGCGACGATGGTCGTGCTCGAGGCCGCCGTGCGCGCCTCGGAGGCCGGCTCACTCGATCGCGCCACCGTGCTGGCCGAGGTCGGCAAGACCAACATGAAGGAGAGCATCCTCGGCATCCCGGTGAAGTTCGCCAATGGCGGCGAGGTGGAAGGCGCGGCCTTCTTCATCTCGCAGGTCAGGGACGGCAAGTTCGCGCAGGTTTATCCGTA
>CAZSNP010000082.1:3652-8112 GCA_964608265.1 uncultured Anaerolineales bacterium | reverse complement strand
CCCCAACCCCTCTCCCGGCGCAACAATCGTGCCGGGAGAGGGGAACACAATGGAAGCCTTCCTCGCCCAACTGCCGCAGCAACTCATCAACGGCCTCACCCTCGGCAGCGTGTATGCGCTGATCGCGCTGGGCTATTCGATGGTGTATGGCATCCTGCAATTATTGAATTTCGCGCACGGCGATGTGTACATGGTCGGCGCCTTCATCGGCTTCGGCGTGTTGACGGCCTTTGTGCCGCTGGTGGATGCGGGCTTCCCCGCTGCCGTCGTGTTGTCGCTGATGCTGCTGGCGGCCATGCTCGGCTGCGGGATTCTGGGCGTCACCATCGAACAGTTCGCGTACCGCCCGCTGCGCAACGCGCCGCGCATCGCCCCGCTCATCAGCGCGCTGGGCGTCTCGATTCTGATTCAGAACGCGGTGCAGTTGACGCTCACCGCGCAGTTCCGCGTCTACCGCGCCGAGAAGCTCATCCCCATCTCCGCCGGCATTGACATCGGGCCGGCGTATCTCTCAGCGGTGCGCGCGCTCGTCATCCTGGCCGCGATTGTGTTGATGATCGCGCTGACCTATCTCGTGCAGCGCACCAAACTCGGGCGGGCGATGCGGGCCGTCGCCATTGACCGCGAGGCCGCCGCGACGATGGGCGTCAACGTGGATCGCATCATCGTGCTGACCTTCTTCATCGGCTCGGCGCTGGCGGGCGGCGCGGGCGTGCTCACCGGCATCGTCTTCCCGCGCATCTTTCACACGATGGGGTTCACCGCCGGGCTGAAGGGATTCACGGCCGCGGTGGCGGGCGGCATCGGCAACATCCCCGGCGCGATGCTGGGCGGCATGTTGCTCGGCCTGGTCGAGGCCTTTACCGTCGGCTTCATCTCGCCGACGTTCAAAGAAGCCATCACCTTTCTCGTGTTGATTCTGTTTCTGCTCGTCCGCCCGCGCGGCCTGCTCGGCGCGACGGCGGCGCAAAAAGTGTGAGATGCGGAAACTCGTCGAGCTGGCGCTGTTCACCGACAAGGTGGCCGAGATGACGGCCTTTTACTCGGCGCTGCTGGGCGCACAACCGAGCTATGCCAATGAGATGATGGCGACCTTTGCGCTCGGCGAGGTGAAGTTGTTGATCCATCAGCGCCTGCCCGCCGCGCCCGGCGACCCGCCGAACGTGGATCATTTCGCCTTTGGCGTCGAAGACCTGGCTGCCGAAACACAGGCCGTTGCGGAAAGCGGATTGAAATTCGATGTTGGCCCGCGCGAGTTTGATTGGGGCGCCTCGGCCTACCTGCGCGATCCGGACGGACGGCTCGTGGAATTGCACAAGCCGCGCCGCTATGCGTGATCACGTGACGACATGACAACGGTATCGCCGCGCCTCCCCCTTTCACGCTGGAACGCTATTCCGCTCGTGTGGCGCTACGCCATTGTGTTGGGCCTGATGGCGCTCGTGCCCCTGCTCACCGACAACGAGTATTTCGTCCGCATCCTCGGCAACGTGTGCATGTTCGCCGCGCTGGCAGTGGCCCTCAACGTCGTCGTTGGGTACGCGGGCCTGCTCGATCTGGGCTTCGTGGCATTCTTCGGATTGGGCGCCTACGGCTACGGCTTGCTGGCCTCGCCGCAACTCGGGCTGCACCTGCCGAGCGTGCTGGCGCTGATAGCCGTCGCGGTGCTCAGTGTGCTGTTCGGCCTGCTGCTCGGCTCGCCGTCGTTGCGGCTGCTCGGCGATTACCTGGCCATCGTCACCCTCGGCTTCGGCCTCATCTTCGTGCAACTCACCAACACCCTTGACAAGATCGAAATCCCCGGTCGCGAGGACACGTTCAACCTCACCGGCGGCGCCAACGGCCTGCTCAAGATCGATCCGCTCGGGCTGTTCGGCTACACCCTCACCACGGTGACGCAATACTTCTACGTCTTCCTCGCCTGGCTCATCGTCGTCCTCATCGTCGTCTATCGCCTCAACCAATCGCGCCTCGGGCGGGCGTGGCGCAGCATGGGCGAGGACGCCCTGGCCGCCGAGGTGATGGGGATGCCGACGCGCCGCTTGAAACTTCTGGCCTTCGCCGTCGGCTCGGCCATTGCCGGTGTCACCGGCGGGCTGTTCGCCGCCTGGCAGGGCAGCGCCTTCCCGCAGAACTTCGGGTCGGATGTCCTCATCAACCTCTACGCGATGATGGTGCTCGGCGGCATCGGCAACCTGGCCGGCGCGGTGCTCGGCGCGAGCGTGCTTTCGATTGTGCCGGAGATTCTGCGCAACCCGGAACTCATCCGCATGGTTTTTTATCTCGGCCTGGTGATCGGGTTGCTGCTGCTGCGCCCGCGTCGCAATGGGCTGCTGCTGCTGGCGGGCGTCTTCGTCTTCGGGCTGGCGGTGCGGCTGATCGTGCAGGCCGTTGCGCCCGACCTTGTCGCCGCGCCCAAAATCGAAGTCGCCTCAGAATCCGTCTCCACCGCCGTCGAACGCTTCGGCCAGCAGTTCGGCATCCTCACCCAGCAATGGATCCTGTTATTGAAGGAGCCGCAGCTCGCCGGCAACCTGGCCTTCGTCGCCCTCATCCCGGCGGTGCTCGGCCTGGCGCGGATGAAGCCCGGCCCGTTCAAACTGGCGGCGACGGCGCCGGTGTTGTATCTGCTGGCCTTTGTGTGGGAGGCGCGCCTGACGGCGGAACCGGCGGTGACGCGCCTGTTGCTGGTCGGGATGTTGCTCGTCCTCATGATGATCTTCCGGCCCAACGGACTGCTCGGCCGCCGCAAGGTTGAAATTGTATGAATGTTGCCTCGAATGTCGCGCAGGAACGCGAATCGGTTTCGCGCCCTTTCGCGAAATTCGAGGCCAGAGCCAATGGCCCTGCTTGAGTTCAACACTGTCGCGAAAAACTTCGGCGGATTGCAGGTCATCCGCAATTTTTCGTTCAAGGTCGACCCCGGCGAGATCGTCAGCATCATCGGCCCGAACGGCGCGGGCAAGACGACGGTCTTCAACCTCATCACCGGCATCTACACACCAGACAATGGCGACATCCGCTTCGAGGGCAAGAGCATTGTCGGCCTCGAGCCGCATCAGATTTGCGAGCGCGGCATCGCGCGGACGTTTCAGTTGTTGCGGCTCTTCCTCAACATGAGCGTGCGCGAGAACGTGATGGCGGCCGCTTTCCCGCGCACCAGGTCGAACCTGGCCGACATCATCCTTCACCTGCCCGGCTTCCGGCGCGAGGAGGCGCACGTGCGCGCGCTGGCCGAGGAGAAGCTGGGCTTCTTCGGCGAACGGTTGGCCGGCACGTACGATCAACCGGTGTACAGCCTGCCGTACGCGAACCGCCGGCAGGTCGAGATCGCGCGGGCGATGGCGACCGGGCCAAAACTGCTGCTGCTCGACGAGCCGGCCGCGGGCATGAATCCCGCCGAGACGCACGAGATCACGCACCTCATCGGCGAGCTGCGCGCGCGCGGCGGCTACACCATCCTGCTGATCGAGCACGATATGCAGGTCGTGGCCGGCATCTCCGACCGCGTCATCGCCCTCGACTACGGCGAGAAGATCGCCGAGGGGGCGTATCGGGAAGTGGCGACGAACGAGAGAGTGATCGAGGCGTATTTGGGAAGGCAGCACAAAGCTACAGGGAGCAGGGGCGCCGGCGAGCGGGCGTAACTCTCCCCTGCACCCTGCCCCACTGCTCGCTTGCCTGCACATGAGCGGCCCGCTTCTCAGACTCACCAACATCAACACCCACTACGGCCCGAGCCACATCCTGCAGGATGTGAACATCGAGGTGGCCGAGGGTGAGATCGTGACTTTGCTCGGGGGCAACGGCGCGGGCAAGACCACGACGATCAAGACCATCCTCGGCCTGATCAAACCGACGCGCGGTGTCATCGAGTTCCGCGACGAGCCGGTGCAGGATAACTCGACCGCGTATCGCATCGAGCGCGGCATGGCGGTAGTGCCAGAGAACCGCCGCATCTTCGGGCCGATGACGGTGTGGGAAAACCTGCAGATGGGCGCCTATCTGCGCAACGACGCGGCGGCTGTAAAGGACGACCTCGACCGCGTGCTGGCCATCTTCCCGCGCCTGAAGGAACGGCTCAATCAACCCGGCGGCACAATGAGTGGCGGCGAGCAGCAGATGCTGGCAATGGGCCGGGCGTTGATGGCGCGCCCGAGGCTGCTGCTGATGGATGAGCCTTCGATGGGCCTCGCGCCGCTGCTCGTCGAGCAGAACTTCGACATCATCCAGCAGATCAACCGGCAGGGCACGACGATCTTCGTTGTCGAGCAGAATGCCAGCATGGCGCTCTCCGTCGCCCATCGTGGTTACGTGCTGCAAACGGGCCGCGTCGTGCTGGCCGACACCGCCGAGAACCTGCTGAACAATGAGCTGATGCGGAAGGCGTACCTGGGCCACTGAGCAGCGGCGCGTGGGTGCAGGGAGCGGGGGAGACTCGCAGCAGCGTTTGAACTCGC
>CAZSNP010000082.1:0-3552 GCA_964608265.1 uncultured Anaerolineales bacterium | reverse complement strand
AGTTGAATGACTGCGAGGCGGAAGCGGCTGAGACGCAGACATGGCTGGAATTCGCCGTAGAATGCGAGTATGTGGACAAAGCGACTGCTCGCGCGCTATACCAGAGCTACAACCACATCATCGGCAAGTTCGTGAAGATGATTAACAACCCTACGCCCTGGCCTTTGACTCAGAAGTGAAGCTCACCCCTGCGCCCCGCACCCCGGTCATGAGTTTCCGAGACCGCTTCCCTATTTTCCGGACCAGGACCTACTTCAACAGTTGCTCACAGGGCGCACTGTCAATGGAGGTGCATCGCGCGTATGAGCAGTATCTGTGTGATTGGGAGGAGAAGGGCTCGCCGTGGGAGTTGTGGGTGGAACGGAGCGAAGCCGCGCGGCACGCCTTCGCCGGGCTGGTCAACGCCGAACCGAACGAGGTGGCCGTGTGCACCTCGGTGTCGGCCGGGGTGAGCGCCCTGGCCAGCGCGCTCGATTTCAGCGGCGAGCGCAACAAGGTCGTCGTCAGCGATTTCGAGTTCCCGACCATCGGCCAGATCTGGCACGCGCAGGAGCGGCGCGGCGCGCGCGTGGTACACGTTCCCGCCGCCGGCAACGTCATCCCCACGGAACGTTTCGCCGAGGCGATTGATGAGCGCACCAAAATCGTTTCGATCACGCACGTCTGCTTCCGCAACGGCTCGAAACTCGATGTGCCCGCCATCGTTGAACTCGCGCATCGCAACGGCGCGCTGGTGCTGCTCGATGCCTATCAATCCATCGGCACGATGCCGGTGGATGTGAAGGCGCTCAAGGTGGACTTGCTCGCCGGCGGTGTGCTCAAGTATTTGCTCGCCTCCGCCGGGCTGGCCTTTTTGTACGCGCGCAAAGACCTCCTGCCGGACCTGCAGCCGACGACGATGGGCTGGTTCTCGCAGGCCGATATCTTCGCAATGGACATTCACGCCAACACGCCCTCGCCCACCGCGCGCCGCTTTGAGTCGGGCACGCCGCCGGTGCCGAGCCTGTACGCCGGGGTGGCGGGGATGAAGCTGATCCAGTCAGCGGGCGTGGATCGGATCGAAGCGCACCTGCGTGACATCACCGGCGCGATCAAGGAAGGGGCGATGCGGCGCGGCTTCAACCTGGTCTCGCCCGTTGACCCCGACAGGCATGGCGCGCTCATCGCCCTGCGTTCGCACAAGGTCGATTTGCTGGTGAAGTGGCTCGAAGCCGATGGCATCATCACCTCGAGCCGCGACAGCAATTTGCGTATCTCGCCGCACTATTACAACACCTTCGCCGATGTGAGCGTGCTGATGGATGCCTTGACGAAGCACAAGGAATTGCTGGTATGACCGTCTCGCGCGAAAACTCACTGGCCGTGTACAAAGGCATCAAGGACTCGGGCGTGCGTTTCCTCAGCGCGCTGCCGGAGACGTGGCTGGTGTATCTGCTGCAACTCGCCGACGACGACCCGGAGATGACGCTGGTCGAAGTGGCGAAGGAGGAAGAGGCAATTGGGATCGCGGCGGGCGCGTACTTCGCCGGTCGGCCACACATCCTGCTGATGCAGAACCACGGCTTCCTTGCCGCGCTGAACGGCATCGTCTCGCTGGCGATGTTGTACCGTGTGCCGCTGTGCATGCTCATCGCGCTGCGCGGCCACTGGGGCGAGCCGTATCCGTGGCACACGCAGGGCGGCATCCACACCGAGCCGGTGCTGCGGGGCCTCGGCCTGCCGTTCGAGTACGCGCGCGACCCGGCCAGGGTCGGTCGGCAGATCAGGGAGGCGCTGACGTTCGCGCACAGTTCGCTGTCGCCGGTGGCGCTGCTGCTCACCCGCGAGTTGATGGAGGACTGATTACGTGTGCCATGTCACCCTGAGCGCGAATGTGCGGGTCGAGCAGCGCGCAGCCTCATCGCGCGACGGGTCTCTGCGACAATCATCGCGACCCTTCGCGCGACAAGACTGTTTCCGGATCAAGATCATGCGTACGCGCTCAGGGTGACAGGCTGTGAGACTTGAACTATGAAACGCGCCGACTGCATCAAAGCCCTTTACCCCGAACTGCGCGACAAACTCGTGGTCACCATCATGGGGGCCAGCGCGCAGGAGTTGTACGACCTCGGCCACCGCGAGAACTTCTTCTACCTCGAACACGCGATGGGATTGGCGTCTTCGATTGGGCTGGGATTGGCAGTGAGCGTCCCGAATGAGAAGGTCGTGGTGTTCGACGGCGACGGCTCGGTGCTGATGAACCTCGGCACGCTGGCGACGCTGGCCCGTTACCGCCCGGGGAATCTCACCCACATCATTTTCGATAACGGCAGCCTGCTCTCCACCGGCGGCTTCGCCTCGCATACCACCTCCGGCCTCACCGACCTGGCCGCGATCGCCAAAGGCGCCGGCTGTCCGAAAGTCGCACTCGTCCATTCGGTGTACGATTTCATGCAAGCGTGCGCCGAAGCCTTCGAGGGCGATACAATGGCCACCATCGTCGCAAAAGTGGAGGCCGTCGGCCCGGATCATTACGGCATGGACCTCGCGCTGCCGGAGAATGCGTTTCGGTTTCGTCGTTACATCCTCAACAAGCATGGCAGCGGTGGTGCCGGGGAGCAGGGGTGAGACGCTCCCCTGCTCCCTGCCCCACTGCTCCATTGCCTGAGTTGAAAGGAGTCGACAATGCCCGCCCCCATCACCGTCCTCAGCCTGCTCGTCGAAGAGATGCGTAACGGTCGCGTCAAGGTGGTTGATTTGACTCAGCCGCTGGGCGAAGAGACGCCCGTCATCGGCCTGCCGCCCATCTTCGCCCCCTCCCCCGGCTTCAGCCGCGAAGTCATCTCGCGCTACGACGAGAAGGGGCCGGGCTGGTATTGGAACACTATCCACCTCGGCGAGCACACCGGCACGCACTTCGACGCCCCCGTTCACTGGATCACCGGCAAGGATTTGGCGAACAACGCCCTCGACACCTTGCGGCCCGAGCGGCTTGTCGGCCCGGCGTGTGTGATTGATGTGACGAAGGAGGTGGCGGCCAGCGAGGACTTTCTGCTCACGCGCGAGCACGTGCTGGCGTGGGAGGGCACGCACGGCAGAATCCCGGCCGGCGCATGGGTGCTGTTGCGCACCGATTGGTGCAAGCGCACCGACCCGGCCAAATTCATCAACGCCCGCGACGACGGCCCACACTCGCCCGGTTTCCACAAAGATTGTTCGCACTTCCTCGCTCATGAGCGCGATGTGACCGGGGTGGGCGTGGAGACCATCGGCACCGATGCCGGACAGGCGGGCCGCTTCGACCCGCCATTTCCCAATCACACTATCATGCACGGCGCGGGCAAGTTCGGGCTGGCCTCGCTGCGCAATCTCGATCAATTGCCCGCGACCGGCGCGGTGGTGGTCGCTGCCCCGTTGAAAATTGTGGATGGTTCCGGCAGCCCGTTACGCGTGTTGGCATTGGCGCCGGCGTGAGCGGGTTCGTAGTAAGCGCTTCAGCGCGGTTGCGCCGCTGAAGCGGCGACTACACACGCGGGTTCGTAGTAAGCGCTTCAGCGCGGTTGCGCCGCTGAA
>CAZSNP010000081.1:0-16104 GCA_964608265.1 uncultured Anaerolineales bacterium | reverse complement strand
GCCTTCTGCCTCCTGTCTTCCGCCTTCTGCCTCCTGTCTTCCGCCTTCTGCCTCCCGCCTCCTGCTTTGTGCCTTCTGCCTTCTATTTTCCGCCCTCTGCTTTCTGCTCTCCGCGTGCGCGGTGACGCACCCTGTGGTGAAGATCGGCCTCGTCGCGCCGTTTGAAGGCCGTTACCGCGAAGTTGGTTACGAGGTGATTTATGCGGTGCGGCTGGCCGTGCGTGAGGCGAACGCCGCCGGCGGTGTGGGCGGTTACTCGGTGGAACTGATGGCGCTGGATGATGCCGGCGACTCGGAGATGGCCGCCGAGCAGGCGCGCAAGCTGGAAACTGATCCACAGGTGGTGGGCGTCATCGGTCACTGGCTGAGCAGCACGACCAGCGCCGCCGCGCCCGAGTATGACCGGGCGGGCATTCCGTTGCTTGACCCAATCTCGGATAACGCGTTGCCGCCGTCGGCCTTTCGGTTGCGCGCGTCGCCGTGCATCTACCTGCTGGCGAACGGGTGCTACGATTCTTGGAGCGTCGTCACGCAAAGCCTCGGCGCGGGCGATAGGCTCACGGCCATCGCGCCCCTCCCCGCCGATTCCGCCGACCCCGATTTCGCCGTTCGTTACCGCGCCATTTCAAACGGGCTGGAGCCGCGCTTCAACGCGGTGCTGGCCTACGACGCCGCGCACGTATTGCTCGCCGCAATTGAACGGGACGTGACCAAAAACAAGACGGCCACCCGTAGCGGGGTGGCTGAGGCGCTGGCCCAAACTAACCTCACGGGCCTGAGCGGCGCGATTCGATTTGATGCCAACGGTGAGAATGAAGGCACGGGCGCGTGGACGTATGTGTGGAATGGCACAGAGCTGGTCAAGCCGTGATGCGGATAGCCTCAAGCCCTCTAACAGCCATGTCGCGCCGTCTATGACTCGCCTCGCTGGCTACGCGCAGATGAGTCAACGGCTCTTCAGGATTTTGTAGTACAGCGGAAGCGGCTTCACACGGCGCGGGCTGAAGCGGTGCGCGGCGAGCACCCGAGCTTTGGCGATGGCGAGCTTGCCGGCGT
Source organism: uncultured Anaerolineales bacterium (assembly GCA_964608265.1). Taxonomy (GTDB): domain Bacteria; phylum Chloroflexota; class Anaerolineae; order Anaerolineales; family UBA6663; genus JANWXR01. Next base: position 15,048 of record CAZSNP010000081.1, on the reverse strand, counting down.
CGTTGGCGTGCACGGTGAACAACGGCGCGCCCCTTTGCACTCGGTCGCCGACCTTGCGGTGCATGATGAAACCCACGGCGTAATCGAGCGCATCGCCTTTCTTCGCCCGGCCCGCGCCCAAATCCACCGCCGCCAACCCGACCTCGCGCGCATTCACCTCGGCGAGATAGCCGGTGCGCGGCGCGACCACTGTCTGCACGAGGCTCGCTTGCGGCAGGCGTCCAGGTTCGTCCACCATCCGCACATCGCCGCCCTGCGCCGCCACCATCTGCCGGAACCTGGCCAGCGCGCGCCCGTCGGCCAGCGCCGCTTCGAGCAACCGGCGAGCGGCGCCGGTTGTTTTAGCCCTGCCTGCCAGGACGAGCAAGTGCCCGCCGATGAGGAGGCAGTGCTCACGGAAGTCACGCGGCCCGCCGTTGCGCAGCGTGTCGAGCGCCTCGCGCACTTCGAGCGCATTGCCCACCGCCTGGCCCAGGGGCTGGTTCATGTCGGACAGCACGGCCACCACTTTGCGCCCGGCGTGCCTGCCGATGCTGACCATGGCCTGCGCCAACGCGGTGGCGTCGGCGAGCGTCTGCATGAAGGCGCCGTTGCCGACCTTCACATCCAGCACGATGGCCTGCGCGCCGCCGGCGATCTTCTTGCTCATCACGCTGCTGGCGATGAGGGGGATGCTTTGCACCGTGCCGGTCACATCGCGCAGCGCGTACAGCTTGCCATCCGCCGGCGCGAGCTGGCCCGACTGGCCGGTGAGCACGACGCCAATCTCCCTCAACTGATGTTTGAACTGGGCCACATCCAACGCTAGGTTGAGGCCGGGGATGGATTCGAGTTTGTCGATGGTGCCGCCCGAGAAGCCCAGCCCGCGCCCCGACATCTTGCCGACGGGCACGCCGCACGCGGCGACCAGCGGCTCGACGACGAGCGTCACTTTGTCCCCCACGCCGCCGGTCGAGTGTTTATCAACCGCAAACGGGACCGTATCCCTCAGGTCAATGGTCTCGCCCGAATTCGCCATCGCCAGCGTCAGCGCCGTCATCTCGCGCGCCGTCATCCCGCGAAAATAAACGGCCATCGCCCACGCCGCGACTTGATAATCGGGGATGTCGCCACGCGTCAGGCCCCCGATGAAAAATTCGATCTCCGCCTTCGACAACTCCCCGCCGTCACGTTTCTTCTCGATGATGTCAGTGGCTTTCATTGGTGGGTCTCGGTGGAGTCAACAGTTCGTGTGGCAAGGCCGGCCACTCGTCGCTCTGGTCGGCCTGCTCAGGCCAGTTCTCTTTGCCGCTCCAATGCTCGATCTCGATAGCATACACACTGGTGCGCTTCAATTCCTGCTCGGTGATGGGCCGATACGCCTCGCCCGCCGCCATGTGCCCGAAGTATTTGCCGATCAGCCCGGACAGCCCCGCGCGCTTCTCGTCGTCGGACTCCAGAACGCGCACCCGGCCATAGACCACGACGCTCCGGTATTGCACGCTGAACTCCAGCGCCACGTTGCTCGGCAGGAAGCGGCCAAACTCGCTGGCCGCGAAGCACACTCGGTCCGCGTGTTCACTGTTTGCGCGCACCCGCCCCACGATGTTCGAGTGGAAGATGAGGCGTTGATTTGGCTCGTCATACCAAAAGGTGGTGGGATTGATAAAGGGCTGATCGCCCCATTGGGTGACGACATGCCCGATCGGCGCGCGCCGCAGAAAGGCGCGTGTCCACTCGTCATCGCGGGCATGTTCCCGGCGACGCTGGGCATGGGGCGGCGTGAGCGCCGGGTCGTAGGTTTTCGTCATCGGGGGTTCCCTGTGGCGCGCATTATACGGCCAGAAATCGCGCCGGATCGAAGGCGGCGGGGATACGCGGGCCGTCTGCCCTGGCAATCTGCGCGGCGATGGCCTGCGGCAATACCTGGCTGTACGGCATGCCGTGCCCGCTCAAGCCCACGATCATCCATAGCCCGGCGCGGCCCGGCCACGCGCCCGCGAGCGGATGGCGGTCGGGGGAGAAATCCATCCCGCCCGTCCAGTGCTGATCAATACGCAGGGCAGCGGCGCCCGGGATCAGACGCGGGACGAATCCGCGCAACGCCGCGATAACGTCGGGTTGAACCTCGGGCGCGTTCTCGCCGGGCGCCGGCGCATAACCAACCTCCATATCCGCCCGCGCGCGCCGCATGCCGCCGATGAGCAAGCCTCCGTTTTCCAATTGCCGCCCGTACTCGAAATCGTCGTTCGCCGCCCACGGCGTCAGCCCGAACGGGGCCGGTTCGGTGACGATGATGTGCCCGCGCACCGGCGTGAGGACGGCCCGCAACTCCGGGAAGACCTCGACCGCCCAGGCGTTGAGGGCGATGAGGAGGTTGGACACCACGACCGCGCCCCGGGTGGTGCGGACACGCCAGCCGCCCGACTCCGCCTCCACGCCAGTCACCGTGATTCCACAGGCGAAGGCCGCGCCGTGCCGCACTGCCGCCTCCGCAACCCCGAGCGTGTAACGGGCCGAATGGATGACGGCATCGTTCGGTTTCCACAACGCGCCGACGTACTCTTCGCCCAACGGCGCGCCGAACTGCTTCACCGTCGCCGCCCGGTCGAGCCACTCCGCCGGGAAGCCATCGGCCCGCAGGGCTGCGGCGGAGCGACGCAGCGCCGCCGCCTCATGCTCACGCGCGAGCACGAGAAATCCCTCGAGGGCATAGTCCGCCTCAATCGCCTCGCACGCCAGCACCTCCTCAAGCAGGCGCTGATTGAGCACCGTCAACGCGAACATCGCGCGCGCCGCCTCGCGCCCGTGCTTTTCAATCTCGGCGACGTAGTCGTTGGCTGAGCCGGAGACGTGCAGGCCGCCGTTGCGCCCGGTCGCGCCCATCACCGGCATCGGGTTGCGTTCGAGCACCAGCGGCCTGAGGCCGAAACGCGCCAGCCAATACGCGGCGGAGCAGCCCATGATGCCCGCGCCGAGGATGGCGACGTCAGTGCGCAGGGGCAAGGTGGCGGGACGATTGGAGAACTGGGGCGCAGTGCGGAGCCAGTGCGAGTCGGGGCGATAAAGTGACATTGAGGGTGGAGGCATTATAATCCGACCACTTACCAGCCTCGCTGCAAAGTTGCAGGTTACCCTTTGCGCCTTTGCGCTATATTCCTTCTATGCCCACTTGCGACCTCCTCCTCCACAACGCTCACGTGCTCACGATGGACGAGCAGTTCAATCAGTATTCGCCCGGCGCCGTCGCCCTCACCGGCGACAGTATTATGGCGGTGGGGCCGGAGAAGGAGATCACGGCGGAGTACAGCGCGCCGCAGCGGGTGGATTGCGGCGGGAAAATCCTGATGCCGGGCCTCATCAACGCGCACACGCATGTGCCGATGACGCTGCTGCGCGGCCTGGCCGATGACCGGCGGCTGGACGTGTGGTTGATGGGCTACATGCTGCCGGTCGAGCGCGAGTTCGTGCGGCCCGATTTTGTGCGGCTCGGCACCGGCCTGGCCTGCGCGGAGATGATCCGTTCCGGCATCACCACCTTCGCCGATATGTATTACTTCGAGGACGATGTCGCCGCGGCGACGGCGGAGGCCGGGATGCGGGCGCTGTGCGGGCAAACGGTGCTCAAGTTCCCCTCGCCGGATGCGGCCTCGTACGAGGACTCGCTGGCGATGGCCCGCGACTTTATCGCCCGCTGGCGGGGCCACCCGCTCATCGTGCCGGCCCCGTCACCGCATGCGCCGTACTCGTGCACGCCCGAGATCATGCAGGCCTGCGCCGACCTCGCCCTCGAGTTCGATGTGCCGATGCACACCCACCTGGCCGAGACTGCGCTCGAAGTTGAGAACAGCCGCCGGGAACACGGCATGCCGGTGGTGCCGTGGGCGCGCAAGCAACGCTGGCTCGAGACAAAGCTGCTCGCCGCCCATTGCGTGCATGTGGATGAGGGCGAGATGCGGGCGCTGAAGAACGCGCGCGCCGGCGTCGCGCACAATCCCACCAGCAATCTCAAGCTGGCCTCCGGGGTGGCGCCCATCCCCAAGATGCTCGAACTCGGCCTCAACGTCGGCATCGGCACCGACGGCCCGGCCTCGAACAACGACCTCGATATGTTCGAGGAGGTGCGGCTGGCGGCGATCCTGGCCAAAGGCATCAGCGGCGATCCGACGACCTTGCCCGCGCGCGAGGCGTTGCTGCTGGCCACGCGGCTCGGCGCGCGCGCGCTGCATCTCGGCGACCTCACCGGCTCGCTCGAAGCCGGCAAACGCGCCGACCTCATCCTGGTCGAGACGCGCCGGCTGCACAACTGGCCCAGGTTCACCCATGACCCCGGCGCCGTGTATTCGCAGATCGTGTACGCGGCCAAATCCACCGACGTGACGGACGTGATGTGCAACGGGCGCTGGCTGCTGCGCGACGGCGCGTTGCTGACGGTGAATGAGAAAAATCTGCTGCTGGCGGCTGAGGACTACGCGCGCCGCACCGATCAGTTTTTGATCGAACGCGAGGGCAGCGTGTTGCAAAAGCTCATCGCCATCGGCGGCGCGGTGGAGGAGGAGAGCTTCGAGGTGCAGGTGAAGGCGCGGGTGCCGACCGCCGAGCAGGTCGTGGGCGTCATCAACAGCAAAGCGGTCACCGTTATTCGCAGCCGCCACTACCACGAGTTCGACTCGTACTTCTTCTTCGCCGACCCCGCTCAGGGCCGCCTGCGCTATCGCGAGGACGAGTTCCTCGACGACAAGGGCAAGGTGACGAACGTGCGCGCGCGGCTGACGCTCACCGGCGAGGCGCGCGAGGGCGAGTTCGGGCACGTGCTGCTCTCGCGCTCGCGCTACTTCGCGCCGGCCACGTATTCGTTGCGTTTCTATCGCGAGTATTTCAATCCCGCCCAGGAGCGCGAGGTGGAAAAAGACCGCCGCCGCTGGCTGGTGGTGTACAAGGGGGTGGAGTTCTTCGTCAACCTCGATCAGGTCATCAAACCGGCACTGGAGGGATTCTTCGTCGAGATCAAGTCGCGCACCTGGTCACGCCGCGACGCGCAGGACAAAGCCGCCATCATCCGCGAACTGCTCACGCTGTTCGGCGCGTCCGCGGAGCAAGTCGTCACCGAGGACTACGCCGACCTGGTCAAGTAGTCCAATGAACGTTGAAGCATACCTGCAGCGCATCGGCTACGCCGGACCGCGCACACCCAGCGCGCAGACGCTTCGAAATCTGCATCGCGCTCATATGTGCAGCGTGCCGGAAGTGGCTGTTGCCGGAACACAAGCCGCTCACCGAGTGGCAGCCCGCCTACGACTTCGACCTCCAGCCACACGAGCTGAGCGCGTATGAGGACATGTGCCTCTTCCAGCAGACCACGGCCAGCTCAATGTTCACGCAGAAGCGCGTGTGTTCCCTGGCCACGCGCAATGGCCGGATCAGTCTGAGCAACAATTGTTTGATCGTGACCCGGGACGGTGAGCGCACCGAGCGCGACCTCAGCGACATCGAGTACCCGACCGCGTTGCGCGACTATTTCGGGATCGTGCTCCCGAGCACCAACCCCATGCCACAACAACCCGCCGCAGCTATTTCACAATCGACGGAAGATACACACGCAGCAACGGCGTGACCGTAATCACGACGGTATCGGGCGTTGGATCGGCCAACCCCAGCGAGTCGGTCACACCCAACGTAAACGTGAGCACACCTGCCGCGCCGGGCGCGAAGAAGTGGCCCGAAGAATTACGGAACTGACGATCCCCGCTTGCCTCGATGGCTGCCAGGCCTATTTCGACCCTGCCCGTCCGTAATCGCCCCGCCCCGTACCCCACAGGATGCGGGCGTTGGCCGAGCCGGGCAAATCGTAGGCGACCAGGCCAGCGTTGACGGTGTTGAGCACTACTTCGTAGTCGGCATCCGAGTCAATGTTGGCAACCGTCGGCGCGGCCAGCGCCCCGTTGTAGTTGCCGGAGAACGCGGGCGGCAACGCGACCTCGTGGATGGCCAAGCCGCTGCTGCTGACGATATGCAGCTTGCCGACGCGGTTGCCACCCTTCTGCGGCCACGAGGCGAAGATCACTTCAGCTTTGCCATCATTGTCCAAATCCACGACGACAGGCTCAGACGCAAAGCGATAGAAACCCTCGGCGGGGTTATGGACCTCGAACGGCCACTGGCCGTGCTCGGTCTTGTCGAGCCAATAGGCATGCACGCGACCGTCATAACTCGCGTACAGAATCTCTTTGACGCCGTCGTTGTCGAGGTCGGCCACCACCGGGTTAGGCATCGAGTTCTCGATGAGGTTGTAATCTTCGGAGAGCGGCGCGGCGGCCCCGGCGGGCGCGGGGATGGCGGTCCAATCGAAGCCATTGCCGCTCCACCGTGTGCGGTCACCGCGAAAGATGAACGGCATCTCGTAGAGATTCGTGTAGGGGTTGGTGCCGCAGTTGTAGACGTTGCCGACGATGATGATCTCGCGCACGCCGTCACCGTTCACATCCGCAATCGTCGGCGCGCTGTGGGCGAAGTTGGGCCGGTGCTCACTGCCGCAGAAGGCATAGCCGCGCAAATCCACCGCATGATCCACATGCACGCCGACGCGGGCCCACACACGCGGGCCGGGTGGATTGCTGATGTTGTTGTAGATGGCGCTGGCCGGCAGCGGCGAGCCATCGTCGTTGAAGGCAGCGGTGTAGTGGGTGTCGTTCGGCCCGATGATCTCCAGCGCCGAGTCGCCGTCTACGTTGCCGGCGGCGACGTTTTCGTTGTACGCGCCGGCCGCATATCCGACGGCGTTGCCATCGCCGGAGAAGCGCGGCCAGCCTGGGCGCACGTTACCGTCGTGCTCGTATACGAACCACTGGTCATCGGAGCGCGTGGCGGCGACGATGATCTCGAGATCGGGAGCGGCATCGATGTTCGCGACGGCCAGTGAGCGCAGTTCACTGCCGGGCGTGGGCTGCCGCGACCACACCAGGCTGCCGAGGTGATCGTAGACATACAGCCAACCGCCGCTATGCGCGCTGACGATTTCGAGGTCGCCGTTCGGTTCGAGGTCGGCGACGACGAGGCTCGGCCACTGGCGGTTGCCGGTATTGCCGAGCCGCCGCTCCAACGCGCCGCTGTCCCCATCGAGCACCATCACCGAATACGCCGCCCCGATCACTTCCTTTGATCCATCCCCCTCCAAATCCGCCACCGCCGCCGAGGAATACCACGCGGTCTCGCACCACGACGAGTAACATCCGCCGCGCTGCCACTTGAGCACGGGAGCGCCGAAGCCACGCGCGACGAGCGGGAGATAAATGGTCGAGCCGCTCTGCGCTGAGGCTGAGGGCAGTGTCCACCCCGCGAGCAGCAGCAACACGCCTGCCAGGTGAAATCGCTGTTGGGATTTGCTCATTGGAATGTTGTCGTTGTCAGCGGATTGAGATAACGGATGAGCGGATCGGGCACGGCGCAGTCCGTTCATCCGCTCACCCAATCCGCTGACCAAAGCGCGCCTGCCACTCGAACAGACGGCTGAGCGCCTCCATCGGCGTGAGCGAGTTGAGGTCGAGCGACTTCAGCTCATCGAGCAGGGGATTGGTCTCGGGAAAGAGCGCGATTTGCGCGGGGGCGGCCTCTTCGAGTTTTATCGCCCGCCCGCCGGAGGCCTCGAGCTGGGCCATGATCGCCTGCGCCCGCGCGATGACGGCGCGCGGCAGCCCGGCCAGTTGCGCCACGTGAATGCCGTAGCTCCGATCCGCCCCGCCCGGCACGATGCGATGGAGGAAGACGACGTGGTCGCCCTCCTCCGTCACGGCGACGTTGTAATTCCGCACGCCGGGCAGCACCGTAGCGAGGTCGGTCAACTCATGATAGTGCGTGGCGAACAGGGTCTTGGCCCTGAGCCCCGGATGGTTGTGGATGTGCTCGACGATGGCCCACGCCAGTGACAGGCCGTCGTACGTGCTCGTGCCGCGTCCGATCTCGTCGAGCACGAGCAGGCTGCGCACCGTGGCGTTGTGCAGGATGTTGGCTGTCTCGACCATCTCGACCATGAAGGTCGAGTGCCCGGCGGCGATCTCATCCTGCGCGCCGATGCGGGTGAAGATGCGGTCAAAGACGCCCAGCCGCGCGGAGGCCGCCGGCACAAAGCTCCCCATCTGCGCCATCAGCACCACCAGCGCCGTCTGGCGCAGATAGGTGCTCTTCCCGCTCATGTTCGGGCCGGTGATGACGCGGACGCATTCGCCCGGCTCGTACACGATGTCGTTGGGGACGAAGCGCCCCCCGGCCGGCAGATATTGTTCGACGACGGGATGCCGCCCGGCGTGGATTTGGAGCAGCGGCTCGGCCACGACCTGCGGGCGAACGTAGCCGTGGCGGGCCGCCGCCTCGGCCAGCGCCGCGAGCACATCGATCTGCGCCAGCGTGCGCGCCGTCGTCAACAAGCGCGGCGCGTGCGCCCCCATCTGCCGGCACAGGTCTTTGAACAGCCGCGTCTCGATATCGAGGATGCGCTCCTCGGCGTTGAGCACGAGCGTTTCATATTCCTTGAGTTCGGGGGTGATGAAGCGCTCGGCGTTGACGAGCGTTTGCTTGCGGATGTAGTTCTCGGGCGCGTGATCGCTCTGCCCGCGGCTGATCTCGAGGTAATACCCGAAGACCTTGTTGTAGCCCACCTTGAGCGTCTTGATGCCGGTGCGCTCCTTCTCCGCCTTTTCGAGGCCGGCGATCCACTCGCGGGCGTGGCTCGTGGCGTGGAGGATGCCGTCGAGTTCCTCGGAGTAGCGCTCGCGGATGATGCCGGGCTTGCCCAGCACGGCCGGTGGCTCGTCGGCAATGGCAGATTGAAGCAGCGCCAGGACCTCGGTGCACGGATCCAGTTGGGAAACGAGGGAACTGAGGGACACATGGGAGGCCGTGTCTTTTCCTTCGGTTCCGTCGTTTCGCAGCCTTTCCACGATCTGCGGAAGGGCCGTCAGCGTCTCCCGCAGCGCCACCAAATCGCGCGGGTTGGCGGTGAGGCCGAGGATGCGATTGGTGATGCGCTCGATGTCGTGCAGCGGCTTGAGCGCGGCCAACATCTCAGCGCGCAATACGCCGTCGCCGTGAAACGCCGCCACCCGATCCAGCCGCTCGTGGATGCGGGCGACATCGAGCAAGGGTTGATTGACCCACTGGCGCAACAGCCGCGCACCCATCGGTGTGGCCGTGGCGTCGAGCACGCCGAGCAACGAGCCGCGCACCTCCCCGCCGCGCAGCGTCTCGGTCAATTCGAGGTTGCGGCGCGTGGCCGGGTCGAGCGTCATGAACTCATCGAGCGAATACGTGCTCAGGCCGGTCAGCAGGTTGAGGGCGGCCGGCTGCGTCTCGCGGACGTATTGCACAATGGCGCCGCAGGCCGCCACTGCCAGCGGCGCCTGCTCGATGCCGAAGCCGGCCAGCGAACTGACGCCGAAGTGGTCGAGCAATACGTTGCGGGCCTTGCCCGGATCGAACTTCCAGCCCGGCAGGGCCGTGCGCGGCGCGAGGACGTTGTCGAGCGCGGCGGTCGGCGCGCCCTCGGGCAGGAGCAACTCCGCCGGCCGCAGTCGCATCAACTCCTGGCGCGCCGGCGACCAGGGGTTGCCGGCCTGCAACGTCGTCACCGCGAACTCGCCGGTGGAGATGTCGGCATAGGCCAGCCCGGCGCGGCCCTCGGCGACGACGAGCGCGGCGAGGAAATTGTTGCGGCTCGCTTCGAGCAGGTTTGGCTCGATGAGGGTGCCGGGCGTGACCACGCGGACGACTTCCCGTTTGAAGAAGCCTTTGTCGTCGGTCGTCGTCTGCTCGCAAATGGCGATGTGATAGCCCTTGTTGATCAGGCGGGCGATGTACGGCTCGAGGGCGTGATGCGGGATGCCGGCCATCGGCACGCGCACGCCGTCGGCCTTGTACATGTTGGGGCGGCTGGTCAACACCAGCTCCAGTTCGCGCGCGACGAGCTGGGCGTCGTCGTCGAAGGTCTCGTAGAAATCGCCAAGGCGGAAGAGCACGATCTCGTCCGGGTGCTGGCGCTTGATATCGAGATACTGTTTGCGCAGTTTATTTGGTTCGAGGTCGGGCATGACGCGGCGATTGTAGCATCATCGGGATGAGGGTGTGCTCCGGCTAAACAAAAAGCCCCCGCCGGGTGGCGAGGGCAACGCGAGGCCGCGGCGATTACACGGAGCCGATGGCGGCCTCGGTGTCGCCGAAGACCGTGAAGAGCGATTCGAGGCCGGCGAGGTCGAGCACTTCTTTCACGCGCTCGGAGGGCTGGGCCAGCAGCACCGCCCCGCCCTTGCCCTTGAGCGCCTTCTGCGCCGAGATCAGCGCGCGCACCCCGGCGCTGCTGATGTAGTCGGTGCCGTCCATCTCGAGGACGAGGTGCGCGTGGCCCTGCTCCACTTCCTGGCGCAGCGCCTCTTCGAATTGCGCCGCAACGCTGGCGTCAACCCGCCCGGTGACCCGCAGCACGTTGGCGCGCTTGTATTCCCGTTTGTTGATCTCCATGAGATCGTCTCCTGTTGTCTCAATGAGGAATGGGGCGATTGTAGTCTATGCGCCGTGTGATTGCAATGAACGCACCGCCGCCCCGACCGAGGGTTGAAAGGTGAACAGGGTGTTCAGCCCGGCCATGTTCAACACCTCGCGCACCTCGGGCGTGACGGCCGCCAGGTGCACATCGCCGCCCAGCTTGCGCGCCCGGCGCAGCGAGAGGATGAGCACGCGCAGACCGGCGGAGGCCATGTACGACACGTCGGCGAAATCAACGATGATGCGCGACCGGCCCTCGTCGAGCAGGCCGTTGAGGGCGTCCTCGACCGAGCGCGCCGCCGCCGAGTCAATGCGGCCCTGTGGGGCAACCGCCCAGATATCCTGTTGGGGGGAAGAGACGACGATCATGCCATTCATGCTCGCAGATACTCCACGATCAATTGCGCGGTGCGCGCCAGCGAATCGGTGTGGGTGCGCTCGTAGTTGTGGCTGGCATCCACGCCCGGGCCGATGAGGCCGACCCGCACGTCGCCGCCGGCGCGCCAATATGCTTCGCCGTCCGAGCCGTAATACGGATAGATATCCACCGTGTGCGGGATGTTTGCGGCCTCGGCCAGCGCGCGCAGCTTGCGGTTCATCTCAGCGTGATACGGCCCGCCGGAGTCCTTGACGCAGATGCACGCGCTGAACTCATCCGAGGCCTGCCCCGGGCCGACGGCGGCCATGTCAATCGTCAGCAACTCCACCAGCCCGGGCGGGAAGCCGCTGGCCGCGCCGTGCCCGACTTCTTCGTAATTGCTGAGGTGGATGGTCGTGCGCTGCGCGGGTTGCACGCCGCCGCCCTGCAGCGCCAGCAACGCGCCGAAGACGCAGGCCACCGCGGCTTTGTCATCGAGGTGCCGCGAACGGATGAAGCCCGCCGGCCCGACCTCCACCCGCGGGTCGAAGGCGACGCAATCGCCGACCTCAATCCCCAGCGCGCGCGTCTCCGCCGCCGAGCGGGTGCGCGCATCCAGCCGCACCTCCATCCCATCGTCATCCCGTTCGGCCTTGCCGGTCTCGGCGCCAAAGATGTGCGACGAGGCTTTGTTGACGAGCAATGTGCCGCGCACCGGCGCGCCCGCGTGCGTGAAAACCGTGCAGCCTTCGCTCTCGACGGTGTTCCAGTGGAAACCGCCGAGCTTGGCCAGCTTCAACCGGCCATTGCCCTTGATCTCTTTCACCATCCCGCCGAGTGTATCGACGTGGGCGGTGAGCGCGCGCGGCGCGTCGCTGGCCAGGCCGGGCACATCGAACACCAGCGCGCCCTTCACCGTGCGCTGCATGGGATAGCCGAAGCGCGCAAACGCCCGCTCGCAATAAGCGATTGCCGCCTCGGTGAAGCCGGTCGGGCTGGGCGTGTTGAGCAGGCCGATGAGAAACTCGACCATCTCAGAAGTGTTGATGGATAATGGAGTCGTCACCAGATGAGTCTCGTGAAACGTGAAACGTGATACGTGAAACGTGAAACGTAATGACGGAAATGCGAAGGCGCGGAGGCTGGACGCTACCCGGATATGACCGGGCCTCTCACGCTTGGCGTTTCACGCTTTACGCCTCCGCCTCGCCGATAAACCGAAACGAGTCGAGCGCCAGCGCCGGCACGCGATGCACGCCGTAGAAGCCGGAGAGCGTGTGCAGATCGCGCCCCACGCCTCGCACGCCGCCGAGCGCCGTCACCAATTCCTGATCGAAGCGCAAATTTCGCACGGGGTAGGCCAGCTCGCCGCCCTCGATCCACCACACCCCGTCGCGGGTCGTGCCGGTCGCCGCCGCGCGCTGGCTCGACGTTTGCCGCACATACCAGAAGCGCGAGACAAACAGACCGCGCCCCGTCGCGCGAATCAATTCCTCCACCGACTGGGCGCCCGCCGAGAGGACGAGGTTCTCGGGCGCGGGGCCATCCCAATCCTCGTCATCGTGCGGCTGAGCGTGGCCGGTCGAGGAGCGGCCCGGCTCGCGCGCGGCGGTCACCCGATCATACACCGGCGAGAGGGGCACGCCGTCGCGCACGATGGCCACGCGGTGTTTGGGCATCCCCTCGCAGTCGAACGCGCGCGGGAACCCGGCCACCGCCAGCGCATCATCCGTAATCGAGATCGCCGGCGACATGCACCGCTGGCCGAGGTGAGGATTCATCCAACTGCGCTCCTCCTGCACGGCCAGCGCGCCCATGCCGTCCTCGATCATCGCTTCGAGCAGCGTCAGCACCGCGTACGGTTCGAGCACCACGGGATACTCGCCGGCGGGGACGGCGCGCGGCGGGCGATTGTACTTCAAGCGGCGCAGCGCCTGCACCTTGAGCGCCTCACCGTCAATCTGCGCCAGCCGCCAGCCGGTGGCGTGCGCGTACGAGGAGGCGCCGTCGCGTTCGAAGACATACGTCACCTCAACCTGCGTGCTCGGGGCATGGGCGAACAAACCTTTCGAATTGAGGATGGCGCACTCGGAGCGCGCCACACTGAACGATCCGGCGGCCAGCGCGTTCACCGCCTCCGACGCGGCGCAGATGTGGGCGACGGTGTGCGCGCGGGCGGCGGCGTCGTCGCACAGCGCAGCCACCTCCTCATCGAAAGCGACGGGCAACTCCGGGTAGGTTTGCGGCCCCGGTAGGCCCGGCCACTCGGGGTTGCGCGGCGCGACTTCGGCCAGGTCACACGCCGTCGTCACCGCCCGTTCGATGCCGGCCTCGCTCAAGTCGTTCGTGGCCGCGCTGCCGACACACGTCCCGAGCACTGCCCGGATTTCGAGCGTCGCATCGCTCTCGGCGACGTGCTGGTGGATGGCGTTGTTCGAGAACCGCGTCAGGGCCGCCGCGCCGCCGCTGAAGACGATCTCGGTCTCATCGGCGCGAGACAGCGCCAGCGCGCGTTCCATCAACCGGCGCGCAGTATCCGCATCGAAGTGGGCGGGCATTTCAAAAACGGAAAACACCGGAATAAGACTCAGCCCCTTCCCGTGTTTGCCTGATTTCCCAAAGGTCTATCACGTTCGGCTGCCCCGTTGCTGCCCCGGCCCCATCAGGCGCGCGGTGGGCCGCCCGATGAGGACGCCGCACATCCCGCCGCGCTGAGCGACGTTGACGACCATCCTCTGTGACGCGCGCCCGAGCAGGGCGATGCCGTACTTCGTCGGGGCGAGGCCCATGACGGTGTAGAACGGCTCGGCCGCAATTGAGCCGTCGTCGGTGACGACCGGGAACTCATACACCGGGATGCGGGTGAGGCGTTGCACCACCCACAAATCCTCGTCGCGCAACGCCTCGTCAATCGCCGCTTCCCACTCGGCCTGCGTCAGCGTCGGGCCGATGATGATGCGGTCGCCGCCGTACGACCGATTGGGCTTGAGCACGTGGATGTCGTGTTCTTTGCGGACGTATTCGAGCAAATCCACGCTCTCGCCGTCGGGCAAGGCGGTGCGCCGGTCGGAGAGCACCCGCGTCCACAGCACGTGGCGGCGGAAGACCTGCCGCTCGTCGGCGCTGAAGTATTTGGTCGTGAATTGCGGGTCGGTCAGCATCTCCCAGCAGCTTTTGTGATCGAAGTCGCCGGCCAGCGACGAGACCACGCGGTTGCCCCGGAAGAGCGCCCGCATCGGCCCGATGTCAACCCCTTCCTCCTCCTCATACAACAGATCGCGGATTTCGTAGTCGCGGTACGCCAGGTCAACGACACGACCGTTGCAGCACGGCTCGCCCTCGTGCATGTACAACTCGGATGGGTCGGCGTGCAGGATGGTGAGGTCGTGGCGCTCGCGGTAATAGTCCGCCAGCGCCGCCTGCTCGGCCGGGCCGTCCCCCGAATACTTCGGCTCGACAAAGCAGATGTTGCCGCCCGGCCGGCCGATGGCCTCGAGGTGATCGAGCACCTCTTGCAAAAACAACTCGCGCACATCCTGCCCGGCCTCGAGCCGCAACTGCGGGTCGTATCTCTGCAAACGGGGGATGACGACTTCGGCCAGCATCTGTTCGGTGGCCGGGATATAGTGGATGCCGCCGACGCCGGAGAGATTGGGCTCCATGAAGTGCAGCGAATCTTTCCACATCGGGCTGGTGAAATCCACCACCGCGTCGAGCCGGCCAAAGACCGGGTTGTTCTCGCGGTGGTCGGGCCCCCAGTTATCCCACAGCCATTTCTCCTCGGGCGGGGTGAGCGGCACGACCTTGCGGATGGCGAAATCCTGAATGTACAGATCGGGCAGGCGCTTGAGGGCGTTGACGATCGTCCACGCCACAAAGTGCATGTAGCCGAGTTGATCGGGCAGCACACCGGTGGGCCGCATCATCACCGGGATGACGTCGGGCTGCCCGTCGTGCAGGTAGATGAGTTTGCGGCGCAGCGCCTCCTCGCGCATCTCGGTCACCAACTCGGCGACCTCGGCGGGGGTCAGCTCGGCAAAGGCGCGGCGCAGTTGGGCGTCGAGCGTCAGGCCAATGAGGCCGCGTTCTTCGGCGGGGGTCAGAGTGGACATGGGTTTCCCTCGGCGCAGCGTGCCGCAAGTGTAGCGGAAACGAGGGGGGCGTCAAACCCGAACGCGCGC
>CAZSNP010000080.1:0-16410 GCA_964608265.1 uncultured Anaerolineales bacterium | reverse complement strand
ACTCTCGGCCTAACTCAAAACGTGGTTGACCTGGCTTTTGCCAGAGTCCAGTAATATTAGGATATTGCGCCCCATTTCGCCACCGCGCTCGGCATCGCCCACTACAAAAACAGGATCGCGTTCCCGGATGCCCTCCAGCCGTGGCAGCAGGCACTTCCACACGGCCTGCGCCGTGCGCTTGCTGAAGTAAGTCAGGCGTTCTTTGCCATCGGGGCCTGGCCCCTTACCGCGCAGCTTGGCGCTGTTGTTCTTGAAGTTCAGGTCCCCGAAGCACAGGCCGCATAGCTCCGAAGCCCGCGCGCCCGTATCCAGCAACATCAGCACGATGGCCCGGCTGCGGTTGGCGGTCGAGATTTTGTTGGTCGTCAGGTTGCGGGTCTTCCACGAGCGACTGGTCTCACAGGCCTTGAGCAGCGCCTGAATCTCCTCGCGCGTGAACGGCTCGATGACCGGCGGGGCCACCCGGGGCGGCTCGATCTTGCGCATCCAGTTCTGCTTGACCAGCTCTTCGTTAGTCGCCCAAGCCCATAGCGCTGCCAGATTGGCGTGGATGTTGAAAACCGATTTGGCCGCCAGGCGGATCTCGCCGCGCGGGGCCACGCCGTCCGGTATGCTGACGTAGTCGTTCTGCAGCCAGGCGAAGAAGCCAATGAGCTGTTCGCGCGTGATCGACGCAATAAGCGGGTTATTGGGGAAGTAGGTCTGCAGCTTCTTGAAGGTGTTGCGGTAGTCGGCCAGGGTATGTTCGCTCCGGCCGGTCGCGGCCTTGTAATGCAGAAAGCCTTCCAAGGCCAGCGACAGTGTCAGTTTGGCGCCCATGAGGTCTCCTCTCTCTGAATGAATACCGAGTAAGCCCGGCATGAATACCGGGTACGCGGTGGGCTGTTTTTTTATCCAGAGAAAGGGACTATCCGTGAGGTCACCGGTGTGGGTGACCGTCTGACCGTTGACCTCATGGATAGGCTGGGGGCCTATCCTTGAGGTCAGAGGTGGGCAATACAGGACTTGAACCTGTGACCTCACGGATGTGAACCGTGCGCTCTAACCAACTGAGCTAATTGCCCGACTTGCCGGCGATTATAGCATCCCGATTGTGGGCTTTCAAGAACCGAGCGCTTCGCTCGACGACTCGGTGGGCGCGGCCCGATCAGTCTGTGCGGCGCGATCGAGGTCGCTCCGGTCTTGCCCGAGCGCCGATTGCTCCAACGTCTGCCGCAACTGCTCCTGCAAATACTCTTTGCTCGGCTTCTTCCTGCCCAAACCCTTGAGCGCCTCTACCAATGTGTCGGTCAGCGTCGTGGTCAGCCGTTTGAGCGACTCGCCGGTGAGCTTTTCGCCGCGCTCGAACCACACAATCGCAGCGTAGCCCATCACCACCGTAGTCGAGGCCGCAATCGCCGCCGAGAGCACCCAGCCCGGCGGCCCGCCGAGTTTGCTCAACTCCTGAAACAGCGTGCGCCCGAGGAAGCCGAGGCCGAACGTCACCGCCAGCTCGCGCGCCCGCGCCGGGGTGAGGGCGTAATCGTAGATGCGGGCCACGCCGAGCACGAGCGAAGACTGCACGACGAGCAGCGGGATCACATCGAGCACCGGCAGCGGCGTGAGGGCGATGGCCGCCGCCGTGGTGGCCGCGCTGGTGATGGCCGTCCACGCCAGCCGCCAGCGATAGGCCGGCAGCGCGCTGCCCAGCGCCGCCAGCAAGCCCGGCTCGGCTTTGGCGATTGCGACGAGCAGGTCATCGAGGTTGTTGCCCGTCCTGGCCGAGATCGGCACGACCTGTTCGCGCCGCAACCGCAGGTTGGTCGCCGTGCGTTCGAGCACCGGCTCCACATCCTTGCGCGAGAGCAGATCATACTTGTTCAGCACCACGACGTATGGCTTGCTCAGCGCGGCCAGCTCGTCGAACAATTCCTGTTCGGTGCGTTTGATCCCCTGAATCGCATCGAAGACGATGACGAGGAAATCGGCGGCGCGCGCGGCCGCGAGCGCGTGTTCCTTCTCTTGCTGGCCCACCTCGCCGACGGCATCGGCGCCCGGCGTATCCACGATGCGGAACAGACCGGCATCCGCTTCCTGATTCACACGCGTGGTGCCCGGCACCGGGCTGACCTCGGCGCGGTCGTCCTTGCTCCGAACAAGCTGATTGTAGAGCGTGCTCTTGCCGACGTTGGCCGGCCCGAGGATGGCGATGCCGGTCTTGCGGTCGAAGGCGGCTTTGAAGCTGGGCAATGCCAGGTCGAGCAGCATCCGCCAGCGCAGCAGGTCGTTGGGCAGATACTTCACCGAGCCTTCGAGTTCTTTCTGCATCGGCTCGGGCAGCGCCCCCCAGGCCTGGCGCAGTCGCGCGCGCGAGTCTTCGGGGAATTCTTTCAGCAAATCGTCAATCGTCGCCATCATGCTCTGCACCGAATGACGCGAATTGTGCGAACGAGTTTGTTCGCCATCATTCGCGTCATACGATGCCGCTTACAACTCGTTGATAATCTGATTACGTTTGCTTTGGTATTCGGTATCGCTGATCAGGCCCTCGGCGCGCAACTGCTCGAGGTCACGCAGACGCCTGGTCACGGAAGGGGCGGGCGAGGCGCCGGAAGGCTCCGACTTGCGCGTGAACCGTCGGCGGCAGCCTCGACAGTACGCGCCGATCTCCCCGGCGTGGAAGCGCTGCGCCAGTCCGGGATTGCCGAAGCTGAGGTCGCTCGCGCGCCGCGCGAACGCCGCGCCGAAGACCGCGCCCAGCCGGTCGCCGAGGCCGGGCAGCGGTAGTGTGGCGGTCGAGCCGCAGTGTGGGCAGGGAATGGCGGGCACTTCGTCATGGATTCTACTTCACATCCCCTTGATCAGCCCGCCCGGCTGGCAGGCCCGGCAGAAGTTGGTGAGGCGCTGGTTCGCGCCGACGAGCGAGATGGGGCTGCCGCAGCGCGGGCACGGCTCGCCGGTCTTCATGTGTACAGCCATAAAATCGCGCGGCTTCAAGTGGATGTTTTCGCCCATCTCGGTTCGCACCTTCTCTATGGCTTCGAGTAATGTGGAGCGCATCGCCGCATACAACCGCTCTGTCTCCTGCGCGCTGAGCGAGGCGCGCCGGCGGTACGGATGAATCTGCGCCGCCCACAGAATCTCATCCGCGTACGCATTGCCGATGCCGGCCACACATCGACTCTGGGTCAGCGTGCTTTTGATCTCGCCGGGGAAGCGTTTGAGCCGCGCGCGGAAATCGGCGAGCGAAACCTCAAGCGCCTCCGGCCCCATGCCGCCGAAGTCAGGCACGGCCTCCAGCGAGGGCGTGAGGTACATCTGCCCCATCAGCTTCTGATCCACGTACCGCAGTTGCCCGCCGCCAGAGAGGGTGAAGATGATGTGCGTCTTCGGCATCCTCTTCTCGTTGGGTGCAGCCAGTTGCAGGCGGCCGGTGAGTTTGGGGTTGATGACGAGGAAGAGTGAGGCCTGAAACGTGAAACGCAAGAACTTGCCGTGACGCGTCACTGACTCAAGCCGCTGGCCGGTGAGCGATGGCGCGAAGCCGGCGTGGGTGAGGTCGCGCACGACGATGGGGCCGCCGGGCGGGATGACCTCCACGCCGCTGAAGGACTGGCCGGCGACGCGCCGGTTAAGCACCTCGGTGGCGACTTCGAGCTCGGGGAGTTCGGGCATACGCGGTTTTGGTCGCAGGCTTTGGCCAGATTGTACCCAATTGACCAATCAGAGCAGCTTCGATCCGTATTGCAGGTATACTTGGCCCATGCCGCCATCGCACAGACCGACTATCATCCTGGCCAAATCCGGCAATCGCTGTGCGGGCTGCCGTCATCTTCACCAATGACCATCGAGTTCAAGGGCAAGATCTGGTTCTGGCGTGGCCCCTCACCCTACTACTTCGTGACCGTTCCGGCCAAGCAA
Organism: uncultured Anaerolineales bacterium; assembly: GCA_964608265.1. GTDB lineage: Bacteria > Chloroflexota > Anaerolineae > Anaerolineales > UBA6663 > JANWXR01. The sequence goes on along the minus strand of CAZSNP010000080.1, from coordinate 12,510 downwards.
AGCCGCGACCTGAACGTGATCTCAGAAGTCGTGACGTACGGCTGGGGGATGATCCCGGTCAAGGCCCGCATCGGCCAGACCGAGTGGAAGACGTCATTGTTTCCAAAGGACGGCGGCTACATCGTGCCCCTCAAAGACAGCGTCCGAAAAGCGGAGGCCCTTGAGGAAGGCAAGACTGTGACGATTCGGCTCGAAGTCCGCCTGTGAACGCAACGAGTGAGCGCCGGTTTCGCCTTTCAAGCTCTGGAGTGAGGCAATGACCATCATTGACAACGCAATGGTGTGGCGTCAGTTTGAGGTCGCCCTTGACCAGTTGGGCGACGCTTTGCGCGACTGCCCGGATGAACTTTGGGAGAAGAGGTTATGGGAAGACGAGCCGGATCAGTGGGTGGCGGCGGGTTTCGCAGCCTTCTGGTATCAGGGCTACCATGCGCTATTCTGGCTGGACCTCTATTTGACCGGGGCGGAGGAAGGCTTTACCCCGCCAGCGCCCTTCGATTTAGTTGAAATGCGCGCGGGCGAGGTTCTGCCACGAACCTATACCCGCGCAGAACTGCTCGGCTACCTGGACTATTGCCGCGGCCGGTGTCAGGCCGTCATCGGCGCTCTTTCAACCGAGGAGGCTTACCGATTGTGCCGGTTCCCGTGGGGGGAACTCACCTTTGGGGAGCTGTTGCTGTACACCCTGCGCCATGTGCAGGAGCACGCCGCGCAGTTGAGCATGTTCCTCGGACAGCAGGCGAGAAAACCCGGCCCGTAACAGTGGCGCATGCTCGCTGCTGCCCGGATCATCTCGCCGCTGACGCGCTGGTGCCCACACTCACACCCACACCGGAAGCCTATCTCTCGCGCTATCCGCCGCCGATGCAACGGCTGGCCCACCGCGTGCGCGGGCTGGTCAAGCGCGCGCTGCCCAAGTCCACAGAACGTGTCATGCTGGGATGGAACTCGATCAACCTGTACGTGCCGGGCAAGAGCCGGCCGGCCTTCTTCGGCTTCATCATCCCGCATCGCGCCAGCGTGACCTTTGGCTTCACCTTCGGCGTGCTGGTGGAGGAACCGCCCGGCGGCTTCCTTGGCGCGGAGGAAAACCTGGTGTGGGCGCGCTACCTGTCGCTGCGCACCTCGCGCGAGGTGCGGCCCGCGCTGTTCACGAAGTTGATCCGGCAGGCGGCGGAGGCCGCGCTGCTGCCCGCCGGTCTGCGTGAGCGGTTGCGTTGGGAGACGGGCCACCGGCCCGTCCCTACAAACCCAATTGGTATTCCGGATGTCGTTCGATGAATCTTGTGAGCCGTTCGCGCGCGGCGCGCTGCACCCGGCCCTGCATCATCGGCGTCCAGCCGAGCAGCGCCCCCGTTGGGCCGAGGGCCTGCCGCGACCAGCGCCAGAAATCGAACTGGTCGCGGTGCTCGACGATCAACCCATCTTTGAATCGAAACTGCGCGTCAATGACGTTGTGGACCTTGCGCCCGCTTGTGGAGAACGTGTAGCGCGCCTCCCAGTGCGCGCGGCCTGTCGTGCCATCCGTTTCGACCCCGCTGAACGTGACTTCCAAATCCTTGCCGCCCTCGCACAGCAGGTGCCACATCGCCGCGATCTCTTTCCCGCGCAGCGCGAACACCGGGTCGGTGAATGTGGCCTCGGCGTGATAGCAGGCCGCCATGCCCGCGTGGTCGCGCCGTTGAAAACTTGTGTAAAAGCGTTCGATCAGAAGCTTTGTCATCGAGTGGCTCTCGCTTTTCACGCATCACGTTTCACGGACCACCTCCCCGCCCGCCTTTTGCCACGCCGTAATGCCACCCTCCACCTGAATCAAATTGCGAAAGCCCTTCCGCAGCAGCACCGCGATGCCGGCCATGCTGCGCGCGCCGTGGGCGCAATGCACGGCGATGGGCCGGTCGGTGGGCAGCGCGGGCGTGTCGGTGGCGAGTTTTCCATTTTCCACGTGCAGCGCACCGGGGATGTGGCCGGCCTCCCACTCGCTCCGCATGCGCACGTCGAGCACGGTCAGCGCATCGCGGTCGTTCAATCGCTCGCGCAACTCGCGCGCCGTCATCGTCGGCACGGTCTCGATGGGCAAACTCGACTGCGCCCATGCCTCCATCCCTTCGTGCAGGTAGCCGCGCAAATCGTCGTAGCCGATGCGGATGAGTTGCCGCACGGCTTCAACTTGATCGGTCACCGAATCGGCCACCAGCAGCAGCGGCGTGCCGAAGGGGATGAGCCAGCCCGCCCACGTGCTGAGCGGCGCGCTCACTTGAATGCCGTACGCGCCGGGGAGGTGCCCCTGCGCAAAGCGGCGCGCCGGGCGCACGTCGAGCACGGCCACGCCGGCCTCGGCCAGCGCCTGCACTTCCTCCGGTGAGAGCGGTTTGAGCACGGGCACGCCGCCCAGGATGCGCGGGCCGCGCCGGTTCATCGCGCGCACGTGCGGATAGTACACGGGATAACTCGGCAATCCGCTCAACGCGCGCTGCACAAAATCCCCTTCACTTTCGGCCAGCGCGAGGTAGTTGCCGCGCCGCTCGCGGCCAATCGTCGAACTGCGTTCGCTCGACACCGGTGCGGAACAGAACGTGCCCGCGCCGTGCGTGGGATACAGCGCCACCGCATCGTCGAGCGCGAGCAGCTTGTCGTGAATGGTGTGATACGACTGCCGGGTGAGCGGAACCGTGTGCTCGTGGCCGAGCAGGTCGGTGCGGGCCGCGCCGCCCACCATCAGCGCGCCGCCGCTGAAGAGCGCCTGCGGCTTCCCCTCGGTTTCGAGCACAAAGGCGATGTGTTCGGGCGTGTGGCCCGGCGTTGCCATCACGCGCAGGCTCAAATCCCCAATAACCAATAACTGGTTCTCCTCGAGCGGCTGATGTTCAAACTCGACTCCGAACTGCGCGCCGACGCCGATGGTCGCGCCGGTCTGCGCCGCCAGCTCGCGCGCGCCGGAGACGAAGTCGTTGTGCAGGTGCGTGTCGAGGATGTGGGTGATCTGTACGCCGTAGCGCTCGGCGGCGCGGCGATATTGGTCCACGTCGCGCAGCGGGTCAATCAGCACCGCGCGCTGCGACTCGCGCGAGCCGACGAGGTAGGCCGAGTTGCCCAGCCGCGCTTCGACAAATTGTTCGATGAAGAGGGAGTTGTCGCTCATCAGCCTGCCTCCGGGAGGGGGACGCGAGACGCAGGGAGTCTAATGCCAGACGGCGCGGCCAACAAGCAACAAACGGCGGGATAGACGATACGGTTGCCGCTGTCGTCCATCCCGCCTGAGGCGGAGCACCGGCGCGGTTATCGCTCGACCGGCACGCCGATGGAACTGCCCCACTCCGTCCACGAGCCGTCGTAGTTGCGCACGTTCGGGTAGCCAAGCAGATACTTGAGCACGTACCACGTGTGCGATGAACGCTCGCCGATGCGGCAGTAGGCGATGATCTCTTTATCCGGTGTGATGCCCTGCCCGCCGTACAGCGCCTTCAGCTCCGCCGCCGGTTTGAAGGTGCCGTCCTCGCGCACGGCCTGGCCCCACGGGATGTTGCGCGCGCCGGGGATGTGGCCGCCGCGCTGCGCGCCCTCCTGCGGGAGATTTTCCGGCGCGAGCAGTTCCCCGCTGAACTCCTTCGGCGAGCGCACGTCCACCAGGCCGTGACCGGCCTTGCCCACGCTGTCGAGGACGAGCGAGCGGAGCGCGCGCAGGTTGGCCTCCGGCTCTTTGGCGCGATAAAGGGCCGGCGCGACCTGCGGCGCTTCGGTGGTGAGCGGGCGGCCCTCATCCAGCCACTTCTTGCGCCCGCCGTTCATGATGCGCGCGTCGGCGTGCCCGTACAACTTGAGCAGCCAGAAGGCGTAGGTGGCGAACCAATTGTTGTTGTCGCCGTACAGGATCACGGTCGTGTCGGGGGCGACGCCCGACCGGCCGAGCAATGCCTCCACGCCAGTTTTGTCCGGGATGTCGCGGCGGATAGGCTGTTGCGTGTCCTTCTTCCAATTCCAGCCAACCGCGCCGGGGATGTGGCCCGAGTCGTAGGCGGTGGTGTCCACATCCACCTCCACCAGCCGCACCTTCCGGTCGTTGAGGTGCTCGGCGACCCATTCGGTCTCGACCAGCACTTCGGGGTGAGCGTATCCGTTTGTCGTTGACATGAGAAATCTCCTTTCGTATGACCGGGCCGAGTGCGGCCGGTCGGGTGAACGTTTGTAAGGTGCGTGGCGCGGGCCTGTTCGGGATGTGGGAAAAAGAACAAGCCGAAGCCGCACAGCACGGCATCGAACGAGGCCTCGGGGAAATCGAGCCGCTCGGCATCCATCTGCCGGAGCGTGACGTTGGGCAGGCCGCGCCGCTCGACTTCCGCCGCCGTCTGCGCCACCATCTCCGCCGAGAGGTCAATCCCCATCACGTGCCCCTGTGGCCCGACCTGCGCGGCCAGTGGGAACAAGACCGCGCCGCGGCCGGCGGCCACGTCGAGGGCGGCTGCGCCCGCCCTGACCTGGGTGAAAGCGGCCAGCCGCCGGCCAAACTCCGGCAGGTAACTGAGGTGGTCGTATCCGTGCGCGGCCCGATCAAAGACCTCAGCGATTAGTTCTTTTTTGGTGTGTCCGTTGATGTGCATGTAGATGCTCGTTCGCGCTCACGCAAATTGAAGTGTTGGTGTACTTCACCCATTCCGAGCCGGCGGCCTCGGTCGGGGTAGGGGCCGGGGTCGGCGTGGGCGTGCCCGGCCCGAGCACGGTGCACGCCGCCGTGATGACGCTCAGGCCGATACTCATCCGAGGCAATAGAGTCCGAAGCATGCGTTCTCCCGAAATCCTCAGGGTCTGGCCGCAGGATAGAAGCTATCCGTCCGGCCAGCGTCCCGAAAGCGTCCCGGCGCGGAACACAAACCAGACGCGCGCCGATCAGGCGCACATCTGTCAGGCTCAGTTTCCGAGTCTCAGTTCAGGGTGAGACGAATCGCGCGCGCCTCGCGCACAAGCGGTGAATTGAGGAATGACTGCCGCAATTCATCATCGGCGAGTTGCGCGGCGAGCGAGTCGAAGACGTGGTCAGCCTGATCGAGCGCCTGGCCGGCCGCGGCCCGCTCATCGGCGGCCAGCGCGCGGCCTGCCCCTGCCAGCGCGCGGGCGTGATCGTACGGGCGATCGGAAGCCGCCCACTGGGTGGCGGCCCGGCGGAATTGTTCGGCGGCCTCGGCGGCACGCCCCTCAGCCAGGGCGACCAGGCCGCAGCCTTCGGCCAGGCTGGCGGCGGTTTCGGGAGTCACGAGCTGTTGATGGGCGCGTTCCAGTCGAGGCAGGCAGGCGCGCGCGGATGCTAAAGACTCGGGTCGGGCGGCGAACCAGCGACAGGCGATCAACACCGCCTGCGTGCAATCACTGTGCAGCGTGGGATTGCCGTCCACCAATTCAAGACACTGCTGGATGGCGGCGGCTGCCTCAGCCGCCCGCCCGAGGTCGGAGTACGCCCGCGCCAGTTGCCCGAGGTACGGCACATTGGTCTGCACTTCGCCCCACTTGGACGCAGTCGCGCGCAACTCCTCCAGGATCTGCTGCGCGCGTTCGGCCTGCCCGAGGTCGCTGTGCATCAACCCGAAGCGTGTGGCCGCCCACACGCGCCAGGGGCCTTTGACGTACAGGGTGAATTGAGCCACCTGCGGCCGGCCGGCCAGCGCCGCCGACCACTTCCCCATCAGCCAATCCATGTGCATCCGCTGCAAAACAGCGGTGGGGATGAAGGCCCGCGCATGCACCCGTGTGGCATAAGCGTGCAATTCGTCGTAAACGGCGCGCGCTTCGGCATAGCGCGAGCGGCCCGTCAGACAATCCGCCAGGTTGACGTAGGCCCGGCAGGCGTCGTGCGGCAGGCTGAGGTCGAGCGACCGGCGCAAGCTCTCGCGCATCATCGCCAGGCCACGCTCGGGGTCGTAGCGATGAACCAGCATGCGGGCAACGCCGACATTATTGAGCGAGTGCACCCGCACGTCCTCGGCGCCGAGGCGTTCCGCCAGGGCCAGGGCGCGCTCGCCCCAGGTGATGGCCTCATCGTATTGGGAGGCCAGCATGTGCATGTGCGAGATGCCGCTGACGGCGCGCGCCAGTTCGACACCCTCCGGCTCGGCTTCCAAAATCGCCAGCGCCTTCCAGTAGTGAGGCCAGGCGGCTTCAGCATTATCCAGTTCCCAATGCATGCGGCCGATCAATCGCTCCAGGTCGCCGACTTTGACGCGCTCGCCCAACGTGTCGAAGACGTCGCGGGCGGCCTCGAAAGCGGTAAGAGCATTTCCCTGCTCCATCAGCACCCACTGGATTTCGCCCAGCCGCCACAACATCTCCGCCCGCCCGGCCTGATCCGCCTCCGGCCAGTGGGCGAGCGCAGCGTGATAATGTTGTGCGGCGTCGTTCAAATCCACCAACTGGCGCGCCCGGTCGCCGGCGCCGATGTGGTAGCAGCGCGCCCGGTCGTGCGCATCCGCCTGCGTGTAGTGATAGGCCAGCGATTCAAAGTCGTCCGGGTGCAATACCTCCAGCGAGTCGGCGAGCCGCCGGTGCCAGTAGGCCCGGCGCGGCGCGGTGGTGTCGCGGTAGATCACTTCCCGCACGAGGTGGTGGACAAAGGCAAAGGTCGGCGGGCGCTCGGTGGCCCGCACCCAGTTGCGCGCGAGCAATGCCTCCAACGCCTCGAGCGCCAACTCATCGGCCCAGCCGCCCGCGCGCTGCACGAGGGCAAAATCGAAGACCCGCCCCGCCACCGCGGCCACCCGCAGCAGCGCGCGCGCCAGCGCGTTCAGCCGTTCCGCGCGCGCCACGATCGTCGCCCGCAATGAGTCGGGCAGGGTGATGACAGCGCCGGGTGCGGCCTCCACAAACGCGCCGCCCCATTTTCCGGCGTGGGCCGTCAGCGCGCCGGACTCCATCAACCCGCGCACAATCTCATGCAGAAAGAAAGGATGACCGTTCGTCTCGGCGTACAGCCGGTCGGCCACCGGGTCAAGCCTGGCCTGGCTCAAACCCGAAAGTTGCCGGAGGAGCGCGCGATGCGCCTCGCGCGACAGGGGTTTGAGCGAAAGGGAGGCTACAACCCCTTCGCGCGCGAACCGCCGCGCGAGGCGGGCCAGCGCGTGCTCGGCCCCGACCTCGTCGGTGCGATAGGTGCTGATCACCAGCACGCGGCTCCCGCTCAAGCGCGGGGTGATGTACGTCAGCCAATCGAGCACAGTCTCGGCGGCCCAATGCACGTCCTCGATCAACAACAGCAGCGGCCGGGCGCGGGTGAGGGTGAGGAAGGCTTGCAGCACCGCCTCGAACAGCAACGCCCGCATGTCGGCTGCCGGCGCTTCGGCCTTCGGCGCGCTGGTTGCTCCGAACACCTCCGGGACTAGTTGAGTGAGTGCGGCGCGATGAGCGGGTGTGAGGCCGGCGGACCGCAGGTCGCCCGCCGCTGCGCGCAGCATCTCGACCAGGGGTTGATGGGCCAGCGCCCGCTCGAACTCGTAACATTCCCCGATCAACGCCAGCCCGCCGCGCCGGGTGACGGCCTCGGCCAGTTTGCGCGTGAGGTGGCTCTTGCCCACCCCGGCCTCGCCGCTCACGATGACGAGGCGGCCATGCCCGCGTGCGCTGGACTCCCAATGCTCCACCATCTGCGCCATTTCGCCCTCGCGCCCGATCAGTTGAGGCAGTGACGGGGCGGATGCGGCAATGAAAGGCCGGAGGGCAGGCTCGACTGTGGGCAGCGGCTCGCCTCGGGCGATGGCCTGCGCCAGCGCCTGCGTCTCCGCCATCGGCTCGACGCCGAGTTCGGCGCTCAACCGAGCGCAGAAAGTGGCGTGCTCGGCCAGCGCCGCCGCGCGGTCGCCGGCAAGATAGTGCAGGGCGATGACTTCGCGATGGATGGATTCGGATAGTGGATCGGCGGCCATCGCCCGGCGGGCGACCTCCAGCGCGGCCCCGTGCTCGCCCAGCGCGCGATGCTGGGCGATCAATCGCGCCAGCGCCTCCGCCTGCAGATGACTGAGGCGCGCCCGTTCGGCTTGCACCCACTCTTCATCCCAACCCTCGAGCAGGTCGCCGCTGTACAGGTCAACTGCGGCGTGCAGGGCCGCGGGCGTACCTTCGCGAACCAGGCGCTCAAACTCGTCGAGGTCGAGCCACAGCGGGGCGGCGGTGTTCCATTGCACGTCGTCGCGATCGGCGCTGACCCAGTCGCAGGTTTTGGGCAGCGCGGCGCGTACTTCGCTGAGCGCACGGCGCAGCGCGCCGAGGGAGTCGGCTTCGGGGTGATCGGGCCAGAGGGTGAAGGCGAGGGCCTGACGCGTGAGCGGCGCGCGGCGGTACAGCAGCAGGTAGGCTAGCAGCCGTTGTGCGCGTGGCCGTAGACGTAACCTCCGCTCGGTGAACTCATCGGCAGCCCGGAGGCGGCCCAACAAACTGACGTGCAACATCACCCGCTTACTCTACCACCGGTGGGCCTCCGTTGGACACACGAAAATGGGGCAACGTCTCGCGCATGACGCCCGCCACGACCACGCCGGAGAGGAGGGTGAGCGCGCCGACGGCGAGGATGGCGACCGGCAGGCCGAAGGCATCGGCCAGGGCGCCGGCCAGCAGCGCGCCGACCGCATAGCCGCCGTCGCGCCACAGCCGATAGACGCCCACCGCCGAGGCCCGCCAGCCCGGATGCGCGACATCCGAGATCACGGCCAGCAAGGTGGGATAGACCATCGCCGTGCCGAGGCCGAGCAGCACCGAGGCGGCCAGCCACAGCGCCAGCCCGCTGCCCATCACGAACAGCGCGATGCCGAGGGCCTGCACCCACATCCCACTCGCGATCAACCACTTGCGGCCCCATCGGTCGCTCAGGCCGCCGGTGACCAGTTGCGACAGCCCCCACACCCCCGGATAGGTCGCGGCCACCAGCGCAATCGCCTCCAGCGGCAGCTCGGCGCCCGCGAGGAAGATCGGCACCAGGCCCCACACCACGCCGTCGTTCAAGTTGTTGATCATACCCGCCTGGCTGGCTGAGAAGAGTGTGCGGTCTTGCCAACTCGTGAGCAGCAGGATTTGGGCGAAGGAGGGCTGAGGGGATGAAGGGCTGATGACCGACGATTGGACCGAAGCCTCGAGGTGGGCGTGCCCGCGCGTGTCGCGTACAAAGAAGATCGAAAGCAACAAGCCAATCGCGGCGAAGAACAGGCCGGGGATGAAGGGCGCGGGACGCAGGCCGTAAGCCGAGGCCAGGTAACCGGTTGCCAGCGCGGAGAGCGCAACGGCTACGTAACCGGCGAACTCGTTCAAGCCCATCGCCAGCCCGCGCTGCTTGGGGCCGACCAGGTCAATCTTCATGATCACGGTCGTGGACCAGCACAGGCCCTGATTGACGCCGAGCAGGATGTTCGCCGCCACCACCCAATCCCAGCTCGGCGCGAACATGATCATGAGCGGAACCGGCAGCCCGATGAGCCAGCCCGCGATCAAAATCCGTTTGCGCCCGAGGCGGTCGGAGAGCCGCCCGGCAAACAGGTTGGCCAGCGCCTTCACCGCGCCGAAGCTGACGAGGAACGACAGCGTCACCGTCTTGGTCATCAGCCCGAACGCTTCTTCGGCGAGGAGGGGGACGACGGCCCGCTCCAGCCCAACCATCGCGCCGACGAAGGCGTTGACGATGACGAGCAGGGTGAACTGCTCCCAGTTGGCGCGCAGGCCGAGGTGGAGGGGAGCTACACCGTGCGACGCTGGTTCAATCATGGCCGAGGTTGGGCCGCTTGATGGCGTGAAAATCCGCGGGCAACGCCGGCGTGTTTTGCGTTTGAAATTCGGCGAACGCCTCGCGCGATAATCTTAGCACGGGGTTGTGCCGCCGCCACCGCGCCCACGTTGGCGAGCGCAATCGTCTCGCCGTCGAACTCGATGTACGGGCACGCGCGCGCCTGGCCGGCCTCGGGGCACAGCGCGCGCCGGAGGTGAAACAGAGTCTTGTGCAGGTTGTTCGCAGCCGCGGCTGGATCGAGATCAGGCCACAACAATTCCAGTACCTGCTCTTTGTGGCAACGGCGGTTGGGGCTGAGGGGCAGAGAACAAAACAACGTGCGCGCGTTGCGCCGTGATCAGGCGCCGGCAGGGACGGGTTCGCTGCCGCGCGACATGTGCAGCGCGCCCAGCAGCCGGACGTTCAGAGGCGAGGTTGTCGAGACGAGGCTCGTTCCGGGCATGGAGGCTGAGCGGCATTGTACACGCGGTTGACGCCGAGCGCCGAACCACCTTGGTGGCGCCCGGCGCCCAACACCAAACCACGGCAGCGGGAAGAGCGGCGGCGGCGAAAGCTATGCCACAGCCGCTGCCGATGCCACGCGCTCAACGCCGGTGCACGATGACCTCGAGGTATTGCGACTCGACGTGGGTGGCGTCTGCGCCGGCGCGATTGTGCGCGGCCCAGTGTGCTTCGAGGTCGCGCCGCAGCGCCGTGCGTCCCGTCCCATCCAGCGCGGCCGACTTCCCAGATCAGGGCCTCCACCACGGCCCCTTCGCGCAGATCAACCGTTGGCTCGCGCCGGACGCGGTCGGCCAGGATTGCGTCGAGCGTGATGCGCCGCACGCACAGGTAGTAATTCCGCTCATCGGAGCCTTCGACCGGTTCGCTAAAGACATGGCCGTCCACATCGTTGCAGCTGGTGATGAGGTGTGGGGCTGCCCGTTGCACGGCGTCGAAGACGCCCATCCGCTCGAAGGCCTGAAGGGCCGGGGCGCGAAAGAAATGCGTGGAGAGGGTGTCGCTGGGAAAGCGCGCCCGTTCCAGAATCAACACGCGCTGCCCGGCCTGGCCCAGCAAAGTGCCCAGGACTGCCCCGGCTACTCGCGCGCCCACAATGATGATGTCGTAGCCCATGTTCAGCCTCTCAGCTGAGACAGGCCCTCTGGCCGCAGAGCCGCATCCACCTCCCGTCCAACACGCGCCACGATCTCGGGCAGGGCCTCAACATCGGCAAGCGAAGTGCGGAAGTTGACGATGCACGCGCGGAGCACAAACTTCCCGCCGATCACAGCGTTGGAGAGGTAGGCCTCGCCGCCATTTTGCAGGCGGGTGAGCAGTTCACGGTTCAGCTCGCTGAGATACGCCTCGGCCGCCTCCGCGCCGGGCGGAAGATCAGGCGGGAGATAGCGGAAGGTCGTGATGCTCAGCGATTGCGTGCAGGCTTCCAGCGCGGGGTGTGCCGACACGCGGCGATGAAGCTCCTGCGCCAGCCGGATGTCGTCAGAGAGCATCTGCACATAGCCCTGGCGCCCCACCTGCTGGATCGCCAGCCAGACCTTAAGCGCGCGAAAGCCGCGCGTGTTCTGCGGTCCGTGATCGAGGTAATTGACGGCCTCCACGCCGAAGTGGTAGTACGGCGGGTGATAGGCGAAGGCCTCACGCAGTTTGGCCGGGTCGCGCACCAGGGCGCAGGCCGCCTCAATCGGCGCGTAGAGCCATTTGTGCGGATCCACTGCCACCGAATCGGCCTCGCTCAGCCCACGCAGATCTGGGGCAGCGTCCGGAAGCATCGCGGCGAAGCCCCCATACGCTCCATCAACGTGGAACCACAAATCGTATTCGCGACAAATGGCCGCAATCTCCGGCAGTGGATCAACGGCCCCGGTGCTGACCGAACCCGCTGCGCCCACGACCAGAAAGGGCCGGTCGCCGGCCGCCAAATCTTCACGGATGTGTCGTCGCAGGGCCGTGGTGTCCATCCGCAGTTGCGCATCGGTCGGGATCCAGCGGATGCTGTCTGTCCCCAGCCCATACATGTCCGCCGCTTTCTGAATCCAGGTGTGGGTTTCCGTGGAGCCGTAAACGCGGAGGCGGCGCGCCTCCGCGCTTGTCATACCCGCGGCGCGCACATCCCAACCGGCTTTGGCCTGGCGGGCGGCCAGGAAGCAGACGAAGTTCGCCATGTTGCCGCCGCTCACCAGCAGCCCGCCAGAGTCCTCCGGATAGCCCAGCAGTTCCGCGATCCAGCGCACCGTTTGAGCTTCGATCTCACTCGCCATGGGTGAGAGGAACCAGGCGCCAACATTTGGGTTCACGGCGGCCGCCAACAGATCGCCCAGCGCGCCGATGGGCGCGGCGGAGGAGGTGATGTAGCCCCAGAAGCGGGGATGGCCGTTGAACAGCGAATGGTCGAACAACAAGCCGGCGGTGGCCTCGAGCAGGTTGGCGGGATCGGTACCCAAATCGGGCAGCGGGCGGGCCGCGTGCAGCGCCTGCCGGACAGCAGCGGGCGACTCACCCGGAGTGACGGGCCGATCCGGCAGCGAAGCCAGGAAGTCGGCGAGACGGTCAATGAGGCGATGACCCAGCGAACGGAAGTCGTCCGGGTGCATGTCGAGCGGCGCCTTACGTTGGGCGAGGGCGTCTACATGTTCCATTGGGAAATCCTTGATCATAGCTGGACGCTCATCGCTGAGCTGCGACGAGCGCAAAAACAGAGGTTCACTGGACTTTTGCAAACTGCTAAAAAGGTGTTGAATGTGGCATAGCGTCAGCTG
>CAZSNP010000079.1:0-17830 GCA_964608265.1 uncultured Anaerolineales bacterium | reverse complement strand
CTTCTCCCAGCGGGAGAGTCGCTGCGCTTACGGGGCCGGGGGATGAGGGCGGACTCGGCGACTTGGCACTCGCCCTGGTACGACGATCAGGCCCCGTTTGCCGGGCCCTTCGGGCCGTCGTCGCCCACATGGTAAGGCACCTCGGTGATGACGACGTTACGCAGGCCCAACAGGCCGAACTGCAACCAGACCGCCGTGTTCATGTGCAACAGATTGTGCCAGGAGCGCGTCGGGACGAATTCCGGCACCACCACCGTCAACACCTCGCCCGCCTGGCGCTGCGCGGCGATATCGCGCACGTAGTTGAGCAACGGCTCCACCAGCGTGCGATACGGCGAGGGAATCACGACCAGGCGCACCCCGTCGCCCCAGCGCTCCCACTTCTGCGCGATCTTGTTTTCCTCATCCGGGTCTACCGAAACGTGCACCGCCGTCACATCCGGTGACAGGGCGCGCGCGTAATTCAGCGCGCGCAGCGTGCCGCGATGAACGCCGCCGATGGGGATGACGACGCGGTGGCGCATCACCCGCTTGGGCGCGCCAAACGAATCAAGGGAGAGATCGGCCGCCAGCGCTTTGTAGTGGCGGTGAATGCTGTAGAAGATGAAGACCAGGGTGGGGATGATGAGGATGACGATCCATGCGCCGCTGGCAAACTTGGTCACGGCGAAAATCAACATCACGATAAAGGTGCAGATCGCGCCAAACCCGTTGATCCCCAACTTCAACCGCCACTGCGGGTCGTGGTGCAGCACGGAACTGAATCGTTCCTGGGCCTCGCCGGGCCGGAGCCGTCCGCTCCGCCACCAGCGCACGGCCATGCCGCCCTGCGACAGAGTGAACGAGAGAAACACGCCGATGGCGTATAGCGGGATGAGGGCGGTGGTGCGGGCCTGAAAGACGATGACGAGCAGCGAGGCCGCGCCGGCCAGGACGAGGATGCCGTAGCTGAACACCAGCCGGCTGCCGCGATACGTCAGCTGTTTGGGCAGGAAGCCGTCGCGGGCCAGGAAGGCGCTCAACCGCGGGAAGTCGGCGAAGGCGGTGTTGGCGGCCATGATCAGAATCAGCGTTGCGCCGCCCAGAAGAATCAGGTGCATCGCCGCGCCCTGGCCGAAGACGGCGATGCCGATCTGTGAAACGATGGTCTGCGTGTGCGACGGCACGGCCTTGATCTCATGCGCCAGAAACGTCATGCTGAGGAAGATGGTCGAGAGGATGACGCTCATCCAAATCAAGGTGATGCCCGCATTGCGGCTGCGCGGCTGCTTGAAGGCGAGGATGCCGTCGCTGATGGCCTCGATGCCGGTGAGGGCCGCACACCCGCTCGAGAACGCGCGCAGGATAAGGAACACCGTCACCGCCTCGGTCTGCTCCACCGCCAGTTCGATGCCCTGCACCCGCGTCAGCGTACCGGTGAAATATTGAAAGAAGCCGATGCCGAGCGTGGCGAACATCATCGCCAGAAAAAAGTAGGTAGGTATAGCGAAGGCCAGCCCCGATTCCTTCACCCCGCGCAAATTGACGACCGTCATGAAGGCAATGAAGCCTAGAGCCAGCGGCACGCGCCATTCCAGCAACTGGGGCAAAGCCGACGTGATCTGCGCCACCCCGGCCGAGATGGAGACGGCCACGGTCAGGATGTAATCCGTCCACAGGGCGGAGCCGGCCACCAGCGCCGGGAAGTCACCCAGGTTGTCGCGCGAGACGATGTAGGCCCCGCCGCCGTTCGGATAGGCGTGCAACGTTTGCTGATACGAAATCGTGACGATGGTCAGCAGGATGACGATGCTGATCGCAATCGGGATGGATTGAAAGAAGATGGCGGTGCCGGCCAGAGCCAGCACGATCAGAATCTCCTCGGTCGCGTAGGCGGTCGAGGAGAGGGCATCGGAGGCAAAGACCGCCAGCCCCACCTTCTTGCTGATGGTTTGATGCGGCGCGTCCTCGGTGGGCAGCGGCTTACCGATGAGCCAACTGCGCCAGGTGCGCGGCGGGGCCGGATTGCGCGGCGGCAGGGTGACGCTACTCATGGAGAACCTCAAAACACACCAGGTCCCGACCAAAACTCCGGGCGGGCCAGGGAACGATACGAGCTACGCAACTGGCAACGATTTAACCACCGATTTCACGGCTTGCATGGAGTGGTAAGGGAGATTCTGCGTAATCCGTGGTGGCACAAGGCGGGAACGGCGCAAATCCCAAAGTAAATCAAGCTGCGCGGCCAAGCCTATGGCGATTCGGATGGGGCGTCAAGCCGCTGCCGCCAGATAGACCCTGGCGGCCAGGGTGGCGACGGAGGAGACCAGCGCGCTGTTGGGCTGGCCAAGCACGAGCGGCACGCCCTGGGCCAGCGCCGCCGCCTGGGCTTTGTCGTAGGGGATGATGGCTTCGAGGCTGCGGCCCAGCGCTTTCTCCACGGCGGCCTGCGGCACGATCGACTCGGGCGCGGTGTGATTGAGCAGGACCTTGAGTTGTTCTTCGCCAATGCCGAGCTGAGCCAACACCGGCAACGCGGCCAGCGTGGATTGCACGGCGGCGACATCGGCGTTGAGCACCAGCAACACCCGGCGACTCTGCCCGAGCGCGGCGCAGGTGGCATCGTCGAGCCACGGCGCGCCGTCAACCACCACATCCGTAAACAGCGAGCGGAGGTGGGTGATCATCGCCTGAGCCGCGCCCTCGGTGAGGACGTTGCGCACCGGCCTGGCCGGCGCGGCCAGCACGAACAAACCCGATTCGTGTTTGGTGACGGCGCTGGCGATGACGTCGGTGTCGAGCGTGTGCGGCAGGTCGAGCCAGGTGAGCTTAGGTCGCAGGCGCAGATGCACCGTCACTTGCCCGCCGACCGGCGACAGATCGACCAGGCAAACCCGGCGTCCACCGCGCGCGAGCGCACCGGCGAAATTCACCGCCAGGGTGGACTTGCCCACACCGCCGCGCATCCCGATGAAGACGACGACCCGACCGGAGGGGCGCGGGCCGGGCAGGGGTGCGGTCTCGGGCAACTTGGGCGGCTTCGCGATCACGACATGCTGCGCGGCCGCGGCGGCCATGGGCGCGACGACAGGGGTGGCCACGGCGGCCGCTGCTTCGACCGGCACCGGGCGCGGGCGGTTGAGCAATTCGCTCAACTTGTTGGCCAGGTCACGCGGTTCGAACGGCTTGGTGATGTAGGCATCGGCGCCGACCTCGAATGCGCCCTCGCGGTCGGCCGGTTGCGAGCGGGCGGTGAGGAAGAGGATGGGCAGATTGTGAGTGCGGGCGTTCGTCCGCAGGCGACGGGTGACTTCGTACCCGTCAATCTCGGGCATCATCAAATCGCAAATGACCAGATCGTAAGCATTGTTCGCGGCCAGGGCCAACGCGTCTTCGCCGTGGGCGGCCAGGGTCGGTGCATGGCCCAGCCGCGTCAGCATCAGCTTGACCATGTTGCGAAAGTCTTTATCGTCGTCGATGACGAGGATGTTAGCCATTACTTGCCTTTATTGACGTACATGCCGGTGATGTGATTGCGATTGATGAACATCGCGCTGGCCGTGAATGGGGTGACGTTGGGATACGGCACAGGGATGACGGTAACGTTGTACATGACGGTGAAGCGGCTGGCCCCCGTTTGCCCGCCCACCAGGATGGCATCCGGATCGATGCGGCTGATGTATTCGGTCGTCGCCTGCACTTCGTAGAGTTGGGTGGTGAGGAGGATGGCGGCGCTGAGGATTTTGCCGCTGCCCGGTCGGAAGAAGCCCTGCGGCCCTAAATCCTCTCGCCGCGACACCAGGCCCAACACGATGTTGGCCTTGACCAGCGAGGCCTCGTCGAAGTGGCCTACGATCTTGGCCGGGTCGGTGATGCGCGAGACATAGACATTCCGAGCCGAAAAGATGGAGGTGAGCGGGTCGTTAAGCAGTCCCACCAAACCGGGGCCGCCGACCTCCACCTGACCGGTCAGGCGATGGGTGGAGGTGAAAAAATCCACGTTGAGGGAATGTCGCGCCGAGCCGCGTTCGGTCATAAAGGTCCGATGGGTGGATGGTGGCGTTGGTGCGCCCACCCGAATAGGGCGTATTCTACAGAAAAACATACCAGGAGAGAAATGGGCGAGGGTCGGGAAAAGTTTGTATTGTCAACCCGGAGAATTCACGAGAATTACGGGATGTGGCAAGTTTGCAGTGATATTGAACTGGCGTAAACGGCTAACGGATACAACTCCGGCGGAAGGCAACGACATGCCGACGCTCGCAGAACGCCTGCGCCACCCGAAGCCCGTTGAGGCATTCACCAATCCCCAGCGACTGAGATGTGGGAAAACAAAGCGAGCCGGAGGCAACCTCCGGCTCGCTCTGCGTGCACAACTCGTCTCGGTTACTGGGGCGGGAGGATCACCGTGTCGATCACATGGATGACGCCGTTGCTCGCGCCGATGTCGGTCGCCGTCACGGTCGAGTTGCCGTTGAGACGAACCTTGCCGCCGCTGACGGCGATGCTGATGTTCGAACCCTGCAGCGAAGTGGCCGACGACAGGCCGACGACATCCGCCGCCATCACCTTGCCGCTCACGACGTGATACAGCAGGATGTTGCTGAGGGCAGCCGGATCCTTGAGCAGAGCTTCCACCGTGCCGGCAGGCAGCTTGCGGAAGGCGGCATCGGTCGGGGCGAAGACCGTGTACGGCCCCGCGCCGCGCAGCGCGCCTTCGAGACCCGCCGCTTTGACTGCCGCGACCAAGGTGGTGAAGTTGCCGTTGAGCGTCGCCACATCCAGCACATCGAGCGGCGGCAGGATCACGGTATCGATGACGTGAATGACGCCGTTGGTCGCGCCGATGTCGGTCGCGGTCACGGTCGAGTTGCCGTTGAGCACAACCTTGCCGCCACTCACAGCGATGTTGATGCTCGAGCCTTGCAGCGAGGTGGCCGACGACAGGCCGACGACATCCGCCGCCATCACCTTGCCACTCACGACATGATAGAGGAGCACCTTCTGCAGCAGCTCAGGGTTGGCCAGCAACAGGCTGATGGTGCGGGAGCCGAGCTTGGCAAAGGCGGCATCGGTCGGCGCGAAGACCGTCAGCGGGCCGGGGCCTTTGAGCGCATCCACCAGACCGGCAGCCTGCGCGGCGGCCAGCAGCGTGTTGAACGTGCGGGCGCCGGCAGCGCGGCCAACGATGTCGACCTGCGGGATGACGAGCTTCTGGCCGGGGAAGATGGTATCGCTCTGAAGATTGTTGGCGGCCTTCAGATCGGCAACCGTCACCACATTGTTGCGGGCGATGCGGCCGAGGAAGTCGCCGGGCTTGACGGTGTACACATTGGCATCCGCCGGAACAGGGGCCACAGCCGGGGCGGGCGCGGTCAGCGACGGCGGCAGGATGACGGTGTCGATGACGTGGATGACGCCGTTGCTCGCGCCGATGTCGGTCGCGGTCACGGTCGAGTTGCCGTTGAGGATGACCTTGCCACCCTCAACTTTGATGGCGATGCTCTCACCCTGCAGCGACGTGGCTGATGACAGGCCGACCACATCCGCTGCCATCACTTTGCCCGACACGACGTGATAGGTGAGGATCTTGCCGAGCGTGGCCGGGTCTTTGAGCAGCGCGTTGAGCGTGCGGGCGGGCAGCTTGGCGAACGCGGCATCGGTCGGGGCGAAGACCGTCAGCGGGCCGGGGCCGCTCAGGGCGTCCACCAGGCCGGCGGCTTTCACCGCGGCGACAAGCGTGTTGAACGACCCGGCGCCGATGGCCCGCCCGACGATGTTGACATCGGGGATAGTCAGCGTTTGGCCGGGGAAGATCGTGTCGGAGCGCAGGTTGTTGGCGCTGCGCAGATCGGCCAGCGGCACCGCGAAGCTGCGGGCGATGCGGCTGAGGTTATCTCCTGCCTTCACCGTGTAAGTTGTGCCCGATTGCGCCAGGGCCGGGGCGGGCAGGGCCGAGAGCGTGAGGCCGGCGACGAGCGCCGCCGCGACCGTGACTTGCACGGCCTTTTGAACAAAATTGCGAATAGGTTGAAACATGGAAGTCTCCGTGTGTGCGAAGTGCAGGTTTGCGGTTTCAGCGTGTGCACGACGCTGGTATTCAACCTTACGCGATCCTTCGACGCCTGTATTGCTTTTGTTGAACTATGCTTATTGCTTCTTTAACTGATGTACAACGTTGTGGTCAGATGCCGGCGGTTACGGTTTCGCTAACGTTGGTTTGATCGGCCAAACAAAGCCTGCCGTTGTCAACATATTGGCGAAGCGCACGGTTGCAGGGTAACGAAAAGGTTTGTTGGGATGTGCATTCAGGCTAACTTCACGCAACTTTCACTCCTTTGGTTCGATTTATTTGCTGTGTCTCCCAGCCCAATTCACTATAGTGGGTGCGATCTGCGGGAGAAACTCAAGCAATTTCCGCAGGTAATTGGAGAGTGTTCAATGAAAACAAAGTGGCTTAACTTAGTGACAGGTCTCGGATTACTTTTGGGGCTGGCCGCAGGGGGTGTTCCGCGGGTGTTGCAGGCACAGGTCTCTGTGCAGGCCTTGACGATGGAGCCGGGAAGCCAGCAGACAATCAACTGCCCAACCAAGCTGACGTTTGTGATGGCGAAGGATCGCAAGACGATGACGGTCAAGTGTGCACCGGTCAGCGGGCCGACACCGACCAAGACGGTAGTGCCGACGCAGACCAGGCAGCCCACAAGCACCGCGCTGCCGACCCACACACCGCCGCCCACCAGGACGGCTGAACCGACCGCCACACACATCCATCCGACGAGCACGCCCAGCCAACCCGGCCCGACCGCGACGCCCGTCCCGGGCGGCGTCACCTTCCCGGCCGTGAACCCATTGATACTGGGCAGTTGTTCTGCCGAAGTGCACGACCGCTACGCCGTCATCGGGCCGGATGGGAACAAGTATCGCACCTGGCACCCCATCAACGTCCCGGTAGATGCCAGCAATCCGGGCGGGGCGAAGTGCTCGTTTGCGCACGAACACGGTGATCAGCCGAACACAAGCGGCCCGCTGCCCGTATTCGGCTACAGCGCCGCCATACACGGCATGTTCAATGAGATTGCCGCCCACGCCGGCTTCAAGGTCTTCAGCCACTACGCCAACGGCAGCAGCGGCATGGGCGGCCCCGAGTCCGACTATCGCGGTCTGGCGATTGATTTCACGGTGACGATCCATCAGGGCAGTGCGGGCCGCGGCCGCCTGACCGAGAGCATGCACTCGCTCGAGTTCTGGAGCCGCTACCAAAACCGTGAGACACACATCTACGTGATGGCCAACACCGGCGCGCTCAGCGGCAAGGGCTGCGGCGTCGGGCAAGATATTTTGGGCCGTATCGTGGTGGATACGTGCGCGCCGCAATACGAGACGTGGGGCTTTTCGGCCAACGTCGCTGGGGCGTGGAGCGTGTTCATGATCGCCGCCGTCACCAACCCGATGAACCACATGAGCGGCACGGCGCCGTGCGCCGACGCCACGTGCTCGAACATCACCCTGGTCAGCACCAGCGAGAACGTGTGCGGCGACCAGATCGTGGCCTGTGACAACCGCCTGCCATTCGGCAAGCACGAGCGCGGCCTGGAGAACTTCTGGCTCGGGAATCAACGCACCATCCACGAGCCGGATTGGATATGGACCAATGGCGGCGGGGCGGAATTCTTCTGCACCGACGCGATGGGCATGCGCATGGACTGCGGCCCCAACACCATCCGCCAGCAGGTGGCGACGGTGAACGTGAGCAACGCACAAGCCAGCCAACTGCTGCGTACCACCAACGATGCCGGTTGGGATAACACCTATTGGCTCCCGCTCGGAGCGCCGGGCGGCAACTAACACTGACGTGCGGGCAGCGCGCTGGTAGGGCAGTGCGCTGCGGGCGGCTCGACATCGGCGACTGGTCACCCATGTCAAGCCGACGGCGGCGAGGTCAACCGGCCTCGCCGCCGTTTGTTTTGAATTGCACCACGCCATCCGCAAACTGCACCGCGACAATATCCCTTTCGCACCGGAAGGCCGCTGGTAGTCGTCGTTCCAGTTCGCAACTCAGCGCGCGCACAATCTGCAATCTCAATCCATCAACCTGCAATTCAAACGGCGCCCACGGCTCCGCGCCGCGAACGAAATTGAAGGCCCGGCGCGCCGGCCATTGCGTATCGAGTACCCGGTCGGCGGCGGTGGGGAAGGGGGCGGACGAAACTCCCTCGGCGGGTTGAGGGCGGCGCGGCAACGGGTCGCGGCCCAGCACCTCGATGAGCAATTGCGCGCCGGCGCGCGCGGTGAGCCGCTCGGCTTCGGCGTAAGTGATCCCATCGGGGAACGGGGCCTCAACCTGCGCGACGATGTCGCCGGTGTCGGCGGCCTCATCCATCAGGTGCAGCGTCACGCCGGTGCGGGCTTCGCCGTTGCGGAGTTGCCAGAATAGCGGCTCCGGCCCACGATAGGCTGGGAGCAGGGAGGGATGCAGGTTGAGCGCGCCGAGGCGCGGGCGCTGCCGCCAATCGCCCGGCAGCAGTTTGGGGAAGCATGCGGCGCAGAGCACTTCGGGCGCGAGCGCCTCGAGCGCGGCCAGGGCCTCGGCCGACCGCAAGACCCCGACCTCCAGCACCGGCACCTTGAGCGCGTGGGCCAGCGTCACGACATCCACAGGCAGCAGCGGGAAGGGCTCCGGCTCGCGCCAGCGCGTCGCGCGGTCGGGGGACGGTATAATCAGCGCGGCGACGTTGACACCCGCTGCCAGCACCGTCTCGAACACGATGCGGCTGAATTCGCACCGCATCCCCAGCAGCGCCAGTTTGGTCGGCATCACACGAGTTGTACCACAGCCGCCTTCAATCGGGAGCCCTCACATGAGCGTCCGCACCGTGCAATGCGTCAAGCTGGGCCGCGAGCTGCCGGGGTTGCCCAGGCCGCCGTTCCCCGGCGAGTTGGGCAAGCGCATCTTCGACAGCATCTCACAGCAGGCCTGGGGGATGTGGCAGCAGCAATCGGTCATCCTCATCAACCACTACGGTTTGAACATGGCCGACAAGCGCGCGCAGCAATTTTTGATGCAGCAGATGGATGATTTCCTCTTCGGGCCGGAAGCGCCGATGCCCGAAGGTTGGGTCCCCGAAGGCGAAACCCCGACCGCGCCCGCCAAGGGCGGCGCGCCGCGCAAGAAGTGACAACGAGTGGTCGAAGCATTGAACGTCCTGCTGCTGGCCTGTTACGAGTTGGGCCACCAGCCGTTGAGCCTGGCCTGGCCGCTGGCTTTTCTCAGGCGCGCCGGGTTTCGCGCCGAGGCGCGCGACCTCTCCCTTCAGCATCTGAGCGACGACGACATCGCGCGCGCGGACTTTGTGGCGCTGGCCGCGCCGATGCACACCGCGCTGCGCCTCGGCACACAGGCGGCGCGCCGCCTCCGCGCGCGCAACCCCCGCGCCCACCTCTGCTTCTTCGGCCTGTACGCCCAGCTCAACGCGGCGCTGCTGTTCGAGCAACGTCTGGCGGATAGCGTCATCGCGGGCGAGGCGGAATCGGCGCTGATCGAACTGGTTCGAGCATTGAGCGCCGGAGGGGGGGCCAGCGGCCTGCCGGGTGTGACGACGCCGGCCTCGCGGCAGACCGCGACGCTCACCCGCTTATCCTTCCCGGTGCCCGAGCGGGCCGCGTTACCAGCGCTCACCGAATACGCGCGATACCTCGGCGGCGAGGGCGCGCAGTTGGCCGGCTACGTCGAAGCCACGCGCGGATGTTTGCACACCTGCCGGCATTGCCCCATCACACCGGTGTACGGCGGGCGCTTCTTCGTCGTACCCGCCGAGGTGGTGCTGGCCGACATCGCCCAACAGATCGAAGCGGGCGCGCACCACCTCACCTTCGGCGACCCGGATTTCCTCAACGGGCCAAAGCACGCGCTGGCGATCACGCGCGAACTCCATCGCCGCTGGCCCAACGTCTCGTTCGATTTCACGACCAGGATCGAGCATATCCTGCAACGGCGCGCCGTCTTCACCGAGTTCGCGCAACTCGGGTGCACGTTCGTCGTCAGCGCCATCGAGTCGATCAGCGACCGGGTGCTGGCGAGGCTGCACAAGGGCCACACCGCCGCCGACATCGACGTCGCGCTCGGCGTGCTCGATGCCGCCGGGATCGCGATGCAGCCGACGCTCGTGGCCTTCACGCCGTGGACGATGCTCGAAGACTACGTCGGGCAGATTGAATGGATTCGTGAACGAGGCCTGATCGCCCACATCCCGCCCGTGCAGCTTTCGATCCGGTTGCTGTTGCCGCCCGGTTCGCCGCTGGCCGCCGCGCCCGACGCCGGCGAGTGGCTGGGCGACCTCGACGCGGAGAACTTCACTTATCGCTGGCATCACCCCGACCCGCGCATGGATGCGCTGCACAGCCGCGTCGCCGCGCGCGTGGCCGAGGCTGAGCGGTGTGGCGAGGACTCGCCCACTACGTTCGAGTCGGTTCGGGCGCTGGCCTACGCAGCCGCCGGGCAGCCGGTTCCCGCGTGGCGCGCCGCCCCCCGGCGCGCCCGGCCCCCGCGCCTCACCGAAAACTGGTTCTGCTGAGCGGAGCCGACCGCCGATCAGTTTGATCGGCTTGCGATTGACTAACAGCCATCAGCCCTCGGCTATCCGCTGCAGGCCGCCTTCTTCTCGGCGTAGAACGCGCTCATCGCCTCGTTCGCGCTCGTCACCTCCGCCAGCTTCGCCAGCACCGTGCACGCCGGCGGGCGGCGCATCGAAGAAGCCGACGGCAATCGGGGCCTGGCGCAGGCCAGGCAAATCCTGAAGGCTAACGGTCATGTGAGTCTCGCGCATGAAGGCGAACCGCCCGAGCGGAGCGTCGCTACGATGCGACGAGCACGATCTCCGGCTCGATTTCAAACTTGAGTTGTGCGTGCGCGGCGCGCAGGGCGGCCTCCACTTCGGCCGGCGTCGCGCCGTGCGCGAAGATGAAGCCGAGGTAGCTGTCTCCCTCCGGCAGCGGCACGAGCGGATAGTTGAGCGGGGCGGTGATCGCAACCTTTTCGATCAGCGGCCCGCGCTCGGCCTCGGGCACGCCGCTCACCGCGCGCAGCAAACCGGCCGCCGGGATGGGGATCATCATTACGCCGCCCGCGCCCGGCCCGCGCTGCGGATCGAACGGCAGGCCGCACGCTTGCCGCAGGATCAACTCCTCGAGCGATTGATCGGCGCGTTCGGCGAACTTCAACACCTGTGAGCACAGCCCGCCGATGGAGCGCGCAGCGACTTCGACGATGACCTCACCCCCGCCGTCGGCTCCCCCTCTCCTGAGCGCGCGAGAAGAAGCCGCAGCAATCAACCCTCTGGTCGCGCTCGGGAGAGGGGGTTGGGGGGTGAGGTGGCGCAGCTCTGCATGCACCGGCCCCTCACGCAGGCCCAGCGCGGCACAGGCGCGCTCGGTGGTTTGCGCGATGGCGCGCTGTGTGGCCTCGGGCAGCCGCGATGGAGTCACATAAATCGTCTCCTCGAAGAACGGCCCATCGAGCGGGTCGGGCTTGTCGAACAGCGCGAGCACATGCAGCCGGCCGTGATCGAGCAGGCCCTCGAGCGCGACCTCGACGCCGGGGATGAAGGCCTCGACGATTAGCTCCTCGCAGCCGGACTTTTCGAGGATCGGGCGCAGCCGCGCAAACCGTTGCCGGAATTCGTCGGGCGTATCGGCCCGCATCACGCCTTTGCTCGCCGAGAGCCGCGTGGGTTTGAGCACGCACGGGAAGCCGATGAATTGAGTCACCGCCCGCAACAGCGCCTCGACCTCGTCGGTGAAATGGGCAACGTGAAACACGGGCGAGGGCACGCCGGCGGCGCGGAAACGGCGACGCATCTCCGCCTTGTCGCCGGCGGCCTCGACCGAATCGGCGGCGTTATGCGGCAGGCCGAGGGCGGCGCTCGCGCGCGCGGCCAGCACCGCGCCGAAATCATCCACCCCGAGGATGGCGCGCGGGGGGTTCGCCGTGGCGTAACGGAGCAACGTCTTCAGCGCCCGTTCCGGCGCGCGATAGTCAAGCGCGAGGCAGCCCTCCATCTGCGCCAGCAGCGGCGGCGGCGCGTCGAGGCCGAGCACGACCTCGAGACCGAGCTTGCGCGCCGCGACCGTGAACGCTTCATTGCGATAGGTGCGCGCGGAGGCGAGCAGGATGAGGCGCTGGCTCATGAGCGAAGATTATAGCGTGCCCATCGGCTACAATGGCGCGCATGAAATCTCGCCTCACCCTTCTCGGTGGACTGATTGCACTGGGGGCCGCCTGGGTCATCGTGTTGACGAACGCTCCCGTGCAGGCCGCGCCACCGCCGCCGAACGTAGAAGCGACGGTGGCGCTTGGCCGGGTCGTGACTTACAACCTCAGCCTCAACAACCTCGGCCAGCCGGCCACGACGGTGAGGTTGTACGAAGGCTGGCCGCCCGGCGTGGCCCACTCCTCCTCTGCGCCGCTCGGCCCGTTGCGCGTGTCGCTGCCTCAGCGGCCCGGCCCGATCACCGACGAACTGTTGCACCAACTGGCCGCCGCCCCCGATGGCCGGGCGGAGATGTTGCTGTATTTGAACGAGCAGGCTGATCTGAGCGCCGCCGCCTCGCTGGCCGACTGGGAGGCGCGCGGTTGGGCGGTGATGGAGGCGCTGCGCGCGCAGGCCGCGCAAACCCAGGGGCCGTTGCTCGCCGAAATCAGCGCGCGGGGCTTCGAGCCGCGCTCGTATTGGATCGTCAACCTCATCGCCGTCACCGGTGACCGCGCGCTGGTCGACTGGGCCGCGAGCCGGGCGGAGGTCGCCCTCGTCACCGAGAACGCGGCGCATTCGCTGGGCGAGATCACACCCGGCGCGGTGACGGCCGCCAGCGGCAACGCCTGGGGCCTCGAGCGTGTGCGCGCGCCGCGGGTGTGGGAGACGTGGGGCGTGCGCGGCGAGGGCATCGTCGTGGCCACGATTGATTCGGGCGCGCAGTACACGCACACTGCTTTGACTCAAGCGTACCGAGGGTGGTCGCCGTCCGGTATCTCGCACGCCTACAACTGGTTCGATCCCACCCCGAAGAACCCCGCGCCCGAACCGACGGACCGGGTCGGGCATGGCTCGCACGTCATGGGAACGCTGGTCGGAGGCGTGATCGCCGATGGGCTCCACATTGGCATAGCCCCGGCGGCACGCTGGATGGCGGCGCGCGGCTGCCAGACCACGTTCTGCACCGACGAAGCACTGATCGCCAGCGCGCAATGGCTGCTCGCGCCCACCGATGAGTCGTTCGCCAACCCGCGCCCCGACCTTCGCCCGCACATCATCAACAACTCGTGGGGGGCGCCGGGCGAATCGAAATGGTATGCCGGCTTCGTCGAGGCGTGGAATGCGGCCGGGATGTTTTCGGCGTTTGCGAATGGCAACACCGGCAGCATCTTCGGCTGCGGTTCGAGCACCGCGCCCGGAAACTACGCCGCCGCATTCGCCGTCGGCGCGACCGACTCAGACGACTTCATCGCCCCGTTCTCCTCGCGCGGCCCCACCAGTGATGGCCGCATCAAACCGGATGTGTCGGCGCCGGGGGTGGATGTGCCCTCGGCCTGGCTCGACAACGGCTCGGTGCTGCTCTCGGGCACCTCGATGGCCACGCCGCATGTGGCCGGGGTCGCGGCCCTGCTGTGGTCGGCCAACCCCGGCCTCATCGGCGACATCGCGGCCACGCGCGCGCTGCTCACCGGCACCTCGCGACCGCGCACCGGGGCGGATTGTGATCCCGATCCCAATGCCCACCCCAACAACACCTACGGCTGGGGACGGGTGGATGCGTATGCGGCGGTGCAGGCCGCGCGCGTCAACGTGCCGTGGCTCCATCTACCGGCGCAGGTGACGCTGGCGGCCAACAGCACGTACACCCTGGAAGTGATGCTCGACACGCGACAGGTGAGCGCGGCCGGCCAATACAGCGCCCGCATCCTGCAGTGGCGCGGCACCACCGTCGTGCCGATCCCGGTGCTGTTGAATGTGACCCCGGCCACCGATACCGTCCGGCTCACCGGCCAGCTTCGCGATCGGTGGACGGGAGCGGGCGTGTACGGGCAGGTCGACCTCGGCGGGCCGCGGTTCGAGACGGATGCAGCCGGCTCGTTCACGGCCACCCTCCCCTCGGGCACCTATGTGCTGACGACGACGGCTGTTGATTATGTGCCGGTCACGCTATCCACCGCGCTCCTCACCGACGCCGTGCGCCTCATCACCCTCACCGCCGATGCGCCGCACATGCAGGTGCTCGCCCCGGTGCTCAGCGCCACGCTGCCGTTCGCGGCGCAATCACAGACTCCGTTTCAGGTGAGCAACCTCGGCCCGCAGCCGCTGTCGGTATCGCTCTCGGTGCCGCCGCTGGAGTGGAGCGTGAACGCGACCGGCGCCGCGCTGTATGACCTGAGCGCCTTCGCGCCGCTGCCGCTGGCCGACGACATGATCTACACCGACGCGCTGACGTTGCCGTTCACATTGCCGGTATACGGCGCGCTGTACGACCGACTCTATTTGAGCACGAACGGCTGGGTCAGCGTGCAACCCCCCCTCGACGCGCGCCCGCAGGCGGCCTGCTCGGGCAACACGCTGTTGCCGGCGGGGTCGCTGGCCGCCTTTTGGACCGACCTCGATCCTTCGCAGGGCGGGGCGGTGCGGGCCGGCGCGGTGGATGCGGATACCTTCGTGATCAGTTGGGAGGCTGTGCCAGCGTGGCGCGCAACGCCCGACCCCGCCGGGCCGACCTTCACCTTTCAGATCATCGTGCGCTCCGAGGGAAGCGTGGAGTATCGCTACGGGACGATGGGGACGTTGCCGTGGCCGTGGAGCGTGGCGGTTTTCGGCGGGCCGGGGCGCGAGCAGACTCTATCGTGTGTGCGCGGCGGCGACCCGCAATCGCTCGGCGGCCTCGGCTGGCGATTGAAGAACCAGCCGCTGCCCGCTTTCTGGCTGAGCGGCGCGCCGGCCACCGTCACCGTTCCCCCGAATGGCACGGCCACGTTGACGGCGACGCTCAGCGGGCTGGGGTATGTGCCGTGGCGCACTGAGCCGTTTCAGTCGGTGTTGCGCCTCAGCAGCAACGATCCACTGCAACCACAAGCCGACATCACCGCGCAAATCTCGCCCGGCCCGCCGGCGGCGCAGTTGTGGCTGCCCGTCATCGGGCGGTGAGCCCGACCCCCGCCCGGCCTCTCCCGTTCGAAAAACACGGGTGCGGGGCCGGGGTGGGGTAAAGGGCCGAGCCACATCGAACGCGCGGGTATCAAGTTGGATAGGAATCTCTCTCCGCAAACGCCACCAGAAACGTCGCTGTCGAGCGCTGCAGGTCTCTCAACCCCTGCAGGCTGCACCACTCATCCGGGCCGTGGCTGCCGCCCGCCGAGCCGAGGCCGCCCCACACAAACGGCAGGCCCAGCACCTCGGTGTACAGGTAATACGGCGTGGCCGAGGCCTCAATTGGTTGAATGGTCGGTTCGTAGCCCAGCGCGCGGTACGCAGCGGCCATCGCCTGCACCACCGGGGCGTCGGCCGGCGTGCGCGCCGCCGGGTAGCCCGAATCCATTTTGACTTCGATATCGCCGAAGCCGCGCGTCGCCAGATGCGCGCGGATGGCGCTCACGACCGACTCCACCTGCAGGCCGGGCGGCATGCGGAAGTCACACAGCGCGCGCGCCTCGTTGGGGATGATGGTGTGCGAGCCTTCGCCGACGTAACCCGATTTCAGGCCGTTGATGTTGAGCACCGGGGCGAAGGCGATGTGCTTGAGCAAGTCGTACGCCGTGCGCTCGCGTTTGAAACGCGCCGTGCCCAGCCGGTCGAGCTGCTGCTGAGCGTCGAAGTCGGCCGCCATCGCGCGCAGCAGGTGCTCGTCGGCCTCCGTCATCCCGCTCAACTCGGGGATGCCGTCAACGGTCATTTCCTGATGCTCGTTGATCATGCTGTGCAGGGCCTGCACCAATCGCCACGCGGGCGAGGCCACCCAGATGCCGGCGCTCGAATGCACCACATCGCGCGGGCCGCCCCACGCGCCGGGCCGCGAGACAAACTCGAGGCCGAGCACGCCCTTGGTGCCGAGGATGATGTGGGGCGCGGCCCCGGCGTGATCCTGACTCCAGAACGGCTCGAAGGCGGCGTCGGCGCGGAGCAGGTCGGTGTGCTCGGCGTAAAAACGCGGCAGCACGATGCTGCCGATCTCCTCCTCGCCCTCGATCGTCCACTTGAGGTTGACCGGTAGCCCGCCCGTTTGCTGAAAGGCCTCGATGACGTGCAGCATGGCCATGAGCGGGCCCTTGCTGTTGCACGCGCCGCGCGCCACGAGGCTCTGGCCGCCCTGGGGGTGATCCCAGATTTCAGCCCCGAAGGGCGGGGTGGTCCACGATTGATCATCCACCGGCTGCACATCGTACATGCCGTAGACGAGCAGTGTCCTCGGCGCGCCGACGTTCCACTCGGCGTACAGGATGGGATGCGTGTCGCGGCCAAAGTAGCGCACCCGCCCGCCGCGTTCCTCGATCCACCCGCGCAGCAGGTCGGCGCACTCGCGCACGCCCCAGTTCTGCGCGCTCACGCTCGGCTGGCGCAGAAAGGTTTGCGTGCGGGCGAGGTGCTCGGGCCAATGGGCGGCGAGGTAGTCGAAGACGCGGGTGGGGAGCTGCATGGGTCAGCGCGCCAGTTGCCTGAGGAAGTACTCGAAGAAAGAGTCTTTGTCCACCGTGTCGAGCGCCATCACTTTGCGGCCACCGGGCTTCACCAGCGTGCGGCCCTGGCTCAAGCCGTGGGTCACGATCTCGGTTTCGCGCTCGCGCAGCGTGAACAAATCGGGCCGGCCGAGATACGCCGTCGTCAACACATCCCAACAAAAATACGGGCGGAAGGCGACGAGGGCGTAACACAGCCCGGCGAGGTCGGAGAGCGGATACCGCCGCTGGCGGCTGAGGGCGTGGATGAAGTCGGCGATGATGGGGACGTGATTGGTGATGTCGAGCGGGCAGAGCACCAGCGGGATGCTCGTGGCCCACACGCGGGCGGCGGCGGGCGGATCCCAATACACATTCCATTCCGCCGACATATCCTGCCCATTCTCGACCAGCGGCGAGACGTTGCCCGGCACATCGAGCGCGCCGCCCATCCACACCAGGCGTTCGATGTTTGACTCGATAGCCGGGTCGAGGTCGAGCGCAGCGGCGAGGGTGGTCAGCGGCCCGGTCTCGAGGAAGGTGACCGGCGCGGGCGCGGCGCGCAGCGTGCGGGCGATGAAGGCGGGCGCGTCGTCGGCGACCAGCGGCGTTTGGATGGCGCCGCGCTCGTTGAGGATGGGGAACAGATCAATCGAGAACGAATCGACGCGGAACATCTGCGGGAAGGGGTTGACGCCGCGCACCTGGCTGGCCGCCACCGGCACCTCGCTCCGGCCCATCAAATCGAGGATCTTGCGTGTGGCGCTGACCGCCGGCTCGAGGTAACAATCCGCCGGCGTCACCGCAATGCCGCGCACGTCGAGGTGCTCCATCGTCATCAACAGCAGAATGGAAAGATAGTCATCCACACCGCCATCGTGGCTGAAGAAGACTGGGGGTTTGCTCATCGAAATCCCTCGGGCTGGGGCCGGCTGAAGGTCAAGCCGAGTCTAACTGATTTGTTTGGCGAGTACAATTCTTGAGCGTCCGTAGGGCAGGGTGTGTGCAAAGTCGCCGCGCTCGCCCTCATCCCCCGACCCCGTAAGCGCAGCGACTCTCCCGCTGGGAGAAGGGGAGTCGGAGCGGCCATCCGATGACGTGATCCACTCCCTCTCCCAGCGGGAGAGGGCCGGGGTGAGGGCGAAAACCCGGCGCGGG
>CAZSNP010000078.1:0-18073 GCA_964608265.1 uncultured Anaerolineales bacterium | reverse complement strand
ACTCCCTCTCCCAGCGGGAGAGGGCCGGGGTGAGGGCGAAAACCCGGCGTGGGCTGGGCACTCGCCCTGCTCGTGGGATGTGGCTGGCTTTACGCAACCCGCATTACGGAATACGATGAGCAGGTGCTTTCCGCCACTCAACTCAAAGCCCACGCCAGCCGTCTCGGCTTTAATCTGGTGGGGATATCGCCGGCCCGGCCCGCGCCTCACCTCGACGCTTATCTCCGCTGGATCGAGGCGGGCCTGCACGGCGAGATGGGCTACCTGGCCCGCGCGGATCGGGTGGCGCGGCGGCGCGACTTCAACGTGATCCTTCCGGGCGCGCGGTCATTCATCCTCGCCGGCCTCGACTACCGCACGTTGCAACTCCCGGACGCGATCCTCAGCGACCCGAGGCGCGGGCGGATCGCGGTGTACGCCTGGGGGCGCGACTATCACGCCGTGATGACGCCGCGCCTCGAGGAATTGGCCGCCTCGCTCGGGGGGGTGGCGCGGGTGTATGTGGATACCGGCGCGCTGCTCGAACGCGATCACGCGCAGCAGGCCGGCCTGGGCTTCATCGGCAAGAATACGATGCTGATCCACCCCCGGCGCGGCAGCGATTTCTTCCTCGGCGAAATCCTCACCACCGCCGAGTTCGATGGGTACGATGAGCCGGCGCGCGAGACGATGTGCGGCGCGTGCACGCGCTGTCTGGCCGCCTGCCCCACCGGGGCCTTTCCGCAACCCTATGTCCTCGACGCGCGGCGCTGCCTCAGCTACCTCACCATCGAACTCAAGGGCTACGTCCCGCACGGCCTGCGCGCGCGGATGGGCAACTGGGTCTTCGGTTGCGATGTGTGCCAGGCCGTCTGCCCGTGGAATCGCTTCGCCGTGCAATCCCGGGCCACCGAGTTCTATCCGCTGAGCGTGGATCGCGCCGCGCCGCCCCTGGCGGAACTGCTCGCTCTCACCGAGGCTGCCTTCGAGGCCCGTTTCGGCGGCTCGCCTATCGAGCGCATCGGCTGCGAGCGATTGGTGCGGAATGCTTGTATCGCTGCCGGCAACTCGGGGGATGGGGCGCTGATCGCGCCGCTCACCGGCCGGCTGCGGGAGGCCGACTCCGCGTTGGTGCGCGCGCACGCCGGGTGGGCGCTGGCGCGGCTGGGCGCGCGAGAGGCGGTGTACGCGCAACTCGCCCGCGAGGCCGACGCCGAGGCGCGCGCCGACCTGACCCACAGCCTCATTGACCAAAGCTGATTCTCGGCTAAACTATCCCTGCAACTCAGGTTCAAAGTGATATGGATGGTATGGGCGGCCTCGTAACGTTGGGTATCGTAGTCGTCGTGGTAGTGCTCACCGCCTACGCCCTCGGCGTGTACTTCCGTCGCCGCGAAGGCACGGCCGCGCCCGGCCTCCCGCTCGCCTTGCCCAGGTTCCTCACCTCCAGCGCCGAGCGCGAAGAACAGGCCGTCATCAGCTGGCTGTGCTCGCAGGCCTTCGAGCAGACGGGCGCCAAGGTGGCCGACGACAAAGTCGCTTACCAACGCATCGCCGACGCGGCGCGCAAAGCGGTGCGCGAGTTGAAGAGCCAGGCCGACACCACCATCTCGCTCCCCTTCCTCACCGCCGACTCGGGCGGCCCCAAACACTTCGAAATCCGCCTCACCCGCGACGTGCTCAAAGAACTCGCGCGGTATTGAGGCCCCGAAACACCACCCGGATCATTCGGACAAATTGCCTCTTGACTCGCGTTTCGCCGCCGTGTTATAAGCGTGCCAACTGAATACGCCAATGAAAACGTTGACGAGGACGAGTAAACGTCAAAGCGACAGCTAGAGAGCCGGGCCGTGTGGTGCAAGCCCGGTCTGAGCGCGGATGTTGAATGGACCTCTGAGTGTGAGCGTGAAAAATCGCAAGTAAGGCTCACCGGCCCGCAACCGTTACCCCGCGAGGCGATAAGCATAAGCAACACGCAGTGTTGCGTTGCCGTCGCCGCAAGAGTGAGACTGGCCCGCCCAACCCCGTTGTCATCACAACGGGGTTTTCATTTGCCACCCCTCTCCCAGCGGGAGAGGGGCCGGGGGTGAGGGCGAGCGATAGTCCCTCAAGTTGGGTGGCACCACGAAATCTCCATTCGTCCCAACACGGTGGAGATTTTTTGTCGGAGCTGCCCATGCTCACCGAAGCAACGCTGCAGTCATCGATCATCCGTCATCCCCTGCGGCCCCTCGTCCGCGAGCTGCCCGCCGACCTCGACACGCCGGCCACGGCCTACCTCAAACTGCGCGGGCGCGGCCCATCGTTTCTGCTCGAATCGGTCGAAGGCGGCGAGCGGATCGCCCGCTACTCCTTCATCGGCGTCAGCCCGCGCGCGCGTTACGTGCTGCGCGGCCATTCGCTATCGCGGATTCCATCCGCTCCGACAGACGAGCGCGATGTGCGCGCGACCGATTTTCTCCACGCGCTGCAAGCCGAACTTGCGCAATACCCGGCCATCGAGCGGGATGGCCTGCCGCGCTTCCTCGGCGGGCTGGTCGGCTACCTCGGCTTCGAGACGCTGCGCCACTTCGAGCCGTCGCTCGCCGCCCATCTCGGCCAGCCGGCTCTGCCCGACGCCATCTTCCTGCTCACCGACACCTTCGTCGCCTTCGATCACGCGCGCAGCAATCTATTGCTGATGACGTATGACTTCGACGGGGACAGCGCCGCCGCCGAAGCGCGGCTCGACGAAATCGAATCGCTCCTGCGCGGGCCGCTGCCCGGTCTTCGGTCGGCCGTCAACCGTCAACCGTCCTCAGACTTCAAGTCAAATGTGACGCAGGCCGGCTACGAAGAGATGGTGCGCGCGGCCAAAGAATACATCGCCGCCGGCGACATCTTTCAAGTCGTGCTCTCGCAGCGCTTCACGCGGCGCACCGGCGCGCACCCATTCAGCATTTATCGCGCAGTGCGGCGGCTCAATCCCTCGCCGTACATGTTCTATTTTGAGTTTGGCGAGGTCGGCGGCGAGCCGCTGTATCTCGTCGGCGCGTCGCCGGAGATGATGACGCGCCTCGAGGGCCGCCGCGCTGCGCTGCGCCCCATCGCCGGCACGCGCCCGCGCGGCAAGACGCCCGCCGAGGATGCCGCGCTCGAGAAAGATTTGCTGGCCGATCCCAAGGAACGCGCCGAGCATGTGATGCTGGTTGACCTCGGGCGCAACGACCTCGGGCGCGTGTGCGAGTACGGCTCGATCTCGGTGCCGGATTTCTTCACCGTCGAGCACTACTCGCACGTCATGCACATCGTCTCGCATGTGAGGGGAACGGTGAGGCCGGGGATGACGGCGTTCGATCTGGTGCGCGCGACCTTCCCGGCCGGCACGCTCAGCGGCGCGCCGAAGGTGCGGGCGTGTGAGATCATTGCGGAACTGGAGCCCGGCCCGCGCGGCCCGTACGGCGGCGCGGTCGGCTACTTCTCCTTCGACGGCGCGCTCGACACCTGCATCGCCATCCGCACGCTGGTCGCGCACGGAAATCGAATCAGCGTGCAGGCCGGCGCCGGCATCGTGGCTGACTCCGACCCGGCGCGCGAGTACGATGAGACGGTGAACAAGGCCCGAGCGATGATGCGGGCTGTGGAACTTGCGGAAGGGAGTTAGCCACAGAGACACGGAGACACAGAGAGGGGAGATCGAATTATGGATGACAGCAAGATAACGGAAATGATCATCGGGGCAGCCATCGAAGTGCATCGGCACTTGGGACCGGGCCTGTTAGAGTCAACGTATGAGACTTGCCTCGTCCATGAGCTATCGGGTTCGGGGTTGAGTTTGGCGCGACAAAAGACGCTACCGGTACGATACAAAGGCCTGAGCCTTGAGGACAGTTATCGCCCGGATTTGATTATCGCGGAGCAGGTGATTACCGAAATCAAAGCCGTAAGCACCTTATTGCCCGTTCATACGGCGCAACTCTTGACCTATCTTCGGCTGACCGGATTGAAGGTCGGGCTGTTGATCAACTTCAACGTCAGCGTGCTGAAGAACGGCATTAAGAGAGTCCGGAACGATTAACTCTCTCCGTGTCTCTGTGTCTCTGTGACAAAGAGCACTGAAAGGAGCCAAGACTATGAACAAGAAACGTCTCCTGACCGGCGACCGGCCCACCGGGCGGCTGCACCTCGGGCATTACGTGGGCAGCCTGGCGAACCGCGTCAGGCTGCAACCCGAGTACGAGTCGTTCTTCATCATCGCCGACCTGCACACGCTGACCACGCGGCCCGAGCGCAACTTCATCCGCGAAATCCCGACTTACATTCGCGAGACCGTGCTCGACTACCTCGCCGTGGGCATTGACCCGAACCTCAGCACCATCTTCGTGCAGTCCGCCATCCCCGAGACGTACGAGCTTAACCTGATCATGGAGATGCTGGTGACGGTGCCGCGCCTCGAGCGCATCCCGTCGCTGAAGGATATGGCGCGCGACGCCAACCTCGAGTCGATGCCGTTCGGGCTGCTCGGCTACCCGGTGCTGCAGGCCGCCGACATCCTGCTGCCGCGCGCGCACATCGTGCCGGTGGGCAAGGACAACCAGGCCCACGTCGAGCTGGCGCGCGAGCTGGCCCGTCGCTTCAACCTGCTCTACGGCGAGGTCTTCCCCGAGCCCGAGGCCCTCATCGGCGACACGCCTACGCTGGTTGGCACCGACGGCAAACAGAAGATGAGCAAGTCGCTGGGCAACGCCATCTTCCTTTCGGATGATGCGGCCACGGTCGAGGCGAAGGTGAAGATGATGTACACCGACCCCAACCGGCTGCGCGCCACCGACCCCGGCACCGTCGAGGGCAATCCGGTCTTCACCTTCCACGACGCCTTCAACACCAACCGGAGCGAGGTCGAGGAGTTGAAGAAACGTTACCGCGCCGGCAAGGTGGGGGATGTGGAAGTGAAGGCCCGCCTCACCCAGGCCCTCAACGCCTTCCTCGAGCCGTTCCGCGAGAAGCGCGCGTATTACCTCGCGCACCCGCACCTGGCGCAGGACGTCATCGCAACCGGCATCCGCCGCATGCAGGCCGAGGCCAAAGAGACGCTGCGCCTCGTCCGCGACGCCACCGGCCTCGGCTACTCGCTCGACCTGTTCGCGGATGAGATTGATTTGTTCGGGGAGTACGACGCGGCCTGAAACTAGTGTCGCAGTGTCGGGTGTCGGCGTGTCAGCCTATGCGGAGGACACTCGACACCCGACACCCGACACCCGACCATGCTCGCTCTGATCGATAACTACGACTCCTTCACCTACAACCTCGTCCAGTACTTCGGCGAGCTGGGCGCGGAGGTGCGCGTGTTCCGCAACGATCAGGTGACGCTCGATCAGCTTGTCACCCTGTCACCCTCGCACCTCGTCATCTCCCCCGGCCCCGGCGACCCGAACGATGGCGGCATCTCCAACGACGCCATCCGTCACTTCAGCGGGCGCGTGCCGGTGCTGGGCGTGTGCCTCGGGCATCAATGCCTGGGCGCGGTGTACGGCGGCAGGGTGGATCGCGCGCCACGGTTGATGCACGGCAAAACGTCGCGCGTCTTCCATCACGGCAGCGGGCTGTTCGCGGGCGTGCCCTCGCCGTTTGAGGCCACGCGCTACCACTCGCTCGTCGTCTTCGAGCCGCTGCCCGCCGAACTTGAGGTGACGGCCTTCACCGCCGAAGGCGAAGTGATGGGCCTGCAGCATCGCCGGCATCCCACCTTCGGCGTGCAGTTCCATCCCGAATCAATTTTGACCCAACACGGCAAACTCATTCTCAAGAATTTTCTGGAGCAATGATCGCTTATTGGTAATTGGTTATTGAACCTTCAAAAACCAATTACCAATAACGACTTCAGAGGCACTCATGTTGAAACCATATATAGCCAAAGCCATCAACCGCCACGACCTCACCGCCCTCGAGGCGCAGCAGGCGATGCATGTGATCATGACCGGGCAGGCCACGCCGGCGCAGATCGGCGCCTACCTCGTGGCGCTGCGGATGAAGGGCGAGACGGTCGACGAGATCACCGGCTCGGCGCGCGCCATGCGGGCCAACGCCGTGCCCGTGCCGCTGGCCGCGCGCGGCGGGCCGCTGTTCGATACGGCCGGCACCGGCGGCGACGGCGCGCACACCTTCAACATCTCCACCGCCGCCGCGTTCGTCATCGCGGGCGCGGGCCGGCGCGTGGCCAAGCACGGCAACCGCGCGGCCTCGTCGCAGTGCGGCAGCGCCGATGTGCTGGCCGCGCTCGGCGTCAGCCTCGACCTCACCCCCGAGCAGGTCGGCGGCGCGATTGACGAGGTCGGCATCGGCTTCATGTTCGCGCCCAAGTTTCACCCGGCGATGAAGCATGCCGTCGGGCCGCGCAAAGAACTCGGGCAGCGGACGATCTTCAATGTGCTCGGCCCGCTCACCAACCCCGCCGGCGCGGATGTGCAACTCATCGGCGTCTACCACGCTGCGCTCACCGAGCCGCTGGCCCGCGTGCTCGGCGAACTCGGCTCGCGCGCCGCCTTCGTCATCCACGGCGCGGGCGGCACCGATGAACTCAACCCGTGCGGGCCGAATCGCGTCAGCCATTTGCGCGCCGGCGCGGTGGAGACGTTCGAGCTTGAGCCGATGGAGTTGGGGATGGAGCGGGCGACGGTGGCGGATTTGCGCGGCGGGAGCCCGGATGAGAGCGCGGTGATGATGCGGGCGTTGCTTGGCGGGACGAGCAACGGCGCGCGGAGAGACGCGGTGCTTTTGAACGCCGCCGCCGCCCTGGCCGCCGAGACGGGCGATTTCAAAACCGCGCTGGCCGAAGCGAAGGAGTCGCTCGTCAGTGGC
This sequence comes from uncultured Anaerolineales bacterium, assembly GCA_964608265.1. Taxonomy (GTDB): domain Bacteria; phylum Chloroflexota; class Anaerolineae; order Anaerolineales; family UBA6663; genus JANWXR01. Next base: position 11,257 of record CAZSNP010000078.1, on the reverse strand, counting down.
GCGGCGCTGAAAAAGCTGAACGCGCTGATCGCGTACAGCGAAGCGCACGCGCCGAAGCTGGCGGAGTAAACACGCTTGCCGCGGAGCCACAGAGACTCGGAGTTGTTCCGACCACTCTCTGTGTCTCCGTGTCCCTGTGGCCGAATGCGAATGTCAAATCGACTCCTGGAAATCATCCGGCACAAGCGCACCGAGGTCGAGCGGCTCGATCTGCGCGAGCAAATGGCGCGCGCCAAAGACGCGCCGCCGGTGAGGGATTTTTTGGCGGCGTGTTCCCCTCTCCCGGCGGGAGAGGGGGGCAGGGGGGTGAGGCTCATCGCAGAGTTGAAGCGCGCCTCGCCCTCGCGCGGCTTGCTCGCCCCACACCTCAACATGATTGAATTGGCACAACTGTACGCCGCCAACGGCGCAGCGGCCCTCTCCGTGCTGACGGATGAGAAGTTTTTCCTCGGCAGCCTCGCCACATTGGAGATGCTCCGCCGCGCCCCTGCGCCACTGCCCCCATTGCTCCGCAAAGACTTCATGCTCGCGCCGGTGCAACTCTACGAGTCACGCGCCGCCGGGGCGGATGCGATTCTGCTCATCGTGGCCGCGCTCGATGTGGCGAGGCTGCACGAACTGCACGCGCTCGCGCTCGACCTCGGGCTGGCGGCGCTGGTCGAGGTGCACACGGCCGAGGAAGTCGAACGCGCGCTGCGCATCCCGAACCTGCGGCTCGTCGGCATCAACAACCGCGACCTCGCCACGTTCGAGGTCTCGCTCGACACGACCGCGCGGCTGCGGCCGCTCATCCCGCCGGGCATTACCGTCGTCTCGGAGTCCGGCATCTTCACCGCCGCGCACGTGCAGCAAGTCGCCGCGCTCGGTGTGCAGGCGGTGCTGGTCGGCGAGGCGCTGGTGACGGCGAGCGACATCGGCGCGAAGGTGCGCGAGCTTTCAAATTGCTGATTGCTGATTTTGGATTTCTGATTGCGGCCAGGGACCGTAATCAGAAATTAGCGATCACAAATCGGAAATCATGCGAGTAAAGATTTGCGGCCTGACGAACCTCGATGACGCACTGGCGGCCATTGACGCCGGGGCGGATTATCTCGGCTTCAACTTCTACCCGAAAAGCCCGCGCTACCTTGCGCCCGCGCGCTGCGCTGAAATCGTCGCCGGTCTTCAGTCCTCGGTCATCACGGTTGGCATCTTCGTGAACGAATTATCCGAACACATCACCCGCGTTCTCGACCAATGCGGCCTCGGCCTGGCGCAACTGCACGGTGATGAGCCGCCCGAGGTGATTGCCACCCTCAATGGCCGCGCGTTCAAAGCCTTTCGCGGCCTCGGCGAGAGACATACGGAATTTGCGCGCGCACGACTCCCCCTCTCCCTTTCAGGGAGAGGGGCCGGGGGTGAGGGTCGCATACCAGCCTTCCTCATTGACGCCTACTCGCCCACTCATTACGGCGGCACCGGCCACACCGCCGATTGGGGCGCGGCGCGACCGCTGGCGCAGCAGTATCCGTTCTTCCTCGCTGGCGGCCTCACGCCCGAGAACGTCGCGGACGCCATCACGCAGGTGCAACCGTGGGGGGTGGATGTGGCCTCCGGCGTTGAGAGCGCGCCGGGGGTGAAAGACCACGTTAAAGTGAAACTGTTTGTTGAAAGAGCAAAAGGAGCTGGGGTGCGCGGGAGCAAGGGCGATTCGCCCCTGCACCCCGGCCCCCCTGCGCCCCATCAAAACACAGGCGCCGTATGACTACGAGACTCCCTCACAAATTCGGCCCGTACGGCGGACAGTTCGTGCCCGAGACGCTGATGCCGGCTCTCGATGAACTCGAAGCCGCCTACGTCGAGGCCCGCAGCGACCCGCAGTTCATCGCCGAGTTCGAGCGGCTGCTGCTCACATTCGTTGGGCGGCCCACGCCGCTGACTCACGCGAAGCGATTGAGCGAGCACCTCGGCGGCGCACAGATTTACCTCAAGCGCGAAGACCTCGCCCACACCGGCGCGCACAAAATCAACAACGCCCTCGGGCAGGCGCTGCTCGTCAAGCGCATGGGCAAAGGCCGCATCGTCGCCGAGACCGGTGCGGGTCAGCACGGCGTGGCCTCGGCCACGGTCGCCGCGCTGCTCGGCCTTGAGTGCATCGTCTACATGGGCACGGTGGATATGGCCCGGCAGCAGCCCAACGTCTTTCGGATGAAGCTGCTCGGCGCGCAGGTGCGCCCGGTGGAGAGCGGCTCGCAGACGCTGAAGGACGCCATCAACGAAGCCATCCGCGATTGGGTGACGAACGTCCGCACCACGCACTATCTGCTCGGCAGCGCCCTCGGCCCGCATCCCTACCCGACGATGGTGCGCGACTTTCAATCCGTCATCGGTCGCGAGGCGCGGGCACAGATCGTTGAGCAAGCCGGGCAGTTGCCCGATGCCTGCATCGCCTGTGTCGGCGGCGGATCGAACTCCATCGGACTGTTCCATCCCTTCCTCGAGGATGAGGGGGTTGAGTTGATCGGGGTGGAGGCCGGTGGGGAGGGCGTGGCCTCGGGCCAACACGCCGCGCGCTTTGGCGATGCGACCAAGGGCCGCGTCGGCGTCATCCACGGCGCGCGCACGTTTGTGTTGCAGGATGACGACGGGCAGATCGCCGACACGCACTCGGTCAGCGCCGGCCTCGATTACGCCGCCATCGGCCCGGAGCACGCGCACCTGCGCGACATCGAGCGCGCCTTCTACACTTCGGCCACCGACGCCGAGGCGCTCGACGCGCTGCAATTGCTGTGCCGCACCGAGGGCATCATCCCGGCCCTCGAGTCCGCCCACGCCATCGCCGAGGTCATCAAGCGTGCGCCGAGGATGAGCCGCGAGCAAATCGTCATCGTCAACCTCAGCGGGCGAGGCGACAAAGACCTCAACACGATCATTCAAAACCTTGACCAGGTGAATGGGTGACGGGGCAAACAGGTGGGTCACCCTGTCACCTGGTCACCGTGTCAAAGACCATGACGCGACTTGAAATTGCCTTCGACCACAAACCGGCCTTCATGCCCTACTACCCGCTCGGCTTCCCGACGCCGGAGGTTTCGGTGGACGTGATCGAGGCGCTGGCGAAGAACGGGGCCGACCTGATCGAAGTCGGGCTGCCCTTCAGCGACCCGCTGGCCGACGGGCCGGTGATCCAGCGCGCTACGCAGATCGCGCTGCAACAAGGGATGACGGTGAAGCGCGCACTGGCCGCCATCCGCGAGTTGCGTGCGCGCGGCGTCACCATCCCGCTGATTTTGATGGGCTACTTCAATCCGCTGCTGGCGTATGGCCCGGCGGCGCTGGCGCGCGAGGCGGCGGAGAGCGGCGCGGACGGCTTCATCGTGCCGGATTTGCCGCCGGAGGAGTCAGCGGAGTTTGAAGCGACGATACAGCCGCTGCCGCAGATCCGTATGGTCGCGCCGACCACGCCCGAGGCGCGCCTGGCCACCGTGCTGCGCGACGCGCGCGGCTTTGTGTATCTGGTGTCGCTCACCGGCGTCACCGGGGCGCGGGCCGCGCTGCCCGAAGGCTTGCCGGAGTTCATCGCCCGGGTGCGCGCGCAGACATCACTGCCCGTCTGCGTCGGCTTTGGCATCAGCACACCGGAGCAGGCGCGCGCGGTCGGGCAACTGGCCGAGGGCGTCATCGTCGGCTCGGCGTGCGTGCGCGCGGTTGGCGAGAGCGCCGACCCGGCGCGCGCGGCGGCGGAGTTCGCGCGGAGTTTCAGGTTGCGGTGATTTATTCGACGCCCGAGTCGGTGACGGGTTGCGGGAGGAGGTCCTGCTGGATGCTGGCGATGGGGAATTCGCAGCCGCCCGAACCGACGAAGTAATACTCGAGGCAGATGCGGCTGAAGCTCTGCCCGGCGGTGCGGCTGCCGTAGTAACTGATCTCGTCCTCATTCTTCACCAGCGCCCACACGCTGCCGCTTTCGCCGGGGTCGGTGAACAGCCCGAGGAAGCCGTTGTTGTGGGCGGGGCCGCGCCGGAATTTGTAAGCGAAGCTCCACGTCTGGCCGCTATCGGTGCTGACGTACACCGCCGGCCGGCGGAACCGCCAGGCGCAATCCCAGCAATACGCGGAGCTTTGGGTGGTGATGAGGAGGCCGAGGTAGAGCGTGCCCGGCTGGCGATCCACCGCGATGAACCCGTCGCGGGTGAGCACCGGCAGGCCGCGCGACGCGCCGCGCACCCACGTCCGCCCGGCGTCGGCGCTGTGCCAGACGTAACCGCATGCAAACAGATAGCGCTCACCGGTGTTGAGGGGCGACAACGCCGCGCGATCCACGAAGTCGCGCATGTCGCAGCGCAGCACCCACCACGCCGCCCCGCCCAGGCCGGCGACGACGACCCCCATGCCCAGCACGGCCAGCAACAACAGGGGCTGCCAGCGAATCGCGATTGCCGTCCGAAACATCACACTTCGAATGACGGGTGATCAATCACTCATCACCCCGCCACTCCGTCACCCGGTCACTTTGTGCAGCGCCCGCTCAAACATCCCCAGCCCGTCTTTCACTTGCGCCTCGCTCACGATCAGCGGCGGAATCCAACGGATGATGTTGTCGTACGTGCCGCAGGTGAGGAGCAGCAGCCCTTCGGCCAGCGCGGCCTTGGTCGCCGCCCTGGCGCGTTCGGGCCACGGGTCGCCGCCCGAGGTGGTGAACTCGGTCGCCACCATCAGCCCGAGGCCGCGCACATCGCCGATCTCGGGATAGTCCTCCTGCAAACGGCGCAAACCGGCGCGCAGGGTTTGACCTTGCTTCTCGGCATTGCTGACCATGTTCTCATCGCGCATGGCCTGAACCGTGGCCACGCCCGCCGCGCACGCCACGGCGTTGCCGCCGAACGTCCCGCCGTGCGAGCCGGGCGCCCATTTCGCCATCAGTTCGGGGCTGGCGCACAACGCCGAGAGCGGCAGGCCGGAGGCGATGCCCTTGGCCATCGTCATGATGTCGGGTGTGATGCCGAAATGCTCGATGCCGAACCAGCGCCCGGTGCGCCCAAAGCCCGATTGCACCTCATCGGCGATGAGGAGAATGCCGTGATGATTGCACAGCTCGCGCAGCTCCTGCATGAAGCGGGCCGGCGGCACGACGTAGCCGCCCTCGCCGAGCACCGGCTCGATGATGAGCGCGGCGGTCTCGTGCGGGGCGGTCTGCGACTTGAGCAGCGTCTTCAATTCCCTGAGACAGAAATCGGTCGTCGTCTCCTCATCCCACCCGAACTTGTACGCGTACGGATACGGCGCGACGTAGATGCCGGGCACGAGCGGCTGGTAGCCGGCGCGGTAGATGGTCTTGCTCGTCGTCATGCTCATCGTCAGGTGGGTGCGCCCGTGGAACGAGCCGCTGAAGACGATGACGTTGGGCCGCCCGGTGGCCTGCTTGGCGAGCTTGATCGCGCCCTCGGTGATCTCGGCGCCCGAGTTGGAAAAGTAGAACGACGAGAGCGGCTGCGGCACGAGCGGCAGCAACTCCTCGACCAGTTGCAGCATGGGCAGGTGATAGGCGATGTTGGCCTGGCTGTGGATGATCTTGCCGGCCTGCTCGGCGATGGCCTGCACGACGCGCGGGTGCGCGTGGCCGGTGTTGGTGACGCCGATGCCGCAGGTGAAATCCAAATACCGTCGCCCGTCGACCGTGTACAGATACGCGCCCTCGCCGCGTTCGGCCACGAGCGTATCGGGCACGGCGCGGCCCCAGACCGGTGAGATGTGGGAGATGTCGAGCGGACGGATGGCCATGAGGGATCCTTTGTGTGGGTGGGATTGAATCTTACTACTGCTCAGCCTTTTTCCCGGCTTCTTCCTCCAGCACCGGCAGCAGCAGCAGCATGAAGGCGGCGGCGGCGTGGGCGTAGCCCGGCATGGGCGTGACGTTGCCGACGTACTTATCCGGCGCGAGGGGGAGGTGGAGGAAGAAGTTGCCGTCGCGGTCAATGTCGGCGATGTACTCGTCGGGGGCGGCGGGCCTGTGGCGATAGAGGTTGCCGTTGCCGAGGTTGACGTGGCCAAGGTACTCATCCGGCCCGAGGCGCGACGAGTAGACTTTGCCGCTGCTCAACTCCACCCAGCCCACATATTTGTCGGGGCCGAAACGGGTTTCGTAGACTTTGCCATCCAATTCGACGTATCCCAATTGCGGGTCGGGCGCGAGCGGGCGGTGAAGATAGGCGCGGCTTTCCATTTTGGCCTCCTCGATAATCCACGAAGTCAAACAAACGCAGGCGGCTGATTCGTGTCCCTGCGTGGATTCAGTTGCGCAGTCGAGCGAGCACGATGAAGAACAGGCACATGCCAATGATACTCAGGATCAGCCCCATGACGGCCGCCGCGCGCGGGCGATTGGCGCCGAACAAGCCGCCCACACCCACCAGCGCGCCGAGCAGCCCGAGGAAGGCGCTGCTGGTTCCGCACACGAGCAGCGGCAGGCCGGCGACTCGAATCCAGCCTTGCTGCGCGCCGATGAGGGCGCATAAGCCGATGCCAAAGACCAGCGCGGCGGAGGCGAGGCCGAGGGCGAGGCTGGCGTTGCCGAGCGTGTTGGGTTGTGGCGCAGGGTTTTGCATCGGGGGCGATCTCCGGTGTGGCCGCCCCCAGCATAAAGCGCCTTACGGTTGAAAGGCAAGGGCGCATCGGTTGGCGCTGCCGCTCGGCCTTAGTGGCGGCCGTTTTCGCGGCCGTTGAGGCTGCCGCCCCAGGCCGTTGACTCGGGTTGTGCTTTGGCCCGGTCTTTCCGGCGCAGGTCGCGCATCGCCTGGCTCCAATCATCCTCGGTCCAACGGCGGAAGAAGCGCCCCACCCCCTCGCGCCACACGCGGTTGCGGATGCCGCGCCACGCTTCCAGCGCGGTCGGCCCATCGGCGGAGTCGGGGCTGCGGCTGTATTGCTCGTGGACGTAGTGAGCGGTGATGGTATCCACGGCCGGTTGCGCCTCGGGCAACGCGTCGTTCAGGGCGGAGGCGCGTTCGTGCGGCGTGACGTGCTCGGGCAGCTTGATCCCGAGCCAGCGTCCGGCCCGTTCCAGTTCGACATATGCGCGCGTCACCGCCGAGGGAATGGCGCGGCCCATCCACCGCAGTGCCTGCCGCCCCGGCACGCCGAGGCTCTCCAATCCGATCAAATTGAAGCGCAACAACAGCGCCACCCCGACCATCAGCAGGCCCAGCACCACCAGCAAAATCACGCCGAGGTTTGTGGCCCAGCGCGCCACCAGCGCCCAGTCAACCGTCACGCCGGTCGTGGGGCCGGACTCGGGTTCGACCGGCTCGTCGTCGTTGAAAGCCTGGGTCGGCACAGCCGAGAGGTCGGGCACATCGTCGTTGCTGTTCTCAACCGTGTTGCGCTCGGGCCGCACCAGCGGCGGCTCGTTGGCCGTCGGCTCGAACTCGATCCAGCCGTATTCGGGGAAGTAAACCTCGGGCCAGGCATGCGCGTTGCGTTCGCGCACGCGATACTGGCCGCTGGCCGAATCCTGTTCGCCCTGCGAAAAACCGACGGCCAGCCGGGCCGGGATGCCGAGCGACCGCAGCATCAGCACTTCGGCGCTGGCGTAATAGTTGCAAAAGCCGTGCTTGCCCTCGAAGAGGAACCAGTCAATCGGCTCGGCGCCGATCGGGAACTCACCGACCTCGGTGTCGTACACGATGTTCCGGCGCAGCCAGTCGGTGATGGCCTGCGCCTGATCGTAAGGCGTGGTGGCGCCGGCCTCGGCGACGATGCGCCTGGCCAGATCGCGCGTGCGCTGGGTGACGCTATCGGGCACCTGCAAAAACAACGCCCGCACCCATTCGGGATACTCTTTGCCGGCCAGCCGCAGACTGCTGATATCGGCGACCGAGATGGACGAGACGACTTTGTACTGTTGATCTTCTCCGGTGAGGATGCGCTGGGCGCGCACCGAGGCCGGGTCGGTGAGGCCCTCGGCGGAGAGAAAGGTGGCGAAGGTCACGGCGCGGTCGAGGCTGCGCGGCTGCGGCAGCACGTACAGCAGGCTCATCGAGTCGAGGTGGGTGGTGAACGAGGCGTTGACATCGCGCCGCAGCCGGTACCCGCCGATGCGGAGGGTGGACGGGCGGTTCGGTTCCTGTTCACGGAACTCAAGGGCGTTGCCCTCGTTCCAGCCGGCCTCGCTCGAATACTCCTGATAGACCTTGCCGCGCCAGTACAGGCGGGCGATGGGTGGCAGCGGCTCTTCCTCCACCTGCGGCACACGCGGATCGTCCACGGCGGTGATGGTCACATCCATGATCAGGCGCTCGCTGAGCGAGGTGGCGCCGCTGAGCACCAGCGAATCGCCATAGAAATCATTAGCCGCCAGATTGGGATTACGCACCGCGTTGAACAGCCGCTCGAAGCTTTCGCGCACGGTGCTCCACGTGCCGTTCACCCGCTCCCACGCCGCCGCCGCCGTCGGCGAGGCCGAGGCCACCGTTGCCTGCTGCCCGAGCCAGGCCAGCGCCACCACCACGATCGCCGCCGCCAGCCCGGCGCGCAAAAACTCAAAGCGCACATCCGACGAGTAGGCGACCCGCGAGGCGCGCCACTGCTTCTCGCGCAGCAACAGACTCATGCGCGTGAGCAACAACAGCGCCAGCACGAGGTAGGCGGCCAGATACAGTTCCAGTTTTTCGCCGGCGTAGTAGTAGGCGTTGATGAGGAGGATGATGCCGCCGGGGAGCAGGGCCGGCCACACCGCGCCGCGCCGAAAGATCGCCCACGCGCCGGTGACGCCAATGGCCCAGAAGATGAGGGCGACCATCACCGAGAAGGGCAGGATATCGCGTGAGGTGCCGCCGTGCAGGGCGTAGTACAGGAAATTATTGACGCGGATGATGAGTTCCCACGCCCGGCTGTACCAGCTGCCGCGCAGGATGAGGGTGATGAGGAAGCCGGTGGCGAAGAGCCCGTAGCACGCAGCAAACAGTGTGGCGACGAAGCCGTTGAAGCGGCTCTTGCTCAGCGCCAGCCCGGCCAGCACGCCGAGGATGCCGCACACGCTGGCCGTCCACAGGCCCGGCGCGTTGCCCGGGGCCTCCACACCCCAGGCCGCCACCGTCACCAGCGCCGCCAGCAGCAGGACCGTCGCCCAGCCTTCTTCGATCTTGATCATAGTGCGTCGTTGCTCCGCACTATTCTACCCCGGAGAGATTAATGGGGTTCGAGAGAATCCCGTCGGGTTTCCGGCGCTCGGCCTGCGGCACGGCCTCCCCGTCCGACACGAAAGCGGCGGACGCCCGCGTTCATGAGTAAGAGGGGTGCTACGCTGTCGTCGATTCGGACACGGGAGGCGAGCATGCCCGACCACGCACCCAAATACTCGTTCACCCTCGACCCCAACCAGTTCTTCCGTGACGGGATGGACAGTTGCCTGGTGAAAGCCGGGCAGGAAGTATTGTGCCATGCGCGCAGCCTGCCGGAAGCATTGAGCATCATCCGCAACCGCACACCCGACCTCGCCCCTGTCGGCCCCAACTTCACCGAGCCGGAGGCGTTCGCGGTGTGCCGCGAGCTGCTGGCTCGCTGGCCCAGTATCCAAATCCTTTTATACACCGGCCACGCCGCCGACCCGTTGGTGCAGGCCGATGCCTTTCACACCGGCGTCAAGGCCGTGCTGCCGCGCGAAGGCAGCGAGGCGGAAACGCTGGAGGCGATTGGGCGGATTGAGGCCGGGCTGCCGATGTTCACGCCGGCGATTCGCGCCTCGCCGCCCGTTGTGCTCAGCGCGCGTGAGCGAGAGATGCTCATCCTGATGGCCGAGGGCAAAACGGACAAAGAAGCTGCTGGGGCATTGAAGGTGAGCTACGCCACAGCCCGTAATTACGCGCAACGCATTCTGGAGAAGCTGGACGTACACGAGCGGCGCGAGGCCGTGCGGCGCGGGCGGCGGCTGGGGTGGGTGGCGCTGAAACAGAACGGATGATTGAGTGCAGTGCATTCTTGTGTGACACCTCCACAATCTGCTACTGTGCTCACATCCAGAATTGAAGAAGGGTGTGGAACCATTCTGGTGTGTTTTCGAGAAAGGCTGAGCGCGAATTGTCACACAGCGTTTCGCGGCGACACTACAAACCACCCCGAATCCGAAAGGAGAATCACCATGATCAAAAAGTTTGTCAGTCTCGTCATTGCTCTCGCAATTGGGTTTGCAAGTGTGAGCAATGCTTCCGCTGCTGGCGGGTCAACCAAGGTAATCGACAGCAGCAAACAGGTCTTGTTAGCAGATGGCAAGACCTATACCGTCGTGATCTGGCATGCAGGACAGTCTGCGCCAAAGGCAGCGGGTTCTCGTGATGCTATACTTGCCGCGCCCGGATGTGGTCGATTCGAATACGGCGTGAGCATGTACAACTACTTCGGCTGGGAATTGTGGAGGTACTCCCAAACCATCAACTGGTGTTGGAACGGAAGCACAATCACATCAGTCTCCCATAGTCACAACCCGGCAATATATGTCCCTGGCTGGTCATATAATGGGCTTGTTTCCGACCACCATTCCGGTGGTGTTGGTAGCACGTCTTTCTGGGCAAACAGCAGGGCCGACATGTGTCTGGTCAATTACGGTGGTGGGTGTTTACAACACACATATCCCTGGGCGGATCAGTGGGTGTATGGAAATGGTGGGGCAAATGGCACAGCCGGTTACTAGTCAGCCTAATGGCCTAGGACTGGAACTTGTCCCTGGTCCATCTTCAACCTAGTTGAGTTCACCACCTGCTCTGGTTCTGCCAGTGCAGGTGGTGAGTTTGGGGCATTCCTCACAGGAGGCGGAAAATGTCATCGAAAATCAATGTGTCCTCACATGCTGTATTGTTGGCAACTGCGGTCACCTTGGCAATCACTGTACTTTTGTTGTTTCTGCTTCAGGGGAACAATGCGATTCTCTTGCTGTTGGTTATCGTCGCCAATGCTTTTGGCGCGATAGTTTTTCTGGCTAGACCAAGACTCATCGAGAAAATGCTGGGGCTTAGCCTGTTTGTAGGGACCCTATTGCTTATTGCAAGAATGCTGATGCTAAGACCACCGCAATAACTGAGCGGTCCTTCTCGTCAGAATTGTTATCGCCTCGCCATCTCACTTGACGCCCTGATGGATATGTACGATTCCGCTTTTGGGCCTTCGCCGCTTCCAGCACGGTGAAAGCGCAGTCACCGTAGCTGCGTCGCCGGGCGCTTGCGCAGCACCTACACCGCCAGCATCCCCAACGCCAGCGCCATCAGCAGCCACTCGTGCGGTTCGGGCA
>CAZSNP010000077.1:0-18634 GCA_964608265.1 uncultured Anaerolineales bacterium | reverse complement strand
AATCCGGAGAGCTCATGAGCGATTCCAAAGTCACCGTCGTTGGCAGCTTCGCGGTCGGCCTCACCCTGCGCGCCGACCGGTTCCCGGTGAAGGGCGAGACGTTGATGGGCCGCGACTTCGACGAGGGGCCGGGCGGCAAGGGCAGCAACCAGGCCGTGCAGGTCGCGCGGCTCGGCGGCGACGTCGAGTTCGTCGGGCTGATCGGCGAGGACTCGTTTGGCGAGATCGCGGTGAAGCTGTACGCCGCAGAGGGCGTGGACACGACGTACCTCATGCGGACGAAGGAGCGCAACACCGGCCTCGGCTTCATCGTGCTCGACGCGGCGGGCGACAACTTCATCATCCTCGACCCGGGGGCCAACGCGCTGTTCTCGCCCGCGCACGTGGACAAAGCCGCCGCGCGAATCCGCGACAGCCGCGTCGTCATCACGCAGCTCGAAATCCCGGTGGCCACGGCGACGCACGCGCTGAAGCTCGGCAAACGCGCCGGCGCGATCACGATCCTCAATCCCGCCCCCGCCGCGCCGGTGCCGCCCGAGGCCTTTGCGGAGATTGACCTCGTCACGCCCAACCACACCGAGTTGCGCGTGCTGCTGGGCCGCGCGCCCGATGACCCGACCGACTCGAAGGATTTGTGCGCGGAGTTGCTGCGCGCGGGTGTGAAGACGATTGTGTTGACCCAGGGCGAGCGCGGCGCGTTGATCGTGACCGGCGAGGGAACGCAGGCGGTGCCCGCGCTGAGGGTGAAGGTGGTGGATACGACCGGCGCGGGCGATGCCTTCAGCGGCACGCTGGCGGCGGCGCTCGCGGAGGGCGCGGCACTCGAACAAGCCGTGCGGCGCGCAGCGGGCGCGGGCGCGCTGGCCTGCACCGCCCTCGGCGTCATCCCCTCCCTGCCGCGCAAAACCGAATTGGACAGATTCCTGGACAGCTAACGACGGTCTCTCGCAAAGCACGCAAAGTTCGCCAAGGTGAATGGAACAGCCCTTTGCGTTCTTGGCGTGCTTTGCGAGAGATACTCGTGTGGATTGACGAGATGACTGAGAAACAATTGACCCCGCGCGAACGAGTGCGGATGGCGCTGCGCCACGAAGAGCCCGACCGCGTGCCGATGGACTTTCTGGCCACGATGGAGATTTGGGATCGGCTGATCGCGCACCTCAGACTCGACACGAGCAGCATCGGCCCGGCGGAATACTTCGAGCCGGGGCGCGAGGCGCTGCTGCGTCACTTTGAGGTGGATTGCCGCGTGCTCTCGTACGATCAGTTCTGCACCCCGCCCGAGTGGCTGATCAAGCCCGGTTCGCATGTGGATTGGTGGGTTTCGATGAACCGCTCCACGCCCAACCGCATGTGGCGGCAGGTGAACCCCGACGACACGTTTCACGACATCTGGAGCACACACAGCTACCGGATGGAGACGGCGGTCGGCGCGTACGAGGGCTTCAAGACCTGGCCGTTGAGCAAGGCAACGAGCATCGCGGAGCTGAAGCAGCACCCGTGGCCCGAGCCGGGGTGGTGGGACTTTTCGCCGCTGCCCGGCCTCATGCGCCAGCTCGACGCGCATGCGCCGTATCACATTCGCTTCCGCATTGGCTCGGTGTTCGAGATCGGCTGGCAGTTGCGCGGGCTGGAGGAGTTCATGATTGACCTCGCCAGCCAGCCGGAGATTCCGCTGTACATCATGGATCGGCTGACCGAGATCCATCTCGAAAACCTGCGCCGCGTGCTCGAAATCGCCGGCGACCGGCTGGATATGGTGTACTTCTACGACGACGTGGCCACGCAGCAATCGCTGATGATATCAAAGAAGATGTGGCACAAGTACGTGCGTCCTTACCACGCCAAGCTCATCGAGCTGGCGCACAAGTACAACAAGCCGGTGATGTATCACACCGACGGCGCGGTGCGGCAGATCATCCCCGAGTTCATCGAGATGGGCGTGGATGTGCTCAATCCCCTGCAGCCGGATGCGAAGGACATGGATTTGCCAGCCATCAAAGCCGAGTTCGGCGACCGGCTGACGTTCCACGGCGGGGTGGACATCATGCGCACGCTGCCTAAGGGCAAGCCGGAGCAGGTGCAGGCCGAGGTGCGCGCGCGCGTGAACGCCCTCGGCGCGGGCGGCGGCTACATCCTGTGCAGCTCGCATCACATCCAGCCCGACACGCCGATTGAGAATGTGATTGCGATGTACGACCCGAAGCTGCGGTATCGCACTACCTGATAAACCGCGCAGGACACGCGTGGAAATATGAACGCCCCTCACCTCATCGTCGTCGGCTCCTCGAATACGGATTTGATTGTGCGCGCCGAGCACCTGCCCGCGCCGGGCGAGACCGTGCTGGGCGGCGAGTTCATCACGGCGGCGGGGGGCAAGGGCGCCAATCAGGCCGTGGCCGCGGCGCGGTGTGGCGCGCGCGTCGCCTTCGTCGCCCGCGTCGGGGCGGATGCGTACGGGCGCGACTCGCTGGCGAACTTCGCGCGCGAAGGAATGGACACGCGCTACGTCTTCACCGACCGGCAGGCCCTCTCGGGTGTCGCGCTCATCGTCGTGGACGCACGCGGGCAGAACTTGATCGCCGTCGCCTCGGGCGCGAATGCGCGGCTGACGCCCGCCGATGTGGCCGCAGCGCGGCCCGCCTTCGCCGAGGCGCGCGTGCTGCTGCTGCAACTCGAATCCCCGATGGAAACGGTATTGGCTGCGGCGCGCTTGGGCCGCGAGCATGGCCTGACCGTCATTTTGAATCCGGCCCCCGCCCGGCCCTTGCCCACCGAGCTGTATCCGCTCGTGGATGTGCTCACCCCGAACGAGCGCGAGGCCGCAGCGCTCACCGGTGAACGCGCGCCGGAGGCCGCCGCCCGTGCGCTGTTGGCGCGCGGAGTGAAAACCGCCATCGTCACGCTGGGCGCGGCGGGCGTGCTGCTGGCGACCGGCACGGGCGTTGAGACTCACGCGGGCTTCCGTGTCGAAGCGGTGGATACGACCGCGGCCGGCGATGCTTTCAACGGTGGTCTGGCCGTTGCCCTCGCGCGCGGCGAGCCGCTGCCCGCCGCGATCCGTTACGCGCAGGCGGCCGCCGCCCTCTCCGTCACCAGGCTCGGCGCGCAGCCCTCCCTCCCCACCGCCGCCGAAGTGGCGGCCTTCCTCGCCCGTCACTAATCCCGTTTCCGACAACTGAAACTGGCCGGGAGGCGCGGCCCATTAATGGCACGCGACCGCACCCCCGGCCCCCCTCTCCCAAACGCAAACTGCGCGCCGGGGAGAGGGGCCGGGGTGAGGGCCTTGACACAACAGGATGACTGCAAAGTCCATTGACAAGTTGGAGTATTTGCATTCCTCGCTGTCACCCTCTGAGCGTAGCGAAGGGCCTCGTCTCCAACACGACGAGATGCTTCGCTATGCTCGGCATGACTTGGCAATCAACCCGCCTGACACACGGTGTGCACGCACGAGTTGTCAGGGAAAGACCGACGCAGTCTTCGAGACCACGTCGGTCTGCCCACTGCTGACAACCTTTGCGTGCACACGACACACGCGCTCCACTCGAGCTTGACGAGTCTCAGATCGGGAAGGTATGGATTGTGGAGCCAATTAGCCAAAGTGACGCTTGTCACTGCCTGTCGTGCCGAATGGGGAGAAACATGGCCCTACCCGAACCCGAGTGATTGCGGTGAATTCCGATGCGCATCGGTGCTTTCTTTCCGCGTCCGCGATGACATTCAACACTGCCCGCGTCGCTTACGGCTGTTTACAGTGCGGCGGGTTGGCGTTTTCCTGTGACAGGTCTGCGTATGCCGCGTGTGGCGTGATGTTCGACAAAATACTGGTGCCACTGGATGGATCCGACATGGCCGAAAGCGCCCTGGCGCCGGCCTTTTCGCTGGCCAGCCATTGTGGTCGGCAAGTGGTTCTGTTACGCGTCACCCTGCCCCAAACCGTGCTCAGCCCGGCCGGGGCGCCGCCGCCGGCATCGTCAGTCATGACGTCAGCGCATAAGGACGAGCAGGCCGAGGCGGCGGCCTACCTCGCCCGGGTGAAAGAGCGCTGGGCCGGCGCAGATATCCCGATCGAAACCCACGTCCTGGCAGGTGCCCCGGCTGAGCTGATCGTCAAAGTCGCCCAGCAGCAGCGAGTTGATCTGATTGTGATGTCAACCCATGGCCGCACGGGGTTCAGTCGCCTCATTTACGGCAGCGTCGCCGAGGCCGTGTTGCGGGGCGCTCGCCTCCCATTGCTCCTCATCCCCATCGGGCCATAACGCGCGCCGGCCTGCCCGGGTTTTGGCGAATAAGCATACGAAACGTGGAAATTTGTCACTGTCGCTGCGCCTTAACCGGTCTACTATGACGAGAAGCGCCCCGATTGTTACTCCGACCGGGTTACAGGAGGTGCAGGATGCAAATCACACGTCAGGCTGACTACGCGGTGCGCGCCATCATGTATTTGGCCCAGCTCGATCCGGGCCTGCGGGTTTCAACCGCCGAGGTTGCGCGCGAACAGCACATCCCCCTTACCTTCCTGGCGAAGATCGTCTCGCAGCTTTCGAATAGCGGTATCGTTCACGCCACGCGTGGGGCGCGCGGCG
The DNA here is from genome assembly GCA_964608265.1 of uncultured Anaerolineales bacterium. Taxonomy (GTDB): domain Bacteria; phylum Chloroflexota; class Anaerolineae; order Anaerolineales; family UBA6663; genus JANWXR01. Next base: position 14,045 of record CAZSNP010000077.1, on the reverse strand, counting down.
GCATCACCCTGGCCCGCCCACCGCGCGAGATCAGTCTGCTCGAAGTCGTTGAAGCGATTGACGGGCCGATTGCGCTGAACGAATGCGTGCTCGATCCGGCGAATTGCGCGATCAGCGACAGTTGCGGCGTGCGGCGCGTGTGGTGCGACGCCCAGGCCGAACTGATCCAGCGCCTGCGCCGCAGCACCTTTGGCGAGGTCGTCGCGACGAACGGGGCCGGGCCGGTGCCCGCTATGCGCTGAGCACGCGCGGCACGCTGATATGCACCGCCGTGCCACCGTTCGGCGGGCTGACGATACTCACTTCCCCTCCAATAGCCTGTGCCCGATCGCGCATGTTGCTAAGCCCGTGACCGAGGGCATGTTTCGTCCGGGTCGGGTCGAAGCCGCGACCGTTGTCGGCAATGGTCAATTGCACGGTGTTGGCCGCGCACACCAGTGAGGCCTCGACGCGCGAGGCGCGGCTGTGCCGGGCGACATTGCTCAGCGATTCCTGCGCGATGAGGAAGAGGGCCCGGCGGGCCTCCGCCGTCAACGCATCGTTCGCCGCCGGGTCGGAGTTGAACTCGACCATCATCAGGGTATTGGCCTTGAACTCGGCCAACAGCCGGCGTAACCCTTCCACCAGATCATCCCCGCCGAATCGCCGCGGGCGCAAATCCAGGATGTAGGCGCGGATATCACGGATGGTTGTGTTGAGGGCTTCCATCGCCGCCTGAATGCGTTCGTCCGCGCCGGAGGCATCCCCATCAATCAACTGGCCGCGCGCATACTCCAACGTCAACCCGACCGCGTAAATTGACTGGATCACTCCATCATGTAAGTCCATGCCGATGCGCTGGCGTTCCTCGAGCACGGCCAGTTGCGCCACCTGTTGGTGCAGGCGGGCATTCTCTATCGCCACACCGATCTGGCGACCAATGCCGGCCAGCAAATTCAGGCTGGCCTGATCGAAGAGGCCGGCGTTGCGCGAGGCCAGGTCGAGGGTGCCGACGACCTTGCCTTTGGCCAGCAGCGGCACGCAGGCATACGCCTCGAAGCCGGCCTCGACCACCTGGCTGCGCAGGTAATGGACATCGAGCGAAAGCTGAGCCGACGACAACGTTTCACCGGTCTCGGCCACCCGCCCCGGATAGCCCTCCCCCCGTTTGAAGCGCGAGATCGAGTGAAAGGCTTCCTGAAACGGGCCGCGATGCAGGGCGAGCACCATATCGCCGCTGGATTCCTCGAGCAGGAAAATCTCGCCGACCTCCGCCTGCGTCGCCCGGAGCGCTTGATTGAGCGCCTCGACCAGCACCTGTTGCAAATCGAGATACTGGCTGGTGGCGGCGGCCACGGCGTTCAGCGCCGCGAGTTCCCGGTTGCGCTCGCGGAGTTCGTGGCTGCGCTCGGCCTCGGCCCGATACAAGCGCGCGTTTTGGATGGCGATGGCGGCATGCGTCGCCAACAGCTCGATGATCTTCTGATCGGCTTCGCTGAATTCGGCGGCCGCTTCCTTTTCGGTGAGGTACAGGTTGCCGAGCCGTTGGCCCTTGATCACTATCGGCACACCGAGGAAACTCCGCATCGGTGGATGGTTGGGTGGAAAACCGGCCGAGCGCGGGTCGCGCCGCAAGTCGCGCAGGCGCAGGCTGACGCCGTCGCGCAGGATGACGCCCAGCAGCCCGTCGCCGCGCGGGCGGTGCGGGATGCGGGCTTCCTCTTCGGAGCTGAGGCCGGTCGTCACGAATTCCACCAGTCGCTCGCCGTGCTCATCGGGCACGCCCAGGGCGGCGTAGCGCGCGCCCACCAGGTGTGCGGCAGCGGTGACGATGCGGCGCAGGGTATCAGCCAGCGACAAATCCTCGGCGATGGCCAGGGCCGCCTGCTGCATCGCAATCAGTTGTCTTTCGGCGGAGGTTAGGTCGGGGAAGGCCACGGAGTGATTGTAAAGCAGCCATAGCCGGGCGGCAATGTTGGCGGAGAGCGAGCTGCGCGAGTACAATGGCGCCATGCGACGTCAACGCGTCATGATCGTAGACGACCACGAAGTGGTTCGGTTGGGCCTGAAGGCTTTAATTGATCGGCACCCCGATATGGAGGTGGTGGCCGAGGCGGCGACCGCAGCCGAAGCCGTCGCCAAAGGGGTGGCGCACAAGCCGGATGTGATCGTGATGGACATCCGCCTGGGGAGCTCCAGTGGGATAGACGCGACCCGTGAGCTTTCCGGCCAGTTGCCCGGAAGCAAAATCATCATCCTCACCAGCTATGCCGAGGATGAAAAGCTCTTCGCCGCCATCCGCGCCGGGGCAGCGGGTTACGTCCTCAAGCAATCGGGCGGGCAGGATCTGATCCGCGCGCTCGAGACGGTGGGCCAGGGCCAGTCGTTGCTTGACCCGGCGCTGACCGAGCGGGTATTTGCCGAGGTGCGCCGCGCAGCCAAAGAGCAGGAGACCTCCGCCTTCGCGCAACTCACCGAGCAGGAGCGGCACGTGCTGGCCCTCGTCGCCGACGGCAAGACCAATCGCCAGATCGCCGCCGACCTGCACCTGGGCGAGGGCACGGTGCGCAACTACGTCAGCAATATCCTCAGCAAGCTCGGCGTCTCGAATCGCGCCGAGGCCGCCGCCTACGCCACCAAACACAACATCAAAGACTCACTGCCGTAAGGCAGGGTCAACCGCCGGCCGGCGCGCCGAACAACGCGCCGATAAAGTAGCCGGCCAGCGCCGAGACGATGCCGATGATGGCCATCTCCAGGCCGCTGCGCCACGGCCGGCCGACGGTGATACGAGCCTTGTACGCGCCCACGCCGAACAGCGTCAACGCCGAGAGCACCAGCGAAACGCCGACCGCGGCGCCGAGCGGCAAGAGCAGAAACGGTAACAAGGGGATGAACGAGCCGACGATGGCGGAGAAGCCGACGACGAAGGCAACCCGCAGCGCGCTCGCGCTCTCAATCGGCGCCAGCTTAAGCTCATTCCTCATCATCACATCCACCCACGCTTCCTCGTTCTTCATCACCTGCGCCACGGCCTGCTCGAGCAGCTCGCCCTCAAAGCCCCACTGGGCGAAAATCCCGCGCACCTCCTGCGCCTCGGCGTGCGGGGTCTCGCGGATCTCGCGCCGCTCGCGTTCCAGTTCAGCGCGATAGTGGTCGTGGTCGGCGAGGGTGGAGGTGTAGGCGACGGCGCCCATCGAAATCGACTCGGCGAACATGGCCGCGAAGCCGGCGGCGATGACGATGCGCGGGTCGCTCGACGCCGCAGCGACACCGAGGATGACGCCGAGCGTATTCACCAGGCCATCCTGGCCGCCGAGGATGACCTCGCCCAGCGAGGCGGAGGGCGTTTTGGGTTCAAGATGTTTGATCAACGACTCCGGGTGTGGTGGTAATTCCGGCAACGCGGTCAAGTTTGGCCTCCAGGCAGCATTGTGGCTGATGATACCTGAGGCTCGCCCAACCGGGTTGTGAATGGCGAGGCGCGGGGTCGCATTTGTTGCGGAGCGCGCAGCGTCGGGCCGGCCCTGCCTCAGCGGCGCGCCGCGGGCTGAAGTTGGCCGTTGCCGCGGGGCAACCTGCGTGGAACGGGATCAGGGCCTGACACCGTGTCAGAGTCAAGCGCAAACAAAGGCCCGGCCAGGGGCGCGTTACGCTTCCACGCGTTGAATGGGGAGTTGCAGTTCGATGACCGGGCGGGCTTGCTCGACGCCGTCCGCATCGTGCGCGGGGCCGGAGAGGTGCAACTCACGCAGCGGGCCGGCGGGCACGTGCCCGTGCGTGCCCACATGTTTCAAGAGCGCCAGAATCGCCGGCGTCATCTCCTGAAACGGCCCTTCGAAGATCAGCGCGGCGGTGAGGTCGGAGGCCGGCAGCTCGCGGAAGGTCAGCGCCTCGTCGGCGGGCGGCTGCCGCAGGGTTTTGGGAGGCACGCCGAGCGCCGTCTCCACATCGAGGTCGGTCTCACGGTATTCATCCAGGTGATAGAGTGTGATCTCGGGCTGGAGCGGTGTGAGGCCGAGGCGGGCCAGCGCGGCGTAGAGTTCGCGGAACATCGTCCGGCAGTAGTAGCCCATCTCGTTGACGTGCGGCGCTGTCTGGCGCAAGGACGCCACCGGCTGCGCGGGCACGGCTTTGATGACGACCTCGTACGGCGACGGCTGGCCCTCGTGCTCGATCTGTTGCAGGCGCGCTTCCACTTCGAGGAACTGGCGTTGCTGGCGGCTCAACTCCTGCGCGATCTCGGCCTTGCGCAGCGCCAGCATACCGCGCAGCCGCTCGGCGGAAAGCTGGCCGCGTGCGCCCAACAGCCGCGCAATCTCTTCGAGCGGGATGCCCAACTCTTTCAGCGCGATGATGCGGTGCAGGCGCGAGAGCTGCTCGATCGTGTAATAGCGATAGCCGGTGAACTTATCGGTTCGGCTGGGCTTGAGCAAGCCGAGCTGATCGTAATGCCGCAGCGTCCGCACCGACACCTGCCCCAGCCGGGAGAACTCACCGATTTTGAACATGCCGTCAGTGTAAACCCTCGCCCCGTGTCAGAGTCAAGCGCGGCCCAGCCGGCGTTGCCCGGAGCGCACGCCGAGGTACAGCAGCAGGCCCACCGGCCCAAGCATCAAAATGAAGAACAGCACCGGGGCCATGAGCGCGGGATGCAGACCGCGTTCGTGCGCATCAAGGTAGGCCCAACGTCCGGCGAACAAATCGAAGGCGAGGAAGTGCGCCCAGCCCACGGTCGCGCCGAAGGGCGTGCCGAGCAGCGCGGCGATGCCGGCCAGGGTCGGGTTCATCAAACCACCGAACACCTCGCCAAGGCCGGGCAAGACCAGCGCCGCATACAGCAGCGCGGGCGGCAGGACGATGAGGGGCGAGCCGATCAGCCGCCGCGCCCACTCCCAGCGCGGGAGGAAAATCATCACAGCCCAGAACGGCATCACCAGCAAGTTGCTGAGGGAGAAGAGGGTGTCGAGGGGCATACGGTAACAAGTGGAAAGTAGCGGGTTGCAGGCCGCACCGTTCACAACGCTCGACTCAGGATCCGGGCGAACCGCGCGCGCACTTTCTCGAGAGGCAGCGGCCCGCCGTGGCCGACGTACAACCGGGCCGGCGCGAGCGCAACCAGTTTGCGCAGGCTGGCGTGTATGGCGTCGAGATCGTTGACGAAGAAGTGATAGCCCGGCTCAGCCGCGCCGAACGCGCCGTTGGTGAAGCCGCCCATGATGACGTCACCGATGATGGCCTCACTCGCCTCGGTGACGACGGAGATTGAGCCGTCGGTGTGGCCGGGCGTGGGCAGCACGCGCGCCTTCACACCGTACGGCGCCAACTCCATCTCGCCCTCGATCACGATATCCGCCCCGACGCCGGCGTACGGTTTGACGACGAACGCCTTGACGAAGTGGCCGAGCAGCCCGAACGGTTTGATCACGCCGTTCTGGCCGCGCCGCAACAACTCGGCGTCGCGCGCGTGGATGGCGACCGGCGCGCCGCTGAGGCCCTTGAGCGCTCGTGTCGTCCCGGCGTGATCCACATGCGCGTGCGTGTGCAGGATGAGGGCCACATCACCCAGGGCCACGCCGTGTTGCGCCAGCGCGCGCCGGATATGCTCCGCCTCACCCGGGCTGCCCGTGTCCACGAGGATGGGCCGGTCGCCGAGGAGAAGGAAGGCGTTCGAGAAGCCCAGCCGAATCTGAATCACCTGCACCATCAGCGAGCCTCCGTGCGGCGCGCATGCCATAGCACCGCGCTCGCCAGCACAGCCACCGCGCCGAGCACGATCGCCGCGACGCCCAGCGTCAACGCATCCGGTGCGATGAGGCTCTGCCCGCGCAACGCCTGCCACGTCACCAGGGCCACCAATCCGAGATAACCGCCCGCCCCGAGCCACACCAGCGCGACGCGATGGCCGTTATTCAGCCACGCCGCGCGACGGCGTGTGAGGAAGAAGCCGAGCAACGGGATGGCCTGCAGGGCGTGGATGCCGATGAAGTGGCCGATGCGGAGGTCGCCGTGTTGCGTGCTCCAACCGAGCAGCGGCAAGCCGGGGCCGCTATCCGGCGTGATCGAGGCCGCTCCGACCGTGTGCGCGCCGATGAGGTTCACCGTCTGCCCCGCCTCGAGCGCCTGCGCTTGCGCAGCGTTGGGGGCCGTCATCAGAAAGCCCTGCCCAAAACCGAGGAAGGTGACGACGAGCGCCAGCCGCACCGCCCACCTCATCACCGGGTCGGCCATGAACTGCCGCCACAGCACGATCACGACGACGAGGAAGAACAGGTAGAAGACCATGATGCTGGCGCTCATCACCGACCAAAGCGTGGCGTTGAACGGGGTCGAGACGTTGAAGTGCATGGCTTCCCCGCGCACGGCCTGCAACACGACCATCACCAGCTCCGCCAGCAGGATCGCACCGATGGCCGAGCCGACCCAATACGCCAACCGGCGGCGCGCCTGCGCCAGGCTCACCATCCACAACAACGTGGGGGTGTATATCAGGAACGAGACCGAGAACTTAAAGGTCTTGGCCCAGGCCGGTTTCTCCATAATGAGGCGTGGGTCAATGAACAGGCCCAGCACGCTCAACACCGCCGTGGCCAGGCTGGCGAAGAAAAAAACGACGAGGGTGGGGTTGAGCGCCCAGGCGCGACTCAACAGAGTGGGCAGGTCGGGCAACAGGCGATGGTTTGAGGTGAGACTGATAGAAGTCATGAGTGTTCTCCGTGGATGCTCATACGCGAAGATACACTCTGACGTAGCGTGAGAGTCAAGCGGCAACCCCACCCGCCCCCAGCCGCGCCACCGGGATTTGCAATTCGAGGGTCACTTGCCGGAAAGTCTCGTCGGTCAACCCCATCTCGCGCCAGTGCAAATGATGTTCGCGGATCGGGCCGGCCGAGGTCAGGCCGCTGGCCCCGATCCACGCGAACACGGCGATGATGGCCTGCGGCACGTCCGATGGCGCCCCGCGATGGATGGTGCTGGCCACCTGCCCGGCGGCGGGCAACTCGCGCGCCGTGAGCGCGCTGCCGGCGAGGCGATTGGCGTCCGCCCGGTCGATCACCGTCGCCGATTCCATGTCGATATCCGTATCGCTGTATTCGGTGTTGTGATAGATGAAGATTTCCGGCTCGCGCGGCGTCACCCCGGCTGCGGTCAGCCCGCTGTACAAAATCTTCAGTTGCTCGTAGCGCACCTCGGGCATCATCTCCACCCGGGACACAATCACGCGCACCGAGGCAATCCAGACCGGCTCGGCGGCCTTGAGCACGACATCGTAAGCGGAGGCGCGGCCCTCGTGTTCGATCTGTTGCAGCCGGGCCTCGACGCGCAGCAGTTGGGATTGGCGCTCCTGCAATTCGCGCGCCATTTCATTCTGCTTGCGCTGCAACAGGGCGCGCAGGTCGGCGGCGGGCAGGTCGCGGTCAAGCAGGTGAGCGATCTCTTCGAGCGAGAGGCCGAGATCCTTGAGGGCGAGGATGCGGTTGAGGCGCGGGAGTTGGTCGAGGGTGTAGTAGCGATAGCTCGTGAACTTGTCGATCTCGGCGGGCCGCAACAGGCCGAGTTCATCGTACAGCCGCAGCGTGCGCACGGTGACCTGCGCCAGTTGCGAGAAGTCACCGATTTTGAACACAGCGTTGCCCATGCGGGCATTATAGCGTCCGGGAGTTAACGCAGAGACGCAAAGAGGCCAAGACGCAAGGGGCGTTGTCGTTGCGTCTTAGCCTCTCTGCGCCTTCGCGTTGAAGTCGTTTCTGTTTTATCCGAACCCGAACAGATCGGTGTCCACGTACTCCGCGCGGACGAGGGACCAGAAATCCACCGCCAGCCCCTCGGTGACGTAGCGATACGGCAGCCAGCCATAGCCGGCCTCGCCCCACCTCTCGCCCCACGAGTTGCGGATGAGGAGCGCGCCGCGGTCATCGCCGATTTTGTGGCTGTCGCTGTAGCCACAGGCCATCACCGCGTGCCCGCCGCGCAGCGCGTCGCCTTCCTTCGGGAAGGGGATATCACCGGTGCCCTCGCCCAACCCCGGCATTGACGAATACACCGAGAAGCCGAACATGCTGGGCAGCCCGGCGGCCAGGTAGCGCTTGACGTTGTCGAGCACGCGGTCGAGCGATGTGCCCGGCGGGTCGTGGCGATAGAAGCGGATGGTTTGATAGTTCTGCGCGAACGCGTAGCAAAAGGCGGGCGGCTCCTTCTCGTAGTCGGCGATGACGTACGGCCAGTTCTCCTCCGGCGGCGCGCCGAAGAGCACCATCGCCTTCATCGTCGTGCGCAGAAACGCGCCGGTGTCGCCCGTCCACCCGAGCAGGTTGCGGGTGGCTTTGTACAGAAACAGACGCGAGGCATCGAGGTGCTTGCCAAACGCCCGCCGCTGATAGTATTCGAGCAGGCCCACCCCGGCGTTGGCCGTGCACGAGCCGAGCTGGCCCTGATCCTCAATCGGCGAACACCACTCGCGCAGATCCACCGAGGCCGGTTGCTTCTTCGCCGTGGCCTTGAGCCGGCGCGACTGCGCGAGCACGCTTTTGACTGCCTCGGTCTGTGGGGTGTAGTCGCGGAAATCGGGCCAGTCACGCTTCCAGCCCATGCCGCCAAAACGCAGATTGCTCATGCTGTGCCACCTTTCCGGTGTGGGTGTGTCGAGAACCGCGAGGGTTGCCCTTACTGCATCGCCTTCCAATCCCACTCCGCCACGTTGCCGCTGGGCTTATGCTCGAGCCGGATTTTGGCGGCGTCGAGGCCGACCTCTTCAAACTCGCCCGGCTCATCGGCGTCGGTGGATTGATGCAGGCTGGTGATCAACACATCGTCGAGGCGGAGGCTGTAGTAGATGGCCCGCTTGCCTTTGGCATCGGTGCGCTCGAACTCGAACAACACGAACTTGATGTGCTTGCCTTTGACCAATGCCTCGAACAGCTTGGGGGTGGCCTTGTCGACTTCCTTGACGAACGTAAACGCCGTTTGCACCGGCCTGCCCGCCCCGCCCCCGCCGCCGCCGCCCGAGCCGCCGCTGTTCGAGACGGCGTAGTCGTAGGCCAGCCCGGCGATCTTGCCCTCGTGCCCTTTGCGGGTCACCTCACCGGGGATGCCGTCAATCGTGACGAAGAATTTTTCGGCCATGCGTCACCTCACGCCCGTGATGTATTGTTCGAGCTGTTGGATGGTGAACTCCTGATCGGTGATGATGGCCTTGACCACGTCGCCGATGGAGATGACGCCCGCCAGCCGGCCGCCCTCGGTGACGGGCAGGTGGCGGATGCGCTTGTCCGTCATCACCTGCATCACCTCGGCTACCGATTGGCCCGGTTCGACGGTGATGACCTTCTCGGTCATGATGTCGCGCACCCGTGTGTCACGCGCCGTCCGGCCCTGCACCTCGACTTTGCGCACCACGTCGCGCTCGGAGAGGATGCCGGTGATGGCCTCGCCGCTCATCACCATCAACGCGCCGCAGTTCTTCGCGGCCATCAGCATCAGCGCGTCGAGCACCGTGTCGTCCGGCGTCACGGCGTACACCTGACCTCCCTTGTGACGTAGCAGGTCACGAACGGTTTTCATGGCGAGGCTCCTTTCGAGGTCAGTTCACAGGTCGGCCCCCTCCCAGCCCGACCCTTTGCACTTGGAACACTTCGACAGGGCGAAGAGGCCTTCGCGGCCACTGCCCAGACACTTGGTGCAGCGTTTCGGGGCCTGCTTCACGAAGACCGTGCCCCGCCCCCCGCACACCGAACATCGCCCCCCACTCAGCGGATTCACGCCGTGCCCGTCACACCACTCGCATTCCATCGGCTCGTGACCCGGGCGGGGCACGCCGGCATCCAGGCGGTTACCACAGAACTTACAGAACTTGCTGCCGTCGTCGATCTCTTTCCCACACTGACCACATTGCATGGTCGCCCCTTTCAATTCCGCATAGCTCAGACGCCTTCACCCAGGAGTGAAGGCGTCTGAGTTTTCAATGCCGGGTGATCACGCCCCCGCCCGCTCCGCCGCCTTGATGAACGCGCGCCTGGCCAGCACGGTGGCCAGGTGCTGCCGGTACTCGCCCGAGGCGTACGAGTCGCTCAGCGGATGCTCAATCGCGGCCGCGACTTTCGCCGCCGCGGCCGCGATGTTCTCGGCCGTCGGCGCCTGCCCGACAAGGGCCTTCTCCGCCGCCGCCGCGCGCACCGGGTTGATGGTCGCGCCGCCGACCGCAAGGCGGGCTGCCGTTACCTTGCCACCGGCGACCGTCACAATCGCCGCCACGCCGACGACGGCGTAGCTGCTTGCGGGGTGGCGATGTTTGAGATACGCGCTGCCCGTGCCTTTGGGCATCGCCGGCACGCTCACGCTGGTGATGATCTCGTTGCGTTTGAGCGCCGTGGTGAACAGATCTTTGAAGAACTTGCCGGCCTCGATCTCGCGGTCGCCGTTCGGGCCGCTGGCGGTGATGGTGGCTTCGAGGGCGAGGACGGCGGTGGGATAGTCGGCCGCCGGGTCGGCGTGGGCCAGCGAACCGCCGAGCGTGCCGCGATTACGCACCTGCTGGTCGCCGATGTGGGTGGCGGTCTCGGCGAGCAGCGGGCAGGCCGCTTTCACCGCGTCCGATGTCGCCACCTCGTTGTGTGTCGTCAGCGCGCCGATCTTCAGCGCCGATTTGGTGGCCTTGATGCCACTCAGGCCTTTGACGCGGCTGATATCAACCAGCGCGCCGGGCGCAGCCGCGCGCAACTTCATCGCCGGGATGAGGCTGTGCCCGCCGGCCAGCACCTTGGCGTCCTTGTTATTGCTCAACAGGCCAAGCGCCTCTTTCAGCGTGGCCGGGCGGTGGTAGTCGAAGGATGGGTTGTACATAGGTGTCTCCAACAATCGGTGATTGGTGATTGGCAATTACCAATAACCAATTACATTGCCTTCATCGCCCGCCACACGCGTTCGGGCGTCAGCGGCATGTCGAGGTGTTTCACGCCGAACGGGGCCAGCGCATCCACCACCGCGTTGACGACCGCCGGGGCCGAGCCGATGGTGCCGGCCTCGCCCGCGCCCTTCACGCCGAGCGGGTTGGTCGGCGAGGGCGTCACCGTGCGATCCATCTGGATCATCGGGAGGAAGTCGGCCTTGGGCAGCGCGTACTCCGTCAGCGAGCCGGTGAGGAGGTTACCGTTCTCGTCGTAGACCGCGCCCTCCCACAGAGCCTGGGCCACGCCCTGCACGATGCCGCCGTGCAATTGCCCATCCACCACCATTGGGTTGATGAGGTTGCCCACGTCGTCAACAGCGATGTACTTGAGGATTTGGACCGCGCCGGTGTCGCCATCCACTTCGACTACGCACACGTGAGTGCCAAACGGATAGGTGCAGTTCGGCGGATCATAGTAGGCGGTGTCGTCGAGGAACGGCTCCATGCCGCGCGGCAAGCTGTAGGCCAGCGCCGCCGCACCCGCCACCTCTTGAATCGTCTTGGCCTTGTCGGGCGACCCCTTCACGAAAACCTTGCCGCCCTCGTAGGCCATATCCTCCGGCGCGGCTTCGAGCATGTGCGCGGCGAGCCTGCAGGCTTTCTCTTTGATGCGTTGCAGGCTGTTGTAGATCGCCACCCCGCCCACCGCCAGGCTACGGCTGCCGTATGTGCCGTAACCGAACGGCGCGCCCTGCGTGTCGGAGTGTTGCACGATCACGTCATCCACCGGCACGCCGAGTTCATCGGCGACGATCTGGGCGAAGGTGGTCTCGAGGCCCTGCCCGTGCGACTGCGAGCCGCTGGTCACCACCACCTTGCCGGTGAGGTGCACGCGCACGTTGGCGCTCTCCCACAGGCCCGCGCCCCAGCCCTGCCCCGGCAACCCGATCCACGCCGAGGGCGCGACGCCGCAGATTTCGATGTACGACGACAGCCCGAGGCCGAGGTATTTGCCTCGCTTGCGCGCTTCGGCCTGCTGCTTGCGGAAGTCCTTGTAGCCCGCCATCTCCAGCGCGCGGTTGAGGGCCGGCTCGTAGTTGCCGCTGTCGTACTTCAGCCCGGCCAGGATGTTATCCGCCGGGGCATACGGGAACTCGTGGGGTTGGATGAAGTTCTTGCGGCGCACCTCGGCCGGATCCATGTTTAATTCGCGCGCCACCAAATCCACCGCGCGTTCGACGACATAGGTCGCCTCCGGACGGCCCGCGCCGCGATAGGCATCCACCATCCCGGTGTTCGTGTACGTACCTTTCACGTTGCAGTAGATGTGGTCGATCTTGTACACGCCCGAGAGCAACCGCCCGTAGAGCGTGGTGGGGATGCCGGGCGCGATGGTGGACAGGATGCCGCCCAGGTTGGCGTAGGTGTTGACCTTGAGCGCCGTGATCTTGCCGTCGCGGGTCGCGCCGACTTCGAGGTCGGTGATGTGATCGCGGCCGTGGGTGGTGGCCAGGTAATTCTCGCGCCGGGTCTCCATCCACTTCACCGGGCGGCCGACCTTCTTCGACAGCGCCGTCATCAAACAGTATTCGGGATAGAGGAAGATTTTGCTGCCGAAGCCGCCGCCGACCTGCGGCGAGATCACCCGCATCTTCGTCTCGGGGATGCCGAAGACGAAGGCCGTCATCAATAAGCGCATAACGTGCGGGGCCTGGCTCGTCATCCACACGGTGTATTCTTCGGCGGCCGGGTTATACATCGCCATGCAGCCGCGCGGCTCCATCGCCGTGGGGATGAGGCGCTGGTTGGCCAGCGTCTGCCTGATACGCACCGCCGAGGCGGCCAGCGCAGCGTCGGTGGCGGATTGATCGCCGCAGCTCCAATCCATGCAGACGTTGTTCGGCGCGTTCTCGTGAATCTGCGGCGCGCCTTTCTCGGTCGCCTTCTTCGCATCCACCACCACCGGCAGCGGCTGCCAATCCACTTCGATGAGGCCCAGCGCGTCCTCGGCCTGGTAGCGATTTTCGGCCAGCACGACGGCCACGCCCATGCCCATGTGCGTCACCCGGTCAATCTCGAGCACGCGCGGCGCGTTGACGTTGTTCTTGGCGCCGGTGACCTGCCAGGCGATGGGCATACCGGGCAGTTCCTTGAAGTCCTCGCCCGTAAACACGGCCACGACGCCGGGCGCTTTGGCCGCTTTTTTGGTGTTGATCTTTTTGATGCGCGCGTGCGCGTACGGGCTGCGCAGAATCGCCGCATGCAGCAGGCCGGGCAAGGTCAAATCTTCCAGATACTTCGCTTCACCCGTGATCAGTCGCGGGTCTTCTTTGCGCTTGATGCTCTGGCCAATTGCTTTGGACATTGCGATGCTCCTTCCAATTACAAATAACCAATTACCAGTTATTCGTAATTGGTTATTGGTAATTAGCCGTTCTCCGCCGCCCACTGCACCGCCTGCACGATGTGTTGATAGCCCGTGCAACGACACAGGTTGCCCTCCAGCCCGTGGCGGATTTCGGCCTCGGAGGGGTGCGGGTTGCGCTTGAGCAGATCCACCGCCGTCAAAATCATGCCCGGCGTGCAGAAGCCGCATTGCAGTCCGTGCTTCTCCCAGAAGCCCTGCTGCACGGGATGCAGCTTACCGTCGGTTGCCAGCCCCTCGATGGTCGTCACCTCGGCGCCGTCGGCCTGGACGGTGAGCAGCGTGCAGCTTTTGACCGCCTCGCCGTTGAGCAGCACGGTGCAGGCCCCGCACTGGCTGGTGTCGCAGCCAATGTTGGTGCCGGTCAGCCCCAACGTCTCGCGCAAATAGTGCACGAGCAACTGGCGTGGCTCCACCTCGTGAGTGCCGCTCACGCCGTTCACGATAAGGGTTACGCTCTGCTTCATACAAAAGCCTCCTCAAGAGAATAAAGGTTGCCAAACAAAAACTCCAGCGCCCGCACACCGGCGGAGGCTGGAGTCAACTCACACGAAGCGCACGGGCACAGACGTCGCCCGCAACTGAGCGAGCGGTGCGACACGGCAGGGTGGGTTTTGCTGTCATCACTGCGACTGCGTGCATCGAACGGAACATCAATCGACCCGAGAACAGCGTGTATTTGGTTGCGGATTTTACGGCGAACTGAGGCGATTATAACTCAATAGTCGGGCAGTCGGGAAGTCAAGTGGTCGGGCA
>CAZSNP010000076.1:0-18885 GCA_964608265.1 uncultured Anaerolineales bacterium | reverse complement strand
CGCCCTCTCCCGCTGGGAGAGGGAGTGGATCGCACCGGTGGAACGCCGCTCCCAATTGTCAGGGCCGGCTCCCCTTCTCCCAGCGGGAGAGTCGCTGCGCTTACGGGGCCGGGGGATGAGGGCGGACTCGGCGACTTTGCACACGCCCTGGTTGCGGGGCCTTTTCAATTTCGGGCCAACCCTGTACGACCGCTACTTGAGCGTGAGCAGAAAGGCGATGAGGTCGGCCATCGTCTGCGGGGGCAGCACGTCAATGAAGTTCTGCGGCATCAGCCCGGCGGTGTAACTCTCGACGATGTGGCTGTTGGGCCGCGTGATGGATTTGTACAGGTACAGCTCCGCCGAGTAACCGTCCTCCTCTGCGGCGGCGCGCGTGCCCAGCCCGGCCACCGACGGCCCGACGACGCGCACGCCGGCCTCAAAGGAGTGGCAGGCCACGCAGCCGCGCGCGATGAAGGCCTCCTTGCCGGCCGCCGCATCCCCGGCGGGCAAAGCGGCGAACTCGGCCTCGATGTCGCCCTTATCCAACGACAAGGGGCGCGGCGTGGCGGTCACCGCCGGCGTCGGGGTCGGTGTGGGCGTGGGGAAGATCACGGCGCAGGCCGTAAGGGCAAGACTGAGGAGGGCGAAAGTGATTGAGGCACGCATGGCAACAAAAAGCCGCAGGTCTTTGGCCTGCGGCTCGGAGAGGCACGACAGGGCATTACGGCAGCGTGAGCAGGTAGGCGACGAGGTCGGCCAAATCCTGTTCCGCGAGCACGCCGCCGTAAGTGCCGGGCATGATGTTGGGCGCAAAGCCACCCACCACGTAATCATTTGGCGCGAGGATGCTTTCGACGAGATATGACTCGGGGCTTGTCGCCCGTCCGGTGTAATCGGCATCGCGCCACCGTTCCGTAGCATGTTGGGCGATGCCCTTGCCATCCGCGCTCCTGGCCGCCAGCCAGGCCGGGCCGGCCAGCGGGGCGGCCGGGTCGGCGCCCTCGAGGTGACAGGCCGCGCAGGCGTTCGTGACCGAGATCTGCTGCCCGCGCGCCGCATCGCCCGGCGGCAGCGAGGCGAACACATCCGCCGGTAACGGCAACGGCGTGGCCGTCGGGCCGGGTTGCGGAGTGGGCGTCCATTGCGCCGCCGTCGCCGTCGCCTGAATCGCGCGATCGGCCGAGGCCACGCTCAGCACGCCCGGCACCACCATCACCCCAAGCAGCACCACGATGGCCAGCGCCAGCACGATGATGAGTTGATCCACCCAGCCGCGCGGGCGCGGGGGATTGGCCGCGATTTGTTTGAGGCGCGGCTCGAGCGCGGCGATCTGCGGCGCGGGCCACGCGGGCGGCGCTTTGGCCAGATCCTGCTCGAGTTGAGTCGCTTGCTCGACGCCGCGCGCCAACCCGAGGCCGGCCGCAATCGCGCCGCCGAGCACGACGAAGATGGCCGGGATGAAGACCATCAGCGCCGTGACGACAAACGGCTCACCGCCCTCTTCCGCCGGTGGGATTTCGAACACCGGGGCATCGAGGCCGGGCACAGCCCCGATGGCATTGCCCGAACTCAGCCAGCGCACGAGCAGGAAGATGACGACGCCGATGCCGACGACGAGATAAAAGATCGTCAGCGAGCGGTCGGTGCTGAGCGGAATGGGCGGCGGCGCGGGCTTCTCCCCGGCAGGCGGCTTAGGCGCGGCGGGCCTGGCGGCCGGGCCGGCGGCTTTCTTCGCGGCGGCCTCGACTGCTTTCACTTTTTCTTCCTCGGCCAACGTCTGTTTGCCGAGCCGCCCGGTGATGAAGGCCAGCACCACCCCGGTCACGATCATCCCGCCAAGCACCAGCGCCAAACCACCCAGGCCGACCATGCCGGCGGTGATGTTGATCGCGTCGCGGCCTTCCTGCGGGATGGAGAACAACACGCTCTCCCAGTTGGGCAGCCGGTCGAGCGGGTAGCCGGGCGGCGCGCCGTTGGCGATGGAGCGCACGGCGAGGAAGGCCACGATGCCGACCGTCACCACCACGCCGAAGATGACGAGCGATTGATTGTCGTACAACGGCACGTACGGCGCGTCGGCCTTCTTCGGAGCAGCCGGCGCGGCCGGCGGCGGGGTCGGCCCTTTGGCCGCCCGCTCCTCGGCCAGCGCCCCGGCGATGAGGTTCACGGCCGCCGAGAAGAGGAAGCCCACGACCGCCACCCCGATCAGCGCGCCGAGGATGGCCAGCGTCGTAATGAGGGCCTGGCCCTGCGGCCCGGTCGGGTCGAGCAGGCGCTCGCCGCCCTGGGTGACGAACAGGCCCAGCGCCGTCACGAGCAGCAGGACGAAGACGAACAAAAGAGTCTGGCGATAACGATACAAGGTTTGCCTCCTCAACGCGGAAACGCCACGCGTCGTGTGCCCATCATCGGCGCAGCCTCAACCAATGCCAGGCGCGCCAACCCCACGCCCCCACCGCGACCACGGCCAGCGTGCTTGCGAGCGCCGGGCCGTTGGTATTCAACCAGCCCGCGACCAATGCAGGCCAGGTCGAGGCTTCATCAGCCCGCCACAGCCCGCCGTCGGCGCGCACTTCCCAATCCACTGTGAAGTACGCCAGGGCTTGACCGGGCCGCTCCACGCTCACCAGCATCTGCCACGGGCCGGGTCGCGAAATCACAAATCCGCTCGACCCGAAACGCCCCGGTGAGGCCTCGGTCAAGGTGCGCCGCACCACCACGCCGTCGCCGCCCACCGGCAGCAGGCTCACTTCGATGAGGGCGCCGGCCTCGAAGGCGACATCAATGCGATTGGCGCCGAGCCGCGCGGGCGACACCGTGCCGCTCAGCTGCGTCCCGCCGGAGGCCGTCTGCCACGCGGCAGCCCGTTCGGCGGCGGGCAGCGGCAACGACCACAGCAACCACGCCGTCGCAGCCAGCAGCCCCAACACCAGCCCACCCTCCAGCAACAACCGCCGGCCCGATACTCGCACGGCGCGGATTATAGCCTCCCCTCACCCCCTCCCCGGCCGCTGCCTGTGCGATTTGAGGGAGGGTTCGGGGTGTCAGTCTTTCAATCGTTTGTAGTCGGCCCGCGCCTCGCGCAGCCAGCCGAGCGCGGCGATGATGACGAGCGCGCCGCCGAGGGCGGCGACGGCATAGCCGCCGGCCTCGTTCAGCAATGGCCGCACGATGATGAGGCCAAAGCCGATGAGGACCAATCCGAAATCGAGCATCAGCGGGAAGATGCTCAGCCGCTTCTTCGGCCAGCCGGCCAGGTCAATCTCGGCCGGGCCGCCGTTGCGATGGTGGCCGTTCCCGTTGCCGGTCGTGGTTTTCGTCGGAGGCAGTAGCGTCGCCATACAGCACCGTTACTGGGGGATGGCGCGGATGACCATGATGAAGTACCACGCCATCACCGTGAAACCGACCGAGATGCCGACGAGCAGCCAGGCCCACAACATATTTCGAATCACATCCCGTTTGCGCATGCCAAACCTCTACACAAAAAAGAATCGATCCACTACCAGCAGCGCGAAGATGAGCGCCAGGTAATAGCTCGAATACTTGTACAGCCGCCAGGCCGCCTTGTTGCTCGGCGCGCGATACAACCACACCGTGTGGGCGAGGAAGCCCAGCCCCAACACCGCCGCGCCGGCGAGATACACGGTGCCGGCCACCCGCGCGGGCGTAAACAGCAACGTCAGCGCCACGAGCACCACCGTGTACCACACGATCTGCCGCCGCGTCTCCGCTTCGCCCACCACCACCGGCAGCATCGGCACGCCGGCGCGGGCGTAGTCGTTCTTCTTCAGCAACGACAGCGCCCAGAAGTGCGGGGGCGTCCAGAAGAAAATCAGCCCGAAGAGGAAGAGGGCCGGCAGGCCGACGCCCCCGCTGACCGCCGCCCAACCCACCAGCGGCGGGATCGCACCCGCGCCGCCGCCGATGACGATGTTCTGCGGCGTGGTCTTCTTCAGCAGCACCGAGTAACCGACCACGTAATACGCGCTGCCCACCATCGCCCAGAAGGCCGCCGCCTGATTCACAAAGGCGGCCAGCACGTAGTACGCCAGCACCGTCAACGCCAGGCCAAAGGCCAACCCCTCGGCGAACGACACGCGCCCCTGCGCAATCGGCCGGCGCGAGGTGCGGGCCATGTGCCTGTCGAGGTCACGGTCAATGACCTGGTTGAGCGCGCTCGCCCCGCCGGAGGCCAGCCCGCCACCCAGCATCGTGAACACAAACAAGTCGAGCGGCGGCCAGTCGTGCCCGGCCAGCACCATCGCCGCCGCCGTGGTGATGAGGAGCAGCACCATGATGACGGGCTTGGCGAGGCTGACGTAGTCGGCGGCGGCGGCGCGGAGTTGCGCAGCGTCGAACGACCACGCCCGAACCGGGGCGCGCAGCGGAGCGAGCCGGACGTATTGAAACGCCAGCACGGCGAAGGCCACGCCCGCCACCCACACGATGAGGGCTGTCGCGCTGTGCAGGCCGTTGAGCCACAGCGGGAAGTTGTAATGGACGTTGGCGGCGCTGATCAGCACTTGCCCAAAGAAGAACGAACCGGCCAGCGTGCCCGCCACGACGACGGGCGTGTGCTCGCGGCGCAACTGCCAGGCGCGCCACAACCCACCGGCCAACAGCACCCCGGCGAGGAGGGCGGCCAGACGGTGCGCGCTGTTCAACCAACCCAGCGCCGACCCCGGCAGGCCGGCCGCGGTGCACAGCGGCCACCCGAGGCAGGCGGCGCGCGCGCCGAAGGCCACGACCGCCGCGCCCAGGATGTTCAATCCAGCCACCGCCAGCAGCGCCGCGCCCGTCGTGCGGCTGACGGCATCGAAGTGAAGCAGCGCCGCGCCGATGCGCGGATGCTGGCGCAACTGAAACGCCACCACCGCCGCGACGGTGAGCAGCGCCAGCCCGGTGTGCGTCAGCGCCGCGTGCAGCACCGCGACGGCGGGCTGCGGCGCGGCCAGGCCGAGCAGAAATTGAATCAGCAGCAGCCCGAGGGCCAGCGTCACCGGCCACAGCACCCAGCGCACCTGCCGGTAGCCGCGCCACGCCGCGACCGTCAGCGCGATGACGAGCGGGGCGGCGCTGGCCGCCGCAGCGCGAAAGGCAACGTCAAACCAGTCGAAGCGCGTGAGCGGGGTGAGCCATCGCCCATTGCACAGCGGCCAATAACCCAGGCAGGCCGCGCTGCCGTCGAGGCGCAGTTGGCCATTGAACACCGCCATCGCCAGCACGGCCCCGGCGGCGGCCAGCGCCAGCCAGCGAAACCAGGCCAGGGTGGGGTTGAGCGGCAGTGCTGAGCGGGTCATTCAGGTAGCGGCGCCCGGGTGGGGCGTCTCGCCTTCAAGGCTTCCCGTTCGTCGCCCCGCTGGTGTGAGCGGCCTCGAGTTCGGGATGCGTCTTCTGCCACAGCGGGTTGTGCCCGGCGGCGTACGGGATGGTGGCGAAGTTGTAATCCGGCGGCGGGCTGCTCGTCGCCCACTCCAGCGTCGCGCCATCCCACGGGTTATCGCCGGCGGTCACATGCTTGCGGGCGCTGTAGAAGAAGTTGATGATGAAGACCAGCACGGCCACGGCGATGAGAAAGGCTCCGATGGTCGAGAGCAGATTCCAAATCTCCCAGCCCTGCCCGGCGGCGTAGGTGTAGTAACGGCGCGGCATGCCCTGCAGCCCGGCGATGTGTTGCGGGAAGAAGGCCAGATTGAACCCCAGCGTGTGCAGCCAGAAATGCCACACGCCCAGCTTGTGATCGAGCATGAAGCCCGTCATCTTCGGCAGCCAGTAGTACATCGCCGCGAAGATGCCAAAGACCGAGCCGCCGAAGAGCACGTAGTGCAGGTGGGCGACGACGAAGTACGTCTGGTGCACCTGCCAGTTCACCGGCACCGAGCCGAGCATCACCCCGCTCAACCCGCCGATGATGAACTCGGCGATGAAGGCGATGGCGAACATCATCGGCACCGTCAGCCGCAGCGCCCCGCCCCACAGCGTCGCGATCCAGTTGAAGATTTTGATGCCCGTCGGCACGGCGATCGTCATCGTCGCCAGTGCGAAGAAGGCGTTGACGGCCAGGCTCGAGCCGACCTGAAACATGTGGTGGGCCCACACCGCAAAGCCGAGCACGGCGATGCCGACCGACGACAGAGCGATGAAGTTGTAGCCGAACAGCGGCTTGCGCGAGAACACCGGCAGGATTTCGGAGATGGCGCCCATCGCCGGCAGGATCATGATATACACCGCCGGGTGCGAGTAAAACCAGAACAGGTTCTGCCACAGCAGCGGGTCGCCGCCGCCGGCCGGCAGAAAGAAGCTGGTGCCGAAGTGCCGGTCGGCCAGCAGCAGCGTGATGGCCACCGACAACATCGGCGTGCCGAACAGCACCATGACCGAGGTGATGACCATCGACCAGACGAACATCGGCACGTCGAGCAGCTTCATGCCGGGCGCACGCATATTGAAGGTCGTCACGAGGAAATTGATGGCGCCGAAGATCGACGACAGCCCGCCGAGGTGCAGACCCAGAATCCAGAAGTCGATGTTCGCGCCGGGCGCAAAAGTGCGGTCGGCCGTCAAGGGCGGGTACGACGTCCAACCGGCATTCGGCACCGCATCAAAGAAGTACGACGACATCATCACCACGCCGCTGAAGAACAACAGCCAGAACGACAGCGCGTTGAGGCGCGGGAAGGCCATGTCGCGCGCGCCGATCATCAGCGGCAGCATGAAGTTGGCGAACCCGGCCCAGATGGGCACGATGACGAGGAAGATCATGCCCGTGCCGTGCATGGTGAACAATTCGTTGTAGCGCTCGGGGTCAATGATTTTGAGATTCGACCACGCCAGCTGAGTGCGGATGAGGAGCGCCATCACCCCGGCCAGGATGAAGAACACGAAGTTCAGACAGATGTACAGGATGCCGATGCGCTTGTGATCAACCGTCATCACCCATTCGAGGATGTCGGTGAGCAGCGGCTTGTCCTTGGCGAGAGTCATTGATTGGGTTGCCATGATTACCTCAGCGATGGGGTGCCGATCCGGCGGATCGCCCTTACTTTAGTGCGCTCAGATACGCCACCAGGTTGGCGACCGTTTGATCGTCCAACGGCGCGATCCGCATCAGGTTGCCGGGCTTCACGCCCTGCGGGTTTTTGAGCCACAGGGCCAGGTTCTCCGGCGTGTTGGCGAGGACGCCGCCGGCGAGGAACGGCCGGCTGCCGACGTGGGTGAGGTTAGGCCCAACCTTGCCGACGGCCTGCGGCACGCCGTCTATGACGTGGCAGGCGACGCAGGCGTTCGTGGCCTCCACAAAGGCCGCTGCGCCCGCCGCCGCCTCCCCGCGCAGGGTATCGGCCGCCGGGGCCGGCTGCAGTTGCGCCGTCGCCCAATCATCAAACTCAGCCTGCGTCACCACCTTCACGACAAACCGCATCTGCGCGTGTTGCGCGCCGCACAGTTGGGTGCACGTGCCGCCGTACTCGCTCTTGCCGATCTGGTTGGGGGAGAAGCGCAGCCGGGTCGTGTAACCGGGGATGGCGTCCACCTTGCCGAACAGCTCGGGCGCCCAGAAGCCATGTTCCACATCCACCGACTCCATCTCGACCTCGATGGGTACGCCGTAGGGAACCACCATCTCGCTCGCCGTCACCACCCCCTGCGCGGGATAGCGGAACTCCCACCAGAATTGATGCCCAATCGCTTTGACGCGCAGGGTCTGCGCCGCCACCGGCCCGCGGATGTCGGCCATCGTCTGCAACGTGAAGCCCATGATCACGGCCAGGATGATCGCCGGCGCAATCGTCCAGGCGATTTCGAGTTTGGTGTTGCCGTGCGTCTGCACCGCGCTCTCGGGCGGGCGGTTACGGAAGCGGAACACCGTCCAGAAGAGCAGCCCCTCCACTACGACAAAGACGATGACGGCCAGCCAGAAGATGAGGTTGTACAGGAAGATGGTTTGATCCATCTCCACCGAAGCGGGCAAAAGGGAGGAGGGTTCGGTGAACGTGACCGGGCACGCCGGCGGGCAGGCGGCCAGGGTCTCACCACTTCTGCCAATCGAGGCCCAGATGAGGAAGGCCACACCGGCTACGGCAACAACCGTGATGAACGCGAAGGTCGCCCACCAGCGACCGGGTAGTGCAGATTTCAACTCGACCTCCTCACGGGTGAAGGCTGTTCAACTTTGGGGATTGCGGGTTCGCCAACACAAATATGCGCGGGATTATACCCGCTTACAATTGACCGTCAAAGCTCATCCCATTATTGCGAGGATGCAGATTGTTTATGCTGCGGCGGATTTGGCGCGTTGCGCGTTGACCGGTGTAGGGCCGTGTGGTACATTTGCGCGCAATTCCCCTCGGAGGCACATCGCATGGCGCATTCGGCAGACGAGCAGCACACCATCCACATGCCCGCCCCATCGTACTGGCCGATGGTGCTCGGTATCGGGGCGGTCCTCATCCCGTTTGGCTTTATCGCCTCCAACATTCGCGGCTTCGAGTTGTTCGGCAACATCCTCATGGGCGGCGGGCTGGCGGTGCTGGTCGGCGCGCTGTTCGGCTGGGTGATCTCCGGCATCCGTGAGCGGCAAAAAAGCCACGAGGCGCCGCTGGGCGGGGTGGAGGCGGCCAAGCTGGCGATGTGGTGCTTCCTCGGCACCGAGTGCATTCTGTTCGGCGGGCTGCTGGCCAATGCCGTCAACAATTGGATTCAGGACCCGACGGTCAACGAGTCGCTGCATCACCTCGAGTCGCTGATCATCGTCTCCATCAACACCTTCCTGCTGCTGGCCAGCAGCGTGTGCGTAGTGCTCGGGCTGGATGGCATCCAGAAAGGCGACCGCAACGCCCTGGCGCGCTGGCTGGGCGCAACGGCGCTGCTGGGCGCGGCCTTCGTCAGCATTCAGGGCTACGAGTACAGCAAGCTGTTCTCCGAAGGCATCGAGCTGGGTGCGAGCAAGTTTGCCAACGGCTTTTTCTTCCTCACCGGCTTTCACGGGTTGCACGTCATCGGCGGCGTCCTGTGGGCGCTGGTGCTCATCGGCAACATCTACTGGCTCAACGGCTTTTCGAAAGAACAGCACATGGGCGTGGAGGTCTTCGGGCTGTACTGGCACTTTGTAGATGTGGTCTGGCTCTTCATCTTCACGCTGATCTATCTCGTCTGAGGCGCGGCCCATGGAATCGACCCACCCCGACGCACCCCCGACCGCCCACGTCAACCATCCGAGCCGGGCGACGTATTTGAAAGTCTTTGCCTGGCTGGCGGTCTTCACCGTCATCGAACTGGCGCTCTCGTTCGTGCCCGTCGAAGAAATCAAAATCCCCGGGCTGGTGCTGTTCGCCGTCATCAAAGCCACGCTGGTGGTGATGTTTTACATGCACCTGCGCTACGACCGGAGGCTGTACACCGTCATCCTGCTCACCGGCGTCTTCTTCGCCCTGCTCGTCGGGCGCTTCCTGCCGTTGATCTTGCTGGCCAAGCCGCCGGGCGGATAGCCCCTCGGTGACCCGCGGGCTTCGGCAAACGCGCTTTGCCCAGGCCCGCTTTTTTGTTGCCACATGCTCGATGACGCACCCATCACCAAACGCCAGCTCGGCTGGCTGATGCTCGCCGCCGGCGCGCTCGCCGCCGTGGCCGTTCTCGCGGTGGATGCGCTCGGCGCGGGCGCGTTCTCGGGCCTCGGCCCGGCGCAGTGGCAGGCGCTGGCCGGCTGTGGGCTGCTCATCGTCTTCGGACTCTCGCTCCTCCCGTTGGGCGACCGGCCGGCATGAAGTTATTTGATATCAGTGATTGGGAATTGCCTCGCTGGGCGCGCTGGGCCTCGACGCTGCTGTTCGCGCTCGCGCTGCTCGCCCTCCTCTTTCAACTCGCCGTCTATCTCCACTACGCCATCGCCCTGCTCCGCTTCCCCTTCGACTACGATCAGGGCGAGGGCTTCGAGCTTTACGAC
This sequence comes from uncultured Anaerolineales bacterium, assembly GCA_964608265.1. Classification (GTDB taxonomy): domain Bacteria; phylum Chloroflexota; class Anaerolineae; order Anaerolineales; family UBA6663; genus JANWXR01. The sequence goes on along the minus strand of CAZSNP010000076.1, from coordinate 8,960 downwards.
ACGCTGCTGCACACGCAGGGCCGCTGGCCGTATCAGGACAGCGCCGTCTTCCCGTTCTACACTTCGATCTATCCCCCGCTCTTTCATCTGCTCACCGCGCCGCTCGTTATGCTCTTCGGCCCGCACTTGTGGACGGGGCGGCTGGTGAGCCTCATCGCCTCGCTCATCGCCGCCGCCGCGATTGCGTACGGCGTGTGGCGAGGGAATGGAAACCGGTTGCCGCTCTTGGGCGTGCTCTGCGGGCTGGCATTTATCGCTTCGAACTACACCTTCGCCATCGGCCCGCTCTTTCGGCAGCACATGACGATGGTGATGTTCGAGACTCTCGCCGTAGTTATCCTGTCTCAACCGGCGGAGCAAAAAACTAACCACGAAGACGTAAAGGACGCGAAGAAGACCCTACCAAAACCCTTTGCACTCTTTGCGTCTTGGCGGTTTCCTTCTCAACTTTGGATTGGCACGGCTTTGTTGATCTGCGCCGGGTACACGAAACAACTCGCTCTCGCCACCGTGCTGGCCGCGCTGGCCTGGCTCTTCGTGCGCGGGCCGAGGCGGGCTGTGCTCGTCGGCGCGGTGATGGCCGCCGTCGCGGGCGGCATCTTCCTGTGGATCAACTGGGCCACGGGGGACTGGTGGTATGTCAGCATCATCCGGGCCAACATCAATGAATACGACTTGGCGCAGACGATTGGCTTCTTCCGCGAGTGGTTCGAGCTGCACGCAGTGCTGGCGCTGGCCGCGATTGGCTGGCTGATCTACGAAACGTACTGGTCGCGGCTCTCGGTGTACTCCGTGTGGTTTGCCTTCGCGCTGGCCAACGGCGCGCTCTCGGGGAAGTTTGGCGCCGGCGAGTCTTACTTCGTCACCACCACCGCCGCTGCCTGCGTGTGCGCGGGGCTGGCGTTCGGAAAGCTCTTTTCACCGCAAAGACGCGAAGAACGCAAAGACAGCTATTCGTTTCTCTTCGCGCCCTGGGCGTCTTCGCGGTTCAAGGTTTTTGTAGCCATTGCTATCCCGACTCTTTTCCTCATGCAGACCCGCCTCATGCTGCACACGTACACTGAGGGCATGTACGCGCCCATCGCCCGCGTGCTCGGCGTGGCCGATAACTCGGGGCGCGGCTTCTACGACTCGCAGGGCTACACCCAACTTGGCCCGCGCCCCACTCGCGCCGATGCCGAGGCCGGGTATAGAATGGCGGCGCTGGCGGCTGCCGCGCCGGGGCCGGTCTTTTCGGAGGAAGCGGCGCTGATGTTCGCCGCCGGCAAGCCGGTGGTCACCAATCCCTTCGTGCAATTGGTGATGTACCAGGCCGGGTTGTTCGATCCGGCGGAAGAGATCGCGATGATCAAACGTAAAGAGTTCGGGCTGGTGATATTGCGCGCGCAGTTCTACCCGTCGCCGGTGCTGGCCGCGCTGGGCGCAAACTACCGGCCGCTGACCGAGATTCGGATGAACGGCTTCACGTATCGCATACTCGAACCGCGACCATGAAACTCAACGAGGCTCCCTGCACCAACTGTCACGGCGCCGGGCTGGAGCTTGAGCTGGACGGCTCCGCGCGCTGCAAGTTCTGCGATACCGTCAACGCGCTGGCCGGGCCGGTTTGCCCGCGCTGCGAGACCGTCAACGCGGCGGGCGCGCCCATCTGCGCCAACTGTAACGTCGCCCTCTATCGCACCTGCCCCAGGTGCAACACCCGCAACTGGAGCGGCATGGATCGCTGCGTGCAGTGCGGCCAATCGCTTGATACGTTCACGGCAGTGATGGCACGCAAGGGCGATGCGGGCGAGAAGTTTCACGAGCAACGGCGCGAACTGGCCGCCGTCTCGGCGCAAGAGGTCGAAGGCGCGCGCCAGCGAACCGAATACTTCGAGGGGATCGAACGGCGCCGGCAGCAATCGTTGCGCGCGGCCAAAGCCCGCAAGGAGCGCGAGCAGCGACTTGCCCTCACCATCGCCTTTGTCCTCATCGGCCTGGTCGCGCTCGGCGTCGTCATCGTGCTCGCGCTGGCCGCGCAATAAATCTGCAATCTGCCTTCTCGAATCTCAAATGACAACCTCCCCCTACACAGTCCAACTCCCCGTCTTCAACGGCCCGCTCGACTTGTTGCTGCAACTCATCGAGCGCGAGGAGCTCGACATCACCAAAATCTCGCTGGCGCAGGTCACCGATCAGTTCCTGGGTTATATCAAGGTGCTCGAGCAACTCAACCTCGGCGACCTGGCCGACTTCCTCGCCATTGCCGCGCGGCTCATCCTCATCAAGAGCGAAGCCCTGCTGCCGCGCCCGGTGGAGCGCGCGCCGGGCGAGGAGGACCCCGCCGAGGAACTGGCGCGGCAACTGCTGGCCTACAAAAAATACAAACAGATTGCGACGGCCCTGCACGAGCGCGAGGATTTGAACCTGCGCACGTATCTGCGGCTGGCCCCCCCGCCCAAGGTGGAGAAGGTGCTGGATTTGAGCGGGGTGACGCCGCTCGATCTGCTGGAGGCGGTGCGCCGCGCGCTGGCGCTCATGCCCGACAAGCCCGAACTCGGCACAGTGGTGGCCGCGCCCAGGGTCACCATCCGCGACCAGATTCGGATGATCGCCGAGGCGCTCAAGGAGCACGGCGGGCGGGTGATCTTTCAGCGCCTGCTCGCAAACGCGCAGAGCCGGATGGAGATCGTCGTCACCTTCCTCGCCACGCTGGAACTGACCAAGCGCCGCAAGATCGAAGCGCGCCAATCCGAGATGTTTGGCGAGATCGAATTGATTTCATTGGGCGAGTGGACGGACGATGACTCGGTGTTCGCGGAATTGGAGTTTGAGTAACTGGAACTGTGTGGGCTGTCAGACTCGAGCGATCACGACCTGACCAGGGTGCTCACGGTTCATTATTTGGTTTCTGCCACTTCGAATCGGCCCGGCGGCCCGTCCCCATAACCAATCACGAGTGGACACAGCACCAGACCATAGTGCCAGGTCTTCCATTGCCCGATGCTCTCGCGACCGTCAGCATATCGGATCTAAAGTTCCATCTTCACACTGTAAGTCGGGTCGTCGTCGCGAATACTCTCCCACAGCGGACGACTGTCGGCCACATGCACCGAGTTCAAATTCCAATCCGTGACAGGATAGGTACGGATGGATGCAGGCAGAGCCGGTCCAGGTTGAATCTCGACGCTCGATTTCGGCAATCCACCGGCCTGATGAATAAGCGCACTAATGGGGAAGACAGGGGCATAGCCAACAAAGAGTGGCGACTGACAGTTGTCGCGTTGAGCCAGCCGTGCCACACCAAGCGCCAGGCAAGAACCGGATACTGCCAAACCAGTAAAGATCACGTTCCAATGGCGTCTGGTGACAAGCCGGCGCAGGAACACCACAATACTTGAGACCACGACGAGGAGATCAGGCACGAGATTGCCGGGAAAGGATTGAAAAAAATCGTTCAGGCTGCGCTCCCAGGTTCCCTGTGGAGGACGAACGGGCACAACATCCCAGGGTGACAGCCAACCTTCTATGACCAGATTGAGCCAGGCGTGCACCAAATACCATGTACTCAGCAGGAAAAGCAGAGTGGCGCCGAAGACGGCGATGTGCACTGCAAACCGAACTGGATTTGCTCCGTCTCGATCCGCCCAGTTCGTTGAAGAATGTCGCGCTGGTGGTATCACAGATTGTTCTGCTGGGTAACCAAACCGGTCTGTTCCATAGCGGCGTATATCATTGACTGCGGAACCCAGATATGCTCAATCGCGGCTGTTGGATGTTTCTGCCTCACCAGATCAATGAATACCTGCTTTAGCACATCAATGGCCGCCACCCGCTGATCCTTCCTAACGCGTTCGTAATTTCCGGCGTTGAGTTCCACCTCTGTGCTGACAATCCCCATCATCTGTTTATCATCTGTACCTAAAGCCAAAATCTCCGGGTCAATCGGGTCACCGCCTACTTGGGGCTTGAAGGGCTTAGGATTGCCATCCTTGTCTTTCTCAAATACTGGGGGCAGCGACATCTCTGTAGTATTACCATCATTGCGCCATGCCCGAGCCACACTGCTGTACACGAGGACATCCATGTCCTTAACAAACGCACGAAACTCATCAACGTTCAGAGGCGTGACGAACACGATTGACGCTCGAAATGTCCGACCGCGGCTGGCCCACTCATCGCCGGTTTGGCGCATCGCTCGTATCGCTTTCTGTACATCCTCGACGGACGCATGATCGTAACTGGCGAAGACCATATAGTCATTATCTTCGCGGATGATTTCGTACTTGATGGGCAGATCAACCACATTCAGCACCCCGGCCTCCGGCGTCGTCTCCGCCGACCAGGAAACGCCTTGGATATTGAAGAATACGGCACCCACGATAACCAGACCAATACCCACAATCGGCAATGGGAATCTGCGGATCATAGTCAACATGATGAAATCTCCTTGGAGGCGAAAATTGCGGTCTTGATTGGGAATTGCGCGCCCCAGGCAGAGCCTTCGCCGCGCTTCAACAGCTATACGGCCCGGCAGTTGAAAAGCACCAAGTACCGTTATAGATGTTGACTCGCTGTGCCGGGTTACTTCCAATCATGTAGTAAATGTCATTGGAGACATGCCGTAGCCCGAGCACGCTGGTTGTGTTCCGAAAAGATGCACCGCCCCAATATAGCGTACTCGCTACAAGGCCAGTCCGTGGGTAAAGGATGCGAACTTCGTTTGTTTAGCTACTCAACGGGCAGCCAGCACCCTTGCCAACGATGGTGACTCCAGTCACAACTTTGTATTCTGCGTAACTCGTCCAGTTAAACGGAGCGGCACAATTACCAGATCCACCATCAAACACATGGAAGACTGGGCCAGCACTTGTAAAGCCAGCAGAGGCCATTTGGCTTAACTGACCACTTGTCCATACAATGTTGTTGTCAGAAGCCTCGGCTGTCTGGCTGGAAACGGCAGGATAGTATTTCACATCAGCAAAGATTCCACCTGAATTTGGCCCCCATGTGGAATTGGAGAGGTTGCCTGTCGAGTAGGAAGTGAGGTACACGTTGGCGAAAGCAAACACTCGTGCAAATGCCAATGCTGCGCCTGTTACGGCAATCAGTAGGGTTATTGGCCATTTCACTGCCTTTGGAAAATAGCCGTTTCGGATGACGCTCATGTTTTGCCTCCACAAGAGAAATATGTGACTCGGAGTTTGCCATAGAAACATCACACCCCTATCTCATTTCTGTAACAGTTGTGTAACGAAGTGATGAGAATTTTCGCCAAGTGATTGTGCCGGTTTATGTTCTATGGCATACTCACGCTTGTCATGCAGTCGAAGAAAAATATACTGATCGTGGATGACGACCACGCCATCACGGAAGCACTTCAATCATTATTCACACGCGCCGGCTATGAAATCAGCCTTGCTCGTTCGGGCTGGGAAGCTTTGGCAAAGCTGGAGCACAATCCGGATTTGATCATTCTCGATCTGATGCTGCCGGGCCTGGACGGTTATGAAGTGTGTCGCCAGATTCGAGAGGCGGAGCGCTACTTTCCCATTTTGATGCTGACTGCGAAGGACGAAGTATCAGACAAAGTTAAGGGTCTCGAGCTTGGCGCGGATGCTTACCTCGTCAAGCCTTTCGAACCGAGCGAGTTAGTGGCTCAGGTGCGCGCCCTATTCCGAACTGTGGAAACAAAGTCCCCCAGTGGGGCAGAGCGGCCCATCACGTGTGGGCCGATAGAATTGTGGGAAGGACAGCATCGCGTCATAATTGCCGGAACCGAAATAGAACTGACGCCTAAAGAGTTTGAGTTGTTATCATTCTTGCTGCGTCACAAAGGCCAAGTCATTGGCCGAGAGACTTTGCTGAGGGAGATATGGGGCTACGCCTTTGAAGACGACAGCCGAACCGTGGATGTGCATATCCAACGGCTGCGGTCAAAAATTGAAAGTGACCCGGTTGCGCTCAGATTCATTCAAACAGTACGGGGATTTGGCTACCGGCTCGTAGCGCCCGACGAATTCTAGAAGGCGCTCAAGTGCTCGTTCTTGAACTCAAGTTCATTATTGCGCTCGGAGTATTGCTGGCTATTGCAGTGGCGCTGATGGCGGTCAGCCTCGACCGTCGTTTGAGGCGCTCGCCTCTCACAAGCATCGCTGCACGCGAGAAGGACTTGCGGCGCTTGGCCGAAAATGCCCCGCTCGGTTTATTCGTGCTCGACGAGAGTCGACATTGTGTCTATTGCAATTCGGCTGCCCACCACCTGTTGGCTTTGTCCATCGGCGAATTACCGGACGCGCCCTGGCGCGAGACACTCGAAAACGATTTAGCCTCAGCGCGTGAACAAGAGGTTATGCATGCACCTTATCGTATTGTGGCCATCCCCCCTGACCAAACGCTGAGTTGGTGGGTCTGCCCGTTCGGGAGTTTCAATCTAATCGTGCTGTCCGATCTGACTCGACAGCAAAAATTAGAGAAGACCACTCAAAGCTTTTTGAACGAATTGTCGCACGAGTTGCGCACGCCGCTCACGGCCATTCTGGCGCATATTGAGATACTCCGCATGGCCGATACCCCCGAGACAGCACGCCAAAGCTCACTCAACGTTGTCCATGCGGAAATTACTCGCATTGCGCATCTGGTACAGGATTTGCTTTCACTGAGCCGCCTGGAACTCGCCACTGATCTCCGGCGCAAGCCCGTCAATTTGATCGTGATTGCCGAGGCAGTTCTGGCGGAATTGCTTCCCGCGTTCGACGCCACACAACTCGACATCTCATTGGAAGCGGATACTTCTCTGCCAAAGGTGCTCGGCGATGAAGAACAACTTAAACAAGTCTTCCTGAACATTCTGGATAACGCGACGAAATTTTGTCGTACCGGCGACAAAGTGACGGTTGCAATAAAGCGTCACACCAATGGTGTCCAGGTTGTCATCGGCGACACCGGGCCGGGCATTCCAGCCGAGCACTTGCCGCATGTCACCAAGCGGTTGTATCAGGTGCATTCAAATTCGCGTGGGAGCGGTCTCGGCCTCGCGCTGGTGGACGAAATCCTGCGCCGTCATCATAGCCAACTCGCGATTCGAAGTGAAATAGCCGGGACGCACACAGGCACAGAGTTGGAATTCATATTGCCCAGCGCGTAGAGGCAGCCATGTCAACTCGACCACACTCCCGTTGGGACTTGAGACTTCGGCTTGGATTGGCCGGACTGTTTATCATGGCCCTTCTCGGCTACTGGCTCACGCCCAGCTTCGGCTCGGCGCTCATCATCGCGTCTGGCCCTGAACAAACACTCGCTTGGCCGCAGATTCGCCTTGAGCCAGATCAACCGCTTCCGCGACAGCAAGCGCGAGTGTTGGTTGCCGATACAACCCCGTGGGTTCATATCATGCTGTTGGTCAAAGGTGAGCCGGCAGAATTCGAGCGCTATGAGGCCAACGAACAAGCCGGGATTTGGACATGGTCATGGTCGTTTATTGTGCCGGACGATCCTGGATACGAAGTCGTTTTCTACCACGATTGCGATACGGGTTGCATCGAGCGCACGCGCTGGACGATTGGCAACGCGGCACAACCGGCATCGATCACTGTGCCCGACAGGAAACCGACCAAGCTGGGCGTCGTCTTTGCCAACCCCAGGCGCGATTGGAATAACCGCAGCGGCTGGGATGTGGAGTTGACCTACGCGCAACAGGCAGAGGCCGACTATTGGGGGGTTGATGATCTGGCGAGGCGTGCGCAAGAGAACGCGGCCAAAGGACTCTCGATCCTCGTTCGGGTGGACTACGATCAGGGTCAAAGTCTTCCACCGGCTGGCGACTTCGAGGCGCTTGCCACGTATCTGACCTACTTGCGACGTTTGGCTCGCGACGAGCGGCTCGAGAACGTGTACGGCTACGTGATAGGAAGCGGGACGAATGCAAGCGGCAGCAACTCACTGAACCCGCAAAGGCCGGTGACACCCGAATGGTATGCGCGCGTGTTCAATGGATATGGCACGGATGCCACCCACCCCGACAACGCGGTTGAGGTCATGCGCAGCGCGAACCCAAATGCGCGCGTTCTGGTAGGGCCGGTTCGCCCCTGGGTCACAGACCAGACTGGGCAGCGCCGTTTTCGGATTGACGCCCCCTGGTTGAACTACATGAACACGCTTGTCACCTACATCGACTCCAGCGCCTCGGCCAAAGCGGTGATTGGAATTGCGAACATGGCGCCGGATGGATTCGCCGTTCAGGCCTCAGGCCGGCCAACAGCGGCAGAACTCTCCGGCCTGCCGGGCGCACAGGAGCCCCTGATTGACCTGCGAAGCCAGGAATGGAACAACGCCCAGATGGGTTTTCGCATCTTTGAAGATTGGTTGGAGATCATCAATTCTTACGCGCACACGCGCGGAGTGCCGGTCTACATCACTTCCACCAACACCTTCCAGGCGGACAACGGTGCAGAGCCAGCCGAGAATTATCCGCGCGGCTGGTTGACCAATGCATTGCAGGTCGTCAACCAGGAGCCGCAAATCAGGGCCTTGTGCTGGTTCATTGACTACTTTCCCAACGACAAGCGGTGGGAACTGTTTAGCCTGACAAATCCCGTTGGCCTAGACCTTGATGCAGCTAATGAGTTTGATGAGTTGCTGAAGTAATCGGAGGCGAGGTAAAGCGTAAACCGAGTTGTTGGGGAGATCGAACTGATCTTGACGGGTGAGTGGAAGGAAGGCGGCTTGGCGTTCGCGGAGTTGGTGTTTGGGTAGTCTCTGCGTCGGTTGAGTTACCGAACCAGCGCCCGTACAAGGCCCAGGAGATAGAGTGGTAGGATAAGGAGGCCAAAGCTCACAGCGCCGCCCAAATACAGTGACGCAACAAGGAAGCTCATAAAGCCAATACTTACAGGCCCGTAGTATCAGTCCATCACGAAACAGTCACGGTAGGGTGGACCCCATTGTCAAGACACGAAAATGGGGTGAGTTAAGGTGCGGCT
>CAZSNP010000075.1:0-19949 GCA_964608265.1 uncultured Anaerolineales bacterium | reverse complement strand
AAAATCCGCGCGCTGTTTCCCGTGTCTTCCGCCTGCCCTTTTGTTTTCCGTCGTGCTTATTCGCGGATGAAGAAGCTGAGGATGAACGCGCCGAGGCCGAGGCAGGCGGCATACGGCAACAGCGCGAACCAGCCGATGACGGGCAGCGCGCTTCCGAGGCTGAGGACGAGTATGCCCCACACATCGCGGTGCAGGTCGCCGGCGTTGGGTCGCAGCCGCGCGCCGATGAGTTGCGCGACGGCCGTCAGCCCGAAGGCGACGGCGATGCTCAACACGGCGAGGATGAGCAGGGCGGGCAGGCGGGGCAGTTCGTTGCCGACCGCATCGGCCAGCGCGGAGAAGGCGAGGCCGAGGCCGCCGAGGAAGAGCAGGTTGACGGCGCCGACGACGACGCTGCGGCCCGGGCGCGCCTCGGCCAGGGCGCGGGTGCGCGCGACTCGGCGCGGGAACAGCGCGCCAACCGACAGGATGAAGGGCACCATGAGCGCGGCGCCGGCGCTGATGACGACGACGGCGCGGATCAGATCTTCCATCGATGACTCCGGGTGGTAAGAGTGGAGCGCAACAGCACGCCGTTGCCGACCAGCCACAACACGGCCAGCCCGGCAGCGACCCCGCCGAGCAGCACGGTCGAGGCCTCGGTCAGCGGCTCGGTAACAGCGCGCACGCCGGCGAGGCCCTGTGAGCTCAACCAGGCGAGAGCGCCCAGCAGGCTTTGCCATTGCGCCTGGAAACCGGCCAGCAAATCCAGCGCGAACTGAGCGATGGGCTGGCCCAGCCTCGAAACCCCGGCGGGCGCGAGGTTGCCCATGATGACCGGCGCGGCGAAGGCGAGGAGCAATACGGCGGCGACAGCCTGGGCGACGATGAGCCAGTGGATGGCCGGTCGCCATTCGGGTGTGGCGCGTGGGAGGCGTGCTACCACAGCCGCGCTCAGGTCGCGGTCGAGCGGGACCTCCGGCAGGGCGTCGAGCGTGGTGAACAGCGCGCGCAGGGCGGCGAGCCGCGCCGCACATTCCGCGCAACCGGCGAGGTGCGAGGCCGCTCGCGCGCGGGCCTCAGCCTCCAACGCTTCATCCAGGTACTCGTTCAGCAATTCGTCGGTCAGGTGCATAGTCGTTCACGCCTCACGGTTCACGCAGCCTCTCCGCCAGCAACTTGCGCGCGCGGAAGAGGTGGCTCTTGACATCACTCAGCGGCAGCCTCAGTTCCACTGCGATCTCATCGTAGCTCAACTCCTGAAAATGGCGCAACTCGACGACGGCGCGATAGTGCGGCGGCAACCCGGCGATGGCGGCGCGCACCGCTGCGGATTGTTCGGCCTGGGCGTGTGCAGTTTCGGGATCACCCGTCGTCGCCCGGTCGCGCTCCTCATCCAGGGGCGCCTCAGCCTTGCGGCTCTCCAGCCGATTAAGGCACAAGTTCGCCGCCACCCGCCGCATCCACGGGCCGAATGGGCGCGCAAGGTCGAAAGTCCTCAGCCGCGCATGCGCCCGCAGAAAGGCCTCCTGCGCGGCGTCCTCGGCCTCAGCCCGGTCGTGCATCATCCGGTAACAGACGCTGAACACCGCGCTCTGGTGCAGCCGGACGAGCTGGCCATAGGCCTCCGCGTCGCCGCGCAGGGCGCGCTCGACGAGGGCGCGTTCGGCGGCGGCGCTTGAGTCACTCATGCCTGAAGTGTAATACAGGCGAATGGACGCAATTGTTGCAGCCCCTCGCCCCCCTCGCCTGAAAACATGCCTTTGCGTTCGGGAGAGGGGAAGGGTGTGGGGGTGTGCAAAACCTCGTCTGTGCAAGCGCCTCTTTCTGTGGTTTCATTGCCTCGGGAGACCTCAACATGTCCAACCGGAAACTTGCTTCTGGCGCTTTGTCGCTGTGTGCCATGCTCGCGTTGCTGTTGAGCTGGTTGCCCGCGGCCCGCGCGCAAACCAGCGACACGCCCGCGCCCAAGACCGTCGTCGTCCCCGGCACCCTGCAAAGCAAGCTGGGCTGCCCCGGCGACTGGCAACCCGATTGCGCGAAGACGGCGCTGGCGTACAACAAAGATAAGGATGTGTGGGAAGGGACGTTCACACTGCCGGCGGGCAGTTACGAATACAAGGTCGCCCTGAACGGCACGTGGGCGGAGAATTACGGCCTCGATGGCAAGCGCGACGGGCCAAACATCCCGTTGAAGCTGGACGCGGAGACCAGGGTTACGTTCACCTACGACCACAAAACGCACGCGGTGACGACCGATGTGGGCGGGGAGGCGACGACGGCGAGCGGCGGCGCGGCGGCGGCGGGTGGCCCGGAGTTCGCCACCATCGCCGGCACGCTGCAATCCGAACTCGGGTGCTCGGGCGATTGGCAGCCAACGTGCGACCAAACGTTTCTGACCTACGACGCGGAGGATGATGTCTGGCAGGGTACGTTCACCGTGCAGCCCGGCAATGATCAGGACAAGAAAGGCCCGCGCTACAAAGTCGCGCTCAATCAGGGCTGGGATGAGAACTACGGCCTCAACGCGCAGCCGGGCGGCGGCGACATCCCGCTGATCGTGACCGCGCCGACCGAGGTGAAGTTCTATTACGATCACAAAAGCAAGTGGGTGACGGACGACGTCAACAGCGTCATCGCCGTGGCGGCCGGTGATTTTCAGACGGCGCTGGGCTGCAAGGCTAACGGCGATGCAGGCTGTCTGCGCTCATGGCTGCAGGACCCCGAGGGCGACGGCACGTACGTCTTCATCACCGAGGCGCTCCCCGCCGGGACGTACTCGGTGCAGGTGGCGCTGAACGAATCGAGCGCGGAGTTGGTCGGCGCGCCGCAGTCGTTCACGGTGAAGGCCGAGGGCGACCCCGTTTACTTTGGCTACAACGCCGGAAGCGAGGAATTACTTGTGAGCACCGAAGGAGCACCGCGCGGCAACGTGCAACAGACTCAGGCGCACTGGGTGAGCCGCGACACAATCCTGTGGAAGGTGGCGGGGTCGCCGGGCAACCGCTACAGCCTGCACTTCAGCGCGGAAGCGGGCCTCAGCCTCGCGGCGAACGGCATCGCCGGGGGAACCGAGATCCCGCTGACGTTCGTGGGCGGCGGCCCGAGCGCCGAGATCGCCGCACGCTTCCCCCACCTTAAGGGCCACACCGCTTTGCGGCTGCCGGAGGCCGAATTGGCAAAGGTGCCCGACATGTTGCGAGGGCAGGTTGCGGTGACGGCCCTCGACCCGGCGGGCCGCGTGATTGATTCGACCGGCCTGCAACTCCCCGGCGTGCTCGATGACATTTATCGCTACGATGGCCCGCTCGGCGTGACGTGGGAGGGCGGCGCGCCGGCGCTGCGCGTGTGGGCGCCGACGGCCCGCGCTGTCGGCCTGCTGCTCTACGATGATTCCACGACGGGCACGAACACCGGCGTTGCGATGAGCTTCGACGGCGCGAGCGGAGTGTGGAGTGTAACGGGCGATGCGAGCTGGAGGAACAAATACTATCTGCTCTCGGTGCAGGTCTACGTGCCGAGCACGGGCAGGCTTGAGATCAACCTCGTCACCGATCCGTACTCTTTCAGCCTGAGCACCAACGGCCGGCGCAGCCAGTTCGTCGACCTGGACGATCCCACCCTCAAGCCCGAAGGTTGGGATGCGACCGCCAAGCCCCCGCTCGACGCGCCGGAAGACATCGTGCTGTACGAGCTGCACGTCCGTGACTTCAGCGTGAACGACGCCACCGTGCCCGCCGCTTTTCGCGGCACGTTCAAGGCCTTCACCGTGCTGGACTCGAACGGGATGAAACATCTCAGGCGTTTGGCCGAGGCCGGGCTGACGCACGTGCACTTGTTGCCGGTTTTCGACATCGCCAGTGTCAATGAGGACAAAGCCAGCTGGAAGACGGTGGATGAGGCCGCGCTCGCCGCGCTGCCCGGAGACTCGGAGGAGCAGCAGGCCGCCGTGGCCGCCATCACCGGCGAGGACGGATTCAACTGGGGCTACGATCCGCATCACTACACCGCGCCCGAAGGGTCGTACTCCACCGACCCCGACGGCTCGGCCCGCATCCGCGAGTTCCGCGAGATGGTGCAGGCGCTGAACTCCATCGGACTGCGCGTGGTGATGGATGTGGTCTACAACCACACCAATGCCAGCGGCCTGGCCGAGAAGAGCGTGCTCGACAAAGTCGTGCCCGGCTACTATCACCGGCTCAACGACCGGGGGGAGGTCGAGCGCAGCACGTGCTGCGAGAACACGGCCACCGAGCATCGCATGATGGAGAAGTTGATGATCGACTCGGTGCGGACCTGGGCGACGGCATACAAAGTGGACGGCTTCCGCTTCGACCTGATGGGCCACCACATGCTCGGCAACATCGTCAACCTGCGCGCCGCGCTCGACTCGCTCGCGGTTGCCACTGACGGCGTGGACGGCAGGGCCGTGTATGTTTACGGCGAAGGGTGGAACTTTGGCGAAGTGGCGAACAATGCGCGCGGGCGTAACGCCACGCAGCTCAACATCGGCGGTAGCGGCATCGGCGTGTTTAACGACCGTTTGCGCGACGGCGCGCGCGGCGGCGGCCCGTTCGACCCGCTGCCGTTGCAGGGCTTCACCACCGGTCTGTGGCACCAACCCAACGCCGCCGAATCCCGCGCCGCGGCGGAGCAGAAGGCCAGGCTGTTGAGCTACATGAGTTGGATCCGCATCGGGCTGGCTGGGAACTTGAAGGAGTACATTTTCCCGGACGGCGTGGCCGGGGTGGGCATCAGCTACAACGGCGCGCAGGCGGCGTACACCCGCGATCCACAGGAGAACATCGTCTACGTCTCAGCGCACGATAACGAGACGCTGTGGGATGCGGTTCAGGCCAAAGCCTCCGAGGCGGCGTCGGTGCAGGATCGGATTCGGATGCACAACATCGCGATGGACCTGACGATGCTGGCGCAGGGCGTGCCCTTCTTCCACGCCGGCGATGAGCTGCTGCGCTCGAAGTCGCTCGACCGCAACAGCTATAACTCCGGCGATTGGTTCAATCGCCTCGACTTCACGTATCAGACCAACAACTGGGCCGTCGGCCTGCCGCCGCGCGGCGACAACGCCGACAAGTATCCCCTCATCCAGCCGCTGCTCGCCGATCCCGCACTCCGAGTCTCACAGGCCGACATCCTCGGCTCGCTCGCGCACTTCGAGACCATGCTGCAGGTACGCAAAAGCTCGGCGCTCTTCCGGCTGCGCACCGAGGCCGAGGTCAAACGGCGGATGACGTTTTTCAATCTGGGCAACGACGCCGTGCCCGGCCTGATTGTTTACGGCCTCGACAACACCGGCGCGGATCGGTTGAGCGATCCCTTCGATCAAATCGTCGTGCTCTTCAACGGCTCACCCGAACCGATCACCTGGGGCGATAGCGCGTTTGCCGGCGGGAGCTTTGTGCTGCACCCGTTGCTCGCGGCCTCGGCCGATGCGGTGGTCAGGCAATCGGCGTTCGAGGCTGCCAGCGGCGCGTTCACGGTGCCGGGCCGCACGACGGCGGTGTTCGTGCAAGCGCGGGCACAGCCCGCGCCAACCGCTGCGCCGGCGGCCGCCACGGCGCCTGCCGCACAGGCGGCGGCAACGGCGCCCACCGGTGAGTCACCCGCACCGAACGCGACCAATGTCGCGCTGGTGTTTGGGGTGATGGCGGCGGTGCTCGGCGGTCTGTGGTGGTTCGCGCGACGGGGGATGAAGGCGTAGTCAGCAGACAGCAGGTCCCGCTTTGGCTTATGCTATTCGCAGGCCGGCGCGATCTCCGGGACCGCGTCGGTCTGGCCCAAATCAATCCGGAATCCGCTCCAATATGGAGACGGCTCATCGGGCCGTCTCTGCACTTTCGCGATGAGTTCACCCCCTCCCGTCGCCCGCGCGCTCGCCGAACTGGGCGTGCCGCATCGCGTCTTCGTCCACCCCGGCCCGGTGCATTCACTCGAGCAGGCGGCGCGCGAACGCGGCCAGACGCCCGATCAGGTCATCCGCAGCCTCCTGTTTCGACTCAACCAGGACGAGTATGTGATGGTGCTGATCGCCGGCGAACGGCAGGTGAGTTGGCCCGCGCTCCGCCGCCACCTCGGCACGAACCGCGTGACGATGGCCAAACCCGACGAGGTACGCGCTGTGACCGGCTACGAGATCGGCGCGGTCGCGCCCTTCGGCCTGCCGCAGCCGTTACGCGTGCTGGTGGATGACTCGGTGACCGCGCAGCCGGAGGTCTCGATCGGCTCCGGCGTGCGGGACATCACCGTAATGCTGAAGACTGAAAACTTGATGCGGGCGTTGGGGAAAAGTGAAGTGATAAAACGGACCGACTGACCGACAACGGATTGCTGCGCCAAACGGATAAGCGGATACCAACGGATACGGCGCATCCGCTCCTATCTGTTTATCCGTTTCGCGCGCGGCGCAATTCGTTGTCGGCTTTCACACCAAATTCCTCGGCACGGTCTCCAGCCAACTCTTCCGAAAAAACAATTTCCCGTTGAGCTTCACGGTCAATTGGATATCGAGATGAAAGTCCGTGGCCGTGCTGCGGAACGCGCCGGATGAATGCACGTGCGTCTCGTAGCCTCTCTCGCGCAGGATGTAGTTGCACTCGTTGATGAGTTGCGCGTGGGCGGGATCGGCGTGGAAGGCCGTGATCGCCAGCCGTTCGTTTGTCGTCAGCGATCGGCCATCGGGCAGCTCAGCCGTGTCGCCGCCGTAGCTGCTCACCGTCACGCTGCCCGCAATCACATCTTCCGTGATTCGCCACTGCGCCGCCTTCTCCGAACCGCCGCCCACGCCCATCAACTCGGGCGGCGTGGTTTTGAATTGCGGCGGTGCGAGTTCGCCGGCCGGCGCGAGCGGCAGGGTGAGGGTCGAACGTAGTTGTGGCCCGGCGTGGATGGTGAGCGTGCATGGATACGGCGAGGGCCAGAGCAGCGGGAAGTGGGTGCTGCCGAGCGTCAGCCGCACGCGATGGCCCGGCAGGAAACGATACCCGGTCGCTTTGAGCGGGATGTCAACGGCATACACTTCGCCCGGCACGAGCGGAGCGGGGTGTGCATGGCTCTCGCGATGAGTCAGGTTGAGCGCGCCCTGCGCCACCAGCGCCGAAGCGCCGCCGGGGTGCACATCGCACAGGCGCGCGACGAGCGTGGCGACCGGCGCGGTGCAACTGACGTGGACGGTCAGTTCGGGGATGCCGAGCACGTCGAGCGGCCCGGCCAGCGGCTCGCTCGTAAACGTCAATGCCAGCGCTTCATCGGGCCGTTGATCGCGCGCCAGGCCGTTGGGCGGTGAGCCGCCGCCGGAGGAGAACGGGCCGGTGGCGCCCCAGGTAGGGCGATGCTGAATTTCTGATTCTTGATTTTTGATTGCGGATTTTGGATGGAGGCCTGCGGAGTCGAGGTAGAAAGTAATTAGTGGAAAGTCAGCGGGTGGATAAGCGGCGTAGCTGCGCCAGCGTCCGTTCTGCGCGGCGGGGAAGGGGACGGGCGGCGTCCACTCGCGCAGAAAGACGGTGACCGGCGGTTCGGCCATCACGCCGTTATCCACACCCTGGAGCCAATACTCGAAGAAGCGCGCCATTTCGTGCAGGTGATCGAGGTTGGGGCCGGGGTAGCCGTCATCGGGATAGAGGTGGCCCCAGTTGCCGATGAGGGCTTTGCGCGGCGCGTTGACGCAGCGCTCCTGCATCCGTAGCACCGGATCGGTGTACCCATCCTGCCAGCCGCCGATGTGGAAGATCGCGCACTTGATGCGGTCGTAATGCGGCGCGAGCGAGCCGCTGCGGTAGTACGGCCCATCGGTCTGTTGGCGCAACCACTCGATCAGCCAGGGCGGGGTTTGTTCAAGTCGGCGCTTCCACTCCGCGGCGAAGTTGCTGCCCAGATACTCGGCCTTCGGCGGCAGCGCATTCATCGCCACCATGCCCACCGCATACTGCGCCAGGTCGCTCATCGTCAGGCAGCCGCCGTAGTAGTGCACGTCGCACAGATAACGGTCGTCGGTGGCGTACATCGGGATAATGGCTTTGAGGTGCGGCGGTTGCAGCGCGGCGACCTGGATTGCTGTGAAGCCGCCGTAGCTGATGCCCCACATGCCGACGTTTCCGTTGCACCACGGCTGCGCGGCCAGCCATTCGACCGCTTCGTATCCATCCTGCGTTTCTTCGGGCGTGTACTCATCGCGGGCGAGGCCGCCGCTGCTGCCGGTGCCGCGCACATCCAGCCGGCAGCCCGCGAAGCCGCGCTGGGCGAAGTAGGTCATGCGGGCCAGGTCGCTGTTGTAGCGCCAGTCGTCTTTGCGATACGGAATCATCTCGAGGATGGCCGGGAACGTCTCGCCCGGCGCGCGCGGAACCGGCAGCCACAGGTTGGCCGAGAGCGCGACGCCGTCGCGCATCGTGATCCGAACATGGTGATGGATTTGCACTTCGTAGTGAGGCATGGGTCAATCTCCGCGACAACGCTTGACAGCGCCATTGTTGCCTCTATACTCCGTGGGCGCAAGTGGAGCCGCGATGCGACGCGATTACAAATACATCGTCCTGGGACTGGGCGGGCTGGGCAGCGCGGCGGCGTATTGGCTGGCGCGCCGGGCTGGCGCGGAGGTGCTTGGCCTCGAGCAATTCGAGTTTGGTCACGACCGGGGCGGCTCACACGATCATTCGCGCATCATCCGGCTGTCGTATCACACGCCGGGCTACGTCGAGCTGGCGAAGTCGGCGTATGTGGCCTGGGCGGCGCTCGAAGCGGATGCGAATGAGAAACTGATCCTCAAGACCGGCGGCCTCGATCTGTTCCCGGCGGGCGGCGCCATCCCGATGGCCGACTACACCGGCAGCATGGCCGCTGCGGGCGTGCCGTTCGAGTTGCTCGACGCACGCGAGGCCATGCGGCGCTGGCCGCAGTGGCGGCTGGGTGACGATGTGCAGGTGCTGTATCAATCCGAAAGCGGCATCGCCCCCGCGAACAAAGGCACCGCCGCGCATCGGCGCATGGCGCGCGAGCACGGCGCGACCCTCATCCCCAATTCTCCAATAACCAACATCCACCCGCGCGGCGGCGAGTACGAAGTCGCGACCGGCGACCATGTGTATCGGGGCGAGAAACTCATCCTCGCCGCCGGCGCGTGGAGCAACCAGTTGCTCGCGCACTTTGCGCTGCGCCTTCCGCTCACGATCACACAAGAGCAGCTCACGTATTTTCAGACTCCCCACCTCGCTGAGTTCCTGCCCGGGCGCTTTCCGATCTGGATCTGGATGGATGAGCCGTGTTACTACGGCTTCCCCGTGTACGGCGAGATGGCGGTGAAGGGCGCGCAGGATGTTGGCGGCGCGGAGGTGACGGCGGAGACCCGCACCTTCGAGCCGGATGCGGCCAACGAGGCGCGGTTGAGGGCGTTCTTCCAGCGCCACCTTCCAAATGCGTCCGGCGTGGTGCTGTACAGCAAAACGTGCCTGTACACGCTCACGCCCGACCGCGACTTTTTGATTGACTCATTGCCCGATCATCCAAACGTGTGGCTGGCGATCGGGGCGGCACACGACTTCAAGTTCTCGTCGCTGATCGGCCAAAGCCTGAGCCAGTTGGCGATTGACGGTCACTCACCGCACGACCTCTCCGCTTTCAAGTTCGACCGGCCGATACTCCACATGGCTAACCCGCCGAAAAGCTTCATGGTGTAAGCCGGGCCGACTACGCGCCGCTCGGTCTGATTTTGCCTGTTGACAACCGGCCCTTTTCTGGCCTATTATGGGGCTACCCTGTGACCGGTCACATGCCGAATAATAGCCAGAAATTGCGTTCCGCAACGCGCGCTCATCCCACCATCCGTGACGTGGCCAGGCAGGCCGGTGTCTCCCGGCAGACGGTCTCCCGCGTCATCAACGGCGACCATCGCGTGGCGGCGACCACCCGCACGCAGGTCGAAGGCGTCATCGCCGAGATGGGCTTTCGCCCCAACATCATCGCCCGCTCGATGTCGCGCGGGCGCGCGCACACGCTGGCCTGCCTGGCCCCCAACCTCTCCGACTACACCTTCGCCCGCATCATCGAGGGCGCCGAGGCCGAGGCCCGCCAGCACGGCTACTTTCTCTTGTCCTCGTCGGCGCCCGATGCCGAGGCCTTTGCCGCCCTCATTGAGCAACTCGTCATGCAGCGGCGGGTAGATGCCGTCATGGTCATCAATCCCTACATCGATCAGCGCTTTGAGCATCTGCCCGAGGATTCACCGGCGTTATTGATCGGCGCGCGTTCGCGCAGCGAGGCCTTCGCCTCGGTCGCGCTCGACGAGCAACGGGCGGCCCGCGTCGCCACCCAGCATCTATTGGATTTGGGCCACCGGCGCATCGCCATGATCCACGGCCCGCTGGCGGAGGAGAGCGCGCAGCAGCGCTGGGATGGATGCCGGGCCACGCTGCGTGACGCCGGGGTGCAAATCGACTCGGCCCTGGTGGGCGAGGGCGATTGGTCGGCCTCGTCCGGCTTCACCGCGATGCGCCATTTGTTGGATACGGGCCATCCCTTCACCGCGCTCTTCGCCCATAACGACCGCATGGCCGTGGGCGCGATCAGTGCGTTGCGCGAGGCGGGCCGGCGCGTCCCGCAGGATGTGTCCGTCATCGGCTTCGATGACATCCCGCTGGCCTCCTACTTCGATCCACCGCTCACTACGATGCGCCAGGATACGTGGGAGATCGGCGAGGTGGCGGTGCGGCGTTTGATCGCCGCGCTCGAAGACGAGGCGACCCTGCCTGAGCATATTGCGCTGCCGGCGGAACTCATCGTCCGGCGTTCGACTAGTCGTTTGGCGTAAGCCGTTTCAAAAGGAGGTGAGGCCCCTCACGCGCCCGCTCTACTTTCGCTCCCACCCAACTGTTTCGACCGTTCACGTTTACGACAAGGAGTAGCCCTTCATGAAACGCAATGCACTTTGGAAGATCTTGAGTGCGCTGATGGTTGCGAGCCTCGTGCTGGCAGCCTGCGCCCCGGCGGCCACCCCGGCCCCCACCCAGGCCCCCGCCGCGACTCAGCCGCCGGCGGCCACCAAGGCCCCCGAGCCGACCAAGTCCCCCGAGCCGACGGCGGCCCCGACGGAAGCTGCCCCCATCGAGCTCCGCTGGCGCACGCGCCCGGACAACAAGGAAGAAGCCGCCGTGTACGCCGGCATCAGTGATGACGTCGCCGCCAAACTCGGCTACAAGCTGACGTACGAGCCGGGCGGCACCGAGAGCGCGAGCTATCAGGATCAGCTCATCACCGAGATCACCGGCGGCACCGCGCCCGATGTGTTCTGGATCCCCGGCACCGACGTGGCGCGCTTCGCCAACGGCGGGTACATCCTCAACCTCAACGATGTGGCGGCGGGCTTTGACCCGACGGCCTACTATCCCGGCCCGATGTTCCATCTGACCTACAATCCCGAGAACGGCAAGTCGGGTGCGGGCAGCGGCGCGGTGTGGGGTGTGCCGCGCGACGTTTCGACGTTTGCGCTCTACCTCAACCTCGATCTGCTCAACGAGGCCGGCGCCGATGATCCGCGCGAACTGGCCAAGAACGGCCAGTGGACGTGGGAAGCGTTCGCCGATGTGACCGCCAAGGTTGCGCAACTCGGCGGCGGCAAGTTTGGCTACGGCGCTTCGAACTGGTGGGGCCCGTACGGCGTGTGGGTGAACGCCGCCGGCGGTGGCTTCTTCAACGCCGACCGCTCCGGCTGTGCGATGAACACGCCCGAGGCGCAGACCGGCCTCGAGTTCATGCAGACGTTGTACTCGAACGACGGCTGGGCGGTGCCCTACGGCGATGACGCCGAGGCCGCCTTCCGCGCCGGCAACGTCGCCATGTTCCAGAACGGCCGCTGGGCGACCCCCGGCGTGCGCACCGTAGAGTTCAAGTATGACGCCGTCTCACTCCCCAACGGCCCGGCGGGCACGCCCGGCAACTGGCTGTTCTGGGGCGCGTACGTCGTCAACAAGAACACCGCTCATCCGGAAGAAGCATGGGCGTTGGCCCAGGCGTTGACGGCCGCCGATGTTCAGGCCAAGGTCTCCGCCGGTGGCGCGAACATCCCCAGCCGCGTGAGCAAGGAAGCGCTCGATGCCTTCCTGACCTTCACCCCGCCGGATAACGCGCAGGCGTTCCTCGATGGCATCGCCGATGCCTCCAAGCCGACGGCCGAAGGCCCGCTGTGGGCCGGCGATTGGCCGAAGGTCGATCAGGTGTACGGCGCCGGCGTGACCGCTGTGGTCACCGGCCAGCGCACGGTGGCTGACTTCGTCGCGAAGATCTGCGATGAAGCCGCACCGGCGTTCACGAAGTAACCGCCGGTTGAAAGTTGGGGCGGGTGGTGCTGAACCGCCCGCCCCGCTGTTTTGAGAGGCACGCCCATGACCACTCCACCCCTCTCGATGACGCTCAATTCCCCGACCCGCAGTTGGCTGTGGCTGATCATGGCCTGGCATGCGGTCCTGGGGATTGCGCTGGCCGCGGCGGCCTACTTTGCGACGACGGCCCTCGCGGATCAACCGGCGGTGTTGCGCTACGGCGCGGCGGCCCTGCTTGGCCTCGGCGCGGCGGCCAGCCTGTATGCCGCCTGGCAACTGTCGCAACGCCGGCCAGTGGGCCGCGTCGTCGCTATCCTCGTCAATTATCTTTTCATTGTCTTGGCTGTGCTGGTCTCGTTGCACTGGCTCGGCGTCTACCTCGGGCTGGATGCGCTGGCGAACACGTTTGGGCGCGGGCTGCCGGGGTTGGGGATTGTGCTCCTCGGCTATCTCATCAGCGCCTCGGCCGACAGGTTCGAGGGCACGGCGCGTGAACGCGCGCCGCGCGAGTTGGGCCGCTGGGTGATGCTGGCCGGTCTGCTGGTATTCTTCTATTTCATCGATTCAATCTCCGGCCTCGTCTGGCTGGCGGGGCAACTCGCGGCGCAACCGCTGACCATCGCTGTGCTGGCGGCCGCCGTCGTCAGCGGTATCGTGCTCGGCCTGGCGTGGAGCCGCGCCACCGCCGAAGAACTCAACGCCAGCCACATGCAGGAGGAACTCGTCAACGGCTACGTCTTCCTCTCGCCCAACCTGCTTGGCTTCTTGATTTTCTTCGCCGGCCCGTTGCTGCTGTCGCTCTACATCAGCACCACCACGACGCGCGGCGCGGAGCGCGACATCTTCGTCGGCCTCGACAACTACGCGCGCGTCTTCAACGTCACCCTCAAGCCGCTCACCGGCCCCGACCAACCGGCGCGCGAGGTGGTGGATGTCTCGCAGTACACCGAGTCCTTCCGCCTCAACCTCGGTGGGCAGACCTGGCTGGTGGCCGCGCAGGCCCCGCGCTTCTGGATCGCATTGCGCAACACGCTGACCTTCGTGGCGCTGGCCGTGCCGCTCAGCGTCATCCCGGCGCTCATCCTCGCCACCATCCTCAACAGCAAGCTGCCGGGCATGGCCTTCTACCGCGCCATCTATTTCATCCCCAGCATCGCCGCCGTCGTCGGCATCGCGCTGGTCTGGCGGTGGATGTACGACAGCACGACCGGCTGGATCAACTATTTCATCACCCTCCTCACGCAGGCGGGCAGTGCGCTCGGCCTGGCGGCGAACGACCCGCGCATTCAATGGCTCAACGAGCCGAACACCGCGCTGCTGGCGGTGGTGCTGATGGCGGTGTGGCAGACGACGGGCTTCAACAGCGTGCTCTTCCTGGCCGGCCTGCAAAACGTGCCCGGCGAGTTGTACGAGGCCGCCACGGTGGATGGCGCGGGCACGCTCTCGAAGTTCTTCAGCATCACCCTGCCGCTGCTCGCGCCGACGACGTTTTTCGTGGTGAGCACGACGACGATCGCCGCGCTGCAGGTCTTTGAGCAGGTCTACATCCTCACCAACCCGCCCGGCGCGCCGTCGGATGCGACGTTGACGTTGGTGTTGTATCTCTATCAGGAAGGCTTCAATCAATTCGATTTCGGCTTTGCCTCGGCGGTGGCCTGGGTGTTGTTCGCCGTGATCTTCGCCTTCACCCTGGTGCAGTTCCAGCGCAACCGCCAATCCAGCCTGTACGAAGGATAGTGCGCCATGTCCTATCAAGTCACCAAACTCCTGCAGAACACGCTGGTGTATGCGGTGCTGACGGCCTTCGGCATCGTCATGATCTTCCCCTTCATCGTGATGTTGACGACGGCCCTGAAGACGCCGCAGGATACCTACAACTACCCGCCGCGCCTGCTGCCGCGCGACGCGCAGGTCGCCACGGTGGAGGGCTTCGACGAGCCGCTGCCGCTGTACGACGTCACCGTGGAGGGGCAGACGCGCCAGCTGGCGCTGGCCGGCAACGACGCGCGCGTGGGCGTGTACGCCGAGCCGGCCAACCTCAGCCAGACCTTCGAACGCTCGTTGCGCGATGTGGACCCGGCGGGCGGCGCGCTCAAGCAGAAGACGACGACGGTCAACGGCGAAGAGAAAAAGCTGTGGGTGATCGAGGCGAACGGCCGGCAGCTCGAGGTGGTGCAGCTCGAACAGCGCGCGCTGGGCCGCTTCGTTGATCCGGCCAACCCGCAGGCCGAGCCCGTCATCGCCGACACGGCCAACGCGACGCAGATCGCCAACATCACCTGGCACCCCGAGAACTTCCAGCGCGTAACCGAACTCGGCGGGCTGGATCGCAGCCTGACCAACACGATTCTCGTCACGCTGCTGGTTGTCACCGGGCAACTGGTGACTTCGATCCTCGGCGGGTATGCGTTTGCGCGTCTGCGCTTCCCGGGCCGCGATAGCCTGTTCCTTGTCTACCTCGGCACAATCATGATCCCGTTCGTCGTGCTCATCATCCCGCTCTACCGACTAATGGTCACGATTGGCTGGGTGGATCACCTGGCGGCGCTGGTGCTGCCGTGGATCTTCACCGCCTACGGCACCTTCCTCATGCGCCAATTCTTCATCACCATCCCCAAAGAACTCGAGGAGGCGGCGCTGATCGACGGGGCCTCCCGGCTTGAAATCCTGCGGCGCATCTTCATCCCGGCCAGCGTGCCCGCCATCGCCACGCAGGCCACCTTCACCTTTCTGTATGCGTGGAACAGCTTTGTCTGGCCGCTGGTCATCATCAACACCGGCAACGAGGCCAACCACGTGCTCACGCTCTCGCTCAGCATCCTGCGCGGCCGCGCCACCGAGGCCCCGAACCTCATCCTGGCCGGCGCGGCCATCTCGGTGCTGCCACCGCTTATCGTCTTCCTCTTCGCGCAACGCTTCTATATCGAGAGCGTGACGAGCAGCGGAGTTAAGGGCTGACCCTGGGGCTGAGGACAACGACAAAGTGACAGGGTGAAAAGTTGAAGCGGTGACAGGCAATCACCTTTTCACCCTGTCACCCACTCACCCTGTCATCCCTGCATCCTGCATGACTCCCACCCGCTTGTACAACGCCTATATCTTTGACCTCGACGGCACGGTGTATCTCGGCGAGGCGCTGCTGCCGACGGCGGGCGCGACCATCACCCGGCTGCGGGAGTTGGGCCGGCGGACGATCTTCCTCTCGAACAATCCCACCCACACGCGCGAGGCGTATGCGAGGAAGCTGACCCGGCTCGGCCTGCCCACGCCGGTGGACGACATCCTGAACTCGTCGCTGGTGATGGTGAACTTTCTGCGAACCCACCTGCCGGGGGCGCGGTTGTTCGTCGTCGGCGAGCAACCGCTGATGGAAGACTTGCGCGCGGCGGGTTTTGACTTAGCCGCCGACGCCGAAGGCGTGTCGGCCGTCATCGCCAGCTTCGACCGCACCTTTGTCTATCGCAAATTGCAGATCGCCTTCGACGCGATTCGCGCCGGGGCCCGCTTCTTCGCCACCAACGGCGACCGCTACTGCCCGGTGCCCGGCGGCGGCGAGCCGGATGCGGCCGCCATCATCGCCGCCATCGAGGCCTGCACGAATACAAAGTGCGAAGCCATCGTCGGCAAGCCGTCGCGCCATACGATCGAGGCCGTGCTCGATCTTGTAAAATTGCCGGCGTCGGAGTGCGTGATGACGGGTGACCGGCTGGAGACCGATGTGCAGATGGGCCTCGACGCCGGCATGTCCGCCGCGCTGGCCCTCACCGGCGCAACGACCGAGGCCATGCTCGCAGCCTCTTCCGTTCAACCAACTTACGTCATTGGACGACTCGGCGATCTTATCCCGCGTGAAACGTAAAACGTGATTCATGGTCATGGGCAGGCTCGGTCATCTGCCAGGATCGTGTAATGACTAAGTTTCACGTTTCACGCATCACGTTTCACGCACTCCATGCCTGACTTCCTCCTCGGCATTGACCAGGGCACCAGCGGCAGCCGCGCGCTGATCCTCGACCGCGACGGCGCGGTGCGCGGCTACGGCTACCGCAAGCTCGAACGTTTCTATCCGCGTCCCGATTGGGTGGAGCAGGACCCGCTCGCCCTGGCGGCCGGGGTGCGCGAGGCCATCGTCGAGGCGTTGCAACACGCGCAGTGCCGCCCGGCCGATATCGCCGCCTGCGGCCTCACCTCGCAGCGCGACACCGACTTCGTGTGGGAGGC
The DNA here is from genome assembly GCA_964608265.1 of uncultured Anaerolineales bacterium. GTDB lineage: Bacteria > Chloroflexota > Anaerolineae > Anaerolineales > UBA6663 > JANWXR01. The sequence goes on along the minus strand of CAZSNP010000075.1, from coordinate 3,420 downwards.
GCGCACCGGCAGGCCCCTGGCCAACGCCATCACCTGGCAAGACCTGCGCACGCAGGCCCTCGAAGACCAACTCCACCGCTGGCCGCACGCCGCCGAAGCCCGCCACCGCCTCGGTTATTGGCCCGGCCCGTACAGCGCCGCGCTCCACCTCAAGTGGCGAATGGAGAACGACGGCGCCGTGGCCGAGGCGGCGCGCGCCGGCACGTTGCGCGTCGGGCTCTCCGCGCTGTGGGTGCTCAACGCCCTCGGTCAGGCCGCCGGCCATCAGGCCGATGTCTCACTCGCGCAGAGCATGTGTCTATACGACTTTCGCGCGCGCGATTACTGGCCCGAGTGGCTCGATTACGTCGGCGTGCCGCGCGCCGCGCTGCCCCACGTCAACGGCACCGTCGCCGATTTCGGTGTCCTCCATCTCGACTCGACCGCCGTGCCCGTGCGCGCGATGATCGCCGATCAACAGGGCGCGCTGTTCGGCTACGATTGTCGCCACGCCGGCGATGCCGAGTGTACGCACGGCACGGCGACCTACGTCAACGTCTGTCTCGGCGACTCGGCCCCGGCGCTGGACACGATCAAGGTGTATCTGGCCTGGCTGCTCGACGGTCGCCCCACCTTCTGCCTCGAGGCCGATACAACGGTGACGGGCGCGGCGGTGCGCTGGCTGCGCGAGAGCGCGCGGCTGTTCGATCGTGATGAGGAGCTCGGCGAGCTGGCCGACTCGGTGCGCGATGCGGGCGGCCTGGTCTTTGTGCCGGCCTTCACCGGCCTCAACGTGCCGTACAATTTCCGCGAGGCGCGCGGCTCGCTTTTTGGTCTGACGCTCGGCCACAGCCGCGCCCACATCGCCCGCGCCTTCCTCGACTCGATTGGTTTTCAGATGCGGGCCATCCTCGAGGAGATGCAGGCCAAGGCCGGGGTGCAAGTCGCGCAACTCAAGGTCGGCGGCGGATTGTCGAGCAGCGATGTGGCCTGCGAGCTACAGGCCGATTGGCTCGGCTTGCCCATCATCCGCCCGACGTTTGCGCAGACGACGGCGCGCGCGGCGGCGTTGCTGGCCGGCCTCGGCGCGGGTTTTTGGAGGAGCGAGGCCGACTTGCCGCCGCTGCCCGGCGAGCGGACCGTCTTCGAGCCGCGCCTTTCCGCCGACCAGCGCGACGAAGGCTACGCGGCCTGGCAGCGGGCGATCTCCACCGTGAAATCCTGGGCCGCCAATTAGCCACAGCGACACGGAGCCACGGAGAATCATGCTCTGTGTCTCCGTGGCTCTGTGACGAAGTACCGCCATGAGATTCGGCGTTTGCTACTACCCCGAGCATTGGCCCGAAGCGCGCTGGGCCGAGGATGCGCGCTGGCTGAATGCGATTGGCATCAGCATCGTGCGCATGGCCGAGTTTGCGTGGAGCCGGATGGAGCCGGAGGAGGCGCGCTTCGACTTCGGCTGGCTCGACCGCGCGGTGGAACTGTTCGCGCGCGAGGGATTTCAAATCGTGCTGGGCACGCCGACCGCCGCGCCGCCCGTCTGGCTGTCGAAGAACTATCCGAGCACACTGCCGGTGGATGAGCAGGGGCGGCGGCGCAACATCGGCGGCCGGCGGCATTACTGCCCGAACAACCCGGCGTATCGCACGCACACGCAGCGCATCGTCAAAGCGATGGCCGACCGCTACGGCCAGCATCCGTCCGTGATCGGGTGGCAGATTGATAACGAGTTCGGCGGGGGCAGCACCGCGCGCTGTTACTGCCCAGTGTGTGAGGAACACTTCCGCACTTGGCTGGAGAAGCGCTACCACAGCCTCAAGGCGGTGAACGAGGCGTGGGGCACGGTATTCTGGTCCGCTGAGTTCGATGACTGGTCGCAGGTCGGCGCGCCCATCCTCGGCCTCGCCACGCCCAACCCCAGCCACGTGCTCGACTACTATCGCTTCTCCTCGGATGCAGTGGTGGACTATGAGAGGTTGCAAGTAGACCTTCTCAAGTCATCCATCAGCAGTCATCAGTTTGTGACGCATAACTTCATGGGGCTGTACGTCCATTTGAACTATTTCGATCTGGCCGGGCCGCTGGATTTTGTGACGTGGGACTCGTACCCGACCGGCAACCTCTACCGCTGGCGCGAGATGCTGTACGGGCCGGACAAGCCGGAGGCCGACTACGCGTGGGATGTGGGTGACCCGATGGTGACGGGCTTTGCGCACGCCCTGACGCGCGGGCTGCGGCGCGAAGCGTCGCACGGCAAACCGTTCTGGGTCATGGAGCAGGGCGCGGGCCACATCAACTGGGGCGCGGTCAACCATCTCATCCGCCCCGGCACGCCGAGGCTATGGGCGTGGCACGCGGCGGCCTCGGGCGCCGATGCAATTGTGTACTTCCGCGAGCGCGCCGCCCGGTACGCGCAGGAGCAGTATCACTCCGGCCTGCAGCGCCACGACGGCTCGCCCGACGTCGGTTACTTCGATCAACAGCGCCTGTGGGCCGAGCACACTTCGCTCGACGGGTTGACGACCGAGCCGCCGCGCGCCGAGGTGGCGCTGCTATGGAACTACGACGATCTCTGGGCGCTGGGATTGCAACCGCACACGCCGGCCTTCACCTACCTGCGCCACCTCTTCGTTTACTTTCGCGCGTTGCAACGCCTAGGCGTCCCCGTTGACGTCATCGCGCCGGATTCCCCGCTCACCGGTTACAAGTTGCTCATCACCCCGTCCGCCCACCTCGGCGACGCCGCTCTCGCCAATCGGCTCAGGGATTTTGTGCGTAAGGGTGGGGCGCTCGTGATGGGGGTGCGCTCGGGATTCAAAACCATGAGCAACACGGTGACCCATCAGCCGCTGCCCGGCGTCTTCCGCGAGCTGGTGCAGGCCACGGTGGCCGATTGGGGCGCGCTGCCGGCGGGCATCGGCTATCAGCTCGAATCGAGCGTGCCGGGGCTGAGCGGCACCGCGAATACGTGGATCGAGGCGCTGGTCACACCACCGGAGGCGGAGGGCGCGCGCGTGATGGCGACCTACCTTGACGGGCCGTATGCGGGCAAGGCGGCGATGACGTCGAATGCGATTGGCAAGGGGCGCGCGTGGTACGTCGGCTGGCTGCCGACCGTGGAGCAGGCGATGGCCATCATTCAGCACCGCATCCAGCGCGTAAACGTGGTGCGGCTGGCCGAGTTGCCGCCCGGCCTCATCGCCGCGCTGCGCGGCACCTCGCTGGTGCTGATGAACTTCACCGACGCGCCATTGAGCGCGACCACGCAGGGCCGGGCCGTCACCGTGCCGGGCCGCGATGTGGTCGTTACGCATTACCACTAATCTGTCACTCCGAGCGAAGCGAGGAGTCTCTACTTCCAAGGTAGAGATTCCTCGCCGCAAAGTGCGCGGCTCGGAATGACAAAGCAAAGCGATGAACGGAACACTGGCCCTGGCGGGC
>CAZSNP010000074.1:0-21236 GCA_964608265.1 uncultured Anaerolineales bacterium | reverse complement strand
CTGGTGGTCGCGGCTCGCATGAGCGCGCTGCACGCGCGACGCCCGCTGTATAATGGCGGCATGAACATCGACATGCCAAACCTTGTTGAGCGGCGGCGGCAGCGTCTGGCGACGGCGCTCGAGCAAATCCTGCATTCCCTCATCGCTCAACATCAGCCTGAACGGGTCATCCTCTTCGGCTCGCTGGCGCGGGGTGAAATAAGCGAGTGGAGCGATATTGATTTGGTCATTATCAAAGACACGCCGCTGCCCTTTCTCCAGCGGTCCCGCGAGGTCGCCCTGCTCTGCCAATCCACCGTCGGCGTGGATTTTCTTATATACACTCCCTCGGAGTGGGCACAGTTGTTGACTGACCGCAACCCATTCGGGCTGGAAGAAATCGCCCAACGCGGACGCATCTTGTATGAGCGCCAACCTGCACAGCCAGTGGCTATCGCGAGCCGCTGAGGACATCACGGTGGCGCGTACCCGCTTGAGCAGCTTTTGCACAAATGACAAGCTGACCGATACTTATGCGCAGCGGCGGTTTGGCTACATACCCCGCCGTTGATATCGCTCAACGCCCGGTCACGTAAGTCCTGTGAGTACGGTTCATGCCCCCATTGTCTCAAAGCTTGAGTACATCATCTAGCAAGTCGCTCTAAATGACAGCTAAACAGATAGGCTTTGACGCAGACAACTTCGCGGCAGACGTGATCGTCTCTTGTCTCGTCTACGCTTAAGTGATTTGTAACTGCTCACGACTTTTGGCCTGAGCCGGTGTTATACAATGCACGATGACCCTGCCGAAGCCGGACCAATTGCAAGATTGGTCGCGCGACGAGCTGATCGCTCTGATCCTGCCGTTGATTGAACGAGTGCGCCAGTTGGAAGCCGAAGTGGCTGCGTTGAAGGCCAACCAGCCGCCGACCTCGCAGAATTCGTCGCTGCCGCCGGCGCGGGATTGGAAGGCCGACGCGCCGACCGGCAAAAAACGGCGGTCCCGCCCGCGCAGATTATGCGCCGGCAAGTCACCGAACTGCCGGAAATCAAACCGGTCGTCTTGGAAACCCAGCAGCACATCGTGATCTGCCCGACGTGTCAGGCGCGGCAGGCAGGTGCCTTGCCCGAGGGGTTGGAAGCGAGCCGACATTTCGGACCGCGCCTGGAAGCGATGATCACGTATCTGCATCACGAACACCATTTGAGCTTTCAGCGTCTGCAAAGGCTGCTGGGGCACCTCTTTGGAACACAGCTCAGTGAGGGGGGCGAAGTGAGTGTCCTGGAACGGGCGGGCGCGGCGGCGCAACCGGTGGCCGAAGCGATTGGCGCCCAAGTCCGACAAAGCCAGGTGATCCGCAGCGATGAGACCAGTTGTCGCGTTCATGGGCGCAATTGGTGGGAATGGGTGTTTGTCGGCGACGCGGGCGAGTATCACCTGATCCGCCAGAGCCGCGGGCAAGACGTCATCGCTGAATTCATGGGCGACACCGTCGCGGACGTCTGGCTGAGTGATTGTTGGAAACCGCAATTGAACGCCCCGGCCCGTAACCGGCAACTGTGCCCGGCCCATCAAATCCGAGCGTTGCAAGGCTTGATCGACCGCCAGCCGCGCTTGCGCTGGGCGCAGGCACTGCAGGCCCTGTTTCGCGCAGCCATCCACCTGAGCAACCGCCGGGCAACCTTGACCCAGCGCGGTTTCCAGCGACAAGTCACTGTCCTGAAACGGCGCCTGGACCGCTTGTTGGTGAAGCCCGTGACAGGCCGGTTGGCCCGGAACCTGCGGACCCGATATCGCACGCATCGCCAGCATCTATTTCTTTTCCTGCATCGCTTGGATGTGCCGGCCGACAACAATGCGAGTGAGCGGGCCTTGCGGCCCTCGGTGGTTCATCGCAAAGTCATGGGCAGCTTCCGCTCCGAGTGGGGCGCGCAAGCTTATGCCGCGTTGGCAACCGTGATCAACACCGCCAAGCGCGCTGGCGAGAATATCTTTGACAAACTCGTGACTCTGATGGGCAAGCCGGTTTTGCATTACCTTCAGCCGCCAAAGGCGTGAGCAGTTACAGTGATTTTACTGATGACACATTTGCAAGCCAGGTATAGACTCAGCAGTACTGAATCGAGCTACGCACGCCCTCGACAATGTAAGGGAGCCCCCGATGCGCCGTGCCCACTCACTCACAACTTTGATAGTGCTCTCGTTTTGTGTTGCGCTGGTGGGCGTGACATTACTCCATAACGAAGTAGATGCCCAAGGAACTCATAAGCTCTTCCTACCGTTGGTAACGAAGAATTATCAATTCATCAAGAGCAAGACAGGTATTCACTTGGGCTCAGGCGTTCAAGTAAGTTGGACGTCTGCTATGCAAGCAAGGCTCACCGGTGGCAATCCGACTGTAGGCGTATATCCTGCTGTAATTGTAGCCTTGAGCGCAGATGTGTTTAATTTCACGCGAGGCGGGCCTGCTTGCCGGATAAGCGGTGTGTCTGGTGTTGACAACTCTACGCTGTATACATACCTCACCAGTGCGGCCCACAATGGCTCGAGGGTCATTTTTCGCATTTATCCATCTCCGGGCAACTTCCAGAATGCTTTAGGTGCACCGGGAACATCCAAGGTGCTATTGACAACCTCAGGCGCAAGGCCACCAAGTCCGAGTGGCGGCACTGGTGACTGGTGTACCTCTGGCAATGACACTAGATTTCGATCAATTGATGATATCGCCCAAGAAATGATCGCGATTCGCAACTACACAACACTTTCGGGATGGAAGCCGTATGCGTTCGAGCCTGCTAACGAGCCGAATACCGAATGGTGGACACTTGCTGAGCTTACGAATTCTCCTACTTGGACCAGCATGGATATGTACTTCAAGAACCTCTGGTCCGAAGCTCATGCTGGTGGCGCAAACTCGGATATCCGCGTGTTGGCAGCGCCCATGTCTCAAAGCGCGTATGCCGAAGCGCTAAACATAGTAGACTGTTCTGCATACGACACTTTAATCAACGGACGTTCCGGCGGCCTGAATTGGATGGAATATTCGTGGAAGGAGTCAATCCAACTACCGGACGGGAGTTTCGTAAACTACAATGACGGGTGGTCTTGGCACAACTATTGGCAGTATGGTGAAGAAGGAGCCAACGTAGACAACTCATGCACTGCCAACTCCGGGCATAACTTCCAGGCACTTCCCGCCGATTTGAAACTCAAGATCCTCAATAGCAGCGATTTCGCGTTCATCACTGAAGCAGATGTATACTCTCCCTGTATTGGTGAAGCTTTGCAGTTGTTTGAAAAGGGAGAGGCTGGCTACAGTGATCGTGGTGCCAGAGCCGGTGATGCTATGAAGGTGTTCATTCGTCAAGAGCGAGGTGCCGATTACGTAGCGGGCTGGGCTCTCACGATTGCCTACAGTGATTCGACTCTCTGTAATGCTCGTGGTACTAACGATGAATTTGCATGGCACGAGGCATTTCGTAGCAATCCGGCAACTGAGCGCTACTGGTTCAATTACTGGTGGTTCTTTGGTCTCGACCCCTAGCAGGAAGGAGTACCTATAGTGCCTACTACCGACTACCTTTGGACGGCACGTTTTCTGGGAAGACTTCAAATCGGCGCTGTTCTTGTGCTAGCCGCATGCGCACCGATATCTCTGCCCGAATCACTAACTCCATCCGAAAGCAACGTTGCTTTGCCTCGGCCCACGAATGTTGTGTTACCGGGATATCCACCGCCTGGACAAACCCCTGGTCCAACAGCAACGGGTAACCCATGGCCGACAATCGAGAGCCCAATTCGTACGCCGTTACCGGATGAAAAGATTAGCGTTGGCCCAATAACTGAAGTCGCTCAACCTAAAGACAACTTTCAGTACGATTACCGGGTTGAACAAGATGTCAGCAAAGAAGGTTTTCCTCTCTTTCGTGTTTTTGTCCAGCACGATGGAAACGAAGTGCGGCTCGGCGATGATAACGGGACGAGCGAAGTCGAGTCGGTTTCCGATAGTTACATTACGTGGACTTATCGCGTCTATGGCGATGATGCTAAATTGCCGGTCAAGTCCGGCCTCTATGTGTATGTTGTCAAGACTCGCGAATCTGTGTTAATTGCCTCTGGTTGGAATGTTGGTCTGTCGGAAATAGGCGGAGATTGGGTGTTATATTCGTCTGGAGATGGATTGCCAAACGGTGACAAGTTGCCACTGGGTGACATTCCCAGTCAATACAATATGCCGTTAATTGCCTACCACATTACAAGCGGAAAAAGAATTTCGCTCACGAATTTCCTGCCAGTTATCAATGGCCGCTCACCACAAAGTCATTACGGAGTAAATGGAACTCAGGCCGGATGGATTGAGTATGATCCAAAAACAACAGATTATAAGATTATGCTTCTTGATCTTAACACTGGGGTTATGAGACAGCTAGGGGTTCCACTCAAGCAGCCTCGTTTCCTCAGTGTTTCGAATGACATGGCAGTATGGCGGGATACTTTCTGGCAGGGTTACAGCTTAGGGGAGGATGCTGTCTTCACGATCCCATACGCGCCTAAAGACTGGGAAAATGTTGCGGGTTTCATTGTGACGGCAAAAGACGGATCATTGCTGTGGAGCATCTCCAATACGCCGGATGGTTCGACACGTTACTTTGAAGCGTCAGTATCTGTGAAGTGAAAGCGAATGGAACTGATGCGGTATAAATCAGAGGCCGGGAATAATCCCGGCCTTTGATTTTCAGCAAATAGGTGACCAAACACACGGAGTATAATGCCCGCGTGCTCCCCGTCCTCCTCCAACTTGGCCCGTTCACGCTGTACACGTATTCGCTGCTCGTCAACCTCGGCGTAGCCGTTGGGCTGGACTGGCTGTACCTGCGCGCGCCCGCCGAACGGCGTGGCCGCTGGCTCGATATCGGCATTGCGGCGGTGATCGGCGGGCTGATCGGTGCGCGGCTGCTATACGTGCTCGTCAACGGCGCATACTTCGCGGCCAATCCCATCGAAGCGGTGATGATCTGGCGCGGCGGGCTGGCCTGGCCGGGGGCCGTGGCCGGCGCGCTGCTCGCGGGCTGGCTGTGGTCACGGCGCACTGCCGAACCGCTCGGCCCAATCGTTGATACACTTTCACTGCCGTTGGCGCTGTTGAGTTTGCTGAGTTGGGGCGGCTGCCTCGCCGCGGGCTGCGCGTACGGGGTCGAGGTTCAGCCGGGCCAGTTGCCGGGGTGGATGGTCTCCACCGCGCCCGACCTGTACGGGCTGATCGTGCCCCGTTGGCCCGCGCAGTTGGCGGGCGTGGTGTGGAGCCTGGTCGTGTTGGGATTGGTGGTCGCGCAGCGCGACAACGGCTGGCCCGCCGGTGCGCGCGGCGTGTACGCCCTCAGCCTCACCGCCCTCGGCGCGTTCTTCATCAGCTTCGTGCGCGGTGACCCGATGCCGCTGCTGGCCGGCTTCCGCCTCGACCTGGCCGGCAACGCGCTGGTGCTGGTGGGCACTGCGTTGATGTGGGCGCTGCTCGTTCAACGACAGCCCGTTCAATCAGCAATCTAAATTCTCAAATCTGCAATCGAATGCGCCCCCTCACCCTCGGCCTCGCCCAACTCTCCACCACGCTCGGTGACGTGCGCGCCAACCTCGAGCAGCATCTGGCCGTGATAGATGACGCGGCCAAACAGGGCGTGGATGTCCTCCTCTTCCCCGAGCTGTCGCTGACGGGCTATGTGTTGCAGGACCTCGTGCCCACGGTCGCGCACCGCGCCTCGCCGGAGGATGAAATCTTCGGCCCGCTGCTCGCCGCCTCCCGCGCGCGCGAGATTGATTTGATGGTGGGTTTTGTGGATGAGGATGCCCGCAACCGGTTCTTCATCGCCTCGGCCTACCTCTCGGGGGGCAGCGTCGTGCATGTGCACCACAAAGTCTATCTGCCGACGTATGGCCTGTTCGACGAGGGGCGTTTCTTCGCCTGGGGCGATGCGGTGCGGGCCTTCGACACGCGCTTTGGCCGCGCCGGGATGTTGATCTGCGAGGATTTCTGGCACGCCTCGGCGCCCTATCTGCTCTGGCTCGACGGGGCGGATGTGATGCTGTTCGCCTCGGCCTCGCCCGGTCGCGGGCTGAGCGCGAACGCCACCCTCGAAAGCTCGCGCTGGGTGGAGCATGTGCTGCAGGCCTATTCGAGTCTGTTCACGACGTTCGTCGCGCACACCAACAAGGTCGGCTTTGAGGATGGGTTGAACTTCTGGGGCGGCTCGGTGGTCTTCGACCCGAACGGCGAGGAGGTGGTGCAGGCGCCGTATTTCGAGCCGGGGCTGACGGTGACGCAGATAGACCTCAACCAACTCCATCGCACGCGCGCCCGGCTGCCGTTGCTGCGCGATGAGCGCCACGCCCTCGTCGCCCGCGAGATCGCCCGCATCACCGCCGGCAACGCCGGGGCGCGCGACAAAGGCTGAATTCAATCGCAGATTTTTGATTTGGGATTGCTGATTGACAATCAAAAATCAGCAATCCCAAATCAGAAGTGAAAGAAAGGACAGTCCACATGGACAAGCAAACTCTGATCAACAAATTGAATGAAGATCTGGCCGGCGAATTGAGCGCCATCATCCAGTACCTGACCTACGCCGCCAAGGTCAACGGGCCGTACCGTCCGCAACTGGTGCAGTTCTTCATGTCGGAGGTGCCGGGCGAGCAGGGCCACGCGCAATTCCTGGCCAACAAGATCGTGGCGCTGGGCGGCGAGCCGGTGACCACGCCGCGCCCGGTTCCGGCGGCGCGCACCAACCGCGAGATGCTGGAGGCCGTGCTGGCCGCCGAGACGCGCGCGCTGGCCGACTACACCCGGCGCGCCGAGGACGCCGCCGCCTTCGGCGACAAAGGCCTGCAGGTGCAGTTGGAAACCATCGTCCTGGACGAGACCGGCCACAAGGAGGAGACCGCGCGCATCCTGCAGGAATGGCCCCTGTAAGGATTTTGGATTACGGATTTCTGATTGCTGATTCGTAATGGGCAATCAGCGATCAGAAATCACAAATCAACTGATGGAAACGCTGGACATCAATACCGATCTGGCCCGGCGCATCCTGACCGCCTTCATCCGCGAAGAGATCACGCGCGTCGGACGGCAACGCGCCGTGGTGGGCCTGTCCGGCGGGATCGACTCGGCGCTGTCGCTTTATCTCGCCGCCGAGGCGCTCGGCCCGCAGAACGTGTTGGCGGTGCGCATGCCGTACCGCACCTCGTCGCAGGAGTCGCTCGACCACGCGCAGTTGTGCATTGACGCGCTTGGCGTCCAGTCCGTGACGATCCCAATCACCGACATGGCCGACGGCCTGCTCAACCGCGACCCGGGCATGAGCAACACGCGGCGCGGCAACATCTTGGCCCGCTGCCGCATGATTGTGCTCTATGACCAAAGCGAAGTTTTCGGCGGGCTGGTGGTCGGCACCGGCAACAAGACCGAGATCATGCTCGGCTACAGCACGCTCTTCGGCGATTCGGCGCATGCCCTCAACCCGCTTGGCGATCTGTACAAGACACAGGTGCGGCAGCTCTCGCGCGCGGTCGGCGTGCCCGCGCCCATTATCGACAAAGCGCCATCCGCCGACCTGTGGCCGGGCCAGACCGATGAGGGCGAGATGGGCCTGACCTATGAGCAGGTGGACAAGCTGTTGTACTTACTCGTGGATCAGCGCTACAAACCGGAGGAGGCCGTGGCCGCCGGCTTCGACGCGGCTTTCGTCAGGATGGTCGTTGAGCGTATCCGCCGCAACCATTTCAAGCGCGTCATGCCCGTCATCGCCAAGCTCAGCAACCGCACCGTCGGCTATGACTTTTTGTACTTGAGGGACTGGGGAACATGACTGATCGGGTGACAAGGTGAAGAGGTGACAACGGGTGACCCGTTCACTCTGCCACCCAGTCACCGTGTCACTTTTAATGAAGCGTTTCTCCACCAACCTCATCGCCCTCACCCACCGCAACTTCCGGCTGTTGTGGCTCGGCACGTTCATCTCGATGTCGGGCTCGATGATGCGCAACGCCGCGGTGCTGTGGCATGTGTCGCTGCTCGTGCCGGAGGATCAAAGAGCGCTCGCGCTCGGCGTGGTCGGGCTGATGCGGGTGGTGCCCATCCTCATCATGTCCTTCATCGCCGGCGTGGTGGCCGACGCCCTCGACCGGCGCAAGCTGATGCTGCTGACCAACGCGGCGCTGATGGTGGTGTCGGCCTTGCTGGCGACGGTCGTGTGGTTGCGGCTCGACAATGTCTGGCTGGTGTACACGCTGGCCGCAGTCAGCGCCGCCGCCGGCTCGTTCGACAACCCCGCCCGCCAGTCGCTCTATCCCACGCTGGTGCCGCGCGAACACCTCCCCAACGCCATCAGCCTCAACAGCATCATGTTTCAATCGGCCTCCGTCATCGGCCCGGCGCTGGGCGGCCTCCTCATCGGGGCCGGCGGCGTGGCCTGGGCGTATGCGTTCGATGCGGCCTCGTTCGTGGTGCTGCTGGCCTCGCTGCTGTTGATGCGCGAGGTGCCGAAGCGGGCGACGAGCGAACGGAGCGAGATCAGTTGGCGCGCCGGCCTGGATGGGTTGCGGTTCGTCTTCAGCCAGCCGCTCATCCGCTCGTCGATGCTGCTCGATTTCTTCGCCACGTTCTTCGCCTCGGCCACCGCGCTGCTGCCGATCTTCGCGCAGGATGTCCTGCGGGTGGATGCGCGCGGCTACGGGCTGCTGGTCTCGGCCCCGGCCATCGGCGCGGCGCTCACGAGTGTGGCGATGGTGCCGCTGGTCGAGCGCATCACCGAACGCGGGCGCGTGCTCATCGGCGCGGTGCTGGTGTACGGCGCGGCCACCGTCGTCTTCGGGCTGAGCGCTGCTTTTTGGCTGACCTTTGCCTGCCTGGCCGTCACCGGCGCGGCGGATATGGTCAGCACCGTCTTCCGCAACATCATCCGCCAACTCGCCACGCCCGACGGGCTGCGCGGGCGGATGACGAGCGTGAACATGATGTTTTTCATGGGCGGCCCGCAGCTCGGCGAACTCGAAGCCGGCCTGGTGGCGCAGGCCTTTGGCCCGGTGATCTCCGTCATCAGCGGCGGCCTCGGCTGCATCGTCGCCACCCTGTGGATCGCGTGGAGCACACCCGGCCTCGTCGCCTATCGCCGCGAGGCGCCGGCGCTGGCCGCAACGGACTGACCGCAGACGAAGGACCAACGACGAAAGCAAGCGCCTGTGCCTTCGTCATCCGTCTGTCGTCAATCGTCGCAGCGCATGAAACACGCCATCTCTATCAGCCTTGGCTCATCGAAGCGCGACAAAAAAGTTGAACTGGATTTGCTCGGCCAGCGCGTGTGCATCGAGCGGATCGGCACCGACGGCGACCTGCGGCGCGCCGCGCAACTGTTCCGCGAGTACGACGGGCAGGTGGACGCGCTGGGCGTGGGCGGCGCGGATTTGGGGCTGCTCGTTGCGGGCCGCTGGTACACGCTGGCCGGGGTGAAGCCGGTGGTGGCGGGGGTGCACACCACGCCGCTGGTGGATGGCACCGGGCTGAAGATCACGCTCGAACGCCGGGCCGCCGCCTTCATAGACGCGCATCTGCGCGCAGCCGTTGAGCCGCGCCGCGTGCTCTTCACCCTCGGCTGCGACCGGTGGGGGATGACGGCGGGCTTCATCGAAGCGCACTACGCCTATCTCTTCGGCGACCTCGGCTTTGCGCTCGGCCTGCCCATCCCGCTCCGCTCGGTGGATACCGCCGTCCGGCTGTACCGGTGGCTGTTGCCCTTCATCGTTCAATTGCCGTTCGCCTGGCTGTATCCCATCGGCGAGAAGCAGGAGCAACGCGAGCCGCGGTTCGGCGAGTGGTATCGCTGGGCGACGGTCATCGCCGGCGACTGTCACTACATCAAACGCCACCTGCCCGACGATCTCGGCGGCAAAGTCATCTGCACCAACACGACCACGCCGGGGGATGTCGAACTGTTCCGCGCGGCGGGCGCACAGGCCCTCGTCACCACGACGCCGATGTTCGACGGCCGCTCGTTCGGCACCAACGCGCTCGAGGCCGCGCTGGTGGCCGCCAAAGGCAAGGGCCGCACGCTGACGTTCGAGGAGCTGGAGGAGTTGATCGATGAGCTGCAGTTGGGGCCGACCCTGCAACGCTTGAATTCGTGAAGCGAGATACGCAAAACGTGATGCGTGAGGCGCAAGACCCGGTCATGGCGCGGTTATGGCTGTGGGCCGGGCCTGGCCCTGCGGTGCATCACGGTTCACGCTTCACGCACCACTGGCCGCCTGCCCCATGCCACTCGTAGATGCCCTCCTCTTCGCCGGCGGCGTGCCCGGCCCCGCCGACCCGCTCTATCCGCTGACGCGCGGCCAGCCGAAGGCGCTGCTCGAAGTTGCCGGCAGGCCGATGATCCAGTGGGTGCTCGACGCCCTCGGCGCGGCGCGCACCGTGCGGCGGGTGATCGTGGTGGGAGACCTATCCCCCCAGCCCCCTTCCCTGGAAGGAAAGGGGGAGTTAGGCGTCGCGCGATTTCCCCCTTCCCCCTTGCAGGGGGAAGGCGTCGCTTCGCTTACAGGGATGGGGGTCGGATTGACCTGCCCCAAACCCCTCCACTTCCTCCCCAGCCGCGGCTCGCTCGTCCACAACCTGCTCGCCGGCGCGCGCTGGTTGGCAGCCGATGATCCCGCCGCGCGCTACGGTTTGCTCGTCAGCAGCGACCTCCCCGCCCTCACACCCGAGGCGGTGGATTGGAGCGTCGAGGCCGCGTTGCAGACGGACCACGACGGTTACTACTCGGTCATCGCGCGCGCGGTGATGGAGGCGCGCTTCCCCGATGCGCACCGCAGCTACTTTCGCCTGAAGGATGGCGCGTACACCGCCGGCGACCTGGCGTTGCTGGCGGTGCGGCTGGCGACCGAGGCGCACCCGGTGTGGCAGCAATTGGTTGAGGCGCGCAAGAACATCGTGCGCCAGGCGCAACTCATCGGCCCGGGGTTGGCGCTGCGGTTCATCACCCGGCAACTGACGCTGGCCGAGGCCGAGCGCCGCATCAGCGCGCGGCTGGGGGTGCGCGGGCGCGCGCTGGTCTGCCCGCACGCCGAGGCCGGCATGGATGTTGATAAGCCCCATCACTATGAGATAATGCGCCGCGAATTGGAAAAGCGTTCAGCTGCGAATTGACACGAGTGAACACGAATTCCTCTGCGTGTCGCGAATCACGTAGTTTGAGCTATGTCACCCTGAGCGCTGACGCATTGGTATGGCCTCTCGTGAATCTACTCGCGCGAAGGGTCTCAACGATGATCTTCGAGACCCTTCGCGCGAGCAGGCTCCTGAACTTCGGCGCCACTGCCTTAGCGCTCACGGTGACAGTGACTGGGTAAATCTTCTTCTCCCTTCATGGACTCACGAGGAGGGTGAGTGATTCGGTCTTTACTCGAAACGGACGCGCAGCTTTCGTTGCGTTTGCGTGTCGCGGAAAAACCGGGCTGGCTGCGCCGCCTCGCTATCTTCCTCGCGCACTCCGGTGATAGCTGGTTTTGGGGATTGGGGTTGCTGGCGGTGTGGTGGCTCGGCGATGCTGAATGGAAATACAAAGCGCTGCTCTTCGTCTTCGCCATCGCCGTGTGTGCGGCGATGGTACAAACGATCAAGCTGGTCGTGCGCCGCGAGCGGCCCGAGGGCGAGTGGGGGCAGCTCTATCGCAAAGCCGATCCGCACTCGTTCCCGTCGGGCCATGCGGCGCGGGCGTTGATGCTGTCGGTGCTGGGCGTCATCGCCGGGCCGGTGTGGCTGGCGGTGATGCTCGTGGTGTGGGGGCCGCTGGTCGCCCTGGCCCGCGTGGCGATGGGCGTGCACTACGTCTCCGATATCCTCGCCGGCGCCGCCATCGGCCTCGTCTTCGGCCTGCTCACCCCGGCGCTGTTTCAGGTCGTCGTGCCGTTCATCCCGTGGCTGTTGTGAACCGCCGGGCATCCCGCCTTCTGCCTTCTGCTTTTTGCATTCCGTGAATGGGCACGCTCTACCTCGTCGCCACGCCCATCGGCAACCTCGAGGACATCACCGCGCGCGCGTTGCGGGTGCTGCGCGAGGTCGCCCTCATCGCCGCCGAGGACACGCGCCACACGCGCGGCCTGCTCACCCACTTCGACATCCACACCCCGCTGACGAGCTACTTCGAGCACAACAAACTCAGCAAGCTCGATGCGATTCTGGACGCGCTGCGTTCCGGTGATGTGGCGCTGGTCTCGGATGCGGGCACACCGGCGCTCAGCGATCCCGGTTACGAATTGGTGCGCGCGGCGCTCGCAGCCGGTTACCCTGTGGTGCCCCTCCCCGGCCCGTCGGCGGTGATCGCTGCGCTGGTGGCCTCGGGCCTGCCGACCGACTCGTTCGTCTACCTCGGCTTCCTCCCGCGCAAAGACGCCGAACGCCAGGCGCTGCTGGCCTCCCTCGCGGAGGAACGCCGCACCCTCGTCGCCTACGAATCGCCGCATCGGTTACTTGATACACTGACGGCGATTGAGCTCACCCTCGGCGACCGGCGCGTGGCCGTGGCGCGCGAGCTGACTAAGATGTTCGAGGAGATTTATCGCGGCACAGCGAGCCAAGCCCGCGAGCACTTCACCGCCAGGGGCGTGGCCGGCGAGATCACGCTCGTCATCGCCGGGGCGGATGAGGCCGAGATCGGCAGGTGGGATGAGGCGCAAATCCGCCGCAACTTCGCGGTGCTGCTTGAGGACGGAATGAAGCCACGCGAGGCGGCGCGTTTTCTGGCCGGGATCTCCGGCTGGTCGGCGCGCGAGGTGTACGACCTGATGAAGGCGAACAAAGGATGAACCTTGACGATCTGAGCTTTTTCGAACGGCTCGACTCGCAAAACTTCGTGGCGCAGATTGACGCCTTGCCCTATCAAATCGTCGCGGCGTGGGAGCTTGGCCAAACCCTGACGATGCCGCACCATTTCCGCGCCGCGACGCACCTCGTCATCGCCGGGCGCGGCGATTCGGCCATCGCCGGCGACCTCGCCCGCGTGCTCGCGCTGCCCGAATCCCGCGCTCCATTGACGCTATGGACGCGCGGCGATCTGCCCGCCTTCGTGGACGTACACACGCTCGTCATCGCCCTTTCGCACTCCGGCAATACGGGCGAGACGGTGGCCGTTGCCGAGGCCGCCCGCGCGCGCGGGGCGATGGTGCTGACGATCAGTTCGGGCGGGAGGCTGGCGGCGTTGAACGGCGTCACCGCGTGGACTTACCCGGCCGGCGGCGATTCGCGGGCGGTCGCGGGCTATCTGTGTTTATTGACGTTGGCCGCGCTCACGCAGCTTGGGCTGATTGCCGACCCGTCGGCAGAGGTGGCCGAGGCCGCGGCTGAGGTGAAGAAGCAACAGCAAGCCTTGCGCGCCGAAAGCCCGGTGAGGCACAATCCGGCCAAGCGCATGGCCGGGCAATTGATGGATCGCTATGCGGTGCTCTTCGTGGCCGATGAACTTGCGCCGGTGGGGCGGCGCTGGCAGGGGCAGATCAATCAACTCGCCAGGGCCTGGGCGCAGTGCCTCGCGCTCAGCGAGGCGGATCATCCCAGCGCGGGGGTGATGTTTCCCGAGGCGCTGGTGGGCAAGTACATGGCCTTGTTTCTACGCGGCTCGCGACCCGCGCCGCAGCTCGACGCGGTGCGCATGCACTTCATGACCAGCGGCTTCAACACCGACTTCATCGCCGGCACAGGCCGCTCATCTATCGCGCAGGCCTTCACGCTGCTGCACTACGGCGACTACGTGGCGTACTATCTGGCGATGTGCTACGGGGTTGATCCGGCGGCGGGGATGCGGTAGTGGGCGTTATCGAAAACAAGAAACCTCTGCATCGAACTTCGCGAATGAACGCGAATTTGAACTGCCTCTCTCGCCAAACTCGCGGAATTCGATGCAGCAAGAAACCGGCTCAATCCCGCTTTCGAAGAGGCCTGGCGAATTAGCTCGGTCTGTATTTCATAAACACCGCCACTTCCCCCTCCGGCCGCGTGTCGTCGTTGGAGTAGAGCGACAGATCAACACCCTCGACGCTGAAGCCCAGGCTGCGATAGAAACGGATGGCCGGGACGTTGGTGTTCTGCGTCTCGCAGACGACGATGCGGAAGCCCGCTGCCCGCGCTTTCTCGATCAACGCCTCCATCAATGCGCGGCCCAGCCCACGGCGTTGATGAGTCTCGGCGATGTGAAACTCCCACACCCACAGGCTGTTGTTCCACGCGTGCCGCTCGGCCAGCGCAAGCCCCACCAGCCCGTCGCCGTCGAAGGCGCCGAGCGAGAACTCGTTCCGCGCCAATTCGGAGTAACGGCGCACAGTCTCGTCGTCAATCGGATCGAAGCGTTTGACGTACGGCGCGGGCAGCGGGACCAAACCGAGTTGCAGCGTCACGCGGGCATCGGTCTCGTGCCGGGTGACGATGTATTTTTCAACCGAGGTATAGCCGGCGATGAGGCGCTCGAGGTCGGCGCGGGTGAGGGCGGCCAGCGGGCGGATGCTTGGGGACTCCGTCACGGCTGCGTGAAGGTGAACCGCACCGACGTCGCCGATACGTTTCCTCCCGCCTCGGTGCACGGTTCGGCGCGCGCGGAGTACGAGGCGTCGGGCGCGTCGGCGAGCCGCACGGTGTACTCAACGCCCGGCTGCATCTCGAAATCGCCGTAGCCGACCCCGCGCTGCGGCTTGAGGCCGGTGAAGAATCGATCCTGCCCGCCGGCCCACTCCACGATCACCTCGACGCCGCGCAGGCCCTCGCCGACCGCGGTCTGCGCGATCACCTGCAGCAGCGCCGCGCCCGCCGCGCACAACGTCTCAGTGTTCGTGAGGGTGAACAGCCCGGTGATCGGCGGGCTGGTCGGCAGGCCGGGCACCACGATGGGCGTGGCGGTGAAGAACGGCGTCGCCGAGGGCAGCGGCGTCGGCGCGACGGTATCGGTCGGCGCGGGTGTGGGGGAGGCCGATTGCGCGATGGGTGTGACGGCCGAGGGCTGCCCGCCGAGCGCGGCGGCGAGGGCGGCGAGGGACTGCACGGAGGCCGCCTCCGCGCCGGAGGCCGCCAGCCGTTGAGTGAGCGCCGTCACCACGCCGGCCGCATCGCCCTCCCCCAACGCCGTCACCCGCGCGCGCGCCCGTTCCACATCCCCATCCGCCGCATACGCCGCCGCGATGAGTCGCAGCACCTCGGCTTTGTCGCCGGCGCGCAACATCGAAGGCTCGGTATCGGTGTACTCCACCGGGCTGACGAACCACGCATACCCGAGGCCGAGGCTGAGGCCGATGAGCAAACCCAGGATCGCGGCGAGCGCTCTCATGGCAGGTAAGGTTGCAGCAGCGGCGAAAACGTGTTGAAGGCGGCCGCCAGTTGCGCGAGGAATCGCAGGTCACGCCCTGAGCCTGTCGCAGGGCCCGGTGGCGCTGATTGCGCGGCGAGGGTGCGCTGGGCTGTATCTACGATGGCGGGGCCCGGATCACTGAAGCCTAGCGCGCCGAGGCGCGACCGGGCGAGGCTGAGGTTTTTATCGCGGGCATAGGCCGCCGCGATCATCAGCACCTGCTCATCTTTGGCCGCCTGGCGCAGCGAAGCGAGCGTGGCCGCGGCGGCGCGGGGCGCGGCCACCCAGCCGATATACAGCCCGAGCCCGACCCCGACGGCGAGCATAAAGACGAAGATGATGACGTTGCGCACAAGGCAATTATGAACGCGATGATATAATGCCGCAACCAAAAACGCGACGGGTGATTATCCGTCGCGTTTTGAGTGCCGAAGGTGGGAGTCGAACCCACACGCCCGTGAGGACAGTGGTTTTTGAGACCACCGCGTATGCCATTCCGCCACTTCGGCCAGCAGCGCGGATTATAACGGAATCATTCGTGAAAGTTTAGAGTCAAGATTCACCGCGAAGACGCAAAGAGCGCGAAGAAAAACTTCGTTGTTCTCTTTGCGTGCTTCGCGCCCTCGCGGTTCGTCATGAAGCTTGGAATCATAGGACTTCCCCAATCAGGCAAGACCACCATCTTCAACGCCCTGACGCGCGGCGATAAGCCGGTGGGCGGCGGGCGGCAGGTGGGCCGCTTCGAGGTGCAAACCGCCGTCGTGCCCGTGCCCGATGCCCGCGTCGAAAAGCTCTCGGCAATTTACAGGCCGCGCAAAACCATCTATGCCCAGGTCGTGTACGCCGACATCGCCGGCCTCGAAGCCCCCGACGGCGCGCCTTCAGGCGTGAAAGAGAAGGCCGGTTTCTCCGGCCAACTGCTCAATCAGCTCAGCACGATGGAAGGCTTCCTGCTCGTCGTGCGCGCCTTCGAGAACCCAACCGTGCCCGGCACGCCGAACCCGGCGCGCGATGTGGCCGCGGTGGAGGGCGAACTGCTGCTCAACGATCTGCTGGCGGTGGAGCGCAAGCTCGAGCGGTTGAACGAGGACGCGCGCAAGGGCATCATCAAAGACAAGGGTCTGCACGGCCTCGAGGCCGCGCTGTTCCATCGCCTCAAAGACGCGCTGGCCGCCGAGCAGCCGCTGCGCGCCCTGACTCTCTCAGCCAGCGAGGAAAAACTCATCGCCAGCTACCAACTCCTCACCCGCAAACCGATCCTCGTGGTCTTCAACGTCGGCGATGAGGAGGGGGTGCCGCTGCCGGAGTTGCCGCAAGCCGTCAGGCTCAAGGGCAAGCTCGAGATGGAACTGGCGCAACTGGCACCCGAGGATGCTGAACTGTTTATGCAGGAATACGGTATTCAAGAGCTAGGGCTGAACCGCGTCATCCAGATTTCGTACGACCTGCTCGGCCTGCAATCGTTCTTCACCGTGGGCGAGGATGAGGTGCGGGCGTGGACGACGGTGCGCGGCGCGACCGCGCCGGAGGCGGCCGGCGAAATCCACACCGACCTGCGCGAGGGCTTCATCCGCGCCGAGGTGTTCAGCTACGACGACTTGATGACGTACGGCAGCCTGGCCGAGCTGAAGGCCAAGGGTCGCTTCCGGCTCGAAGGCAAGGAATACGTCGTGCAGGATGGTGACATTCTGAACATCCGCTTCTCGCCGCCGGCGAAAAAATAGGAGTCAGGAGACGGAAGTCAGGAGTCAGAAAAAACCGTCAACCCGTCATTCAATTCAGGAGGACGCTATGAATCGCCCGCCTGCTCAGTCGTTTCAGGATTTGCTGGTCTGGCAGAAGGCGCATCAATTCGTGCTGGCTGTGTATCGCTACACGGCGAGTTTCCCGAAGGAAGAGCGATATGGGCTGACGTCGCAACTTCGGCGGGCAGCCGTTTCGATCCCGGCCAACATTGCTGAGGGCTTCCGCAAGCGTGGCCGGGCCGATAAAGCCCGCTTTATGAACATCTCGCAAGGTTCAGTCGAGGAGTGTCGTTACTATCTTATCCTGGCCAGTGACCTCAGTTACGGTGACAACAGCTCGCTCCGAACGCAACTTGAAGAAGTGAGTAAGATGCTCGACTCCTACCTCAAAGCAATCATCGGCTCAATCCATCATTCTGACTCCTGAGTTCTGACTCCTGAACCCTGAAAGGAATCACATCCATGCCCTACACCCAAACCCGTTGGAACCTCGACGCCCTCATCCCAGCCAATGACCCCGCGGCGGTGGAGGTCGTCATCGCCCGTTATCAAAAAGCGGTCAGGAAATTCGAAGGCTGGCGCAGGCAATTGCGCCCGAGCCTCGCGGTCAAAGATTTTCAGACTCTGCTCAAAGACCACGAGCGGATGGACGCTGAGGCCGCGCGGCTGTACGCCTTCGCGCAGTTGAGCTTTTACTCCGACACGCAGGACGGCCAGGCCGCGGCGCGCCTCGGGCGCGTGCAGTCGCTGGTGGCCGAGGCCGGCAACCGCGTGCTGTTCTTCTCGCTGTGGTGGAAGGGCCTCGACGACCGCAACGCCGCGCGGCTGATGAAATTCGCCGGCGGGGTGCGCTACTGGCTGGAGAAAATGCGGAGCTTGCGCCCGTACACGCTCTCCGAGGCCGAGGAGAAGGTCATCAACCTGAAAGACGTCAGCGGTTTTCAGGCGCTCGACAACCTCTACGATACGTTGACGAGCAACTTCAAATTCACGCTGGAGGTGAACGGCGAAAGGAAGACGCTGCGCGAGGATGAGTTGGCGCCGTACATCCAGGGGCCCGACCCGGCGCTGCGCGCGGCGGCGTATCAGGAGCGCTATCGCGTGTACGCCGAGAACGCCGCGCCGCTCTCGCGCATCTACGCCGCCATGATGCGCGACTGGCGCAACGAGAACGTCGGCCTGCGCAAATTCAAGAACCCCATCGCCGTGCGCAACCTCGGCAACGACATCCCCGACAGAGTCGTCGAGACGCTGCTCGGCGTGATCCAAGAGAACGCGCATGTCTTTCAGCGCTACTTCAAATTGAAAGCGAAGTGGCTGGGGATGGAGAAGCTGCGGCGCTACGACATCTACGCCCCGTTGTCGAACTCGGACAAGAAGTTCGACTACGACGCGGCGGTGGAACTGGTGCTCGACACGTTTGGCCGCTTCTCGCCGCAGATGGGCCAGCTGGCGCGGCAGGTCTTCGATGACGGGCACGTGGACGCCGAGCTGCGGCCCGGCAAGAGCGGCGGCGCGTTCTGCGCCGGCATCCTGCCCGGCGTCTCGCCGTGGGTGCTGCTCAACTACACCGGCCGCGCGCGCGATGTGGCCACTGTCGCGCACGAGATGGGCCACGCCATCCACGCGCTGTTCGCCGCCCATCACTCGGTGCTCACCTTCCACTCGGCGCTGCCCATGGCCGAGACGGCCTCGGTCTTCTCGGAGATGCTGTTGACCGACCGGCTGCTGGCCGAGGAGAAGGACCCGGCGGTGCGGCGCGATTTGCTCAATGAGGCCATCAGCAACGCTTATGCGACGGTGGGCCGGCAGGGTTACTTCGCGCTGTGGGAGAAGCAGGCGCACGAGATGATCCATCAGGGCAAGACGGTGGATGAGATGGCGGCGGCCTATTTGGCCTCGCTGCGCGATCAGTTCGGCGACGCGCTCGAGGTCAGCGACGAGTTCAAGTGGGAATGGCTCAGCATCCCGCACTTCTACGGCACGCCGTTCTATGTCTACGCCTATTCGTTCGGGCAATTGCTGGTGTTGGCGCTTTATCAGCAATACAAGCGCGAGGGCGAGGCCTTCAAACCGAAGTATCTGAAAGTGCTGGCGTACGGCGGCGCTGAGGCCCCGGCCCGCATCCTCAAGGAAGCCGGCATCAACATCACCAGCAGGAAGTTCTGGCAGGGCGGGTTCGATGTGATCGCCGGGATGATTGACGAGTTGGAAAAGCTTCAGTAGTCAGAAGCCAGAACCGGCCATCGGCCGGTTTCGCTACTGGCTCCCCCCCGGCCCTCCCCCATCACAACCACAGCCATGGGGGAGGGAGCGTATGCACTCCCCTCCCCCATGGCTGATGTTGTGATGGGGAGGGGTCGGGGTTGGGTAACCGTGTCACTCCGAGCAGTGACCGGGGCCGATGTAGCCGTTGTTGTATTGATCGAGCGTATAGGCATAGGCCAATGCCAGCGTGCGCTCAGCCCGGCTGAGTGTGGTGTCATTCACGCCCTGAGCATTGAACAGTGCTTCCGCCCCGGCAATCGCGGCATCAACCGCCGGCGTGCTCGAGGCGCCGTTGAGGACGTTCAGCTTGGCGGCCATGTACTGGTGAGCCAGGACGTAGTAGGCATTGCCTGCCGGCGCTGTCCAGAACACCTCGTACCAAGTCGTGCCACTATTGAAGAACAGCGTGTCCTCTTCCAGCGCGCCGACCTGCTTCCAACCGTCATCATAGGGTGCCGGCCCACGATCGGAATGAGTCTTCCAGTAACCCTGGGTCAACGTGCAGCCGCCGGCACAAGGCACGTGCACGGTCACTGTCCAGCTAGCGCTTCCGGTGGTGCCGGTGTCATTCGTGGTGAACGAAGCGGTGTTGTCCACCGTGTAGTCGCCGCAGACATCGAAGTGAATCCAGCGACTGTAGGTGAAGGTTTTCGGCAACGTGTCCACGCCATACGTCACCGTACCAAGCGAACCGGCATAATCGTCCGTGACGGTGATGCTCTCATCCACGTGCGTGATGGTCGCGCCAGCGAAGCTCACATTGGCTGTGCCAGAGCCTCCGCCAACAGAACCGCTGGTCGTGACCGTGGCCGTGTTGGTACGGTCAGCGGCATCCGGCAGGGCGGCGTTGTAAGAGCACACCAGCGTCCCGCCCGCTGGCACGCTGCTCGACGGACAACTGACGGTGGCGTCGATCCCGCCGCTGATCTGATCGGTTACGGACGTGATCGTCGCGGCGTGGCCGGGGTCGGGGTTGTAGATCGTGATATTGCCCGATACCGCCCAGTCGCTGTCGGTGTATGTGGCATCGACTCTTACCGCGTAGTTCACGAGGAACTGCTGCCCGACCGAGAGGGTCAGCGTGCTTTGGTCAGCGGTCTTGTCAATGTCCCATGTGTACGTGCGCTTGAAGGTGGTGTGCGCGTCTTTGGTCACCGTCACTTCGTAGTCGTAGCAGAACTCGATGTGGCTGATGGCAAAGGGGAGGTTGTTGTTAGGGTTGATGGGTGAGTTCAATCCGCTATCACCGGACGCTTCGGGTGAGTACTTGTAGACGTTGGCGTTGGGCCCACCCTTCACAATGACCGCATCAATTGGCAAGGTCGAAGACCAGTCGAAATATGTCCCATCACTGGTGATTGTGACGGTATTGACCCCATCAGGGAAAGTGTACGTACCGGACGGAGGCGGTTCAGGTTGTGGCTTGAAGCCATAGGTATAACCCAAACCCTCACAGGTCGGATTTCCGCTAACAAAGTCCGGCGTCACGCTGGCCGCTGAGGTCGTTCGGATTTGAGTGCCCAACACTGCCAGGGCTAGAACGATCAGCCCGGCGAGGCGGGTAAGTTTTCGAGAGGTTGGCATGTGATATCTCCTTGTAAAGTGACGACCACCAATCAAAGGATCGCGAAGGTGTGTGGTTTTGCTCTGGCAGTTGCCTCCTTTCGATCAGGCCGGCACCAAACAAAAACCGGCCATCGGCCGGTTTCGCTACTGGCTCCCCACATACCTTGCCCTATGCTCCGGGCGAGCGACCATTCGAGGTATGCGTCTCAACGCCGCCGTGACTTGTGACTCAACTGAAAGCACTCGGCTTGCGCCGATTAGGTGGTGGGTATTGATGAATATGAAGAGTGTGTAAAGCCTCCCCGT
>CAZSNP010000073.1:0-21660 GCA_964608265.1 uncultured Anaerolineales bacterium | reverse complement strand
CTGGTGCGCCGCTGCCCACACGTGCGCTTCGTGCTCGATCACTGCGGCAAGCCGGATATCAAAAACGGCGCGTTCGATGCGTGGCGGCGCGACCTCGCCGGCCTGGCCGCGCTGCCAAATGTGATGTGCAAGTTGTCCGGCCTCGTCACCGAAGCCGATTGGCAGCATTGGCGGCCGGCTGACCTGCGACCCTACATCGAAAACGTGTTGGCGACCTTCGGCGTCGAGCGCGTAATGTACGGCAGCGATTGGCCGGTCATGACTTTGGCTGCGACCTATTCGGAATGGATCGAAACAGTGATGGAAGCTACCGTGTCGCTGTCGGAGGCTGAGCGCGCGCAGTTATTTTTCCACAACTGCGCGACGTTTTACGATTTGGGAGTCGAGGCGCTATGACAGCGACTTATCTGGTCACCGGCGGCATGGGTTGTCTCGGCGCGTGGACGTTGCACCACCTGCAACGGCAGGGCAAACGCGCGGTGTGTTTGGACTTAAGCACCGACCGCCACCGCCTCGACCTGTTGATGAGCGGCGCCGAGCAGAGCGCGATCACATGGGTCACCGGCGACCTCACCGACCCGGCGCAGGTCAGGGCCGTGTTCGACGCCCACACCGTCAGCCACGTCATCCACCTTGCTGCGCTGCAAGTGCCGTTTTGTCGGGCCAACCCGGTGTTCGGCGCGCAGGTCAACGTCACCGGCACGGTCAACGTCTTCGAGGCGGCCCGCGCGGCAGGCGTGCGCCACCTCACCTTCGCCTCGTCCATCGCCGTCTACGGCCCGCCGGGCGACTACCCGCCCGGCCTGCTCGCGCCCGACGCGCCCTTTCGCCCACGCACGTTGTATGGCGCGTACAAAGTCGCCAATGAATTGACCGCGCAAGTGTATTGGAACGATTATCAAATCAGCAGCACCGGGCTGCGTCCGTACACGGTGTATGGGTTAGGGCGCGATCAGGGCGTGACGAGCGATCCGACCAGGGCGATGCGGGCGGCGGCGCGGGGTGAGGATTTCCACATCGGCTTCGGCGGGCGGATGCAACTCCATTTCGCCTCGGATGTGGCGCTGCAATTTATCGCTGCCGCGGAACGGCCACTCAACGGCGCGTTCGCCTTCAACCTCGGTACGCCGCCGGTCGCTATCAGCGCGGTTGCCGAGTTGATCATGCAACTCAAACCGGGCGCGCACATCACCTGCGCCGACAACCCGCTGCCATTCCCCGACGGCTGCGACGGCGCGGAATTCGAACGGCATTTCACCCTCCCGGTTACGCCGCTGGCCGAGGGGGTTCGCCAGACGATCCTTGATTTCGAACGCGGCGCCCATTCAACTCCATCGCGGGAGGCAGCATGAACATCACCATCATCGGAACCGGGAATGTCGGGCGCGCCCTCGGCACAGGCTGGGTCAGGGCCGGCCATGCCGTCGTCTTCGGGTCACGCGAGCCGAACGGAGAGAAGGCGCAGGGCGCGGTGACGGCCTCCGGTGGGCGGGCGGCTTACATCGGTGAAGCGGTGGTCGGCGCGGAGGTCGTGGTGCTGGCGGTGCCGTGGTCGGCGGTCGAGCCGCTGCTCGCCGAGTTCGGAGGCGCGTTCGCGGGCAAGGTGCTCGTGGATGCCGTCAACCCCATCGCGCCGGGTTTCACGCTCGCCCTCGGGCACACCACCTCGGGCGGGGAGTTTGTCGCCGCGCGCGCTCCGGGGGCGCAGGTCGTGAAGTGCTTCAACACCACCGGCTGGGAGAATATGCTCGATCCAATTTACGGCGGCGAGCCGACGGCGATGTTCCTGTGCGGGGA
This sequence comes from uncultured Anaerolineales bacterium, assembly GCA_964608265.1. Taxonomy (GTDB): domain Bacteria; phylum Chloroflexota; class Anaerolineae; order Anaerolineales; family UBA6663; genus JANWXR01. Next base: position 19,863 of record CAZSNP010000073.1, on the reverse strand, counting down.
TGAGGCCGGGGCCAGGGCCCGCGTCGCGCAACTGGCGCGTGACCTCGGCTTCGAGCCGGTGGATGTCGGCGGGCTGGCGATGGCGCGCCACCTCGAGCCGCTGGCGATGGTGTGGATCAGTTATGCGATTGGGCAGAAGCAGGGGCGCGGCGTGGCGTTCAAAATCGTCCGGCGCTGATCGGCTCAGCCTTCATCACGGGGAGCATCCTGTACCGTTTGCCACAGGCGGAGGTACTCGGCGCGCACGCTCGGGTCGAGTTGGTCGGCCATGTTGCGCGGCAATTTGAGAACGGTAACGAGGCGTAGCACATCAGTCAGGTCTTGCATCCGATGAGCCGCGGAGAGGCCCGAGGCCAGTTTTACTTCGATGAGTTTTGGAAGGGTCAGCACCCATAGCCCTTCACTTTCAACGCGGGCCTCGATGGGATCGGGGAAGATCACCGGCTTTGGCTTCCCATCGCCGGGATACTCGCCGGATGTCATCACCTCCACCTTGACGCCCGTGCGCACGTCGCGAAAGGATTTCGACGCTGTAGAGAATGCCGGCGTGTATCCCAGCCCCACGAATTTCTCGCGAAATCGGTTTAGAGTTTCGCGGGTCATGAGGATATCCACATCCTCGGTAAAACGCCGAAAGCCATGCACCGACAGCGCCATCCCGCCGATGACGGCGTACTCCAATCCTTCTTCATTCAGGCGCGCTACCAAAGTGCGTAACGTGGAATAGACATCGCCTTCTCTCATAAAGAAACGACTCCCCTCCTGGAAATCATCCCAGATCGAACGACGCGTGACAGCCATCACCGACATTATAGTCCGAAGCCGCAAGGATAGGTGACTGTCACCGGGCAACAAGATCTGCTTATTGGCAGAATCGGGCTGCCCAGTGACAGGCATCGTAATCGGTGCATCATCCCTCGTACTTCGCCAGCGGCGGCAGCACGGCCAGGAAGTCGCGGCCAAAGCGCGCGGTGTACAGCGTGATGAGTTCGGTCAGGCGCGCCGGGTCGGGCGTGGCGAGGATCAGCCCGGCGTGATGTCTCTTGTTCAGTTTCCACACCACCTCGGGATCGTTGTAATGGGAGAGGTCGGGCCACTCCTGGTGCGCGAGACAATTCATCACCGCCGCGTAATCGGCGCGCGTCTCGGGTAGTTGATAACGTTCGCCGCGCAACTGACCGACCTCGATCCGCGCCCACTCCGCCCACAGGTTGAGGCCGGTCGCATACTCGATCGTCTCGGCGATGCTGGCCCCGCCGACGCGCGCGGCGCACTCCAAAAAGTAGACCTGCCCATCGGCGTGCGCGCGGATGTACTCGGCGTGCGCGACCCCGCGCGGCAACCCCAACACCCGCAACAGTTCGCGATTGAAGGCCAGCAACTCCCGGGCCTCGGGCGCGGCGCGATCGAGCGTGCGCGTGAAGAAGATGCCGCCGCCGTGATAAACATCCATCGGCGGGCGACCGTACTGGCTGGCGACGGCAAACACCACCTCGCCGTCGTTGACCAGCGCATCGACGTGAAAGACATCACCGGGCAGATAGCGCTCCATCAGAAAGTGCGACTGCTCATCGCCGAGTGTGTCGAGCATCGGCCACACCTGCTCGGCGTGCTCAATCCTGCGGATGCCCATGGCGCTGGCCTCCGAGCGCGGCTTGAGCAGCCACGGGCCGGGCACGCGCGCCATGAAGTCGCGCAGCCGGTCGTAATTGAAGACCGCCGAAAACTCGGGCACCCGAATGCCGCCGGCGTGCGCGACCGTGCGCATGGCCAGTTTGTCGCGGAAGTGTTGCGCCAGCGAGACCCCCATCCCCGGCAGGCGCAGATGCTCGCGCAGCACGGCCGCCGTCACCACCTCGTAATCGTCGAGCGGGAAGATGTGGTTGATGACGCGCGAGCGGCTGAGGTAGCTCGTCACGTTAAGCACCTCGGTGCGGTTGCCGAGGTTGCGGGTGAAGAACAGTTCGTCGAGGCTCTCACGCGGCCAGTCGGCGTGCTGATCGGCTTCGCGGCCCAGCAACAGCGTGCGACAACCGAGGCGTTTGGCCTCGCGGATGGCGGCATACCCTTTCGGCTCGCTGGTGATGAAGAGGAGGGTCAGTGGGATGGACATTGGCCGGCCTCGAACGGCGACGGGGAAGTGCGTGGATTATACAACCCGGCCCCGGCCGGCCAGGCAAAGAAAAAGCCCGCCGGGGGAGGCGGGCTGTGCGAGGCCAGGCGGAGCCTAAAAAAACCACAGCATGTAACTGGTGCGAGTCTCGCGGTTCAAGCCGGCGTAGTCGACGATGACGCGCAACTGCACCGTGGTGCCGGCGGCGTTGTTGCCCGCCGGGAAGGTGAAGGTCGTCGTGCCGTTCGAGTCGGTGGGCGGCAAGGTGTACGGCACTGGCCCCGAGGGGAATTCCGCCACCAGGGTCACCGCCGCGCCGGAAATGCGCCGGCCCAATTGATCGCGCACCAACACATAGATCTGCTGTGAGCCGCCCTGCGCGATGATGGCCTGGGTCACGCTGGCCGAGAGGCTCAGATCGGTGACCGTGCCGTTGCTGGCCGTCTGCGGCGGTGGGCGCAGCAGCGAGCGATCCAACCCGGCATAGTCGAAGTAGATCTGCCCGAGCGGGGCCAGGCGAATGGAGAGGTTCTCCGGCCACCACTCCATGCGCGCGCGTTGGAAGTATTGCACCATGCGCCCGTTTTCGAGCGACACGCCCGCGATGGGATAACCGTATTGGAAGATGTCGCCGGTGGTGGCGAAATAGTCGAGGAAACGATGGCACACCGCCTGGCCGGTCTCGGCGAAGTAGCGGCAACTCGGGTCGGAGGCCGCCGGGATGGCGGATACCGGCAGCGCGGTCTGGCGCTTGCCCAATTGATCACCGAGCAGGCCCAGTTGAATCTTGTACGGCTCAGGGTTGCCGGGCCACGACTCGAGGCGCGCATTCTGGAAGTATTGAATCAACAGACCGGTGCCCGGGTCAACGTAGCTTTCGGTGATCGGGTATCCGTAGCGCGCCGCGCCGCCCGTGTTGATGAAGAACTGCAGGAAGGGCGCGCGCACGCTGTGGCCGGTCTCTGGGAAGTACAGATCGGAGTTTTGCGCAAAGACGACGGGCACCAGCATGAGGCTGAGGACGGCCAGCGCCAATGCGACTTTGAGGACGAACTTTGGCTTTCGCATAGGTCTTTCCCCGAGCCCGGCGCCGACCCAACGTGCGCTATACCAAGCGGGCGATAAATCCTTTTCGCGTTTACTTCCGGTGAGAGCAATATAATGCAATCTTTACGCGCACACAAGAAGTAGGCCACGATTCCCAGGCTGAATCGTCGTTGGTCTTCGTTGGCTCACGCCAACATTCGAACGCATGGCCGGTGAATTGCAATATCGTCACCCCTTTTCAGCCCGCATCCGACAATAACTGTCGTACCGTGAGCGAGCGATGCGGCCAGCCTCCACCGCCGCGCGCACCGCGCAACCCGGCTCGGCGCGATGGGTGCAGTCGCTGAACTCACACAGCGGCACCAGCGGCTTGATCTCCACAAAATAGCCGTCCAATTCCTCCGGCTCCACATCCCACAACGCCAGCGCCCGCATGCCGGGGGTGTCGGCGACGTATCCGCCCGCCTCCAATGGCAACAACTCGGAGAAGACAGTCGTGTGCCTCCCCTTCCGCGTGGCCTGCGAAATCTCGCGCGCCCGCAGCCCCAGCCCTGGCTGGACCGCGTTGAGCAAACTGCTCTTGCCCACGCCCGACGGCCCGGCCAAAACCGATAGCCTGCCTCGCAATTGAGTCCGCAACTCGTCGATGCCCAGGCTCTGCCTGGCCGAGGTGTAAATGACGCGGTAGCCGAGCGGTGGATAAATCCCGAAGATGGCCTCAGCCGCTGCGCGCGAACCCAGGTCAATCTTGTTGGCGCAGATGACGGCGGGCAGCTGCGCGGACTCGGCCATGACGAGAAAACGATCCAGCGCGCCCAGGTGCGGCTCGGGCTGCGCACAGGCAAAGACAAACACCGCCTGATCGGGATTGGCGATGATGACCTGCTCGCGCTCGACCTCGCCGGCGCGCGCGCCGCGGCGACCGTAGCCGGTGGGCGCTTTGCGCGCCAACGCGTTGCGGCGCGGCTCGATGGCTTCAATCATCCCTTGGCCGCTGCTTTGCACTGAAATGGCCACGCGATCACCCAGCGCGACGAGGTCGGAGGCGCCGCGTTGTTGCTTGAGCCGCCCGCGCACGTGGCAGATGAAATCGCCAGCCTCGGTGCGGACGGTGAAGAAGCCGCTCTGGGCTTTGACGATCAGTCCGGAATGAATCAAAGGCGGGGTGATCTCGCGCCGAGCACGCAAAGACCGCCGGGCGCTTTGCGAACTCGGCGTGCCTGGCGCGAACAAGGGTTACGGGGCCGGGGTCGGCGTTGCCAGGGAACCAAAACCGCTCTCCCACGGCAGCAGCGTCGAGGCTTTGCCGTTGAAATAAATCTCGGCCATGCGCCGGAAGATGGGCGCGGCGTACTCCGAGCCTTCGCCGGTGTTCTCGAGCATCACCACCATGGCGATGTCGGGTTTGTCGGCGCGGTTGCCCTCGGTGTAGCCGGCGAACCACGCATGCGGCAGCCCGCCGCCCGGGTCCTCGGCGGTGCCGGTCTTGCCCGCCACCGGCACGCCCAATCCCAGGAACACGCTGCGCGCCGAGCCGCTGCGGTCGCTCGTCACCATCGTCATCCCCTCTTTGATCACCGCCAGTTGTTCGGGCGAGACCGGGAGTTTGCCGTTGACCTGCGGCGTGAGCGTGAACGTCGGCTCACCGCCGGGCGGCGCGATCTTCAGCACGAGTTGCGGGCGGTACAGCGTACCGCCGTTGCGGATGGCGGCTACCTCCTGGGCCACCTGCAGCGGCGTGACGAGGATGAAGCCCTGCCCGATGCCCATGTTCACGCTATCGCCGGGCCGCCACGCCTCGTTGTACGTTTGCTGCTTCCACAACGTATCCGGCATCAGGCCGGTCGCTTCGGGCACCTGCCCGATCTGCGTCGCCGCGCCGAGGCCGAACAGGCGCGCCGTCTGCGCGATGAAGTCGGGGTTATAGTTGTACAGGTCGAGGCCGACCGTGTAGAAATATGGATTGCACGAAGTGGCCAGCGCCTGCACCAGATTGATCTTGCCTGGCGGCTTGAGTTTGCGGGCATACGTCCAGTTGTACTTCACCGCGTTCGGCCCCAGCCCCGTCCATACATTCTGGCAATCGATGATCGTGTCGCGGGTGTACAGGCCCGAGAGCATGGCCGCGCCCATCATCGTGATCTTGAAGATCGAGCCGGGCGGGTACGCGCCCTGCGTCGCGCGGTTGAGCAGCGGCTGGGCCGGATCGTTGAGCACGGCGTCGAGCTGTTCGCGGCTGGCGTTGCCGATGGTCGGATCAAAGAGATTGGGATCGAACGTCGGATTGGACGCCATCGCCAGCACTTCACCGGTGGCGGGATTGAGGATGATGATGGAACCGCGGAAGCCGCTCAGCACCTGCTGGGCCGCCTGCTGTAACGGGCGGTCGAGCGTGGTGAAAACGGCCTGCGCCGGTTGTGGGCGGCTCTCGGCCAGCACGCGCGTGGCCCCATCCGCGCCGGTGACGTTGAGGGTGCCGAAGCGCTTCCCCGCCAGGTGCGGCTCACCCCACGCCTCGATGCCGGCCGCGCCCACGCGCTCATCGCCCGCGTAACCTTTGGCCTGATACTCGGCCTGCTGCTCCGGCGCGATGGCGCGCAGGTAGCCGACGGCGTGTGCGGCCACACCGCCGAACGGGTAAAAGCGCGTGCTGGCCGTGGTTAGCAACACGCCCGGCAGCGTCGAGAGCGTGTTGAAGCTGGCCTGCACATCGGCGACCGAGGCATCGCCGAGATGCACGCGCCAGTTTGGTTGCGCGTTGGCATACTTCGCCTGCAGCGCCTCGGGCGCCTGGCCGAGCAGAGGCGCCAGCGCGTTGAGGACCGCGCCCTCATCCGTCATTCGCTCGGGCACGATATCAATCGAAACGGCCTCACCCTGCACCGCCAGGCCCAGCCCGTTGCGGTCGTAGATGTTGGCGCGCGCCGGGAAGCCGGCCTGCACCGCGAGCGCGCCGCCGCCCTCCAGCTCGGGGAGGATGAGGCCGTCGGTCCAGCGCACGCCCCAGCGCTCGCGCTCGAAGGCCAGCGGCATATCGATCTCGCGCGGGATGTTGCCGAACAATGCCGACCGCAGGATGACCTCGTAGCGCACGGTGGCCTCCGCGCCGCGCTTCGCCCCGCTGAGCACGCGGGTCTGCACACCGGAGACATTCGCAATGGTGTTGACCTCGGCGTAACGGGCGATGAAATCACTCTGGCTGACCGCATCCTGACTCAACGGCGAGAGCAGCGAGTACATGCCGGCGTAATCGCCGCGCGCCCACGCTTCGAGGAAGGCCAGGGCCGTGCCCTCGGGGTCAGGCGTGACGGGCGTCGGGGCGGGCGGCAGCGGCGTGGCAGGGGCGGAGGTGCAGGCGGCGACGAAAATGCACACGGCGCAATGCACGAGGCGCATTGAGAATTGTGAGCCGTGCCTGCCCGTCATGCCGCCACCATCGAGTTCAGAATCTGTTCGTGCACCGGGCAGTCGTACGGGATGAAGCGCTGGCACTCGGCGGGCAGGTCGGTGGCCGAGTCCACGCCCAGGGTGCGCAGCCGGCGCAAGAGGTGACACAGCGGCAGGCCCATCACATTGGCGAAGCAATCCACAAACTGCGCCCGCTCCACCGGTTGAAAGTGTGGATGTTGGATCGCATACGCGCCGGCCTTATCGAGCGGGTCACCGGTGGCCACATAGGCTGCCACTTCATCTCCGCTGTAGTCGCGCATCGGCACGCGCGAACGGGCGAGGTCGGTGTGCGCGGCCCCGCTGGCCGTGTCGAGCACGGTCAATGCGGTCAGCACCTCGTGCGCGCGCCCGCGCAACCGCCCGAGCATCGCGCGCGCCTCGGCGGCGTCGGCCGGCTTGTTGAGGATGTGGCCGTCGCTCACCACCGTCGTATCGGAGGCGAGGATGAGGGCGTCCACGTCGGCGGCGGAGGCCGCCATCCGCGCCTTCGTTTCACTCATCCGCCGCACGAAGGCTTCGGGCGGCTCGCCGGCGCGCGGAGTCTCATCCGCGTTGACGGGGCGCACGGCGAAGGCCCAGCCGGTGAGCGCGAGCAGTTGCCGGCGGCGCGGCGAAGCCGAGGCCAGGATCAGATTGCGCATCGCCGCAAATTCTACTCGCAAGCCATCTTCGTCACCACTTGACACAGGCCGGGCGACCCCCGACACTTGGCGTATGCGCTTTGACCTCTTCACCCTCTTCCCCGAAGTCTGTGCGCCCTATCTGCACGAGTCGATCCTCAAACGCGCGCAGGAACACGGCCTCGTTCACATCGCCCTGCACAACCTCCGCGATTACGCGACCGATAAGCACAAGGTCACCGACGACCTGCCCTACGGCGGCGGCGGGGGGATGGTGATGAAGCCCGAGCCGGTGTTCGAGGCCGTCGAACAGGTCCTGGGAATCAACGCCGCCGGGAAGTCCTCGACCCCGATTATCCTCCTCACTCCCCAGGGCCGGACGTTCACGCAGGCGGTGGCGAAGGAACTCGCCGGGCACGACCGCCTCGCGCTGATCTGCGGCCGCTACGAGGGGTTCGATGAGCGTATCCGCCAACATCTCGCGACGGATGAGATTTCGCTGGGGGATTTCGTGTTGACGGGCGGCGAGCTGGCCGCGCTGGCCGTGGTGGACGCCGTCGCCCGATTGTTGCCGGGCGTGCTCGGCGACCCGACCGGCGCGGACGACGACTCGTTCGCCACCGGTCTGCTCGAGTATCCCCACTACACCCGCCCGCCGGAGTATCGCGGCTGGGCGGTGCCCGAGGCGCTGCTGAGCGGCGACCATGCCCGCATCGAACGCTGGCGGCGGCAGGAGGCGCTGCGCCGCACCTTCCTCCGCCGGCCCGATCTCCTATTGCGGCTCGACCTGAGCGAGGCCGACAAGCTCTTCCTCAGCGAGGTCGCCAACGAATTGGCCGGAAATCCCCTGCCGGGTGGTTGACTCTCGGCGGGTGACTCGTTGATAATGACGACAAGCCTCGGGCGGCTGAACTCAAATTGAACCTGCGCCGCCGAGGACGAGTAGCATCCTGTAGGTCAGAGTGCACCTTGTCGGGTAAATGCCTATGAGCCAAGACGCACCCCTCGTGCTCCGTCTGCAGGCCGGCGATTTAGACGCCCTCGGCGCGCTGTACGACAAATATCGGCTGACCGTTTATCGAACGGCGCTGGCCATTACGCGCGACCCCGACACGGCCGAAGATATCCTCCAGGAAGTTTTTCTCAGGCTGAATACCTACGCCGCCAGCGTGAAGCCCGAACTACCGTTGGCCCCGTGGCTGTATCGCGTCACCGTCAACCTGGCGTATACATGGTATTCGCGCCGCCGCTGGCTGGCCCCGCTCGATGATGTGATCGAGCGATTGGTTGGCCCCACCCGCCATCACCCCGAGCCGGCCGCCGAACATCAGGACAGTCGCCTCGCGATGGTGCGGGCCATCAACGCCCTCCCGTTCAATCAGCGGGTGGTCGTCATCCTTCATTATCTGAACGGCATGAACTTGCAGGAGGTGGCCGAGGCGGCCAACGTGCCGGTCGGCACGGTGAAGTCGCGGTTGTATTATGCGCGCGAGACGTTGAAGCAACAGCTGGAAGGTATTGCCGTTTCCCCCGAGGTGCTCTATGAATTCACCCGCTAAACGCCCGCCGCTCAGTCCGATCGACCATGCGATCTTTCACAGCCTGCGCCGGCAGGCCGAGGCTCAGTTCCCGCGACTGGAAGTCAAGCAGCAATTGATGAAGCGCGCGGCTGAACAGAGTCTGTTGCGGCGGCTGGCCGCAGTCTTGACCGGTGAGGAGCCGGACAACTATTTCGGGCAGCCGCTCAATTTCGACATCACCTTCGGGTGGCGCGAACTGGCTCAGGTGCAGGCCCTGCGTCCCTCGGGCGCGTTCGGAGCGTTGTCGGGTATCCTGCGCTGATGCCGGCCCCCGTCCTCTTGCGCGCCGCAGGCCTCACCCCGGCGGCGGCGCGTTCTGTTTCCGGCGCTCCCCCGGCGCTGAGCCGGCTCTCACTTCAATTGAATCACGGCGAGCAGGTGGCGCTGGTGGGGGCCGCCGGCTCGGGCAAGACGGCGCTGTTGCGCGCGCTGGCCGTCATCCACAAACCGGCCGCGGGCACGGTGGAGTTCGAAGGCGCCGATCTGCTGAAACTCCCCGACCACAAAATCCGCGCCCTGCGCCGGCGTTTTCAATATGTCGGCGGACAGCCCACGCGCTCCCTCCCGCCGCGACAAACCGTGGCCGAGGCGTTGCGCGAGCCGCTCGACATTCACCGCCTCGGCTCGGCGCGCGAACGCGAAGCGCAGGTGGAGGCGGCGCTCGCAGCGTGGGGACTCAACCGCTGGCTGCTCAAGCGCTCGATCGGCTCGCTCTCATCCACGCTGCGGCAACGCGTGGCGCTGGCGCGGGCGCTGTTGCTCAAGCCGCGTTTGCTCATCTGTGATGAAGTGATCGATCACCTCGAACCGGCGGCGGCGCAACCGCTGCTGCGTGATCTCTCCGCGCAGTGCCGGGCGCAGGGCACCGGCTGGCTCTGGTCAACACGCGATGCGTCGCGCGCCAGGGCCTTTGCCGACCGTGTGTTGCGGCTCGAGGGCGGGCAGCTCCTCCCCGCCTGAGCGCCTTGCACAATCGGCCTTTCCAGCGATACTTTCACAAACCCATCCACCGCCGGGCACGCGGGGCCGAATAACTCTGCGGTCTCGGCGCACTCAGCGGTTCAACCTTGTCTGCGCGCATCACTCACTCATTGCTTGTGTTGATTATGCTGCCGGCCTGTGCAACGCCCGCGCCGTTGCCCACCCTCGCGCCGACGCTGGCCGCTGAGACACCGGCCGCCTCCGCCGCAACGGCCACCCCGCCCGCCACCCTCACCGCGACGGCGATGCCCTCGCCGACCCCCATCCCCACAGAACTGATCGTCTGCCAGACGACCGAGCCGCTCTCGCTGTATCTGTATCGCGATGAGGAGGCCTCGCGCGCCGGCATCTTCGAGGCGTTGTACGACGGCCCGATCGACACGGCCGGCTATGAATTGCAGCCGGTGATTTTGCAGAAGCTCCCGTCGCTCACCGATGGCGACGCGGTGCTGCAGGCAGTGACCGTGCGCCCCGACGATAAAGTAGTGGATGCCGTTGACCTGCAGCCGAAATTCCTCTCGGAGGGGGTGCGGCTGGCGCAGCTCGATGGCAGCGTCATCACCTACACCGGCAACGCGCCGGCGCGCACCGTGCAGGTCAGCGCGACCTTCAGGCTCAAGGCCGGCGTGCTGTGGTCAGACAACCAACAAGTTGATGCCGCCGACTCGCGCTTCTCGTTCGAGGCGGCGTCGTATTTCGACACCAAAGCCAGCCAGTTCGTCACCGACCGCACACTGGCGTACGAGGTCGTGGATACGTTCACCGTGCGCTGGACGGGCCTGCCCGGTTGGCGCGATCGCGATTTCGCGCGGCGCTTCTGGTCGCCGTTGCCGCGCCACTTATTCGACGGCGTCAGCCCGAGCGAGTTGAACGGCAACGCCGAGGCCAACGAGCGCCCCATCGGCTGGGGGCCGTTCGTCATTCAGGCCTGGGAAAAGGGCGAGCGGCTGACGATGGCCCGCAACCCCAACTACTTCCGCGCGGCGGAGGGACTGCCGCGCGTTGATCGGGTCGTCTTCCGCTTCGGGCTGTCGCCCGAGCAGATCATCGAGGAGGTGAAAGCCCGGCGCTGCGACATCGGCTCGGACGAGGCTGGTTTCACGGCGCTCGCGGCACAGCTGCGCGCCGGGGAGGCGGCCGGTCTGCTCGCGCCGCAGTTCGTGCCCGACCTGTCCTTCGAACACCTCGACTTCGGCATCCAACCGGCGGAGGGCTACGAACGCGTCGCGGGCACGGAGGTGTTTCAGGATGGGCGCGTTCGGCAGGGCCTCGCGCATTGCATTGATCGAGCCGCCCTCATCAATCAACTCTTGAGCGGGGTCGGCGAGGCGCCCGCGAGCTACGTGCAGCCCAATCACCCCTTGCTCGCGCGTTCCGGGTTGGTGCGTTACGACTTCGACCCGGCCAAGGGCCAGCGCCTGTTGAGCGAGGCCGGCTGGGCGCCGGGCGGCGATGGGGTGCGGGTGCGCGATGGCAAACGCCTGTCGCTCGAATACGTCTCCGGGCCCGAGGGCAGCGCCTTTCGGACCTTACTCGCCCAACTGTTGCAGGGACAGTTGAAGGCGTGCGGGGTGGAGTTGCGGATCAAATGGTACCCGCCGCAAGTGCTGGTGGAGGTCTGGCCGGGCGGCCCGCTGTTCGGGCGGCGTTTCGATCTGGCCAGCTTTCCGTGGCGCGCGGGCAGTGAGCCGCCGTGCGAGCTTTATCTCAGCACCGACATCCCCAACGACAGCGTCATCGGGGGAGTGAACAACACCGGCTTCGCCAACCCGGAATTCGACGCGGCCTGTCTGCGCGCGCGGCAATCGTTCGACGCGGCCGAGTCCAGGGCCGCGCATGCCGAGGCCCAGGCGATTTTCTCACGTGATCTTCCGTCGCTGCCGCTGTTCTTCCGCTTTCGCGCCGGCCTCGCCCGGCCCGAGGTCAGCGGCTATCAACTCGATACGACCGCGCGCTCCGACTTGTGGAACATCGAACAAATAGGCGTGTCAGGGCCATAGCCCGCCGGACCCCGCGCCGGCGTGGCCGCCTTGGAGCGGGTTCCGCTTTGGCTTATGCTGTTCGTCGAGCGACGCGGTCTCCGAGACTGTGTTGGTCCGGCCCAAATCAATCCGGAATCCGCCCTAAGCTCCCGATGATGGAATTGAACCCGGCGCCCGCCGGCGCAGTAATGATAGTGGCGGTGGAGCATCAGACGCCGCGCACAAATAATCGCTCTGGCCGTTGTTTACTTGACTTGGCGCAAAACCGTGTGATATAGTCGCGACACCCGAAATGAAGCGCTTGTCAACTTGGAATGCCCGCAGGCTTCCCTGCAAGCCGGTCTTTGGTCTTGTCTCTGGCGACCAAATCAGCTTGCGGCGGTCTGTGGGTGTTTTTTTTGAGACCGTGTTGGTCGCCTGAAGGAGGTGGTTGTTTCAAGTCAGTGCCTGCCAGTAGCCCCCCCGTTGTATCGAACCCTTTCTTACCCACATCTCTACTTTGAGGAGGAGAGACAATGCTTAAGAGCAAGAAATGGGCTTTGCTGTCCGGCTTCATGATCATCAGCACGATCATTTCAGCCTGCCAGCCCCAGGTGGTCACCCAGGTCGTCGAGAAGGTCGTGACCTCCGCCCCCGAAGTCGTCGTTCAGACCCAGGTCGTCCAACAGACTCAGGTCGTTGAAGTTGAGAAGGAAGCCTGGCAGACCCCGCACCCCATCCTGAGTGATTTACGCGTGCGCCAGGCCATTGCCCACTGCACCAACACCACCCAGATCGCCCAGGCCGCCTATCCGTCGCTGACGGAAGACGAAGCCAAGGGCCTGTACATGGATAGCCCGATTCAGTCGAGCCACTGGGCGCACGCGGCGGGCCTGCAGCAATATCCGTTTGATGTGGCCAAGGCCGGCGCGCTGCTCGACGAGGCCGGGTGGAAGCTGGCCGAGGGCGCGACCTACCGCACCAACGAGGCCGGCGACGAGCTTTCGCTGCGCTTCACCACCACCAACGCGCAGTTCCGCCAGACGTGGGCCGCCGTGTTCGAGGCCAACATGAAGGATTGCGGCATCCGCATTGTGCGCCTGCACGCCCCCGGCGCGTGGTGGTTCGGCTCCTCCACCGGCCTGCGCCGCCGTGACTTTGAGCTGGGCGCTTTCGCCTGGGTTGGCGAGGCCGATCCGGGTGGCCGCAGCCTGTATGCCTGCGATTCCATCCCGTTGCCCTCCAACAACTGGGACGGCCAGAACTATATGGGCTGGTGCAATGAGACGGCCAGCAATGCGATCAAAGCCGCCAACAACACGCTGAGCCGCGACGAGCGCATCAAGCAATACGCCATCTTCCAGCAGGAATTTGCCAAGGACATGGCCAGCCTGCCGATCTTCAGCCGCGCGAACTTCGAGGCGACCAACGCCGCCCTCGAGGGCTTTGCTCCCTCCCCCGGCGAGCCCTACACCACCTACAATGTATATGAATGGGCCGTGCCCGGCGCGGATACGCTGATCCTCGGCTTCACGCAGGAACCGGCGACGCTCTTCACCATCATCGAGAGCGCCTACGTGGCCACCAATGCCAAGTCGCTGATCGATGGCCGTGCCGTCACCAGCCTGGGCTATGACTACGCGGCGAACTTGTACTGGAAGCAACTGCCCACGCTCGAAAACGGCGGCGCCGTGTTGGCAACCGTTGAGCCCAAGGCCGGCGACAAGGTCGTGGATGCCAACGGCGACATCGCCGAACTGGCCGACGGCGTCAAGGTTGTAGATGAAACCGGCGCGACCGTGGACTGGAAGGCCGGCGTCAAGATGCAGCAGATCACGCTCAACTGGGAGCTTGAGTCGGGCATCACCTGGTCGGACGGCGAGCCGCTGAAGGCTGCCGATATGGAGCTCAACTTCAAGATCGACTGCGATCAGGAAACCGGCGCGGTGGATTACACCATCTGCGAGCGCACCGTCGGCTTCGAAGCCACGGACACCACGCAGAAGGTCACCCTGATGCCGGGCTATCTGTATCCGCTGTACTTCACTATCGGGTTCGGCTGGTATCCGTCGCACCAGGTGCTGAGCGATGGCCGTAAACTGGCCGACGTGCCGGCGAAGGAATGGTCAACCCTGCCCGAGCTGGCAGAGACCCCGCTCGGCACCGGCCCGTATGCCATCACCGAATGGGTGAAGGGCCAGCAGATGACGTTCGTGGCCAATGAGTTCTTCTACAAGGGCGCGCCCAAGACCGCGAACATTGTGATCAAGTTCATCGCCGACAGCCAGCAGGCGGTTGCCCAATTGCTGACCAACGACGTGGACGTGTTGTTCTCCGAGACCATCCTCGGCGTGGAAGCCAAGACGCTGCAGGATGAGATTGCCGGCGGCGCGGCGGTGAAGTTGTACACCACCCCCAGCGCCACCTGGGAGCACGTAGACTTCAACCTGTTCGTTCGCTAACCCCCGAGCGACGCAAGACCTGCCAGGCCATCAGACCTGGCAGGTCTTTTTGATACCCGCCCGTCATCCCCCCATCGCCGCGGGCTGGAACAGAAGCAGGGGTTGGGTATAAGGCGACGGGGGCAGAGGCGCGTTGAACCTATGGGTTCCGCCGATTGTACAGATACCAACGCGATGATCTGCCCAATCGGCGCAATCTCTAGCGTGAGGTGACTATGACCAACTATCTGATCCGCCGCAGCATCCAAATGATCCTAGTGCTGTTCTTCGCCTCGCTGGTGACCTACACCCTGATGGCGCTGGCCCCCGGCGGCCCGTGGGAGGAGTTGTTGGCGCAGCAGGCCACCGGCGCACGCCAGATCGACGAAGAGGACATCGCCCGCATCCGGGCCTCGTATGAATTGGATCTGGATCAGACCTGGCGCTTTACGCGTTGGTTGGCCGGTTGGCCCAGCGGCCCAATTAACATCGGCGGTCAAGAACTCCTCGGCGACTTTGTCGTCGGTTGCTACCTGCCGCAGCAGGAGACGAACGAGCTCGGCGAACAGATCACCGTTGGCTGCCGGCAGACGGTTACCCTCAACGACCTGGAAGGCCGGCGGGTGAGCCGGGGCGTGATCTTCGGCGACTTCGGCTTGTCGTGGTCGATGCTCAAAGACCGCCCGGTGATGGATGTGTTGTGGTCGCGCATCCCGCGTACCCTGCAACTGATGTCCATCGTCACGCTGTTGTCGCTGCTCATCGGCATCCCGCTCGGGCTGATCTCGGCGGTGCGGCAATACTCGATCTTCGATTACAGCGTGACGACGATCTCCTTCATCGGCTCCTCAATGCCGACCTTCTTCTTCGGCATTCTGTTGATCCTGATCTTCGCCATCAACTTCAAAGGCTGGGGCTGGTTCTATCTGCCGCCGGGAGATGCGGTCGGCTCGCGCAACTACGTCGTCCCGCTGCTGGGCACGGTGCAGGCCAAATCGTTCACCGATCAATTCCTGCGCATGATCATGCCCGTCAGCGTGTTGACGATGTTCAGCGTCGCCGGCTGGAGCCGCTTCATCCGCTCCTCGATGCTCGAGGTGCTGCGCCAGGACTACGTGCGCACCGCGCGGGCCAAGGGCCTGCTCGAAAACGTGGTGCTGACCAAACACGCTTTCCGTAACGCCCTCATCCCCTTCGTCACCATCGTCGTCTTCGCCATCCCCGGCATGTTCGGCGGCGCCATCGTCACCGAGACCGTCTTCAACTGGCCGGGCATGGGCCGGCTGTTTATTGATGCCCTGAGTCGCAGCGACTATCCCGTGAGCATGGCGATCTTCCTGGTGTCCGCTTTCCTGACCGTGATTGCGACGTTGCTGGGCGATGTGCTGTATACGTTTGTCGATCCGCGCATTCGATTTTCGTAGAGACGCGCCGCGGCGCGCCTCTGCGCCGAGCGACGATTAGGTGATCTATGACTGCACACACCACACCCGCCAAAGTGATTGATATCCTCCAGCCGGAGGCGATGCCGAAGGAAGAACCCCAATGGCGCGTCATCGCGCGGCGCTTCATGCGTCACCAGTTGGCCACCTTTGCCCTGGTGCTGCTCGTCATCATCTTTGCCATTGCCCTGTTTGCCCGGCAGATCGCCACCTTCGGGCCGACGGACATTGACGTCAGCAATCCGTTCGCCGCGCCCGGCGCGATCTCCTCGGATGGCACGAAGACTCACTGGCTCGGCACCGACCACTTGGGGCGGGACTATTTCTCGCGCATCGTGTACGGCGCGCGCATCTCGCTCTCGGTCGCCTTCTGCGTCGTCATCGGCAGCGTCCTCATCGGCACGCTCTTCGGCGCGATTGCCGGTTATTACGGCGGGCTGGTGGATGATATCGCCATGCGCATCGTGGAATTCTTCCTCACGATCCCCGATCTGCCGCTGCTGCTCATCATCTCTTCCATCCTCATCCAATCACCGCAAGCCATACCGGTGCCATCGGCCGTGACCCAGCTGGTGGCCAACCTGTTGTACATCGCCCCGCGCGAGGCGTTGCAGGTCATCGTCGTCATCCTCGTGCTCACCGGCTTCGGCTGGCTGGGTGTGGCGCGGCTGATGCGCGGCATGGTGCTGTCGATCAAGAATCAAGAGTACGTTGACGCGGCGCGCGCGCTCGGCGTCTCGGATGTCCGCATCATCACCCGCCACCTCATCCCCAACGCCTTCGCGCCGATCCTGGTGACGGCGAGTTTGGCGCTGGCCGGCTCGGTCATCACCGAAGCCGTGCTCAGCTTCCTCGGCCTGGGCATCCAGGACCCGACCCCGGCCTGGGGCAATATGCTCGCCTTCACCCAGGCCTACATGTTCCAGTACCCGTGGCTGCCCCTCATCCCGGGCCTGCCGATCTTCATCTGCGCGCTGGCCTTCAACTTCGTCGGCGACGGCCTGCGCGATGCGCTCGACCCGAGGCTGAAGCGGTAACGGCTGACCTGACCCTGAGCCCCTTCCTGAAAGGGTAGGGGAGAAGTGACGCCCTTCCCCCGCTCCGGGCGAAGGGCTGGCGATGGGGGTTGAGCCGGGGAGTTTTCGATTGCTGAGGGTGAGGCTATAATGGCCGCACTCAGCAGTCGTTCGCAAAACTTCATCCTCTCGGAGACTTCATGGCTGACCAGAAGACCACCGCAACCGGCTCGGGCGCGAACGGGAGTAGTTCGCCCAACATCCTCGAAGTTCGCGGCCTCAAGACGTACTTCTATACCGAAGATGGCGTGGTGCGCTCGGTTGATGGCGTGGACTTTGCCGTGCGCCGCGGCGAGGTGATGGGCCTCGTCGGCGAATCGGGTTGCGGCAAGAGCGTCACCTCGCTCTCCATCATGCGCCTGATCGGCGTGCCCGGCAAAACCTTCGCCGGTGAGATCATCTTCGACGGGCAGGATTTGCTCAAGCTATCCGAAGCGGAGATGGTGAAGATGCGGGGCAACCGCATCGCCATGATTTTCCAGCAGCCGCAGTCCGCCCTCAATCCGGTCTTCAAAGTCGGCGATCAAATCGCCGAAGTGCTCGACATCCACCGCTCGCTGGGCAGGGAGGCCGGCTGGCAGCGCGCGATTGAGTTGCTCAAGATGGTCGGCATCCCCGACGCCGAGCGCCGGGCGCAGGCCTTCCCGCACGAACTCTCCGGCGGCATGGCCCAGCGTGTGATGATTGCGATGGCGCTGGCCTGTGTGCCCGAACTCCTCATCGCCGACGAGCCGACGACGGCGCTCGACGTCACCATCCAGGCCCAAATCCTCGACCTCATCCGCGACCTGCGCTCGAAGTTCGAGGCCTCGATTATTTTGATCACCCACGACCTGGGCGTGGTGGCCGAGATGTGCGAGCGCGTGGCGGTGATGTACGCCGGGCAGATCGTCGAGCAGACCGACGTCCACACGCTGTTCGCCGACCCGAAACACCCGTATACCCAGGGCCTCATCGGCTCCATCCCGGTGCTCGGCGTCATCAAGGAAAAGCTCGACACCATCCCCGGCTCGGTGCCCAACCTCATCAACCTGCCGCAGGGCTGTCGCTTCGCCCCGCGCTGCAAAGCCCGCGTGGATCACAACCTCACTATCTGTACCGGCAC
Source organism: uncultured Anaerolineales bacterium (assembly GCA_964608265.1). GTDB lineage: Bacteria > Chloroflexota > Anaerolineae > Anaerolineales > UBA6663 > JANWXR01. Next base: position 2,047 of record CAZSNP010000073.1, on the reverse strand, counting down.
GTTGCCCGAGCTTAAGCCGTCGGGGAAAGATCACCTCGTGCGTTGCTGGCTCTATCATCACGCCGAGGGCCACACCGCGCCGCTGGCCGACAAAGTCGCTGCCTGAGAGGAACGCCGATGAGCAACATTCAAATGGATTGGAAAGTGGACGACGGCGCCGATGGCGCCGGCGCCAACGGCAAGAACGGCAAGCGCGATATCGTCGAGATCAAAAACCTGGTGAAGTATTTCCCGGTGCGCGGCGGGCTGTTGCAGCGCATCGTCGCCTGGGTGCAGGCCGTGGATAACGTCTCGTTCTCGATCAAAGAGGGCGAGACGCTGGGGATGGTGGGCGAGTCGGGCTGCGGCAAGACGACGATTGGCCGCACCATCCTGCGACTGGTGCCGGCGACCAGCGGTGATGTGGTGTACGACGGGCAGAGCGTGTTCAAGGCCAAGGCGCGCGAACTCAAAGCGCTGCGCCGCAATATGCAAATTATCTTTCAGGATCCGTTCTCGTCGCTCGACCCGCGCATGCCGGTCGGCGAAAGCATCGCCGAGGGCCTGCTGGTGCACGGCATCGGCAACCGCAAAGAACGTTTCGAGATCGTCATCAACACGCTGCGCAAAGTCGGTTTGCAGGATTATCACGCGCGCCGCTACCCGCATGAGTTCTCCGGCGGCCAGCGGCAACGCATCGGCATCGCCCGCGCGCTGGCGCTGCGGCCCAAGTTCATCGTCTGCGACGAGCCGGTGTCGGCCCTCGACGTGTCGATCCAGGCGCAGGTGCTCAACATCCTCAACGAGTTGCAGGATGAGTTCGGGCTGACCTATCTCTTCATCGCCCACAACCTCTCGGTCGTCGAGCACATCTCCGACCGCGTGGCGGTGATGTACCTCGGCAAGATGGTGGAGCTGTCGGACCGCGACGAGTTGTATCGCAACCCGCTGCACCCGTATACGCAAGCACTGCTGTCCGCCATCCCCGTGCCTGAGCCGAACCTGGTGCGCAACCGCATCATCCTCAAAGGCGATGTGCCCAGCCCGTTGCGCCCGCCGAGCGGTTGTCGCTTCCATCCGCGCTGCCCGGTGGCCCTGGCGCACTGCTCGCAACAGGAGCCGGATTTCAAGGAAGTCAGCCCCGGCCACTTCGTGGCCTGCTGGCGCGTGGAATAGGTTCACCACAGAGTCCCCTGAGAGCGCGGAGAGGAGCAAACCCTCCGCGCTCTTCGCGTTCTCAGCGATGGGGTATTGCATGCTAGAATCGCGCGCGAGGTAATCGGCCATGCCTGCGAAACGCATTCTCCTGGTGGATGATCAGCGCGAGATCACCCGGCTGTTGCGCAGCGCGCTCGAAACGCTGGGTCGGGGGGATGTGATTGTGGAGACGCCCTCGGGCGAGGAAGCGTTGTTGGAGTTCGGGCGCGGCGGCGCGGATTTGCTGGTGATTGACGTGCGCCTGCCCGGCATCAGCGGGCTGGACGTGGTGCGCCGCGTGCGCCGCACCAACACCCGGGCGCCGGTCATCCTCATCAGCGGCCTGCCCGACCCGCAGATGGAAAATGAAGCCCGCAGCCTCGGCGTGCTGGCCTTCATGCGCAAGCCCATCAACATCAATGCCTTCCTGCCCGTGGCCGAGCGCGCGCTGGAGGAGGGCGGCCCGCTCGAATCCTCCCTGCCCAGCGACGATCAGCCCGTCGTCTCGCAGCGGCTCTCGACCCTGCGCGGCGACCTGGGCGCGAACGCCGTCTTCCTGGTGGATATGCAGGGCCGCATCACCCACCGCGCCGGCGACATCACCCGCATCGACCTCGACCCGGTGATGGCGGAGGTCGTCACGGTGATGATGGCCTCACTGCGAACGAGCCAGTTGCTCGGCGGCCTCATCCCCTCCAACGTGCACTTCTTCGACGGCGATGACTTCGATCTGTACGCGGCCAACGTCGGCCAGTTCTACTCGCTGGTCGTCATCTTCGACGGCGAGCGCGGCGCGGGGCAGATGGGCCCGGTGATGCGCTACGGCCGCCAGTGCGCGGACGATCTGCTCAACTCGCTGGTGATGCTGGGC